>NZ_JBFTHI010000024.1:0-3202 GCF_056394165.1 Arthrobacter sp. 10T416 | reverse complement strand
ACACAGCCAAAACAACCAATCAATAAAACAATTGGTATCAACAAACTTGGCACACTATTGAGTTCTCAAACAACAGACACACCCGGCACCACCACAACCCCAATACAGGGCCGCGACTCGCTCCGGAGCAACTTTTCAAACTTACCGGGTTCAGACTCCCAATGCAAATCCGATTTCCCGGACCTGAATCAACAGACGAACCATCCCCACCAAAATTCCTTAGCGACAGAAAAGTCGAAAGAACCTGGTTTTGAATTATTTTTAGGGGATGGGCCGCCTCCGGTACTCCAGCTTTTCGCTGGCCTCCCTCGCGGCGACTTAGAAAACAATACACCCAACCGGGCCCATCCGCAAACGGGCTCCGGAGGCGACGTCCTGGGCCCGCTATCCCTTGAAATCACGCGCTTCCCGCCACATCGGGCCGGCCGGCGGCCACCACAAAAGCGCACCGGCGTCGCGGATGGAGGTTGTATCCTCCATCACTTTCGGTTGCGTCCCCGGATACGATCAGGGGGTGAGGGCAGAACGCCGGCGCCAGGAACCACTGACAGTCCATCGGCGTGTGTCCGGACCGGCCGCCGAAGGACTTTCGCAACAGGATGTCGCCGCCCGTATCGAAGGCGGCCTGGACAACCGGGTTCCGGACAAAACCAGCCGGAGCCTCTGGCAGATTGTTCGCGCCAACGTACTCACACTCTTCAATGCAATCGTCGGCTCGAGTTTTCTGGTCCTGCTCCTGCTGGGCCGCTGGCAGGATGCGCTCTTCGGACTGGCAGCTGCCGGCAATGCCGCAATCGGCGTCGTCCAGGAGTTCCGCGCCAAACGTTCCCTGGACCGCCTCGCCATCCTTGACGCCCCGCGTGCCCGGGTCCTGCGGGACGGCAAGATCCAGGAGATCGCCACGGCCGACGTGGTCCGTGACGATGTGCTGGTCCTGCGCGCCGGGGACCAGGTTACCGCCGACGCCACGGTGCTGGACAGTGCAGGGCTGGAGGCCGACGAATCCCTGCTTACCGGCGAATCGGATCCCGCGGACAAGGACGCCGGATCCGAAGTCCTCTCGGGATCCATCATTGTGGGCGGTCACGGCAGGGCCCGGGTGGCGCGTGTGGGGGCCGACTCGTTCGCGAGCCGGTTGACGGCCGATGCCAGGCGGTTCTCCCTGGTGAACTCCGAGATCCGCAACAGCCTGAACCGGGTGCTCCGGTGGATTGCCTGGGGAATCCTGCCCGTGGCGTTGCTTGTGGTTAACAGCGAACTGCAGGCCCGCGGCGGCTGGCAGGAGGCCATCAGCTCCGGCGCCTGGACGGCGGCCCTGGTGGGCGTCATCGCGAGTGTTATTGCCATGGTCCCGCTAGGTCTCGTCTTGCTGACCAGCGTCGCGTTCGCCGTCGGCGGGCTCAGGCTTGCCGGCCACAAGGTGCTCATACAGGAACTCGCCGCCGTCGAGGGCCTCGCCCGCGTGGACGTCCTCTGCATGGACAAAACCGGAACCCTGACCGAAGGCGGCCTCCGCTTCGAGGACGTCCACCAGCTGACCGCCGCACCGGAGCCCGGGTGGGAGCATGCCCTGGGATGGTTCGCTTCCGAACCCGAAGCGAACGCTACAGCGCGCAGCCTGGGAACAGCTTTTGAGGACGACGGCGGCTTCCAGTCAATCTCCTATGTCCCCTTCTCCTCCTCCCGGAAATGGAGCGGTGTCACCTTTGGCACGGGGAACGGGAGAACGCCCACCTGGGTGCTGGGGGCCCCCGAGATGGTGTTGCCGGCGCCGGCCGACGGCCCCCATGCCGCCGTGCTCGCCAGGGCCGGCGAGTTGGCCGGCTCCGGCCTGCGGACGCTGTTGCTGGCGGGCGCCGACCGCCCCGCGGAGTCCCGTAGGACTCCGGAGCTCCCCGAAGGTCTCCGGCCCGTTGCGCTCCTGACGTTCCGCGAACAGCCCCGGCCGGATGCCCGCCAGACGTTGGAGTTTTTCGCTGCCGAGGGAGTGACGCTCAAGATCATTTCCGGCGACGATCCCCGGACCGTGGCCGCCATCGCCCGGCGGGTAGGCCTGGATGCGGCCGAGGGATTCGACGCGCGGTCACTGCCGGAGGAGCCCGGGCTGCTCGAGGAGGTGATGGACGGCAATGTTGTTTTCGGCCGCGTCACCCCCGATCAAAAGAGGGACATGGTGGCTGCCCTGCAGCGGCTTGGCCACACCGTCGCCATGACCGGCGATGGCGTCAACGATGCCCTGGCGCTGAAGTCAGCAGACCTGGGCATTGCCATGGATTCAGCGGCGCCGGCCACCAAGGCCGTGGCGCGCCTGGTCCTGCTCGACGGCCGGTTCGACCGCCTGCCGGAAGTACTGGCGGAGGGGCGGCGGGTGATCGCCAACATCGAACGGGTTTCCAGCCTGTTCCTCAGCAAGACCGCATACTCAATTGCCATCGCGGTGAGCTTTGCGCTGCTGCAGTGGCCTTTTCCGTTCCTCCCCCGCCAGTTGTCCTTTACCGACGGCCTTACCATCGGCATTCCGGCATTTTTCCTGGCCCTCATGCCCAATGCTCGCCGGTACCGGTCCGGCTTTCTGCGGCGGTCCCTCTGGTTCTCGCTGCCGGCCGGGCTGATCGCGGCCGGCTCATTGTTTATCCTGCATGCGTGCGCACCGCTGGTTGGAGCGCCGGACGCCGAAGCAGTGCGCTCGGCCTCGGTGCTGACGTTGTCGGTGGTGGGCCTCTGGATCCTGGCCGTGGTGTCCAGGCCGCTCAACGCTGGACGGGCCGGGGTGCTGGCGGGCATGTGCGCCGCACTGGTCATTCTCTTCAACATCCCGCTGGCCCAGGACTTCTTCATTCTTGGCTGGCCGCCGGCCGGGATGCTGGCTGCCGCACTGGCCGTCAGCGCAGGTGCGGGCCTCGCGGTGGAGCTGCTCGCCTGGTTCCACCGCCGCAGGTTCCCGCGCTGACCGCGTCGCTTGTTGTGTGGTGCGTTGGTCTGCCGGGGACCGTCCGCCTGTGCCGGTCTGTCGGTGTTGGTTGTGTGGTTAAAGTGGGAGAGCCTCCAACCTAGTGGTTGGAGGCTCTCGACCTGTAATAGTGTTCCGGCGGTGACCTACTCTCCCACACCCTCCCGGGTGCAGTACCATCGGCGCTGTGGGTCTTAGCTTCCGGGTTCGGAATGGGACCGGGCGTTTCCCCCACGCTATGACCGCCGTAAC
>NZ_JBFTHI010000023.1:0-5856 GCF_056394165.1 Arthrobacter sp. 10T416 | reverse complement strand
GTGTTGGATGCTGGCCGGGGGAAGTTGTTGTTGCCGGGCGGGCGTGAGTTGGGGTTGGCGGATGCGCGGGATGCGCGGTTGCAGCAGCCTGGTCCGGGGGCGGATGCGGTGGCTGTGGCGACGCCGAAGGCGTTGTTGGAGGTGCCGTTGGATGGTTCGACGGCGAAGACGGTGACGTTTGGGGGTCAGGGTGTTCCTGCGGCTCCGGTGCAGTTGGGTGGGTGTGTGCATGCTGCGTGGGCTGGGGCGAATAAGTATGTGCGGGATTGTGTGAGTGATGTTGATGATAAGAACGTCGAGGTCCCGAAGGCGTCTGCGTCGCCGTCGTATGTGTTCCGGGTGAACCGGGATGTGGTGGTGCTTAATGATGTGAATTCGGGGAATGTGTGGTTGGTGAACCAGAACATGCAGCTGGTGAACAACTGGGACGACGTCATCCCGCCCAAACAAACCTCGGATGATGCTGACAAGGACTCCGCAGACGAGGTGCAGCAGACCGTCCTGCCGGACCGCACCAAGCCCAACAGCCCGCCCACCGCCAAACCGGACACCTTCGGCGTGCGCGCCGGGAAAACCACCATCCTCCCGGTCCTGGACAACGACAGCGACCCGGACGGCGACATCCTCACCGTCCGGACCCCGGAGCCGCTCAAGTCCGGGACACTCGCCCCGATCTACGGGGCCACCGGCTTCCAGGTCAGCGTGGGCGCGGACAAGACCGGCTCCGAAACGTTCAAATACACGGTCGACGACGGACGCGGCCTGTCCGCCTCCGCTGACGTCACCCTCAACATCATCCCGCCCGGCGAGAACGCGGCGCCGCGGCAGAAACCCAACCGCAACACCACCCTGGTGGTCCAGTCCGGGAAAGTGGTCAGCCAGAACATCCTCACTGACTGGGCCGACCCCGACGGCGACGACCTTTTTGTTGTCGGCGCGACCAGCAGCGACCCCCGCGACCAGGTGAAAGTCCGGCCGGACGGCCTGCTCAGCTTCCAGGACTCCGGCTCGGAACCCGGCAAAAAGACCGTCACCGTCACGGTGTCCGACGGCCGGGCCAGCGCCGAAGGAAAAGTGACCGTCGAGGTGCGCCCTCCCGGCGCCCTGCCCCCCATCGCGAACGCCGACCACGTTGTGGCCGTCGCCGGGGTCAGCACGGTGATCGCCCCGCTGAAAAACGACTCCGACCCGCAGGCCGGCGCCCTGCGCCTCGCCCAGGTCACCCCGGACGGAAACTCCACCGCCACCATGGGCGCCGACCAGCAGACGTTTACGTTCAACTCCACCGCCGTGGGCGCCCACTATGTGACGTACCTGGTCACCAACGGACCCGCCAGCGCCCAGCAGCTGGTGCGCGTCGACGTCGTCCCCGGCGGCGGCGACGGCGCGCCGGTGGCGGTCCGCGATACCGCGCTGCTGCCCAGCGGCGGCAGCGTCCTGGTGGACGTCCTGGGCAACGACTCCGACCCGTCCGGCGGCGTGCTGGTGGTGCAGTCCGTGACCGCCGCCGACGGGTTGCCGCTCAGCGTGGCCGTCCTGGACCACTCGGTCGTCAGGATCACCGACATCCGCGCGCAGGGCCAGCTCAACGTCAAGTACACGATCTCCAACGGCAAGGCCTCAGCCAGCGGGGAAATTGCCGTCCTGGTGGTCCCTGCCCCTTCCAAGCTGCAGGCGCCCCAGGCCAAACCCGACGAGGCGACCGTACGCGTCGGCGACGTCGTGACCATCCCGGTCCTGGAGAACGACACGGACCCCAACGGCGGCAAACTCACCCTCGAACCCGAACTTGCCCAAAAGCCCGACGCGGCCGACGGCCGCATCTTCACCTCCGGCCAGACGCTGCGCTTCATTGCCGGTGACGTCCCCAAAACGGTGTACGCGATCTACAAGGTCACGAACGCCTCCGGCCAAGCGGACTCGCAGCAGGTCTCCATCCGGATCCGGGCCCGCGACGACCAGCGCAACACCCGCCCCGAACCCAAGAACCTGACCGCCCGCGTGGTGGCCGGGATGACCGTCCGCATCCCCGTCCCGCTGGACGGCGTGGACAGCGACGGCGACTCCGTCCAGCTGACCGGGGTGGACAAGGCCCCCTCAATGGGAACCGCCGTGGTCAAGGACGGGTACCTGGAATTCACCGCCGCCGGCAACGCTGCCGGCACCGACACTTTCAGTTACCGGGTCCGCGACCGGATCGGTGCCGAGAACACGGGCACCGTGATTGTCGGCATCGCGCCGCAGGAAAGCAATAACCAGAAACCCATCGCCGTGGATGACGCCGTGGATGTCCGGCCCGGCCGCAAAATCGCCGTGGACGCACTCGCCAACGACTCGGACCCGGACGGGGACCCGATCAGCCTGGTCCGCAACGGCTTCGAGGCCCGCCCGGAACTCGCCGTCGAGCCCGCCGACGGCGGCAAGGTGCTGCTCACGGCGCCGGCCGCGGCCGGCAACGAGAGCGTCAGCTACAAAATCCAGGACGACAAAAAAGCCCAGGGCAGCGCCGTGATCCGCGTCCGCGTCAGCCCGGACGCGGCCCTGAAGCCGCCGGTGGCCAAGGATGACGTGGTCACCCCCGCGGAGACCCTCGGCAAGTCCGCCGTGGACGTCCCCGTGCTGCGGAACGATTCCGATCCCGACGGCGTCGCCGCGGACCTCAAGATCGGCCTGCCCGACGGCAACCCGAACGCCCGCGTTGCCGGAGACGGGACCGTCCGCGTGGCCCTCACCGCCGGCGACCAGTTGGTCCCGTACACGGTCACCGATGTGGACGGCCAGAGTGCGACGGCGGTTATCTGGGTTCCCGGCCAGGGCGAGCAGCACCCCACGCTGGCCAAGACCGATCCCGTGGAGGTGATGGCCGGCAAGGACATCACCCTGGACCTGGCCGAATATGTCCGGGTCAGGGAAGGCCGCACCCCGCGGATCACCCAGGTGGACAAGGTCAAGGTCCAGGGCGCCGCCCCGGAAAACGTGGTGGCAGGCAGCGGCTCCGCCCTGCGCTACGCCGCGCTCAAAGACTACGTCGGACCCGGGTCGGTGACCTTCGAGGTGACCGACGGGACCGGACCGGATGACCCGGCGGGCCTGAAATCCACGCTGAGCATCATCACCAAGGTCATTCCGGACCCCAACGCCAACCACCCTCCGACCTTCAGCGGCGCCAGCCTCGAGGTGCCGAAAGCGGAGACCGCGAACCTGGAGCTGGGGAACCTGGCCAAGGACGTTGACCAGGGCGACCAGGACAAGCTCAAGTTCGAGCTCGACGGCACACTGCCCGAGGGTTTCAAGGCCACCGTGGACGGGGCCACCCTGAAGGTCACCGCCGACGCCGGAAAGTCCGCCGGGTGGAAGGGCAGCATCCCGCTGAAGGTCACCGACGGGCGTTCGGATCCCGTCAAGGCCACCATCACCGCCACCGTCACGGCCTCCAACCGGCCACTCCCCGTGGCCAACGAAGACGTGGTGGAAAAAGCCAACGCTGGCAAGACGGAGACCGTCAACGTGCTGGCAAACGACTTCAACCCCTTCGCCGACACCCCGCTGAAGATCGTCCAGGCCACCGTGGAGACCGGCACCGCGGCAGGACAGCCGGCAATCGCCGGTGACTCCATCACCGTCACCCCCGCCGCCGGCTTCAAGGGCGTTATGGTGGTCCGCTACACCGTGACGGACAAAACCGGCGACGTCTCCCGGCAGACCGACGGCCGGGTCCGCATCACCGTCCGGGACAAACCCGACGCCCCGTCGGCGCCCACGGCAACTGATGTGCGCAGCCGCACCGCCGTCCTCAAGTGGACGCCGCCGTCGGACAACGGCGCCGCCATCACCAAATACACGGTGCGCTCTGCCAACGGCTTCAGCCAGGACTGCGCCACCACCACGTGCACCCTCAGCGGACTGACCAACAACGTCAAATACGTCTTCACGGTCACCGCCACCAACGAGGTCCACGAGTCCGACCCCTCCCCGGCGTCCAACGAGATCCGGCCGGATGAAAAGCCGTCGCCACCGGAGGCCCCCACGGTCAAGGCCGGCGACAAGAACATGGTGATCGCCTGGCCCGCGGCCAAAACCGAGGGCTCCCCGGTGAAGAACTACAACCTCGAAATTTCCCCACCCCCGGCCAGCGGCGTCGCCGTGAAGAACGGCGTGACCGGCCTGAACTACACCTGGGCCGGACTGACCAACGGCGTCCGTTACAAGGTGCGCGCCCAGGCCGTCAACGAACTCGGCCCCTCGGACTGGGGACAGTACTCCGCGGAGGACAACCCCGCCGGTGTGCCGGCAGCCCCCGGCGCGCCGACGACGTCGGTAGCCTCCGCCGTCGGCTCCTCCAACCAGCTCAAGGTGAACTGGAACGAGCCGAATACCAACGGCGACGCGATCAAGAACTACTACGTCACCATGAGCGGCGGTGGCGGGCCGGACCAGACCCAGACCGTGGCAGGCACGGTACAGACGGCGAACTTCACCGCCAACAACTCCGAGGCGGCCTACACGTTCACCGTGCAGGCCGAAAACAAAGCCGGCAAGGGCGGCGTCAGCGCAGCCTCGGCCCCGCGGCGCGCCACCGGCAAACTCAGCCAGGTCTCCGGCGTCAGCGCGACCCCGGCCAACACCGGCGGTGCCGGCCGGGCCGTCACCATCAACTTCCGCGAGCTCAGCGCCGCGGAACGGAACGGGTCTGCCTACTCCGAGGTCAGCTACACCTACCGCGCCACCACCGGCCAGGGCGGCCCGATCAAACCCGGCCAGACCGTGGGCGGGTTCGCCAACGGCGCAGGGACCACCATCACGGTGACGGCCAACTCCTCCGTCGCACCCAGCTCCGACGCCAGCGCCGGCGCCAATGCGAACCCCTACGGTTCGCCCGGCACCCCGTCCGCGTCCGGCACCAACGGGGCCGAAAACCAGCGGAACCTCACGTTCAACTGGGCCTCACCGGATGCCGGCAGCCACGACATCGCCTACACCCAGATCAAGATCGACAACGGCGGCTGGGAACGGGTGGGCGCGTCCGGAAGCCGGACGGTAAACACCGGCGGCTTCAACGAGCGCCACTCCATCCAGGTCCAGACGGTGAACTCACGCGGCACCGGAGGGCCAACGGCCTCGGCGTCAGCCCAGTCCGGGGCCGAGAAGACACGCTGGACCACCCGGCTCAACAGCGGAATGACCCGCAGCTGCACCGACCTGCCCGGAGCCACCTCCTACGACAACAGCAAGCCTGGTTACTTCACCTGCGACGGGCAGACCGGCACCAACCGGCCCTGGATGGGCGCCGCGGACGTCTTCGACATCATGTGCTGGAAGCCGCACGGCACCTACTACAGCGGGGACGGCCAGTGGTACTACATCATGCGCGGCTCGCCGAACCAGACCCGCTGGATCAACTCCACGCACACCACCCTCGGTGCCCCCGGGGCCAGCGGCGTCCCACTCTGCACCTTCCCGACGGGAGCCACGCCATAGCCGCCGCACCAGCGTCCGCGCCCCCTGCCCGGAAGCCCGACGGCGGGGAGTCCTCCCCATCGCGCATCCACCCATGGTTGGGTAGGCTGTCGCGGGACACGGCCCCGGATCCCGGGGCTGTCGGGGGCCTCTGCACTGCAATCTCAAAGGAACACCAATCGCTGTGACACGACTTTTCGCCATGCTGGGAGCACGGAAGCCGGGTTCCGCCACACCTCGCCCGCGGACGCGTGCGGGTCGGCGTCGTGTGGTGGTGGGGTCTTTTGTGGTGGCTGGTGTGGTGTTGGTGGCGGGTGCGGTGATTTATCCGGGGTTTAAGACCACTGAGGTGGATTTGAACGATGGTGGTGTGTGGGTGGTGTCGAAGGCGAAGAATGC
>NZ_JBFTHI010000022.1:0-11261 GCF_056394165.1 Arthrobacter sp. 10T416 | reverse complement strand
ACGGGCTGATCGTCGGCGTGGGGTCGGCGGCCAATTTCCTGGCGTTCAACACCATGGACAACTGGACTCACATGGTGCTGGGCGTGGCAATGATTGGCGCCGGCTGGCTGCTCGCGAGGCATCTGGCCGATGACGCACAAACCCGGTAACTGAACTCCGGGAAAAGGGAGCCGCGAATGAGGACCGATTCTCAGTAATCCAACAAATTCGTACTACCTGCTGGTGTGGGCCCCTGGAGCGTTATAGGTGTCCGCACCAGCTTCCTGCTGTGGGGGCGTTCGTTGGGGCGGGGTGGGTGCGCTCGCGAGGCCGGCGGGTCCAACGTGGGGCCCGAATGCGTTTCGTGGCCGCGTTTCCTTCGCCCATTCGCCACATATGGCCGCAATGGGGTTCGGCAAGCGGCCGTTTCTGGCGAATGGGCGTCGAATAGGGAACGCTCTCCGGCCACTCCCCGGTCCGGCGCGCTCGGTATGGGCGCGGACCTCTGGACCTTCTCCAGCCCCAAGCCGACGTCGATTTGCCACTTATGGCCGCTTCGCGGGGTGGTTTAGCGGCCACTCTTGGAGAATCGCGACGGCGACCAGGCCACCCCGGGCAACGGCGGGGGTCCCCCGGTCAGCGGTCCACCACTACCGGTCGGCGGCCAACTACACCTAGTGTGCGACCAACCCGCACGAATGCTGTGCGACCAACCCGCACTAAGCTCACCCCGGCGCACCGACCCTGAGCCAAGCACCTCTCCAGCCCCGAGCCAACGTCGACTTGCCACAAATGGCCGCTTCGCGGGGTGGATTAGCGGCCCCTTTTGGTGAATCGCGTGCTCGACGGCGCAGGCCACCCAAGTCTCGACTTCGCAGCCGACACGAGGAATCACCCAGCCCCAGCTCCGCCGCGCACTCCACGAACCCGCCCGATTAGCACCCGGTCCCGCACTCCGCCCACTCCACCGGCGCAGCAGCCCCTCCCACCAGCTCCCCCTGCCCCGGTCAGCCACCCCACCCCGAAACCTCCTCCCCGCAGAAACCCCACCCATGCACACGCCTGTTAACCCACTCTTCCCCTGCAGGCCACGCCGACGCCCCCGCCCCGTCAGCGGCCGCGGCCACCGTGGAGGCGTGAGGATCGCACTAGTCGCCGAATCATTCCTGCCCCAGATGAACGGAGTCACGCACTCCATCCTGAGGGTCCTGGAGCACCTGCAGGACCGGGGCGACGAGGTGCTGGTAATCGCGCCCTCCACGCAGGACACCGACGTCCCCGCAGAGGTCCACGGCGCGAAAATCCACCGGCTCCCCTCCGTCCCCCTGGCCGGCTACACGAACGTACGGGTGGCGTTGGGCGGTGTGGCCCGGGTCAAGCGAATCCTTGCCGGCTACGCGCCCGACGTCGTCCATCTCGCCTCCCCGTTCGTGCTCGGCTGGCGGGCAGCCCAGGCCGCGCATCAACTTGGCATCGCCAGCGTCGCCATCTACCAGACCGAAGTCCCCGGCTACGCGGCGCGCTACGGCGTCCCGTTCCTCGAAAACTGGGCGTGGAACCGGGTGGAGCAGATCCACCTCCTCGCCACCCGCACCCTGGTCCCCTCCACCTTCGCCCGCGACCAGTTCCTGGGCCGCGGCATCCCCCGCGTCCGGATGTGGCGCCGCGGCGTGGACACCCGACGGTTCAGCCCGGAGAAGCGCGACGACGCGTGGCGTGCCTCCGTGGCCCCGGACGGCGAGCGCATCATCGGCTACGTGGGACGTCTCGCCGTCGAGAAGCAGGTGGAGGACCTGGCCGTACTCGCCGACATCCCCGGGACCAGGCTGGTGATCGTCGGCGACGGGCCGCAGCGCGAAGCCCTCGAAGCCGCGCTGCCCCGGGCCGTGTTCACCGGATTCCTGGGCGGCGAGGACCTGGCCCGGACCGTCGCCTCCTTCGACTTGTTCGTCCACCCGGGCGAGTTCGAGACCTTTTGCCAGACCATCCAGGAAGCGATGGCCTCCGGCGTCCCCGTGGTCGCCACCGGGCGCGGCGGCCCGCTGGACCTCGTGGAAAACTCGCGGACCGGCTGGCTCTACAAACCGGGAGACCTCGCCGAGATGCGGTCCCGCGTGGCGGACCTGACGGGCGACGACGCCAAGCGCCGCGCGTTCGCCGCCGCCGCGCACGCTTCGGTCCAAGGCCGGACGTGGGAGGCACTCGGACGGGAACTCGTCGGTCACTACGAGGCCGTCCAGGCCAACCCCGCCGTCCAGTCCAACCCCGCCAACAGAGCCACCACCMCGGCCACGAGACCAACCGCAACCACCACCGCCCCTACCAGAGGAGCAACCCTGTGAAGATTTCCGTGATCGGCTGCGGCTACCTCGGCGCGGTGCACGCTGCCACCCTGGCCTCGATGGGCCACACCGTCGTGGGGATTGACGTCGACGCCGCCAAGATCGCCCAGCTGGACCGCGGCACCGCCCCGTTCCACGAACCCGGCCTGGACGAGCTCCTCCGCGATGGCCGCGCCAACGGCCGGCTCGCGTTCTCCACCAGCTTCGCCGACGCCGCCAGCGCGCAACTGCACTTCCTCTGCGTCGGGACACCGCAGTCCAAGACCTCCGACGGCGCCGACCTCAGCTATCTCGTCTCAGCGATCGAGTCGGTGCTGCCGTTCCTGGCCCCGCGCGCCGCCGTCGTCGGCAAGTCCACTGTGCCGGTGGGAACGGTGGAAATGCTCCGCGGAGTCCTCGCAGGCCGGCCGGACGTGCTGCTTGGCTGGAACCCCGAGTTCCTCCGCCAGGGCACCGCGGTCAAGGACTCGCTGGTCCCGGACCGGCTGGTGTACGGCGTACCGGGCGGCAAGGACTCGGCCAAGCGCCCGGACAGCACGGGCGCGGCCGTCACGTCCGTCCTGGACACGGTCTACGCTCCGCTTCTCTCCGCGGGCATCCCCCGGCTCGTCTGCAACTTCGCCACAGCGGAACTGATCAAGTCGGCGTCGAACGCGTATCTGGCCACCAAACTGAGCTTCATCAACGCCATGGGCGAACTCTGCGACGCGTCGGGCGCCGATGTGACCGAGCTGGGCGAGGCGATGGGGCTGGACCCGCGGATCGGCGGCCGGTACCTGCACGCCGGGCTCGGCTTCGGCGGCGGCTGTCTGCCCAAGGACATCCGGTCACTCCGGGTGCAGGCGCAAACGTTGGGCGTGGACTCGGTGGACGCCTGGATGGCCGCGGTGGACGGGATCAACCGGAGCCAACGCTCCCGCACCGTGGAGGCGGCACGGGAACTCTGCGGCGGCCAGCTCGGCGGCCGGCGCGTGACCGTGCTGGGGGCAGCCTTCAAGCCGGACACCGATGACATCCGCGACTCCCCGGCCCTGGATGTTGCCCAGCAGCTGGCCGACTCCGGCGCGCACGTCACCGTCACGGACCCGGCAGCGATCAACAACGCCTGGCTGCGCTACCCGCAGCTGCGCTTCGAGGCCGAGGTGGAGCAGGCGCTCGACGGCGCCGAGCTGGTCCTGCTGCTAACGGAGTGGGAGGCCTACCGTGCGCTGTCGCCCGCGGCCGCCGGCGGCCTGGTCCGGCGCCGGAATATCCTGGACGCCCGGAACGCGCTCGACGCCGCCGCCTGGTCCGCGGCCGGCTGGACGGTGCGCGGGCTGGGACGGTCCGACGCCGGGACCCCCGTGGACGCGGCGGCCTGGGACCGGCTGGCTACCGCCGACTGAGCGGCAGCACCCCAAACCCGACGGATATCCGCGCGGCGGCGCCCCGGCCCCGCTCTGCACCCTATGATTTCTGTGGGGAGGATTCTCATGGAACATCGTTGGTCTCACAATCGCTCGGCTCCGGCCGCGTGAACACTTCTGCGCGCACCGAAGAGGACGCCAGGCTCCGCGAAGCCATGTCCCTGCTCTCGGCCACCCTGGAGTCCACCGCGGACGGCATCCTGGTGGTCAGCGCCGAGGGCCGCATCTCCTCCGTGAACAACAAGTTCCTGACCATGTGGGGCATCCCCCGCGACCTGGTCGACGCAGGCGATGACGAGGCCGTGATCGGCTCCGTGCTCGGCCAGCTGCAGGACCCCGAGCAGTTCCTCGCGAAGGTCACGGCCCTGTACGCGGACCCGGCGGCTGAGAGCCACGACGTGCTGCACTTCCGCGACGGACGCACCTTCGAACGCTACTCCCGCCCGCAAAAGGTGGAGGACCGCGTGGTGGGCCGAGTCTGGAGCTTCCGCGACGTCAGCCAGGCCCGGCGGGACCAGGACCAGATCAACCGGGCCATGGCGGACCTCGCCCAGCAGGCCAGCCAGCTCAAGACCCTCGCGTTCCAGGATCCGCTGACCGGGCTCTCCAACCGCCAGCTCTTCAACGACCGGCTGGCGCACGCCCTGGCCGGGCCCTGCGGTACCGCCGTCGACGTCCTGCTGCTGGACCTGGACGACTTCAAGGAAGTCAACGACGTCCACGGCCACCACGCCGGGKACCAGATGCTGATCGAGGTGGGCCGTCGGCTCCCAGCCTGAGCCTGGGGCTGGCGTCGATCGGCGAGGACGCGGGCGACGCCTCCGAGCTGCTCCGCCGCGCGGACATCGCCATGTACGCGGCCAAGTCCGCCGGGAAGAACCGCTACCTGCGCTTCCGCCCGGAAATGATGACCGAACTGCTGGAACGCACCCACCTGGAGGCCGGGCTGCGCGCCGCCGTCGACAACGGTGAACTCGCGGTGCACTACCAGCCGATTGTCTCCTCGAGCCTGGGCACCGTGGTCAAGGTCGAGGCGCTGGTCCGCTGGGAACGCGACGGGCGCCTGGTCCCGCCGCAGCAGTTCATTCCCGCCGCGGAGCGCAGCGGCCTGATCGTGGAAATCGGCACCGAGGTGCTGCTGCGCGGCTGCACGGAGCTGGGACCCTGGCTGTCCGAGGACCCCACCCGCTCCCTCGCCATCAACGTCTCCGGCGTCCAGCTGCAGCAGGGCAACTTCCCTGAACTGTTGTTCGCCACCGCGGGCTCCTGCGGCGTGGACCCGCACCAGCTGGTCATCGAGGTCACCGAGAGTGTGTTCTTCGAGGACGAATGCCAGGTGCGGCGCCAGCTGGTGCAGCTCCGGAGTGCCGGGGTCCGGGTGGCCTTGGACGACTTCGGCACCGGGTACTCCTCCCTGGGCCGGCTGCAGGACCTGCCGGTGGACACCCTAAAGATCGACCAGTCGTTTGTCGCCATGATCCGCACCGGCACCGAACGCCTGCCCATCCTGAACTCCATGATCGACATGGCCCACGGCCTGGGCCTGAACGTCACCGCGGAAGGGGTCGAGACCCGGGAACAGGCCGAATACCTGATGGCCCGCGGCTGCAACTTACTCCAGGGCTACCTGTTCTCCCGGCCCCAGCCCGCCGACAGCCTGGGCGCGGCCCTCGCCGCCTCGGCACGGACAATCGCCGGCCTGCGCGGCGACACCACTGCCAAAACCCAGCGGGTTCTGTGATTTGGGTCTCAGGGCCCTATGATGCTTGAAGTTTACTGACCACCTGGACGGTGGACCCGAGTACCGAACGCCTGGGGGCTGGCATCGACGTGGAACAAGGTTTAGCGGAAACCCTGCTGATGCAGGGCCCTGACGCGTTGCTGCTGCTGACCACCGAGGGGATCATCACGTTCCTGAATCCGGCGGCAGAGCGCCTGTTCGGCTACTCCCAGGACGAGCTGATCGGCGTCGAACACCACCGCCTGCTGGTGGAGGACGACCGCGGCGGATTTCTGCGGGTCTGGAGCCGGCTGGGCCGTTCGGGCACCTTCGGCACCAGCCCGTTCCCCGGGATGGGGCTGCACCGCGACGGCCACGAAATCCCGCTGGACATCACGTGCTCGCTGGTCACCATGCAGACGGAGACGTCCATGGCCGTGGCGGTCCGCGACACCTCCCACCGGCAGGACGACGACACCGGGCGGCGGCACGCTGTCTCGCTCCTGGACGCCACGCTGGAGACCACTGCGGACGCGATTGTGGTGGTGTCCAACACCGGCCAGATCACCGGCGTCAACGAACAATACCTCCGGCTCTGGGGTATGCCGCGCGAGATCCTGGCCGAGGACGACGCCTACGCCCTGGTCCGCTTCATCGCCAAGCAGCTGGTGGACCCGGACACCTTCAAAGCCAAGGTCGCCGAGCTCTACGCCAACCACGAACTGCACAGCCATGACCTGCTCGAATTCCAGGACGGCCGCACCGTGGAACTGTATTCGCGGCCGCAGAAGGTGGCCGAGGAAGTGGTGGGCCGGATCTGGAACTTCCGCGACGTCACCTCCCGCACCATGGCGCAGGACACGGCCCGCCGCGCCCTCGACGAACTCGCCCAGAAGGCGGACCAGCTCAAGGCCCTGGCCTTCCAGGACCCGCTGACCGGGCTCGCCAACCGGATGCTGTTCAATGAACGCGCGACGGCGGCACTGGAGTCCCCCGGGCCGGTGGCCGTACTGCTCCTGGACCTGGACGACTTCAAGGACGTCAACGACATCCTGGGCCACCACGCCGGGGACCAGATGCTGGTGGAAATCTCCCGCCGGCTGCAGAACTGCGTGGGCCCGCACGGCACCGTGGCCCGGCTGGGCGGCGACGAATTTGTGGTGCTCCTGGTGGGCTGCAATGACACGGACACCGTGGCGCAGCGGATTGTCAGCACCCTGAACGCCCCGGTCACCATCGAGGCCACCCTGATGCGCCCGGGCCTGAGCCTGGGCGTCGCGATGCGCGGTTCCGACGGTATGTCCTCCTCCGAGCTGCTGCGGCAGGCGGACGTGGCCATGTACGCCGCCAAGGAGGCGGGGAAGAACTGCTACGTGCACTTCCAGCCGGAGATGCTGACCACCCTGCTCGAGCGCACCCAGCTGACCGCGGGGCTGCGCCGCGCCGTCGAACTCGGCCAGATCAAGGTGTTCTACCAGCCCGTGGTCTCCACGAACCGGCGCGAGGTGGTGCAGTTCGAGGCCCTGGCCCGCTGGGAACGCGACGGGGAGCTCATGGCCCCGGACACCTTCATCCAGACCGCCGAACGCAGTGGCCTGATCCGGGACATCGGCGCCGAGGTACTCCGGCAAAGCTGCACGGAACTGCAGCCCTGGCTGGCCGAGGACCCGGGCCGGACGCTGGCCGTAAACGTCTCCGGCGTGCAGCTGCAGCACAAGGACTTCGCCGAGCGGGTCCTGGACATCGCCGCGTGGAGCCGGGTGGATCCGCACCAGCTGGTCCTGGAGGTCACCGAGAGTGTGTTCTTCGACGCCGCCACACACGTCATCCAGCAGCTCATCGCGCTGCGCGCGGCCGGCATCCGGGTGGCCCTGGACGACTTCGGCACCGGCTACTCCTCGCTGGGCCGGCTCCAGGAGCTTCCAGTGGACGCGGTGAAGATCGACAAGTCTTTCGTCTCCATGCTGCACACAGGCGAGGAGCGGCTCCCCATCCTCACCTCGATGATCCACATGGCGCACAGCCTGGGCCTGCGGGTGACCGCGGAGGGCATCGAGACACCCACCCAGGCCCGGTACCTGATGGAACACGAGTGCGACGCCCTGCAGGGTTACCTGTTCTCCCGGCCTGTCCCGGAGGCCCGCCGGGGCGCTGCCATGGCACAGACCGCCGAGGCGCTCCTGGAGCTGCAGGACGCCGTCGCCGTCCTGTAGCCCGGCGGGGTGTCTGGGCGCCCGGACGACACATTCGGACGCTTTCGCAAATACTGCCGGGGCGGCACGGCAGTGTGCTACCGAGCACTTATGATTTCAGCAGGCACGGCGCCGGCAACCGCCACGGGGTTTCCGGCAGCGGGCCACCAGTCACGGATCCATCGCTTTGGGGGCAGTACACATTATGGACGCAACGTTTGCGCAGGCAGTGCTGGAGCACAGCCCCGACGCCCTGCTGCTGCTGGCCCCGGACGGGTCCATCTCTTTCCTGAACGCCGCCGCGGAGAAACTCTTCGGCTACTCCCGCGCCCAGCTGCTCGGCGCCGACTACGCCCTGCTCTTGGCCGAATCCTCCCGGGAAGACTTCCACAAGCTCCTGGCCGGGCTGGCAGACGCCGGCGCTGCCGCGCAGGGTTCCCGACCCTTCGCGGGCTCGGGCCGGCGGGGCGACGCCTCGGAGTTCCCGCTGGAGATCACGTGCTCCGCGGTTCCGTCCGCGGCCGTCGGCGCCTCAAGCGGTGCGTCGGGCGCGGGCGCCGTCGCCGTCTCGGTCCGGGCGGTGTCCGGGCACGCCGCGTCAGCCCCTGCGTCGAGTCACGCGAACGCGTACGACGGCGCAGCGCCGGGTGCCGCCGCGGCGGCGCCTGCCGCCCGGCGTCGGACGTTCGCCTCGCTCGAAGCCGAGCTGGTGCCCGGCCACACCGGCGTCCTCCCCCGCCTTTCGCCCGCGGAACACGATGACCAGCTCAAGGCTGCCGTGCTGCGCGACCCGCTGACCGGGCTGCCGAACGGGACGCTTTTCAACGAACGCCTGGCCGCGGCCCTCCGCCGGCCGGACCCGGTGGACGTGCTGATGATCAACGTTGACGACTTCAAGAGCTACAACGACATGCTGGGCCGCTCTGCCGCGGACGAGCTGCTGGTGGAGGTTGCCAGCCGGCTGCGCAATTGCGTCCGGCCGCACGATACCGTGGCGCGGCTGGGCGGCGACGAGTTTGTGGTGTTGCTGACCGAGTGCCTGAACGCCGGGGCCGTGGCCAAGCGGATCTCCGAGTCCCTGTACGTCCCGGCGCGGGTGGGCGGCTCGATGGTCCGCCCCGCGGTCAGCATGGGGCTGGCCTCGCGGTCGCCGCAGACGCACGACGGCGCGGAGCTGCTGCGGCAGGCGGACTCGGCCATGGCTGCGGCCAAGGCGGCCGGAAAGAACACGTGGCTGCAGTTCCGGCCGGAGATGCTGAAGACGGGCGTGCAGGGTGCCCAGGGCGAGGCCGGGCTGCGGCAGGCTGTGGGGCTGGGTCAGATTTCGGTGCATTACCAGCCGGTGGTCTCCCCCGGGCTCGGCGCTGTGGTGCAGTTCGAGGCGTTCGCGCGCTGGGAGCGGCACGGCAAGCTGGTCCCGCCCAACCAGTTCCTGCCCGTGGCCGAGCAGAGCGGCCTGATCCGTGAGATCGGCGACGAGGTCATGCGCCGGGCCTGCGCCGAGATTCGGCCCTGGCTGGCCGGCGACGCCGCGTACAGCGTCGCCGTGAATGTCTCCGGCCTGCAGTTCCAGCACCGCGACTTCGCCACAGATGTCCTGTCCATTGTGGCCTCCACCGGGGTCAACCCGCGGCAGCTGATGCTGGAGCTGACGGAGAGTGTGTTCTTCGACGCCGATTCGGACGTGCTGCGGCAGCTGGGCCAGCTGCGCGAGGCCGGAGTGCGGATCGCGATGGACGACTTCGGCACCGGCTACTCCACCCTGGGCAAGCTGAAGGAACTGCCCCTGGACATGGTCAAGATCGACCGGTCCTTTGTGGCGATGATCAAGACCGGCAAGGAACACCTGCCGTTCTTCCGGACCATGATCACGGCCGCGAAGAACCTTGGCCTGAAGGTCACCGCCGAGGGCATCGAGACGCCCGAGCAGGCCGGTTACCTGATGGACCTCGGCTGCGACTCCCTGCAGGGCTACCTGTTCGCCAAGCCCGCCCCCGCAAGCGACCTCGCCGGCACCATGGAGAGCGCCCTGACGGCGATCGACACGGTCGAGGCCGCGCGGTAGCCGCCGGCTTGACCGCACCTTCCTAAGTACGCGAAAGGCCCCGGCAACTCTGCCGGGGCCTTTCGTTTGGGTTAGCGCTTTTCGCAGGCGATGCCGTCGTTGTCGCGGTCGAGGTCGTACTCGCCGCGGTGCTTGACCGGGCCGCCGTCGTTGTAGCTGTACAGGGTGCTGTCGACGCGGAAGTTTGTGACCTTCTTGCCGGTGGTCTTGTCCTTGGCGCCCTTGCGGCCGACGCCGTGCGGGTAGACCTTGTTCAGTTCGGTGCAGTTCTTGTAGGACTTTGGCGCCGGGGCTGCGGAGGCAGGTACGGCCGTTCCGCTCAGCACCACGGCGCTGGCGGCGAGTGAGACGATGATCAGTTTCTTCAGGCGCACGTTCGAGAGCCCTTCCCCCATAGAAGCCCTCGGCCGCGTGTCGGCGAGGATCAGGGAAATCCTATCCCACGTTCCGGACGATTGCGGACCGTGTCAGCCGCGGGGATCGAGGTCGCGTTCCTGCGCCACCATGGCGGCGCTGCGCTCCCATAGCTCGGCGGCGAGCCTGGCGTCGTAGGCCTGCTTGTTGGCCTTCGCCAGGGCCCGCTTGGCATAGTAGGCGCCGGAGACCCAGTCCTGCCCCGGTGTGGCCGTGGCGAGCCAGACGAGGGTGTCTGCGCCCTGCTCCGGGGAGAGCATGAACCTGTTCAGGAAGGAGCGGTACATAAACCTGAAGGGGCTGGTGGTCTCCGCGGCGAAGTTGGTGGCCACTACACCGGGGTGGAAGGCCGCTGTGGAGATGCCGGCCGCCTGGTACCGGTTGTGCAGCTCGGCGGTGAAGAGGATGTTCTCCAGCTTGGCGTTGCCGTAGGCCAGGTTGGCGGTGTACTTGTTGGCAAGCTCGAGATCGTTGATGTCCAGCCGGCCGTAGAGCGAATTGGCGGCGCTGGAGGTGTTGATGACGGTGGCTTGGCTGGCGGTGAGGACGTCCATCAGCTCGGTGGTCAGCAGGAACGGCGCCAGGTGGTTGATCTGGAACGTCTTCTCGTGGCCGTCGTCGGTGAGTTCCCGCGCGCCCATGATCCCGCCGGCGTTGTTGGCCAGAACGTCGATCCGCGGGTATTTCTCCCGTAGCTGCGCCGCGAGCCGGCGCACCTGGGCCAGCTCGGCGAAGTCACAGACGAGGTAGTCCGCGCCGGTCTCCTGCGCGATCCGCCGGGTCTTCTCCGCGGAGCGCCCGACGACGACGACGTTCTCGCCTTGCGCTGCCAGGGTCCTGGCCGCGGATGCGCCGATGCCGTCGCTGGCGCCGGTGATGACGATGGTCCGTGCAGTCATGGGATCTCCCGTGGTTGGTGGTCTATGCCTACTCAAGGGTAACCACCGTGGCTGGGTGTTGGTTGGGTGGTTAAAGTGGGAGAGCCTCCAACCTGGTGGTTGGAGGCTCTCGACCTGTAATAGTGTTCCGGCGGTGACCTACTCTCCCACACCCTCCCGGGTGCAGTACCATCGGCGCTGTGGGTCTTAGCTTCCGGGTTCGGAATGGGACCGGGCGTTTCCCCCACGCTATGACCGCCGTAAC
>NZ_JBFTHI010000021.1:0-11819 GCF_056394165.1 Arthrobacter sp. 10T416 | reverse complement strand
TGTTAAGCACGCCGCCAGCGTTCATCCTGAGCCAGGATCAAACTCTCCGTTGAAGWAAAACAGACACAACCAGGAACCACGGGAAAACGCGGMAACCCGGCTGCACAAAATTTGAAACCAGCTGTAAAAACCATGCCATCCACGGGGTGRACAACACAGCCAAAACAACCAATCAATAAAACAATTGGTATCAACAAACTTGGCACACTATTGAGTTCTCAAACAACAGACACACCCGGCACCACCACAACCCCAATACAGGGCCGCGACTCGCTCCGGAGCAACTTTTCAAACCTACCCGCTCCAGCAGTCCTAAGCAAATCAGCGTTACCGCCAATCACCAGTCCCACGAACAGGCCCCCACCCGGAAACAGCACGCAAAACTGCGAACCATTTTCCAGGCCGTTTAGAAAGGGAGTCGGTCGCTATCTTTCCGCATCAGCGGCGGCGACTCGAACTACTTTACACACCAAACCGACCCCGAACAAATCCACCCCCACACCCCCCGCCAGGCCCCGTAATCCCCGGGATTCCGCGGTTTCCGGAGGCCGCGGGCGCCCCCGGAGGCCGGCGGGGCCGCCGTCGGACTTTTATGCAGTGGGTCACACGGCGGGCCAGTGCCACGAACCTCCCCCGGAGCCGTCCCGCACGGGCCCCGTTGCACACGTCCCCCCGTCATGCCTAGGCTGATTACTAAGCATGCTTAGCGTGTTGTGGGATCCACCCGCCGTTTGTGCCGGGCCCGCCCGGGTCCGGGGCAGCGCAACCATCGGAGGAGAACTATGACTGACCAGTACACGTTCAGGAACCCCGTGACGGCCTACGAGCAGATCGAGCCGCCCGAGCAGAGCCAGCCGGAACCCGGCCTTGACGCGAAGATGACACCCAAGGCGGACCTCGGCGAGGACACCTACCGCGGGACGGGCCGGCTGGAGGGGCGCAAGGCGCTCATCACCGGCGCGGACTCGGGGATCGGCGCTGCGACGGCGATCGCGTTCGCCCGCGAGGGGGCCGACGTCGTGATGTCCTACCTGCCGGAGGAGGAAGAGGACGCCGCCCGGATCGCCGGCCTGATCGAGAAGGCCGGCCGCAAGGCGGTCAAGGTCCCCGGCGACCTGAAGGATTCGGCCGTGTGCCGGGAGTTGGTGGACACCGCGGTGCGGGAGCTCGGCGGCCTGGACATCCTGGTGAACAACGCCGGCAAGCAGGTGGCGCAGAAGGCGCTGGGTGACATCACGGACGAGCAGCTGGACCACACGTACAAGACCAACGTGTACGCCATGTTCTGGCTGACCAAGGAGGCGCTGCCGCACCTGCCGGCGGGCTCGGCGATCATCAACACCACGTCCATCCAGGCCTACAGCCCGTCCGAGACCCTGGTGGACTATGCCTCCACCAAGGGCGCCATCAACAACTTCACCAAGGGCCTGGCCCAGCAGCTCGCGCCCAAGGGTATCCGGGTGAATGCGGTGGCGCCGGGGCCGATCTGGACGCCGTTACAGCCCAGCGGCGGCCAGCCCACGGAGGAGCTGCCGGAGTTCGGCACGCAGACTCCCCTGGGCCGTGCGGGCCAGCCCGCCGAGCTGGCCCCGGCGTACGTGTTCCTGGCCTCGGCCGAGTCCAGCTACGTGGTGGGCGAGACGCTAAACGTCAACGGCGGGATGCCGACGCCGTAACCGTCCCGAACTGTGCCGACCCACGACGGCGGCCGCCTCCCCGAGCTGGGAGGCGGCCGCCGTCGTCGTTAGCCCTACCGTTGCGGCGTCAGGGACTTGCTCCACAGCACAGTGCCGTTGGCGTTGCGGAGGCTGACGGTGAAGACGTCGTCCGCGGCCAGGTCCACGTGGCCGAAGTACTGGCTCTCGCCGCTGCGCGGGGATTCGTTGGCGTAGGCACCGGCCTTGAAGAACGCCACCTCCGGGCCGAAGGTGCCGTCCAGCGTGTTCGGGCCGAAGCTGCCGGCATTGATCGGTCCGGCGACGAATTCCCAGAACGGGTCGAAGTCGGTGAACCCGGCCCGTTCCGGCGAGTAGTGGTGCGCAGCGCAGTAGTGCACGTCGGCCGTCACCCAGACCACGTTTTTAACCCGGTTGCGCTTGAACGCCGAGAGCACGCCGGCGAGTTCAAGCTCCTTGCCCAAGGGGGCGCCGGCGTCGCGGTTGGAGAGCGATTCCTGGTTGACCGGGCCGTCCGGGACCACCAGTCCCAGCGGGAGGTCGTTGGCGATGACCTTCCAGGTGGCTTTGGACTTGCTGACCTCACGGATGAGCCAGTCGGCCTGTTCCTGGCCCAGGATGTGGGTCAGGTGCGTTTCCTTGCCGTCGGTGTTGGGGTCCTTGAAGCTGCGCATGTCCAGGCAGAAGATCTCCAGCTGCGGGCCGCGGCTGATCTTGCGGTAGATGCGGGCCGGTTCGAACCCGGTGCCGCCGGGTGTGACGCCCGCGATGGGCTGGTATTCCTGCCAGGCCTGCCGGCCGCGGGCGGCGAGGACGTCCACGCGGCGTTCGGTGTATCGGGTGTCGGTGAGGATCTGGCCGGGGTACCAGTTGTTGTGCGTCTCGTGGTCGTCCCACTGCGCGATCACCGGCACCTCGGCGTAGAGGGCGCGGATGTTCTTGTCCATCATGTTGTAGCGGTGCCGGCCGCGGAAGTCGTTCAGCGTCTCGGCCACCTTGGACACTTCCTCGGTGACCAGGTTGCGCCAGACCTGGCCGTCGGGCTCGGTGACCTGGGCGCTGATGGGCCCGTCGGCGTAGATGGTGTCGCCGGAGTGGATGAAGAAGTCCGGCTTGGTGGCGTGCATGGCCGCATAGCCTCGCATGCCGCCGATGTCCTCGTTGATGCCCCAGCCCTGGCCGGCGGTGTCGCCGCTCCAGACGAAGCTCTGGCCGCGGGACGCACGGCCGTTTGCCAGCAGCCCGGTGCCGGGGGCGGTGCTGAAGGAGCCCTGCGCGGTCTCGCCGGCGTGCCCGTCCGTGTCCTCGAAGTGCAGGTTCACGGCGAAGCGGGTTCCGGCGGGCAGGTGCTCGGCATTGATTTTGGCGGTGAAGTCGGTCGCCTCGGAGGCGGCGCTCCCCCGCAGCACCCGGCGGAAGGCGCGGCGCCCGCGCAGCGGCGAGCCGGCGTCGTCGACGGCCAGCAGTTCCGCCACCAGCCGGCCCGGACCCGACGCCCGGGACCACAGCACGCCGGAGCCCGTGGTGACATCGCCGGTGGCGAGGCCGGAGGGCAGGGTCAGGCGGTTCCGGACCAGGGCGACGCCGGAAGGCCGGGCGGCGCTGGCCGTTCCAGCCGTGGCGGGGACGACGGCGGCGGCTCCGGCGGCGGCCAGGGCACCTTTGAGGACGTTGCGGCGGGTGAAAGCAGTCATGGCGTCCATCCTTGACTGCCCGCGTAAACCGTGGGTGGCGGCGGCGTGAACAGCGCCCAGCGGCTCGGGATATGGCTGCGGCCTCACACGCCGCTGGATGCTCTATCACTTTCGGCTGTTCTGAGGGCCCCAGACCGGCCATAAGTGATAGGGCATCCGGGCAGGGGGCTCTCAGCGCGGCGGGGCGTCGACGAACGCGACCTGGCCGGCGTACTGCTGGTAGAGCTTGACGGCCTCATCGACGTCGATGTGGCCAACGTCCAGGGACACGGCAAGGCTCTCGAGCTGGGCGCTGCAGGTCTCGGCCGCGCTGACCCGGTCCGCGACCGAGCGCGAGGTCGCGAAGTTGGTGGAGAGCGCGGCGGCAACGGAGAAGATGACGGCCAGCAGGCACAGGACCCGCCAGACGATCGAGTCTTCGCTGAGCGAGAGCAGGCCTGCGGTGGCGTGGGTGAAGCCGGTGCCGCCCACCGCGGGGCCGGCAGTGAATGCGGCGGCCAGGCCGCTGCCGACGATGCTGACGTTGGAGAGCCGATTCCGGCGGGGCCGTTCGCGGGCCAGGTAGGCGGTGACGGCGCGTTGTTTGTCGTTGATCCGGTCGGACAGCCGTTGCCGGGCCTCTGGTGCTTCGCTCATGCTCTGATGCCAGCTTCCCTCGCCGATCCCTGGGGCTCCGCGTGGTGGCGAACGCGGACAGCAACAGGATGCTCCCGGCCGGGGGCGGTGTCCATAGGAGGTTGAAGCGCCCGGTTAAACCAAAAAAGCAGGGCCCGTCCGGAGACGGGCCCTGCTCGAAACCTAACGGTCCCGGAACTCTAATGAATTAGAGGCCCTGGATGTTGGTTGCCTGGGGACCCTTCGGGCCCTGCTCTACGTCGAAGGAAACCTTCTGGTTCTCTTCGAGGGAGCGGAAGCCGGAGGAGTTGATCGCGGAGTAGTGCGCGAAAACGTCCTGCGAGGAGTCATCGGGGGAAATGAAGCCGAAGCCCTTTTCAGCGTTAAAC
This sequence comes from Arthrobacter sp. 10T416, assembly GCF_056394165.1. Classification (NCBI taxonomy): domain Bacteria; kingdom Bacillati; phylum Actinomycetota; class Actinomycetes; order Micrococcales; family Micrococcaceae; genus Arthrobacter; species Arthrobacter sp. 10T416. The sequence goes on along the minus strand of NZ_JBFTHI010000021.1, from coordinate 7,445 downwards.
CATTTGACGGTACCAGTAGCCATTATTTTTGTCCTTCGTGAAGGTGGAGGAACAGTCCCGACTTTCGGGTCCTCCGGTGTGGGGTGCTCAAAACCGCTGCTTCAGAAGAACACGGACTTTCGACCGCGCGTACTGCCTGAACTACGAACTGCATAAACACAACAACGGTCCCTACTCTACAGGATTGGGCGCGGGTCGATTACCACATGTCGGAGGGCGCGGGTGGCGGGTGCCGCCGGCGCCGGCACCTTAGGCGGCGGGCTGCCGGGAGTCGACCGCGGCGCCGTCCGACGTCGGCGCCCCCGCCTCGCGTACGGCGGGCGCCGCCGTCGTCCTTTGTTGCTCGCGCACGACGGCGGGCGCCCCCGCGCTTTCCGTGCGGGCGGGGCGGCGCATCCGGCGTTCGACGGCGCGGCCGGCGGCGACCGAGAGGCGCTGGGCCGGGCCTTCGACGTAGCGGAAGAACAGCTCGCCGACGATGAACGAGGCCACCACGGAGACGGCGAGCGCCAGCGGGAGCGAGACGGACCGGAGCAGGGTGACGCCGGCCAGGATGATCGGCAGGTGCACCAGGTAGACGCTGAAGGAGACCCGGCCCAGCCATTGCGCGACGGCCGTGTCGCCGAGTTTCTTGGCGGTACCGCTCAGCAGGAAGACCAGGACGATCAGCGTTGCGCCGACGGTCACGAGGGCCTCGACGCCCTGGACCGGGTTGGGCCGGCCCAGCCATTCGGCGTTGGCCAGGACCAGTCCCGCGGCGGTGACCGGGAGCCAGACAAGTCCCGGCCACGAGCTGGTCAGGCTGCGGATCCGTTCCCGTTCGGCGCCGAGGATGGCGCCAATGGCGAAGATGGGGAGGTAGATGAGCCAGTCGATGTCCTGGACCGCGCCAACCCCGACGAGGGCCAGGGTGAGGCCGAGTTTCAGGAGCCAGAGCCGGCGCCAGCGGAGGGCGATCACCACGTAGAGCGGGAGCAGCAGGGAGAATAGGACCTCCCATTTGAGCGTCCACAGCGGGGTGTTGATGGTGCTCGAGCTCATGACCAGCAGGGCGTCGCGGGCGATCTGGCCCGGGTTCGGACTGGTCACATACATGTCCGCCCACGGGCTTTGCAGCGGCGAGGGCGTCCGGGGGACGACGGCGATCAGCGCCACGGCCGCTGCCAGCGCCGCCCAGGCCGGCAGGTACAGGCGTAGGAGCCGCTTGGCGTAGTACGGCGCCCAGCTCCTGGCGGCGCCCGGCTTGGTGAACGGCAGGATCAGGACGAACCCGGAGAGCACAAAAAAGACGTGGACGGCGGGGGTGCCGTTCCAGAGGACGTGCAGCGGGGAGAAGACGGCCCACGACTCGAGCGGCCCGAGTCCGGCGGTGCGGTCGTCGAACACCACACTGCCGATTCCGGGGAGGGTGGAGAGGGCGTGGCAGGCGACAACCACCAGGGCGGCGAGGCCGCGGAGGCCGTCCAATTGCGTGACTCGGGAGTGTCCAGACTGATGGGGCATCAACCCAATGTTACCAGTTCGTTACACTCGCAAACTGAGTAAGTTTCCAAGTAGTGGCTACTCGTGACACCGGACCGGGCGGACGAATAGCTTGGGCCTCAGTCACAGTTCACAGCAACAATGCCAGGCTGGGAGGCAACGATGCGTAACAGCGCAGCCCTGACCGCCGCCGCGCCGGCACCCGAGCCTGAACCGCTCCCCGGCAGAGTCCGCACGGACTTCACCCCCCTGTGTGAGAAGAAGCTTTTCAACTACGCCACCGTTGCGCCCATGAGCCGGGCCGCCTACGAGGCCGCACGCACGTTTATGGAAGATTTCTTTCTCTACGGGCCACCCGAGGTCCTTTACCGCTACGACTCGATTGCCGACGACGTGTCCACCGAGGCGGCCCGGCTGGTCAATTGTGAGGCCGCGGAAATCACGTACCTGAAAAACACCACCGAGGGCATCATCATGGCGAGCGAGGCGCTGCCGTTGCATCGGGGTGATGAGGTGCTGGTGCTCGGCAACGAATACCCCGCGAATCTGCTGCCGTGGCTGCGGAAGCGGCACGACGGCGTGAGCGTCAAGGTGATCTCGGGCCGCGACAACGAGGCCGCGTTCGGCCGCTTGTTCGAGAGCATCGGCCCGCACACCAAGGTCATCAGCATGTCCTCGGCCCAGCAGTACGACGGTTTTATGCCCGCCCTGGGCCTGCTCTCGACTGTCTGCCACGCCCTGGGCATCTTCCTGGTGATCGACGCGGTCCAGCACATCGGCGCGAGGACCATCGACCTGGCCAAGACGCCCGTGGACATCCTGGTCTGCGGGGGCCAGAAGTATCTGCGGGCCGGCATGGGCATCGGCTTTATGTACGTGAACCGGAACGTTATGCCGGTCCTGCGTGACTGCAAGGCGGGCATCCGCAGTGTGGAGCGTTTCGACGAGTCATCCTACGTACTGAAAAGTACGGCTGCCCGGTTCCAGGACGGCACCCAGAACGTGGTGGGCCTGGTGGCGCTCCACGCAGCGCTCCGGGAAATCAACACCGTCGGCATGGACACCATCGAGCAAAAGAACCTTGAGCTCCTGGCGGGCATCAAGGCCATCCTGCAAGGCCACGGGCTGGACTTCATTGACCACGGCGCGCAGCAGAGCAACATCGTGTCCATGCAGATCCCGGATCCCACCGGGCTCTTCGGCTTCCTGCTGGAACGGGGCGTCTATATCAAGGCCGTCCAGGACGTCGCGCGGCTCTCTTACATCCATGAGTCCACGCTGGACGACGTCGAGGTGCTGGCCGGGCTGACCCGGGAATACCTCGCCGGGGGCCAGGGCTAGCCTGCCGCTTGGCTTTCCGCGGGGGCTTTAGCCAGCGGGGTTCCCGGCTCCGGTCTTAGCCGGCAGCGGCTTAACCTACCGACCACTCGACCTTGGGCATGATGATGGCGGGGTCGATGCTGTCCTTGTGGCGGCGCGTGAACTCGAGCATGTTGGCCATCTCGGTCTGCAGTCGGGCCTCCAGGCACGTGTGGGAGTCACTGATCGCCTCGTGCACTTCCACTTCGGGTTCGAGCTTGCCCGAGGGTTCCTGGCGGGGATTGGGGACGTAGTCGAAGGTGACGGTGGGGTCGATCTCCGCGAGTTTTTGGGCGATGTCGCCGATGCTCAGCCGGTGCGTGTAGTTGTGCACCAGCTGGTGTTCGCCGGGCTCGACGTCGAGGTCGATGAACTTCAGGAAGTTCTCGGTGGTGTCGGCCAGGCTGATCAGGCCGGTCTTCTGGGTGCCGTCGCCGTAGATGGTCAGGGGATGGCCGATGACCGCCTGGCAGACAAAGCGATTGAAGACGGTGCCGAAGACGGCGTCGTAATTGAACCGGGCCGCCAGGCCGGCGCAATGAGCGGCATGATTTTCCGGAATCGTCGCGCCAAAGATGGTGGCCTGCTGAACGGTCACCACCTTCAGGCCCCACATGGCGGAGCAGAGGTCATCGATGAGCATGTCGGTGATTTTCGACTGGTGGTAAAAGTCGGTGGCCTGCATCGGGATGTAGCTTTGCAGGACCTTGTGCTGCTTGCCGTGGTGCTCGAACGCAAAGTCGTGTTTGCCCAGCGGGACGGAATCGGTGTCGGTGGCCATGTAGCAGCCGCCGGAGCCAAGCTTGATGTACTTGGTCCCTTTGCTGACGTTGGCGATGGCCCACAGCACGTTCAGGTGGCCGACAATATTATTCGTAAAAGTTGCGGCGGCGTTCTCGGCACTGCTCATGGAGAAGGGGGCCGAGGGCTGCTGGGCGGCGTTAATAACGACGGCGGGCCGGTACTTCGCGATGACCTTCTCCGTGGCCTTGGCGTCCAGGAGCTCGACTTTCTCGAACGACAGGTTCTGCTTCCCGAGGACCCGTTCGTATTCGGCAATGCGTGTTTTGGGGCTCGCCAGCGGCACCAGCACCTTGGCCCCGGCTTCTTTTTCCCAGCGGCGCTTGATGAGATTGTCGACCAAAACCACCTGCTTGCCAGTGCGGTTGGCTATGGCCAGTCCCAGCGTCCAGCCCAGATAGCCGTCACCCCCCAGAATCATGAGCAGATTGCTGTTTGTCCCACTCATGGTCTGGTCCATGGAAATCACGCTTTCCGCTTTACGCAATGCATGAAAGGTTTAGTAATTCGAGAACGTAGGGCAACAATGCGCGTAAGTCAATGATTTGGCTGGACCCTACGTGCGCGGTCTGGGGGCGCGGTGGTACCCGCGGCGGCCGCGGGCGTATTCTGCAGGAGAATCTGTTCCTGACCAGCCACTTTCCGGAGGTTCACCGTGGAAATGCCGAAAGCGTCCGACGCCGAGAAAGAGCACTTCCGCTCGCTGATCCCGGACCACCCCGAGGTGGTGGTCAAGCCGATGTTCGGGAACCTCGGGGCGTTCGTCAACGGCAACATGTTCGCCGGGCTCTTCGGTCCTACCGTGGGTGTGAAGCTCTCCGGGGCGGACAAGCAGGCGCTCGAAAGCAGCGAGCGGACGATCCCGTTCGGCCCGCCCGAGCGCCCCATGGGCGGCTACACCGGATTGCCGGAGGTCTGGAACGGCGAGGGCGACGGCGACGAGGCGCGGGCGAAGGCCTGGGTGGAGAAGGCACTTGAGTATGTCGCCGGGTTGCCGCCGAAGGCGGCGAAGGCTCCAAAGAAGTAGCCGCCGGGCCGCAGCGTTCCTGCCGCCGGCTGGGAGCCGGCGCCGCCGCCGTCGTCGTTGTTACACGTAGTCTCCGGCGCGTTCGCGCGCGATTTCCAGCAGCGTGGAGTGGAAGGCGACCTCGGCCGGGGCGTAGACCTTGTCCTGGCGCTGGGCCAGGAGCACGCGCCGCAGCGGTGCGGCGGAGCCGAGGCTGATCACCCGGACGTCCGGGTGCTGCAGGGCCACGGCGGTCTTCGGCACCATGGCCACGCCCATGCCGACACTGACCATCGCCTGCGCTTCCTGGTAGTCGTTGGCCAGGAAGCCGATGGTCGGTTCGAACCCGGCCTCGTGGGCGGAGCGCTGCAGGACCTCGACGACGGGGTGGGCCTCGGCGCGGACGATCCAGGATTCCTTGCGGAGCTCCTCCATCCGGATTTCGTCGCGGTCGGCCAGCGGGTGGCTGCGCGAGACGAGCAGCACGGTGCTCTCCTGGAACACCTCCGTGATCCGGATGGAATCGTCCTGGAACCGGTTCCACGGGTAGTCCCAGAGCAGGCACAGCCCGGTCACGCCGGACTGCAGGTCGCTGACCAGGTCATCGAAGCGCGCGCTGCGCAGGGACAGGCCAATCGCCGGGTACCGATTCTTGAAGGCCCGGATGACCAGCGGCAGGAACGACCCGGCGAGCGTGGGGAAGGTGCCGACGGTCAGGGAGCCGCGTTTCAGGCCGGCGATCTGGTCCAGGTCCGACTGGGCCGCCCGCATCTGCCCGATGATCTTGCGCGCATGCCCGGCGAGGACCTGCCCGGCCTCGGTGGGCACCACACCGCGGGAGCGACGGTTCAGCAGCGGCTGGCCGACTTCCTGCTCGAGTTTCCGCAGCTGCTGCGAGACGGCGGAGGGCGTGTACATCATCAGCTCGGCCGCGGCGGTGATGGATCCCTGCTCCACCACCTCCACCAGCAGGGCAAGGCGCCGGATGTCGAACAAATCCTGGTCAGCATCGTTAAGCAACGCTTTGCCCTTCTGTTGGATCGGTTAATTCTATACATTCCCCCGCGAATCGGCGGGGTGTAACGCCCCGATTTCGACGGCGGCGCCCTCCCGGCTGACCACCGGCCGCCGTCGCCGCAATGAATGAAGCATCACTACAGTCCCGTGCAGATATCCAACCTTGTCTTCATTTGTGATCTGGATCAATCTCGAATCAAGCCCTTGAACACCATTGGGGCAGATCGACCCAGAACCGAAGCTAGGAACAGACCATGAAGATCGAAGCGGAGTGGATGCGCGGAGGCACCAGCAAATGCTGGGTCTTCGAAACAGGCCAGCTGGATGAAACCGGGACCAGCCCGGACGTGCTGCTGCCCCGGCTGTTCGGCAGCCCCGACCACCGGCAGATCGACGGCGTCGGCGGCGCCACCTCCACCACCAGCAAGGCGATGATCCTGAACCGCCCCGCCGACGCCGGCGTCGACGTCGAATTCACCTTCGCCCAGGTGGGCATCGAGGAGGCTGCCGTGGACTGGGGCAGCAACTGCGGCAACTGCTCCGCCGTCGTCGGCCTGTACGCGATCGAAAAGGGCTGGGTGATTCCCGACGGCGACGTCACCCGGATCGTCACCCGGAACACCAACACCGGCCAGGTCATCATCCAGCGGGTGTCGACGCCGGCCGGCGCCCTGCCGATCGTCCCGCAGGCCCAGATGCCCGGCGTCCCGTTCCCCGGCTACCGGGTGGGGCTCGGCTTCCTGGACCCGGCTGGCAAGACCACCGGCCGGCTGCTTCCCACCGGATCGGCCACGGACACCATCACCGCCGGCGGCACCCGCTGGACTGTTTCAATGGTTGACGCCGGAGCGCCGATCGTGATGCTGCGCGCGGAGGAGCTGGGGCTGGACCCGGAGCGGCACGCCAGCTGGACCGCGGGGCTGGAACTGCAGCTGGACACCCTGGAACACATCCGGCGCCAGGCCGCCGTGCGGATGGGGCTCGCGGCAACGCCCGCCGAGGCGGCCCGCGCCGTCCCCAAGGTCGCCGTCGTCGCCGCCCCGGCGCGGTCCGATGCTGAGTCCGACGTCGCCGTCGTTATGCTCTCGATGGGCAAGCCGCACCCGGCCCTGGCCATCACCGGCAGCATCGCCCTGACCCTCGCGGCCCGCACCCCGGGCACTCTGTTGGGCGAGATCACCGGCGGCACCGCCGGCCCCACCCTGCGGCTGCGCACCCCGGCCGGGGTCATTGAAACCTGGAGCGAGGAACGGGACGGGCAGTTGCTCGTCGGCGTCGACCGCACCGCCCGCACCATCGCCACCACCACCATCCACCTCCCCGAGGCCCTCGGCACCGCCGTCGATGCCTCCCTTGCCAGCGCTACTCGATGAGGAGAAAGCATCATGACTAACATCGCAGAAAAGACTGCAGAAGAAACCGTAGAAAAGGCACCGCAACAGGCCGCCCCCGGCGACACCGGCGTCGAGCCCTCCCGCCGTCCGGACCGCCGCCGCCGTATCCTGCTGGTGACGGTGGCCGCGATCGCTGTCCTGGGTCTGGTCGCCCTCCTGTTCGGAGGTGGGCTGTTCAACCCCGCCGCCGCCCCTGACTCGGAGCCGACCATGACTGCCACCCAGATCATCCCGCTTGTCATCCTCGTGGTGATGTTCGTCGTCGCCACCAAATGGCCGCTGAACATCGGCGTCATGGGGCTGGTGGCGTCCTTCGGCGTCGGCTACTTCATGCTCGGCATGAGCGACAAGGAAATCCTGGAGGAGTTCCCGGCCAGCATCGTCCT
>NZ_JBFTHI010000020.1:0-22360 GCF_056394165.1 Arthrobacter sp. 10T416 | reverse complement strand
ACACAGCCAAAACAACCAATCAATAAAACAATTGGTATCAACAAACTTGGCACACTATTGAGTTCTCAAACAACAGACACACCCGGCACCACCACAACCCCAATACAGGGCCGCGACTCGCTCCGGAGCAACTTTTCAAACTTACCGGGCCGCTTCACCCTAGTCAAATCAGCGTTCCGACTCAGTCTTGCCATTGGCTTCTTGGTCTTCTTAGCGGATCAACCCCGGGGAGCAGCGCGGAAATAAACTCTACCACCGTTTTCGCGGGCTGACCAATCCGTCCCGGAGGACGCCCGTGCCCGCCGGCGCACACTGCGGCGGCGGGCACGAAACGGGCCTAGCTGAGGGCCTTGAAGTAGGCGGCGCCCAGCGGCGGGAGCGTCACGGTCAGCGTGGCCGGCTGGCCGTCAACGCCATCGTCGGATGCCTCAAGGGTGCCCTCGTTCAGGACCCCCGATCCGCCATAGGCGGCGGCGTCCGTGTTCAGGACTTCCTGCCACTGGCCCGTGGCCGGAACGCCGAGGCGGAAGTCCTGGTGCGGTGCGCCGGAGAAGTTCAGGGCGCACACGAGCGCGTTGCCGCCGGCGTCCCGGCGGATGAACGTCAGGACGTTGCGGTCGGCGTCCCCGCCGTTGATCCACTGGAACCCGTCGGGATCGTTGTCCCGTTCGTACAGTGCCGGGGTGGAGCTGTAGAGCTCGTTGAGGTCCTTGGTCAGGAGCTGCACGCCGCGGTGCGCGGGGATATCGGCCAGCCACCAGTCCAGGCCATGCTGCTCGGACCACTCCGCTTCCTGGCCGAATTCGGTGCCCATAAAAATGAGCTGCTTGCCCGGGTGCGCCCACTGGTAGCCCAGGAATGCACGCAGGTTGGCGAGCTGCTGCCAGCGGTCACCGGGCATCTTGCGCAGCATCGAGCCCTTACCGTGCACCACCTCGTCATGGCTGATCGGCAGCAGGAAGTTTTCCGTGTACGCGTAGACCATGGAGAACGTCACGGTGCCGTGGTGCCACTTCCGGTTATACGGGTCCTCGGCCATGTACTTGAGCGAGTCGTGCATCCAGCCCATGTTCCATTTGATGCCGAAGCCCAGGCCGCCCTGGCTCGTCGGGGCGGTGACGCCGGGGAACGCGGTAGATTCCTCGGCGATCATAACGGCACCGGGGTGGGTCTTGTAGACCGTGGCGTTGACCTCCTGCAGGAAGGAGATCGCCTCGAGGTTCTCGCGGCCGCCGAAACGGTTCGGCTGCCACTGGCCCTCCTCGCGGGAGTAGTCCAAGTAGAGCATCGAGGCCACGGCGTCGACGCGGAGCCCGTCGATGTGGAACTCGTCCAGCCAGTAGAGGGCGTTGGCGACCAGGAAGTTGCGGACCTCGCGGCGGCCGAAGTCGAAGATCAGGGTGCCCCAGTCCGGGTGTTCGCCGAGGTTCGGGTCCGAGTGCTCGTACAGGGGATCGCCGTCGAACTTCGCCAGTGCCCACGCGTCCTTGGGGAAGTGCGCCGGCACCCAGTCCAGCAGTACGCCGATGCCGGCCTGGTGCAGTTCGTCCACGAGGTGCCGGAACTCATCCGGGTGGCCAAACCGCGAGGTCGGGGCGAAGTAGGACGTGACCTGGTAGCCCCACGAGCCGCCGAAGGGGTGTTCGGCGACGGGCATGAACTCCACGTGGGTGAAGCCGAGCCACTTCACGTACTCCACGAGTTCCTTGGCCAGCTGCCGGTAATCCAGCCCCACCCGCCACGAGCCGAGGTGGACCTCGTAGACGCTCATCGGGGCCTCGTGCGGGTTGCGGGCGGCCCTGGCCTTCATCCAATCCTCGTCCTTGAAGGCGTAGGACGGCTCGACAACGCGGGAGGCGGTCAGCGGCGGAATCTCGGTACCGAACGCCAGCGGATCGGCCTTCTCCACCCAGTTGCCGTGTTTGGTCTTGATCTCGAACTTGTAGCACGCCCCTGCTACAACGCCGGGGATAAAGAGTTCCCACACCCCTGAGGATCCGAGGGAACGCATGGAGAATTCCCGGCCGTCCCAGCCGTTGAAGTCGCCCTTGACCCGCACCGCCTGGGCATTCGGGGCCCACACTGCGAACGAAACGCCGTCGACGTCACCAAGGACGGACTTGTAGTGCCGGACGTGGGCACCCAGGACGTCCCAGAGGCGCTCGTGCCGGCCTTCGCCGATCAGGTGCAGGTCGATTTCGCCCACCGACGGCAAGTATCGGTACGGCTCGTCGGCCTGCTGGGGCGCCTGGTTTTCGTAACTGACCTCGAGCCGGTAGTCCGGGACGTGCCCTTCGTCCAGCGGATCCAGCACGGCCACCCACACGCCGGCGGATTCGTGGGTCATCGGGTAGCTGCCGGCGGCGGTCACCACGGAGACGGCCTCCGCGAGGTGCTTCACGGTGCGGATGGTGACGTGGCCGTAGTCGTCAAGATGCGCGCCGAGGACCGAGTGCGGCGCGTGGTGTTCCCCGGCGGCGACCCGGGCAAGGGTCTCCGCGTCCACGGGAAGCGGGACGCCGGGTCGATCGGTACGTGCTGAACCAGTCATTGTGTTACCTTCCACTGCGGTTTCGGCGGGAACGCCGGAACCTGTACTGCCAAGGAGACGACGGGATGCGTTCACCGGGATGGCGAGCCAGTCCGGCCGGTTCCGTAGTTCGTAAACAACTTCATAAAGAGCCTTGTCGAGCCACAACGCCACGAACAGGGGTGAGTCGCGGTCGATCGTGCCGGGGGTGACTTCGGCGTAGCCGGCCAGGAAGGCCTCCGCACAGTCGTCCACCCAGCCGGCGGGAACAACGGCGCCGTCGTATTCGCGGACCGCGGCCCCGGCGGCGTAGTCAAAGGACCGCAGCATGCCGACGACGTCACGGAGCGGCACATCCGGAAAATTGCGTTCGGAGATCGGCCGGAGGGGCTCGCCCTCAAAGTCGAGGATGGCCCAGCGCGCCGGCTGGCCGGCCGAACCGGGGACCTGCAGGATCTGGCCGAGGTGGAGGTCGCCGTGGATCCGCTGCAGCTGGCCGGCGCTGCTGCCTTCGAGCCGGGAAAGCAATTCCTCGAGTTCGCCGTCGAACGGTCCGACGGCGGCACTGGCCTGCGCCCATGACTGGCGGACCCGCTGGGCGACGCCGGGAGCGATGTCCCGGCCGGGCACGGCTTCGGCTCCCGTACCCAGAGCCTGGGCGAGGCGGCGGTGCACCGTGGCCGTGGCGACGCCGAGGGCGCGCGCTTCGGCCGTGAATCCGGTCCCGGTGCGGGCCGCGTCCACAGCGAGGCGCCAGGCGTCCAGACCGCCGGCGAGGAACTCGTGCGCGACGGCAAGTTCCCCGCGGGCCGTCCGCCCGGGAACGACGGCGTCGGCGCCGTCGGAGGGGCTGCTCCATTCGCCGGTGACCCAGCCGAGGGTGGCCGGCACTTCGGCGGTCCGGCCGGTGGTCAGGGCTGCCCCGATCTCGACTTCGGGGTTCTGCCCCTCGGACAGGACCCGGAAGAACTTGAGGATGGCAGCGGAGACGCCGTCGTCCACAATGACCGAACTGTTGGACTGCTCGCCGGAGAGGACCCGGACCTTGCCGGTGGCGTGCGGCAGCCGGTATCCGGAGTCAACGAGGTGGCCGCCCGCCGTACCGTCGGCCGCGGCGCCGCGCTGGCGCATCAGCTCCAGCCACGCCGCGATGAAGGCCGGATCGTGGACGCCGTCGTAGATCCATCCGTGGGGCGCGTCCGAGCCGTCCGCCGGAAGCTCGCCGAGTAGCGCGGCCCCGGCGCCTGCCAGCGGCAGGGTACGGAAGGTCAGGGGCACCTGCACGACGTCGGTCCGGTTGCCGTCTGCCGTCGGGTACGTCACCGCCAGCAGCAGCACCTCAAGCACCGGCCGGGTGTCCGGTCCGGGAGCGGCGGGGCCGGCGTCGAGGCGTACCCGGCCGGCCGGTTCGAAGCTGAAGTGCGCGCTCTTGACGGGGAACCAGCGCTGGCGGGGAAGCCAGCTGCGGAGCAGGGCGTCCAGCGCGGGGGTAAGGGTGGGCGGGGTCATGTCAGCCTTCGATGGACAGGATGGGCATCGCCTGGGTGTGGGGCGAGGCCGGGTTGGACGCGGCCGAACGGATCCGCAGCCAGAAGAAGTCGTGGCTGCCCAGCGTCAGGGTCAGGGTGCCGTCGTCGGCGATTGCGGGGAACGCCTGGCCGCCGAACACGTCCCGCAGGCCGCGCCCGGCGAACTGCGGCACGCGCAGGGTGGTGGCCACGGGGTGCTGGGAGAGGTTGAAGGCACACAGGATGGTCTCCGCGTCCTCGCCCGCGACGTTGCCCGCGGGCAGGTCGCGCAGGTAGGACAGGACGACGTCGTGGTCGGCCTCGACGTGCTGGAACGAGCCGAGCCCGAAGGCCGGGTGGTTCTTCCGGACGCTGAGGATCTGCCGGGTCCAGCGCAGCAGCGAACCGGAGTGCGCGGCCTCGGCCTCAACATTGGCCATGCTGTAGTTGTAGACCAGCGACTGGATCACGGGGAGGTACAGCTTGCCCGGGTCCGCGTGGGAGAAACCGGCGTTGCGGTCCGGGTTCCATTGCATCGGGGTGCGGACCGCGTCACGGTCCTCGAGCCAGATGTTGTCGCCCATGCCGATCTCGTCGCCGTAGTACAGGAACGGGCTTCCCGGCAGCGAGAGCAGCAGGGCGTTGATCAGTTCGATTTCCGAGCGCGAGTTGTCCAGCAGGGGCGCCAGCCGGCGGCGGATCCCGATGTTGGCCCGCATGCGCGGATCCGGGGCGTACCAGCCCAGCATCGCCGCGCGCTCGTCGGCGGTGACCATTTCCAGGGTCAGTTCGTCATGGTTGCGCAGGAACGTTCCCCACTGGGCGCCTTCGGGGATGTCCGGGGTGTCCTTCATCGTCTCGATGATCGGCGCGGCTTTCTGGTCCCGCAGGGCGTAGTACAGCCGGGGCATGATCGGGAAGTGGAACGCCATGTGGCACTCCGGCTCCTCCTCGGTACCGAAATACTCCACCACCTCGGCCGGCGGCTGGTTGGCTTCGGCGATGATCACGCGGCCCGGGTAGCTCTCGTCGACCATCCGGCGCAGCTGGCGCAGGAATTCGTGCGTGGCGGGGAGGTTTTCGCAGTTGGTGCCCTCCTCTTCGAAGAGGTAGGGAATGGCGTCGGCGCGGAAACCGTCAATGCCCTGGTCCAGCCAGAACCGTACGACGTCGAACAAGGCATCGATGACCTTGGGGTTCTCAAAGTTCAGGTCAGGCTGGTGGCTGAAGAACCGGTGCCAGAAGAACTGTCGGCGGATCGGGTCGAAGGTCCAGTTCGATTCCTCGGTGTCGACGAAGATGATGCGGGCGTCCTGGTACTTCTCGTCCGTGTCGCTCCAGACATAGAAGTCCCCGAACGGCCCGTCGGGGTCCTTGCGCGACTCCTGGAACCAGGGGTGCTGGTCCGAGGTGTGGTTCAGGGGCAAGTCGATGATCACCCGGACGCCGCGGGCGTGGGCCTCCGCGACGAGCCGCTTGAAGTCACTGATGGTGCCGAACTCGTCCAGGACCGAGTTGTAGTCCGAGATGTCGTAGCCGCCGTCGCGCAGCGGGGACTGGAAGAACGGCGGGAGCCACAGGCAGTCGACGCCGAGCCACTGCAGGTAGTCCAGCCGCTCGATCAGGCCGTGGAAGTCGCCTGAGCCGTCGCCGTTGCCGTCCGCGAACCCGCGCACCAGGACCTCGTAGAAGACCGCCTTGCGGTACCAGTGGGGATCGTGCTGGAGGCCTGGCGCGTTCAGTTCGAAAGTCCCCTTCGGGGTGAAGTGCTGGTTGGGATTGCTCGGGCTGAAGCTCATTGGCGCTACCTCCGGATGCTCAGGATGTGGGCGGGTTCGACGTGCGCGTCGAGGCGGACGTAGTTGTACTCCCCCCACTCCCAGCTTTCGCCGGTCAGCAGGTCATCGACGATGTAGCCGCCGTTGGCGGTGAGGTTCTCCGGATCGAGCTCCAGGGCGGCCAGATCCAGGGAGACCGTGCTCTCCCGGGTACCGTGCGGGTCCACGTTCACCACGATGATCAGGGTGTCCTTGGTGCCGTCCGGCAACGTCTTGTGTTTTGAGTACACCACGGTGGCGTCGTCCGTGCTGGCGTGCACGGTCAGGTTTTGCAGGTCCCCGAGGGCCGGGTGGGTGTGCCGGATTTCGTTGAGCCGGGTCAGGTAGGGGGCCAGCGTCCGGCCCGATTCCGCGGCTGCCTCCCAGTCACGGGCCTTGTATTCGAACTTCTCGTTGTCGATGTACTCCTCCGCGCCGGGGCGGGCCACGTGCTCGTAGAGTTCGAAGCCGGCGTAGACGCCCCAGGTGGGGCTGGCCGTGGCGGCGAGCGCGGCGCGGATCTTGAACGCCGCCGGGCCGCCGAACTGGAGGTACTCGGTGAGGATGTCCGGGGTGTTGACGAAGAAGTTCGGCCGGAAGAACGCCGGGGATTCGTGGCTGACCTCCTCGAAGTAGGTCTCCAGCTCCTCCTTGGTGTTGCGCCACGTGAAGTACGTGTAGGACTGCTGGAATCCCGCCCGGCCCAGGGCGTGCATCATCGCGGGCCGGGTGAACGCCTCGGCGAGGAAGACGACGTCGGGGTTCTTCTTGTTGACCTTGGCGATCAGCCATTCCCAGAACCACACGGGCTTGGTGTGCGGGTTGTCCACCCGGAAGATCTTGACGCCGTGGCTGATCCAGAGCTGGACGATCCGCAGGATCTCGTTGGACAGCCCGGCGGGGTCGTTGTCGAAGTTGAGCGGGAAGATGTCCTGGTACTTCTTCGGTGGGTTCTCGGCGTAGGCGATGCTGCCGTCGACCCGGGTGGTGAACCATTCCGGGTGGCTCTGCACCCAGGGGTGGTCCGGGGCGGCCTGCAGGGCCAGGTCCAGGGCGACTTCCAGTCCGAGTTCGCCGGCGCGGGCCACAAAGGCATCAAAATCCTCGAAGGTGCCCAGGTCCGGGTGGATGGCGTCGTGTCCGCCCTCTTTCGCACCGATCGCCCACGGGGAGCCGGGGTCGTGCGGACCGGCCAGCAGGGTGTTGTTCGGGCCCTTACGGTGCTGGGTGCCGATCGGGTGGATCGGCGGCATGTAGATGATGTCGAACCCCATGGCGGCGACGGCGTCCAGTCGCTTCGCTGCGGTCCGGAACGTTCCGGAGGTCCATTCGCCGGTTTCGTGGTTGCGGACAGCGCCCTCGGAGCGCGGGAAGAATTCGTACCAGGCGCCGCGCCCGGCGAGCTCACGCTCGACCAGCAGCGGATACGGCTCTGTGGCCGTCACCAGTTCCCGGATGGGCTGCCGGGCGATGACGCCGGCCACGGCCGGGCTGAAGCCGGCGGCGAGCCGCTCTTCGGGCGTCTTCGAGCCGTCGGAGAGTCCGACGACGGCGATCCGCAGCGTCCGCCGGTCGGCGGAGGGCCTGGTGGGGTCCTCGGACGCCTCGGTCAGCAGGGCAGCGCCCTCGGCCAGCATCAGTTCGACGTCGATGCCGGCTTCGACCTTGACCTCAGCGTTGTGGTGCCAGGTGCCGTAGCGGTCATGCCAGGCCTCAATGACGAAGGACCACCGGCCGGTGCCGGAGGGCGTCAGCCGGCCCTCCCAGCGGTCGGTGCCCGCTCCCCGCTTCCCGCGGGGCGGCGTGAGCCGGACCCGTTGCCGCTCCTTGCCACGGGGATCCAGCAACACTGCGCTGACGCCCAGCATGTCGTGGCCCTCCCGGAACGCGGTGGCCCCCACGACGATGCTCTCGCCCTCTACGGCCTTGGCGGGAAACTTCCCGTCCTCGACCGCAGGCTGCACGGCAGTGATGGGAAACCTGCCGAATTTCAGGCCCTCGGTGATCAGGACCTTCGGCTTTTGCTTGGACACGGCACTGGTTCGCGAGTTAGTCGTCACAGGCTCGACGTTATCTACAAATGGGTCAGAATGCTAAGGCCGCTCACTTTTTTCGGGTGATTCCCGGCGGCAATATGACATTTACCGGAAAGAAACCCAAAGCTGTTCCGGGGCCCGGAGATGTCCGTTAGTGTTTCGCAGGTGAAGGCTATCCGCAGGTTTACCGTCCGAACCGTTCTTCCCGAATCGATCCGGCCTTTGGCGCGGCTCGCCACTAACCTCCGCTGGTCGTGGCACCTCGAAACCCGGGAGCTTTTTGAGCAGCTGAACCCGGACGCGTGGGCCGAGAGCGCCCACGATCCCGTGACTTTTCTGGGCCTGGTCAGCAGGGAAGAACTGCAGCGCCTCGCGGCGGACCAGGACGTGGTGCGCCGGGTCCACGAAGCGGCCGCGGACCTGGACCGGTACCTGGAGCAGCCCCGCTGGTACCAGGGCCTGGGTGAGGACGCGCCCCGCTGCATCGCCTACTTCTCTCCCGAGTTCGGCATCACCGAGGTGCTGCCACAGTACTCCGGCGGCCTCGGCATTCTGGCGGGCGACCACCTGAAGGCTGCCTCGGACCTGGGTGTCCCGCTGATCGGCGTCGGCCTGCTGTACCAGGCGGGCTACTTCAAGCAGTCGCTGTCCCGGGACGCCTGGCAGCAGGAAACGTATCCGGTCCTGGACCCGGACGGCCTGCCGCTGACCCTGCTCCGCGAACCTGCTCCGGACGGCAACGGGCGGCCCATTCAGATTTCCCTGCCGCTCCCCCACGGCCGGCGCCTGCTGGCGCACGTGTGGCGCGCCGACGTCGGACGCGTTCCGCTGCTGCTGCTCGATTCGAACGTGGCGGGCAACGACGACGCCGCCCGCGGCATCACCGACCGGCTCTACGGCGGCGGCGGGGATCACAGGCTGCAGCAGGAACTGCTGCTGGGCATGGGCGGAGTTAAGGCCCTGCGCGCCTTCCAGCGGCTCACCGGCGCTCCGGCCCCGGAGGTGTTCCACACCAACGAGGGCCACGCCGGCTTCCTGGGCGTCGAGCGCATCCAGGAACTGATGTCCGGCGAGCATCCCCTGAGCTGGGAAGAAGCCCTCACCGCGGGCCGGGCCTCGACCGTGTTCACCACCCACACCCCGGTCCCGGCCGGCATTGACCGCTTCGAGACTTCGCAGATCGAGCATTTCTTCACCGCCGGCCTGGCGCCCGATGTCCCGATCGGGAAGATCCTGGACCTTGGCCGGGAGGACTTCACCGACGGCAACCCGTTCGTCTTCAACATGGCCGTGATGGGTCTGCGCCTGGCGCAGCGGGCCAACGGCGTTGCGAAGCTGCACGGTGTGGTGTCCCGCGGGATGTTCTCCGCGCTCTGGCCCGGCTTCGACCACGCCGAGGTGCCGATCACCTCCGTGACCAACGGCGTTCACGTACCCACCTGGGTGGACCCGCGGGTGTCCCAGCTGGCGCGCACCCAGTTCGGCTCCGATGCCGAGACGGAGGGCCGCTGGGACCTGGCCTACAACGTCACGGACGAGGCCCTGTGGGCGCTCCGCCGCGAGATGCGGGTCTCCCTTGTTGAAGACGTCCGGCGACGCCTCCGGGCGGCCTGGAAGAAACGCGGCGCCGCGGACGCCGAGCTGTCCTGGACCGACTCGGTGCTTGATCCGGACGTCCTCACCATCGGGTTCGCGCGCCGTGTGCCGACCTACAAGCGGCTGACGCTGATGCTGCGCGACCCGGAGCGGCTCAAGGCCATGCTGCTGCACAAGACCCACCCGATCCAGCTGGTGATTGCGGGCAAGTCGCACCCGGCGGATGACGCCGGAAAGAAGATGATCCAGGACCTGGTCCGCTTCACCGACGATCCCTCGGTGCGGCACCGGATCGCGTTCCTGCCCAACTACGACATCGCCATGGCAAGGACGCTCTTCCCGGGCTGCGACGTGTGGCTCAACAACCCGCTCCGCCCGCTCGAGGCGTGCGGCACCTCCGGGATGAAGGCCGCCCTGAACGGCTCTCTCAACCTCTCCGTGCTGGACGGCTGGTGGGACGAGATGTACGACGGCGAGAACGGCTGGGCGATCCCGACGGCCAACAATGACGCCTCATCGGAGGAACGCGACGACATCGAAGCCTCGGCCCTGTATGAGCTGCTGGAGACGCAGGTGGCGCCGAAGTTCTACGGCCTCACCGTCTCCGACGGGGCCGGTGCCGCGGGCCCCTCCCAGTCCGGGCCGCAGGAGGTCCCCACCCACTGGGTCTCGATGATCAAACACACCATGGCGCATCTGGGCCCGGCCGTGTCGGCGGACCGGATGCTGCAGGACTACGTCAACGTCCTCTACCGGCCGGCGGCCATCGCGGGACGGCACGCGACGGCGGACGACTTCGCCGAGGCCAAGGCCCTGGCCGCCTGGTCCTCACAGGTCCGCGAGGCGTGGCCGCAGATCCAGGTGGAACACGTCGACTCCGTGGGCGTCTCCGAGGACCCTCAGATCGGCGACAACCTGCAGGTAAACGCCTACGTGGCACTCCACACGCTGCGGCCGGAGGACGTGGCGGTGGAGGTGGCGTACGGCCGAGCCGAGGACAGCGATGAGCTGACGGATATTACCGTGGCGGAGCTGCAGGCCGTGGAGGACCTCGGCAAGGGCCGCTACCTGTTCAGCGGGACCCTGGTGATCGACCGGTCAGGGTCCTTCGGGTACACCGTCCGGGTGCTGCCGAAGCACGAGGGGCTGGCGTCGAAGGCCGAGCTGGGTTTGATTGTCAACGCCTGATTCTCTACCTCCTCACTGGCTGCTCCGCTAAACGGCCATGCTCCGCGTGCTCGCTCGTTCCTCGCTTAGACGCACGCTTCCGCATGACCGGTTAGCGGGACGCTTAGAGGCAGACTGCGATGATTTTTAGGTCCTTGCCGGCGTAGCGTTCTGCGTCCTGGAGGATTTCGCAGACTATGCCGAAGGCGCGGTCGCTGCGGAATGCGGCGGGGACTTGCCAGATGACCGTGGCCGGCTGCCGGGCGTCGCCGCTGACGGCGTCGGCGAAGTCGTGGAGCGAGTCGTTGAGGGCGTCCAGGTTCGCGCCGTAGTGGCCGGGGAAAGCGAGCGCCTCGCCGAAGGCCTGCAGGACGTCCTTCCGGGTGGCCGCGGGTGGAACCACGAAAGCCCGGCGGCCGGCGTCGTCTACTTGTGCCTGCAGCTCATCGAGCGTCCAGGTGTCACCGGAGAAGAATTTCATGGCGCCCTTACTTGTTTTCGGCGATAAATTTGAATGATTCGTAGTGGTCAGCGGTGTAGTACTTTTCGCCGGCCGCGCCCGTGACGATCCGCCGGGCGCCGCGGTCCGACTCCCGTGGCGTCCGCACGGTGAATTCGCGGTAATACCCCGATGATTTCCGCGGCAAAATTCTTTCGAAGTTTCCGAACGGAACGTTATCCCGGGAATAGGGGTACGGCCCGCCACGGGCGATCAGGGCGAGGGTCTTCCGGGCCTCCGGAGGCAGGTCGGAGGCCCTGATTTCGGGCAGCTGCGATGGATTGGCGACGCCGGAAACGGTGGCTCCCGCTCCGGGGTTGCCCGGGGAGGCCGCGGCGGGACCCGGTCCGGGCTGGGACGGCCCTGCCTGCGGGAGTCCGCCCAGCACAAAGGCCAGCAGCACAAGGCCCGCCAGCACGGCGAGCAGGCCGGTCAGCCGTCGTGCGTTCACTGGTGCTGTCCCATGTGCATCCTGCGGGCCGTCAGACGCGGTAGATGCTGATGGTGTTGGCCTGGACCACGTCACGCTCACCGGCGGCGATGCGGACCCCCTGGCGGCGGTCATGGAGCTCAGAGGTGGTCAGGCGGAGCTCGTACAACCGGTGACCGGCGCCGTCGTCGGCCGGGATGGAGGGTAGGGTGACCTTGATGTCCTGGGCGCTGCCGTTGATGACCACCAGTCCGTCGACGCGGCCGTCGTCGGATCCCAGCAGGAGCTGGACCACCCGGTGGCCCGGGTCCTGCCAGCGTTCGCCGGACATCGGTTCGCCGTTGACGTCGAACCAGTGGAAGTAGGACTGCTGGTCCCGGGCCGGGTAATCGTGCGGCTGGCCGGCCAGGAACTCCTTGCGCAGCCGGATCACGCGCTTGGTGCTGCGCAGCATGGCGTGTGATTCCGGCGTGCTGGTCCAGTCGATCCAGGTGATGGGGTTGTCCTGGCAATACGCGTTGTTATTGCCCTGCTGGCTGCGGCCGATCTCGTCGCCGGCCGTGACCATGGGCACGCCCTGCGAGATCATCAGCGAGGCCATCAGGTTCCGGCTGGTCCGGGCGCGCCGGGCCAGCACGTCCTCGTCCTCCGTGCGCCCTTCGAAACCATGGTTGTAGCTGCGGTTGTCCCCGTGGCCGTCCCGGTTCTGTTCCCCGTTGGCCTCGTTGTGCTTGCGGTCGTAGGAGACGAGGTCCGACAGGGTGAAGCCGTCGTGCGCGGTGATGAAGTTGACCGAGGCCAGCCGGCTCCGGCCCGAGGCCGCGAACAAGGCCGCGGAACCGGAGAGCGCATCCGCGAGCCGCGCCACCGACCCGCCCTGGCCGCCGGCTTCGATCGCTGCACGGTCGGCCAGCCAGAACGTCCGGACGGCGTCGCGGAAGTGATCGTTCCAGTCCACCCAGCCGGCCGGGAAGCGGCCCGTCTGCCAGCCGCCGTAGCCGACGTCCCACGGTTCGGCGATGAGCTTGGTTTCGGACAGGACCGGGTCCGCGGCGATCGCGACCAGGAAGGGGTGCCGGGGGTCGAACTCGTTGTTGGCGTTACGGCAGAGCGTGACGGCGAGGTCGAACCGGAAGCCGTCGATGTGGAACTCGTTCACCCAGTACCGCAGGGAGTCCAGGACCAGCTGCACCACCCGGGGTTCGCCGAAATTCAGCGAGTTGCCGCAGCCGGTGGTGTCCACGTATTTGCCGTTGCCGTCGTGGCGGTAGTACTCCAGCTCGCCCAGCCCGCGGAAACTCAGGGTCGGCCCGTCGGGACCGCCTTCGGCCGTGTGGTTGTAGACGACGTCGAGGATCACCTCGAGGCCGGCAGCATGCAGGAGTTTCACCATGCCCTTGAACTCGTCCTGCACGGCGTGGGGTCCGGCGTCGCGGGCGGCCTGGGTGGCGTACCCGGGGTGCGGGGCAAAGAAGGCGGCCGTGTTGTAGCCCCAGTAGTTGGGCAGGCCCAGGTTCTGCAGGTGCAGCTCGTCGACATGGAAGTGGACGGGCAGGAGCTGGACGGCGGTGATCCCCAGCGCGATCAGGTGTTCGACCATGGCTGGGTGCGCCATCCCGGCGTAGGTGCCCTGGAGGTGCTCTGGGATATCCGGGTGCAGCATGGTCTGGCCGCGGACGTGGGCCTCGTAGATGATGCTGTTACGCCACGGGGTTCGCGGCAGATGGTCCGCGCCCCAGTCGAAGTCGCCGGCCATCCGCACGCTGGTGGTGAAACCGTCGCGCTCGTCCACGCCGCGGCCGTAAGGGTCGAGCAGCAGCGGCTGCACGCCGTCGGCGTCGAAATCCATGGTGGGGACGGACAGCGGCAGGGCGTCCCCCTCCGGCGGGACGCGCAGTCCGTAGCGCGAGCCGGCGGGCATTCCTTCGACGATGCCGTGGTGGACACCGTCCGTGACGTTGGGCAGGGTTTCCAGCTGCCAGGTGCCGCCGGGGGCCTGGTGGGCGATGTCCAGGCTGGCCGCTCCCGGTGCGTAGACCGCCACGTTGGCGAAGGCACCCCGAGGGTCGTCCGCCGCCGGGTTGCCCGTGCGGGGGACGCTGACGCCGAGCGGAAAAGGCCGGGAGGCGTCTACGGTGGTAGCGGAATCAACAAAGGACTTGACCATCGCTTAAAGCTTAGCGGCGGATGACCAAAGGTCCGCTTTTCCACCGCCATACGTCGCGGATTGCGCCGGCCTCTTCCCTGCCGAGTGGGGCGCGGGCCGGGATTGCGCCCGGCCCGCGCCGGGCCCGGCCCGCGCCGGGCCGCACTTTAGCCGACCGGGCCTTAGCCGATCGGGGCGGCCATTTCCCGCACGCGGTAGCTGGCGCCGATGGTTTCGCCGGTGGCCGGGTCCCCCAGTTCCACGCGCCAGGCCGGCGCGAACTGGTCAACGCCGTGGACCATGGCCACGGTTCCGGACAGCAGGACGGTTCCCGGCTTGTTGAGGTTGCGCTCTTCGAGCTTCTCGATCCAGTAGTCAGGGGTGAGGAGGGCGCCCATGGTGCTGTCCTGGATGAGGGTCTCCTGGCCGTCCGCGTCCACGACCCAGCCGCGGATGGTGATGCTGTCCAGGCGGTCCCGGACGTCGTCAAGCCGCCAGGCCTTCTTGCCCAGGACGTCGGGGCTCGCGTTCTTGCTCCACGCCACGCCGTGGACCTCTAGGGCACGGTCGGTATGGTCGCAGGCCACCGTCAGCAGCGGGCCCTGGTCGGAAATAATGAGGGCCCATTCGGCTTCCCCGGAGGTGCGCGGGTGCTGGACGTCGACGACGTCGGGCTGGGCGGCAAGGTACGGGGAGACGGGGTACAGCGCCGGCGTCGTGCTCGGGCCCGGCACGCCGAGCTCCGCGAGTTCGGCAATGTGGGCCTGCACCTCGTCCTGTTCGCGTCCGGCATAGCCGGCGTTCAGGAGATCGGTAACCTCAACGGAAACCGTGGAACCGTCCGTCAGTTCAAATGTCAGTTCAGTCATGGGTCATCCTTCGTTGCGCGGGCTGGCGTGATTTCACACGATGTTTACAAACAACTCTCGCTATTTGAGGGATCGTATGCCTAATGTATACAACATGCATAGGGAGTGACGCCAGTCACCTGCAACGAAAGGAAGCCATATGGCCGCCAACACTCAATCCGCGGCTCCGCCGGCACCGGAAGGGTCCCTGGACCGGAAGAGCCTGCTGAAGGCCTTCGCCGCCAGCCTCACCGGGACCTCGCTGGAGTGGTACGACTTCGCCGTCTACTCGGCCGCGGCAGCAGTCGTCTTTCCGGCTATTTTCTTCCCGGCCAGCGATCCGCTGACCGGAACCATGCTGGCCTTCTCCACATACGCCGTGGGGTACGTCTCGCGGCCGGTCGGCGGCATCATCTTCGGGCGGCTCGGCGACAGGATCGGGCGCAAGAAGGTCCTTGTGGTCACGCTGATGCTGATCGGCCTGGCGACGTTCCTCATCGGCCTTCTTCCGACCTACAACAACGTGGGCATGGTTGCCGGTGCGCTGCTGGTGGTGCTGCGCTTCGCCCAGGGCGTCGGCGTAGGCGGCGAGTGGGGCTCGGCGGTGCTGCTCTCCAGCGAGTTCGGCGATCCCCGGCGCCGCGGCTTCTGGTCCTCAGCCGCCCAGATCGGACCACCGGCGGGCAACCTGCTCGCCAACGGCGCCCTGGCCCTCCTGACGACGCTGCTCTCGGACCAGGCCTTCCTCGACTACGGTTGGCGCATCGCGTTTCTGGTTTCCGCGGTACTGGTGGGCTTCGGCCTCTGGATCCGCCTCAAGCTGGAGGACACGCCCGTGTTCCGCGCCATCGAGGCCCGCGGCGACGCCCCGAACGCGCCCATTACCGAGGTGTTCAAGCACGAGCTGCGTCCCCTGGTGGCCGCCGTCCTGAGCCGCGTGGGTCCGGACGTCCTCTACGCGATGTTCACCGTTTTCACCCTGACCTACGGCACCACCGCCCTCGGGCTGCAGCGGAACCAGGTCCTGGTGGCTGTGATGGTCGGCTCCGCCTTCCAGTTGGTCTGCATCCCGCTCGCCGGCGCCCTGTCGGACCGGATCAACCGCAGGCTGGTCTACGGCGGCGCTGCGGTCGCCGGCGCGGTCTGGTCCTACGTGTTCTTTGTGCTCCTTGCCGGAAAGTCCCCGGTGGTGCTGGTGATCGGCATCGTCCTGGGCCTGCTGACGCACTCCTTTATGTATGGCCCGCAGGCGGCGTTCGTGGTGGAGCAGTTCTCGCCGCGCCTGCGGTCGACCGGCTCGTCGCTGGCCTACACCTTTGCCGGTGTGATCGGCGGCGCCATCGCACCGCTCATGTTCACTGTCCTGCTGAGCGCATTCAACAGCTGGGTGCCGGTCGCCGCTTACGTCACCCTCGCCTGCGTCCTGACGCTGGTGGGACTGGCCGTGGGCCGGAACTCGAATGTCCGCGAGGACGAAGACTACCTCGGGAGCCTGGCCGGAGCGCAGCCGGTCCGGGCCGGGGCCTGACGGCCTGACTTAGGCGCGCAGGACCAGGTCCAGGGTGACGGCGAGGTGGTGATCGATGGCGGTTTGTGCCGCCGCGACATCACCTCGCCGGAGCGCGGCCAGGATGACGTCGTGTTCATCGCAGACCCGGCTCTGGCGGTCCTGGGTCCGGAACAGGGCCTCCACCCCAACAAACACCTGCCGGGCACGCAGCCTGTTGTAGGTCTGGGAGATGAGGTCGTTGGCCCCGGCATCGATTAGGAGCTGGTGGAAATGCTGATCCAGGCGGATGAATTCCGTCGCCTGGTCCCGCCCTTCCTCGCCGGGGCCCGGGGCGCCGGCCATCACCTTGTGCTGTTCCTCAAGCGCCTGCGCCATCTCGGCCAGCGGAACCGTCCCGGCCTTGATGGTGGTCGCGGCAACATGGCGCTCCAGCACCCCGCGCAACTCAAACAACTCAGCAATCTGGCGGCCGGTAATCACGGGAATCAGGGCCCCGCGGTTGGGGATCAGCTCGATCAACCCGTCCGACACCAGCAGCAGCAACGCCTCACGCACCGGAGTGCGCGAGACCCCGATGTCCCGGGCCAGTTCTTGCTCATTGACGAACTGACCCTGCATTGTTGGGTCAACAAGTATCTGGTCGCGTAAGTATTCGTAGGCTTTCTGCCGGCCTGTCGCCGCGTCCCCTGTTCGCCGTTGCATACTTTACGTATACACCATTTTGGAGGTAACCGTGCGCATAGCACTCGCTCAAATCATCACCGGCCGCGAGCTCGACCGGAACCTGGATCTGGTCCGGGATTCCGCCCGGCAAGCCAAAGAAGGCGGCGCGCAGCTGGTCATTTTCCCGGAGGCGACCATGCGCGCGTTCGGGAACTCGCTGCTGGACATCGCCGAACCGCTTGACGGCCCGTGGGCCTCGCAGGTCCGTGCCATCGCCGAGGAAGAGGGCATTGTCATCGTAGCGGGGATGTTCACCCCCGGAAGCGGCGGCCGAAAGGTCCGCAACACCCTCCTGGCCACCGGCGCCGGCGTGGACGCCAGCTATGACAAGATCCACCTCTATGACGCCTTCGGCTTTGCCGAGTCGGACACCGTCGACGCCGGTTCCCAGCCGGTGACGTTCGACGTCGGCGGCCTGACCTTCGGGCTGGCCACCTGCTACGACCTGCGGTTCCCGGACCTGTTCACTGAGAACGCGGAGCGCGGCGCCCTGGTCAACATCGTCTGCGCCTCCTGGGGTGCCGGGCCGGGCAAGGTGGAGCAGTGGAAGCTGCTGTCCCGGGCACGCGCCGTGGACTCCACCACGTTTGTGCTGGCATGCGGCCAGGGCGACCCCGCCACGCAGGGGGTGGAGGCTGCCGGTTCCGCGCCCACCGGGGTGGGGCACTCCGCCGTCGTCTCCCCCTTCGGTGAAGTCCTGGAGGAGCTCGACGGCGCCCCGGGCCTGCTCTTCGCCGACCTGGACCCCGCCGTCGTCGCAGACGCGCGGACCAAGCTGCCCGTCCTCGCCAACCGCCACAAGTTCTAGGGCGGGCCGGAGTCCCTCCGCTTCCGCACACAGCACCGCAGGGTCAGGCAACGCCCCGGGAGAGACTCCCGACGAGCGTTTCCTGGCCCCGCGGTGTTTGTGGTTCTACTTCGTGGCGCGCTGGCGGGAGATCTCGTAAAGGGAGATCCCGACGGCCATGGAGGCGTTGAGTGACTCCATGGCGGAGTCGATCGGGATGGAGACGATCTGGTCGCAGTTTTCGCGGACCAGGCGGCTAAGGCCCTTGCCCTCGGAACCGACCACGATGCAGACCGGCTCGGTGGCCAGGGCGAGGTCCGGAAGCGACACGTCGCCGTCGCCGTCGAGGCCCAGCACGTAGATGCCCATGTTCTTGAAGGCCTTGAGCGTGCTGTTCAGGTTCGCGGCGCGGGCGACCGGCACACGCACGGCAGCGCCGGCGCTGGTCTTCCAGGCCGAGGCGGTGACGCCGACCGAGCGGCGTTCGGGGACAATAACGCCGTGGCCGCTGAACGCCGAGACGGAGCGGATGATGGCGCCGAGGTTGCGGGGGTCGGTGATGCCGTCGAGCGCCACGAAGAGCGGGGCGTTGGCGATGTGGCCCTTCTTCCAGCCCTCGATGGTTTCCTCGGCCAGCTCGTAGGCGTCCTGGTATTCGTACGGCGGGATCTGCAGCACCAGGCCCTGGTGGATGGCGTCGTCGGTCATCCGGTCCAGTTCGGGCTTGCCGGTTTCGAGCAGCGGGATACCGCGTTCGGCCGCGAGCTTGAGCGATTCCTTGACGCGGTCGTCCATCTCAATGCGGATGGCCACGTGCAGGGCCTTGGCGGGGATACCGGCGCGGAGGGCTTCCACCACGGAGTTGCGGCCCGTGACCACTTCTTCGGTGGCGCGGCCCTTGGGTCCGGAGCGGGCGCCTCCGCCGGCGCTGCGGGCACCGGTTCCGCGCTTGGCCGCGGAACGCTCGGCCAGCTGCTTGTTCTTGTGCGCCTTGTGGTAGGGGCGGTCCTCCGCTTTGGGAGTCGGGCCCTTGCCTTCCAGTGCTTTACGGCCGTGACCGCCGGTCCCGACAGTGGGGCCCTTCTTCATTTTGACCGAGCGGCGACCGTTGTTGGCCATGAGTTTCACCCTTTTAACTACGCGATTCGTTGATAAGTCTGAAGTCCAGTCTACTGACTCGAGCTAAATCCTCGACCGCACGGCCTGGCGCCGGGCTGCTGCAGCCGGCCGCCGGGGCCGGGGTTCAGCTGCGCTTGAGGCTCCAGCTGGCGCCGTCCGCACCGTCCTCGACGACGACGCCGGCTGCCCCGAGCGTGTCCCGGATGGCGTCCGAGGCCGCCCAGTCCTTGTCCGCCCGGGCCTTGGCCCGGGCCGCGAGCTGCGCCTCGATCAGGACGCTGAGGGCGGTGTTGGCGTGATCGTCGGCGGCGGGGGCGGCTGTGTCGTTGAGACCAAGGACACGCAGCATGTCCGTGACGCTGGCCAGTGCCTGCCGGGCGCCGTCGAGTTCGCCGGCGGTCAGCGCCGTGTTGCCGGCCCGCACGGTGTCGTGCAGCACAGCCAAGGCCTGCGGGACGTTCAGGTCATCGTCCATGGCGGCCGCGAAGGCCTCCGGAACGGGGCCGGCGTCGCCGCTGGCCGGTGTCCCGCCGTCGGCTCCGGCGATGGTCCGGACGGCCCTGCTGAGAAAACCGTCAATGCGTTCGACGGCGGCAGCGGCCTCGCCCAGGGAGGTGGGCTGGTAGTCCAGCACCGACCGGTATTGGGCCTGGCCGAGGTAGTACCGCACCACCCGCGGGGAAGCGAGCTCCAGCATTTCGGCGGGGCTGACGGTGTTGCCGATGGACTTGGACATCTTCTCGCCGGCATAGGTGACCATGCCGTTGTGCATCCAGAAGTTGGCGAAGCCGTGGCCCGCCGCCTGGGACTGCGCCATCTCGTTCTCGTGGTGCGGGAACCTCAGGTCCAGCCCGCCGCCGTGGATGTCGAACTCGGTGCCGAGGTACTTGGTGACCATCGCCGAGCACTCCAGGTGCCAGCCGGGCCGGCCGGTTCCCCAGGGGGAGGCCCAGCCGGCGGTCGCCGGTTCGCCTTCCTTGTGGCCCTTCCACAGCGCGAAGTCCCGCGGATCGCGCTTTCCGCGGGGGTCTGCATCGGGGGCCCCCTGCATGTCATCGAGCCGCTGGCGCGTCAGCGAACCGTACTTTGCCCACGACCGCACGTCGAAGTACACGTCGCCGGAGTCATCAAGGGCGGGGTAGGCGTGKCCGCGGTCGATCAGCTGCTGGATCAGGGCGTGCATTTCCGGGATGTGGCCGGTGGCGCGGGGCTCATAGGTGGGGCGGGAGACACCCAGGGTGTCGTAGGCCTTAAGGAATTCCTGCTCGTAGCGGTAGGCCAGCGCCCACCATTCCTCCTCGCGGACCGTGCCGGGCTCGCCCTCAAAATCCGCGCCGAACGAGTCGGCGGATTTGGCCAGGATCTTGTCATCGATGTCAGTGACGTTGCGGACGGTCGTGACGCGGAAGCCGCGGTACTGCAGCCACCGGGTGAGCTGGTCGAACGCGATCGCGGACCGGATGTGGCCGACGTGCGGCATGCCCTGCACGGTGGCGCCGCAGTAGTACAGGCTCACTTTGCCGGGGACGAGGGGGACGAAGTCGCGGACTTCAGCGGAAGCGGTGTCGTAAAAGCGCAGGGTCACCGCTCCAGATTAGCCGATGCCCGCCGGCCGGCCGGGCGGCCTACTTGCAGTGCTCGCCGATCTTGTCCATCTGCTGCCGGAGCTGGGTCAGCTGCTCCGGGGTCTGTCGGCCGGTGGCGCTGGATCCCACCTGTTTCATGATGTTGGCCATCTGCTGGATCGGTTCCGAGACTTCCGGAGCCACCTTGTCCGCGACTTCCTGGTAGTGCTGGCCGATCTGGCCGGCCCTTTCCTTGTCATTCCCCGTCGGCGCGAACGTATCGGTGGTGAGGAACTTGCAGCTTTCCTGGACACTCATGCGCGGCGTCGTCGGAGCCGACGGCGTCGCGGAACCGGCGCACCCGGCCAGCAGCATGCCGACGGCCACAGCGAGAACGGGCAACAGCTTTTTCACGGGAGGTTCCTGACGTTTCCGGAGGGGGTTGTCCCTTAAGCGTAGGCCAGTTACGCCGGTCCGGCTCCCCCCGCCGGGTAGACCAGGGCCGTCGCCGTGGCGGCGATGCCCTCTCCCCTGCCGGTGAAGCCGAGGCCATCGCTGGTGGTGGCAGAGACACTGACGGGCGCGCCCGCGGCCTCGCTGAGGACCCGCTGGGATTCCTCCCGGCGGGGCCCGAATTTGGGCCGGTTGGCCACGAACTGCACGGCGATGTTGCCGATCTCGAAGCCGCCGGCACGGACGATCCTGGCTGCCGCGGCCAGCAGCGTGACCCCGGACGCGCCGGCGTATTCCGGGCGGTCCGTGCCGAAGTGGGTGCCGAGATCACCCATACCGCTGGCGGAAAACAGGGCGTCGGCTGCGGCATGCGCCACCGGGTCCCCGTCCGAGTGGCCGGCGAGCCCGCGCTCCCCGTCCCAGAACAGGCCGCCGAGCCACAGCGGCTGGGGTGCGTCAGCCGGGGCATAGGCATGGACGTCGATGCCAATTCCGGTCCGCGGGATAGGCGGCCCGGACAGCTGGTTCCCGCCCATCTAGCCCTCCACCCAGCGCGCGCCGAGCGGGCCCTCCAGGAGGCCCTCGGCGAGGATCAGGTCCAGCGGCGTGGTGATCTTCAGGGATTGGCTGGCGCCGCGCACGGCATGGACGGGGACACCGAGCATCTCTACGAGCATGGCGTCGTCCGTGACGGCCGCCTCCCGGGCACCGTCGAATTCGGCTGCAGCCACGTGCGCGCGCTGCAGGGTGGCAAGGTCGAAGCCCTGGGGGGTCTGCACGGCGCGCAGCATCTCCCGCGGCGCGGTGCCGGTGACCACTTCGGGGGCGATGTCCGCGTCGGCGCCGAGGGCCGGATCCACTGTCTTGATGGTGTCGACGACGGGGATCACGGGGATGACGGCGACGGCGCCGGCGGTGAGCGCCGCGGCAACCCGGTGGAACACGGCTTCGGGGGCGAGGGCGCGGGCGGCGTCATGGACCAGGACGGAGCGGATGCCCGGGGTGAGCGCCGAAAGTGCGGCGCGGACGGAATCGGCACGGCTTGCGCCGCCGTCGACGATGGTCACGTCCGGGACCTGCACGGCGGTCCCGGATGCGGTGGTGCGGCGGTGCTCGGCCTGCAGTTCGGCGGCAAATGCCTCGCACTGGGCCCGGAGCTCCGGGTCTCCCGGCGGGAGGGCCACACAGATCTGCCGGGCAACGCCTGCCGCCGCGACGCCCCGAAGGGCGTGCATCAGGATGCTGTCGCCGCCCAGCGGCACCTTCGCCTTGGGCATGCCGTAGCCCAGGCGCTGGCCGGATCCGGCGGCGACGACGACGACCGCCGTCGTTTGGGCTGTCGATGCAGTGTTCATGCGGACAACACTACGTCCCGGCGCCGGGCCAGGGTCCGTCCGGGGCGATTTAGGGCAAAAAGAAGCCCCGGCGGCCGTTACGCCACCGGGGTTCGATTCTTAGTTAGGAAGCCAGGACTTCGTCGAGAACGCTTGCGGCCTTCTCTTCATCAGTCTTCTCGGCCAGTGCCAGTTCTGAAATCAGAATCTGGCGGGCCTTGGCCAGCATGCGCTTCTCCMCTGCGGAGAGACCCCGGTCGTGGTCCCGGCGCCACAGATCGCGGACGACCTC
>NZ_JBFTHI010000019.1:0-22411 GCF_056394165.1 Arthrobacter sp. 10T416 | reverse complement strand
ATAGCCATGTGACAATCTCCTTAGTTCACCGGACCCGATCACTGTCGGCATCCCCAACGGCCTCCGGCTGATCCGGAAGATCCAATACCTAGAACCTACCCTGCCCCGGAAAACACTGTCGATGGGCAGCACTCCCCATCCCGCCGCCGGGCCAGTACGGCCACGGGGCGGCACCGGCGCGGGACGGCGGGGCTAGTTTCGGTTCTCCGGCGGGAGCGCGACCTGCAGCTTCCGGACCTTGCCGCGGCCCACGATGTAGCCGCGGCCGGGAATGAAGTCCCCGCTGGTCCGGCCCAGCGATGTGCTGAGCAGGCTGTCGCCCTCGATGTCCCCGGGGTTCAGCAGCAGGCCGCGGCGTCCGGACTTGAACGGCTGCGCCAGCGACCAGGCCGAGGACCAAGTGGAGGTCTCGGATTCGCCCACGACCCACTGATCGGCCTTGATGGACGCCGCCACCAGCCGGCCGATGCCGGACTCCGCCAGCGTGTCGCTGAAGTCGGTCAGGCCCTCGATGAAGATCGCAAGCTTGCCCGGCGTCCCCGTCGCGTAGTCGATCAGTTCGTCGATGGCCTCGTCGACGTCGTCGACCCCCACCAGGGAACGGTCCCAGAGCTTGAGGGAGGCCGCCGCGGAGCGGCGGGCACCGAGGTAGATCAGCTCCACGCCCGGGTTGGACCGGCGCAGGGCGTACGCGAGGGTCACCAGGGCCACGGTGCGGCCGGAACCGGGCGGGCCGGCCAGCAGCAGCGAGCCCTTCGCGAGGATCTCGGCGGGCTGCAGAGTCTCGTCGTCGACGCCGATGACCGGCAGGTCCGGGCTGCCGGCGGGGAGCACGTCCAGGTCCACCGAGTCGGGCAGGCGTTCGATCTGCGGCGCCCGTTCCACACCCTGGCGCAGCATGGCCTCGCGGAGTTTATGCACTTCGCGGGCCTGCACGGCCAGGTTGGAGTTGCCGCCCAGGACCGCGAGCTGGACCTCCAGGTTGCCCAGCAGGCCGCGGCCCGGCGGCGTGCCGGCCCCCAGCACATCCTTGGGCACATCCATGGACATGTAGTCATCCTCGGAGGACAGCCGCAGCACCAGCCGGCGCTGGATCGAGGCAAGCAGGGACGCCGGGACCGCGTTCGGCCGGTCGCCGGTGACAACCAGGTGGATGCCCAGCGGGCGGCCGTCGGTGGCGAGCTGCAGGAAGATGTCCCACAGGGCCGAGAGCTTGCTGTACTCGTAGGCCTCGCGGAACGCGGACATACCGTCCACCAGGACGAAGATGCGTTTCTCGTCCGGCATGTTGGCCAGCTTCCGGTACTCCACGATCGTGGCGGCGCGGACCTCGGCGTAGCGGGCCGAGCGGTCCTCGGCCAGGTCCCGCAGCCAGCGCAGGAGCCGGCCAACGCGTTCGACGTCGTCGCCGTTGATGATCTCGCCGACGTGCGGCAGCTCGTCGAGCATCTTGAGGCCGGAGGAGCCGCAGTCGATGCCGTAGACGTTCACCGGGCCGCCGCGCGGGGTCACGGCCGCGGCGATCGCGATGCCGCGCAGGGCAGCGGACTTGCCGGAGCCGCCGGTGCCGTAGATGGCCATGTTGCCGTCCCGGTCCGGTTCGTAGAACACCGTGGGCTGGTCCTGGTGGGCGGGGTCGTCCGCCACGCCCAGGAGGAGCCGCTCGTCGGTGCGCGGGTTCGGCAGCCGGGAGAAGTCGTAGGTGGTGGCGAGCTCGTCCAGCCAGGGCTTGCGCGGCGGCTCGATGGCGAGCACGTCCGCTGCCCTGATGATGTTGGCCGTCATCCGGGCGATGTCGTTGGGGCCCGCCGGTTCCTCCTTGACGGCGGCCTCGGGGGCGGGGGCCGCCCACGGGGCACCGGACCCGAACGCCATCTCGGTGATGTCGATCCGCGGGCGTTGCGGTTTCTCCGTGGTCCAGCCGCCGGCATACCCGGTCTGGAAACCCTGGATCCGGCCGGGTCCGGTCTTCGCGGCGCCACGGCCGGGGATGGACGGGTCGAAGTACGCTGCGGTCGGGACGCCGAGGATGTCCACCGCGTCGTCGACGTCGGCCATCCGCAGCGCCACGCGCAGGTTCGTGTTGGCGCGCAGGCTTTCCTTGATGACGCCGGCGGGCCGCTGGGTGGCGAGGATCAGGTGCAGCCCGAGGGAGCGGCCGCGCGCGGCGACGTCCACCACGCCGTCGACGAATTCCGGCACCTCGGTGGCGAGGGCCGCGAACTCATCCACGATGATGATCAGGTACGGCGGTGCTTCCGGGTCCGCCTGCCGCTGGAGTTCGAGCAGGTCTTTGGCCTTTTTGCGGTTGAGCAGCTTCTCGCGGTGGTGCAGCTCGGCCCGGAGCGAGGTCAGGGCGCGGCGGACCAGGTGCGGCGAGAGGTCGGTGACCAGGCCGACGGTGTGCGGCAGGTTCAGGCAGTCCGCGAACGCCGCCCCGCCCTTGTAGTCCACGAACAGGAAGCTCACCCGGTCCGGGCTGTACGCGGCCGCCATGCCCATCACCCAGGACTGCAGGAACTCGGACTTTCCGGCACCGGTGGTGCCGCCGACGAGGGCGTGCGGACCCTCGTTCTTCAGGTCCAGGTACAGCGGTTCGATGCCCTTGGAACCCACCAGGGCTCGCAGGGTGCCGTTGTCCTTGCGGTTGGGCTTGGCGGTGCTGTGCACGGAATTGTTTTCGCTCCAGCGGTCCGCGACGGCCTGCGGGTTGTCCAGGAAGTCCTTGCCGATCAGCGTTGCGTAGGACACAGCGCGGGGAAGGTCGGAATCGTCCTCCAGCGGCTTACCGACGTCGACGACGGGCGCGAGCATCCGGGCGAGCTGGGTGGCGAGTCCGGCGTCGAGGCTTTCACAGCTCACGGGGAAGGTTTGCCGGCCCAGCCGGACCTGGCCCGTGGTGGTGCCGTGTTCGCCGTCGACGGCCATAAAGTCCCGGCACGCGGCCGGCAGCTGCTGCACGGAGGTGGCCACCCACATAACGTGGATGCCGCAGTCCGGCCCGCGTTCGAGCACCCTGGTGAGGCGTCCGCGGTCCACGGGGGCGTCGTCCTCGACCACCAGCAGGACCGTGGGCAGCTGCGGTCCGGGGACGTCGCCGCCCTCGAGGGCCAGGCCGGGCCGCAGTTCCGGGCGCGGTGACTTCGCCTCGGCTTCGCGCTGGTCGATGAGGTCCTCGAGTTTGGACAGCAGCGCCGTACCGCCGGCGGGTCCGGCGGCGAGGTGGTCGCCGGCCAGCGGGCTGTGGCCGGACCCCGCATGCGGCAGCCACTGAAGCCATTCCCAGCGGTCCTTGGACTGCGCCGAGGTGATGCCGGTCAGGACCACCTCTGCGGGCGAATGCAGGCCCACCAGCTGCAGCACCATGCCGCGGGCCACGTCATCCACCAGGCCGCGGGGGCCGGCGAGGCCGAAGGAGCCGGCCGTGCGCAGCTGGGACACAATCGGCACGCCCTCGATGCTGGAGAACTGCGCCAGGCAGTCCTGGATCTCGGCCATGTACTCGGGCTCGGTCTCGTTGCTTTGCGGTTCCTCGAACTGGATCCGCGACGGCGCCGTGCCCAGGCCGAAGCGCAGGCCCAGGAAGCCGGTGTGCTCGGGCCGGTGGGTCCAGAGCAGCGGGCCAAGTTTGTAGATGGAGTCCACGGTGTCGCTGACGGACGGAGCCTCCTGCAGCCTGACCGAGCGTTCGACTTTCTGCAGGGCGGTGATATCGGTGCGGAACGCGGCCATCGCCGAGCGGAACGCCTTGAGCTGTTCCTTGCGGTCGCGCTTGCCCTGCATTTTCTGGTCCACGTAATGGCCCACGATGAACAGCGGCATCATCAGCATAAAGACCATGGACATCAGGCTCTGTGTGACGGCGAAAATGACGGCACCCATCATCAGCGGGGCCACCATCATGATGTACGGGAAGGGGTGCCGTTCCTGGCGTTTGGGTCCGGCCGGCAGCGTGCGTTTGTGCGGTTCGAACCGGGGCACCACCCGGGGCGAACGGTTGAAGTCGATCAGCGGTGAGCTCGGCGCCGTGCCTTGGGCGCCGCCGAGGGACACCACGGAGACTGTGGTGTCGCCGAGGGTGACGGTGTCCGAGGAGTTCAGCGTCGCACGGCCCACCGGGAGCCCGTCCATCAGCAGGCCGTTGGCGGAGTTGGTGTCCACGATTTCCACGGTCTCCCCCACCGTGACGCGGGCGTGCCGCTTCGAGGTCAGCGGGTCCGTGAGCCGGATGTCGACGTCGCGGTCACGGCCGATGTAGCTGGTCCCCGAGGGCAGCGAAAATTCGCGCCCGACGTCGGGGCCGGAGAGCACGCGGAGGGTCGCCGCGGCGGGTCCTCGGTTTGCCCCGGGCACGGCGAACTGCTCGCTGACCTGCGTCAGGCCGACGATCGAGCCCGGCCGCAGCCCGGATTCGAGCAGGTTGTCCTCCCGGTTCAGGACGCTGCCCTTGAGGCCGCCGGCGGCAAAGGACTCCTCGATGCTGAGGGAGAGGTTCGACGGCGGTTCGGTGCCGCGCCGGGCCGGATCCGCGGCCCAGAGTTCGGTGGCGATGTCCGCCACGGTGGCCAGGCCGTCGACGGTGACGGCGAGGTCCTTCGCTTCGGCCGGGTCGCGGCGCAGGGTCAGCCGGATCCTCATGCGTCGTCCCCTCCGCGCTGGGTTTCCAGGAGCACGAGGTCGGCAGCGGTCACCAGGTGCGATGTCACGGCGTGTTCGACCAGCCGGGCGCGCCGGTTCGTGGCGAGTTTGCCGCCGCCGCCGCGCAGTCCGGCGACCCCTACCCGGTCGAGTTTGTCACACACGTTGTCCAGCTTTCTGTTGAACCGGGTCAGTGCCCAGCCCAGGGTCTTGGCCGCCTGCGCGGAGGACGGGATGGCACTGAAGCCGGTCCCCTCCCGGCGCAGCATCGGCTCGGCGAGGGCCACGATCAGGGCTTTTTGGGAGTCGGTGAAGACGACGGGGCCGATGGTGGTGTCCCCGCCGCTTTCCTCCCCGCGGGATTCCTGCCGGAAGGCGGGGGTCCGGAGGTGGACGGCAAATTCGTAGGTGGTTGGACCGGCCGTGAAGATGACGTTGGTGTGGCTGAAGACCAGTGGGATCCGGGCTCCGGGGGCGAGCCAGGCCTGCATGCCGCCGGAGGCGTCGGCAACGGTCGCGCAGATCATGCTGCCGACGTTGCTGAGCCACCAGATGCCGTCATAGCGSGCGATCTGCAGGAACTGSCGGTGCAGGTACGGGTTGTCGTCGACTTCGAGGTCACCCTCCCGGCCGATGCTAAAGATGTCCTCGTCGGATGGTTCGTGCCATTCGCCGCAGAAATCTACTGCTAGATCCCCCATGTGTCCGTGTCTCCTTGTTGGGCCGAAAGCCGTAAGTTGTGCCTGTGTGTGCTCTGCTGCGCCGCGTGCCGGGAGGCGGCTCAGGATTTCCTGGCACAGGCGATGGAGTCCTGTTCCATGGGCGAGGACGCGCCGTCGGAGCGGACGATCATCACCTGGATGCAGGTGTCCCCGGCCGGGTTGGGAGCCACCTGGACTTTGGCCGTGGCAGTGGCCTGGAATTCGCCGTTGCCCGTGGGCGAGTAGGTCCGCCACTTATAGCGGTCACCGGTCTTGGGCTGCGGGTTTTTCCAGGTGAAGGTGAGTTTGCCGGCACTGTCCGCGCGTCCGGCCAGTGCCGTCACGTCCGGGACGGTGCCGTTGTCCAGGGCATCGGCCGGCGGCTTGCTGACCTGCTCGGTGGCCTGCGGGGCCGGGGCGGGGCGGGTGGTCCCGGCGATGATCCCGACGACGACGGCGATCACCAGGACCGCGGCACCGACGATCGCGAGGACCAGGTTCCGGCGGCCGTTGCCGGCTGGGGCTTCCCCGGCGTCCCCCGGTTCGCCGGCGGCCGTGTCCTGCGGGGCCATGCTGGACCGGTTGACTGTGGCCGCGACGTCGTCGTCCTCCCCCGCGGGGGGCGCCGGACGGGGCGCCGCTCCGAAGGCGGGCCGCTGGACGGTATCGCGGCCGGCGGCGGTGTCCCGCCCCGGGGCCGGGCTGCCGGGGGCAGGGCTGCCGAACGGCGGCCTGGCGCGGGTGGCGTTGTTGGAGGTTGTGGCGTCGTCCGGCGCGGCGGCGGGCAGGCGGGCCGGGAAGGTGGGGGCATGGCCGGTGGCGTCGGGGTCGATCGAGGCGACGCTGCGGACCCGGGTTTCCTCGAAGGTGTCATCGGGGTGCGGCTCGTCGGCGCGCGGTTCCTCAAGGACTTCGAACGGGGTCACGGACAGGTTCAGTTCAGCCTGGATGCGCTGTAACGCCAGGGCGAAGGCGTGGGCCGAGGAGTAGCGGGAGGCGGGGGCTTTGGCCATGGCGGTCGCCAGCGCCAGCTCCAGGGATTCGGGCACGTCCGCCCGGCCCAGTTTGGGCACCGGCAGGTTGGTGATCCGCGAAATCAGCTCGCGCTGGGAGTTGTCCGCGCCGGGGAGGACAAACGGTGACCGGCCGGCCAGCAGGGTGTACAGGGTGGCGCCCAGCGCCCAGACGTCCACCAGGACGCCGTCCACCTGCCGGTCGCTGAACTGTTCCGGCGGCGACCACGGGATGGACAGGCCCGCGTCCTCGTCCTGGTCGCCGGCGAGCGTGCCGGAGATGCCGAAGTCGGTCAGCGCCGGGCGGTTGTAGTCCGTGACCAGGATGTTGGCCGGTTTGATGTCGCGGTGCGCGATCCCGGCGCGGTGCGCGGTTTCGACCGCGGAGGCCACCTGGATGCCGACGGCCAGGACCTCGTCCACGCTGAAGCGCTGGCGCCGGTAGCGGACGTCGAGGCTTGGCCGGGAGCAGTACTCCATGGCCAGGTAGGAGTGGCCGGTGTCGGTGATCTCCGCTTCGAAGATGGTCACGATGTAGGGGTGCGATGACAGCTGCGCCATGAGGTTCGCCTCGGACTCGAAGCGGCGGCGGGCGCCCTGGGTCTTGAGGTCGGAGAGCAGCACCTTGACGGCCACCTTGCGGCGCGGCCGGTCCTGTTCGTACAGGTACACGTCGGAGAATCCGCCGGAGCCGAGCAGGCTGACGTACGTGAAGCCCGGGATGGTGGGCGGCGGGGCGACGGGGCGTTTGGCGTTCACAGGAGCTCCTCGAACCGCAGCTGAATGCCGTCCCCGAGTTCGGCGATGTCGCCGTCAAACAGGATCGCCATTTCCCCCTGGGCGAGCCGGCGCGGGGCCTGGCCTTCGCGCAGGAGCACGGTGCCGTTGGTTGCCTTCAGGTCGCAGAGCATCACGTGCCAGCCCTCAAGCCGGACCTCGACGTGGGAGCGGGAGATGTCGCCGCCGGGGCTCGCCACCTGGACGAGTTTGGGCATGCCGGCGCCCTGCACACGCGAGACCGACGGCTGCCGGCCCACGATAAGCGACTGGTCCAGGTCGATCAGTTCTCCGGTGGAGAGCCGCATCCGGCCCAGCCGCGGCCGGCGGATCTGGACGCCGTCGCCGGGCAGCGCCTGGCTGCAGTAGGCGCACGTGGCGTTGGTGGGCGGGTTCGCGTGGCCCTGCGGGCAGACCCGGGCCAGCACCATGGGACCGGTTCCGGGGTCCCTGGGGGCGGCCGGGTGGCCCGGTCCGCCGTTGGTGGCAGGCCCGAGCTCGCTTTTCATGATGGTCTGGCCGTCGTGGTCGGCGTCCACGGCAGGACCCTCCGTCGAGGGAGCCGGGGCGGGCGCCGGCGGCGGGGTGAACAGCGACGGCGGCGCAGAGGGGCCGGGACCCGTGCGCGGCGCCGGCGGGGTGGCTGGAGCGGGCCGGTCGCCGCCGGTGTGCCAGGGCACCGAATCGATCAGCCCGGACGGCACGGCCGGGGCAGGCCCGGGGGCGGGGCCTGACGATTCCGCGCCCGACGGTTCCGGGGCGAACGCCTTACGGTCCGGGCGGTCCTGGGCTTCGTGGGCGTCCTCACTGCCAGGGTCCGCGGCTGCGGCGGAGTCGCTTTCCCCGGCTCCGGCGTGGTCGGTTGCCTGCGGCTCCGGTGCTACCGGTCCGTCGTCGGGGTCGGCGTCGGGATCCTCGCGGACGGCAGCGTCCTCGATGCGGCGCATGACCGTCTGTTCCCAGAGGTGGTCGTAGCTGCTGGTGGGTTCCTGTTCGGCGGGGGCGGCCGCGGGTTCGGCCACGGAGGGGTCCGGCGCGTCCAGCACGTCAGGGCCGTCCGCTGCGTGCGCCACGGGTTCCGCCGCGTCCGCGTCGTCGGCAGGGGCCTGGATGGTCCCGTCCAGGTCGGCCCCGGCGTCGAGATCCTCCGCGGGAAGTTCCAGGACCGTATCCGCGGAGCTGCCGAGGCTGTCCGGGTCGGCGGCGATGTCGGCCTCGGCCGCCGCGAGCAGCTGGTCCCCGATCCCGGCACCGGATCCGGCGTCGGAGGCAACGTTGTCCGGGGCCAGGGCGGCGGCTGCGGTGGCGGGTACCGCCTCGGCGACGCGTCCGGCGCCGGAGGCTACGCTGTGCAGCTCCTGCAGCAGGACCACCCCCTCGCCCAGCGGGAGGACACCGGCCGGGGACGCCTGGCCCGGCGCCGCGGCGGGGATGGCCACGCTGAAGCCCTCCGCGGCGGGGAACCTCCGCTCGGTCCAGGTGGTCACGTCCCGGCCACTGACCGTAACGGAGTCGCCGCCGGCCAGCCGGACGTCCAGATCAATCTCGCCGCGCAGGAAGACCTGAAGCGACCCGCGGCGGCCCACGATGCCGAACCAGGGCAGCCGCGCCAGGGAGCCGCCCGAAGCCGAGGTCACGGTGTCCAGGACCTCATGGATTTCCGGGTCACCGGCCAGGAGTGTCCAGAGCGCGTCCACCAGCGTCCGGTCGGTGTCCCGCGGCAGCAGCACGGCCGTTCCGGACCGGACAATGCCGAGCCAGGACCCAGGTGTGTAGCTGAGATCGGCCAGGCGGTCAGCGGGAGCCATCGGTCTCCCCGCTGGTCTCCCCCACGGGGGTGCCGTCGGGTGCGACGTTCAGGACCTCGGTGCGCGGCAGGGTGTTTTCGTCTTCGGCCTGGGCTGCCGTGCGCGGGGCGGTCTGTTCGCCGTTGTCATGGGCCACATTGCTCGCGTCCACCACAATGCAGGTCACGTTGTCGCGGCCGCCGCTGCGCAGGGCCGCCTGGATCAGTTCGTCCACGGCGGCCTGCGGGTCCGCCTGATCAACCAGGATGCGGGCGATGTGCTCGTCGTCGAGCTCGCCGTTCAGCCCGTCGGAGCACACCAGGATCCGGTCGCCCTCTTCAACGGGTAGCAGCCAGTAGTCGGCCTCGGTCTCGTCGCCGGTCCCCAGCGCTCGGGTTACGACGTGGCGGCGCGGGTGGACAGCTGCCTCGGCCTTGGTGATCTCGCCGGCGTCCACCAGTTCCTGGACCTCGGAGTGGTCCACGCTGACCTGGTTGAGCTTGCCCTGGCTGAGCCGGTACGTGCGGGAGTCGCCGATGTTCAACACCAGCCAGTAGGGGGTGCCCCTCTGTTCGACCACCACGACGCCGGAGAGCGTGGTCCCGGCGCGGGAACCGGTGGCCTCGCGGATGCCGGCGTCGGCCTCCAGGAGGTACTGCTGGACGATGGCGGCGGTGGCGTCCCGCTCCCCCGTGGCGAGCTGGGGAATGTTGGCGAGGGTCCGCACGCAGATCCCGCTCGCGACCTCGCCGGCCTCATGGCCGCCCATGCCGTCAGCGACTGCGAAGACGGGGTCGGCAGCGATGTAGGAGTCCTCGTTCATTTCCCGGCGCAGGCCGCAGTCCGTGCCGTACCCGTAATGGAGCCGGAGGCTGGGGGTACTGGCGGGTGACGCTGCTGGCGCCTCGGCGGGCGGTACTGAAGCCGGCTGGGATGTCATGCCTGTCCTAGGTAGAAAGAGCGGTCACCGAAGTGCACGGTGGATCCGGGGCGTACATGGGTGGGTTCCCCGGCTGCCAGGGCGGTACGGATACCGTCCGGCGTCGTGACGGCACTTCCGTTGGTGGAGTTGCGGTCCGTCACCCAGATGCCGCCGTCGCCGGCCAGCACCAGGAGGTGGGTCTTGGAAATGGAACGTCCGGGGTCGGCCACGGGCAGCAGCTGCACCGATTCCTCGCCGGGATGGCCGGCCGGGTTGCGCCCGATCAGCAGGGACCGGTCCAGTTCCACTTCGCGGCCGTCGTCGATCCTGATCCGCGGCACGGCCACGGTGATGGGCACGGCGCTGTCGCCGCGGGCCTGGGTGCGGTCCAGGTCGTCGTCCGGGTGGGGGCTGAAGGCGCGGCTGTTCACGGCGTGGCTGCGGGCCGCCACGATCGGGGCCGCCACGATCGGGGCGGGCGCGGAAGGGGCCGGGCCGGCCGGGGCCGGCTGGAAGGAGAACGGCTGCGGCGCGGGCTGCGCGGAGGAGGCGGCTGCTGCGGTGGGCGGTGCGGCGGGTCCGGCCGCGGCGGTCGGCGGCTGGAGCCGGGCGGCGCCGGCCACCGGCGAGGCCACCTGCTGCACGGGAGGAAGGTCCAGCGGGGCAAAGCTGTACGGGCCCTGGATGCCGCCGGTGGTGAGCGGGTTCCGGCCGGCCTTGATGTCGAAGACGAGGGTCTTCGCGGCGGTGTCGTGCCAGCCACGGAGGCGGCTGTTGGGATCCCAGGTGTTGGAGACGACCACCAGCACAGCCCAACCGGCGCCGAGGAGGGCCAGCGGGCCGAGCATCACCAGGGCGGCGCCGAACCACTGGAAGAGCACCACTAGTACGGCGGCGAGGGCGGCCAGCAGCACACCGGCCCCGGTGATGAGGCCGCGGAGGAACACCGCTCCCCCGCCCGGGGCGTACCCGTCGGCGTCGGCGGTGCGGATCCCCACGATGCGGTTGCCGAGGGTGGTGCCGGACCGGCCGTCCATGATGGCCTGGACCGCCGTGTAGACCAGCGTGATGCCGATCCCCAGGCCGCCGAAAAGCACCATCGAGGAGGTGTTGTAGATGATGGAGCCGCCGCTGCGGGTCTGTGTGACGCCGGCGAATCCGAG
The DNA here is from genome assembly GCF_056394165.1 of Arthrobacter sp. 10T416. Classification (NCBI taxonomy): domain Bacteria; kingdom Bacillati; phylum Actinomycetota; class Actinomycetes; order Micrococcales; family Micrococcaceae; genus Arthrobacter; species Arthrobacter sp. 10T416. The sequence goes on along the minus strand of NZ_JBFTHI010000019.1, from coordinate 11,410 downwards.
GGCGAACAACACAATGAGGACCGCCACGGGCCCGGTCCAGTCCAGGACGGCGGCGCCGAGCCGCTTTCCTGCATCGGCGGGAACCAGCTCCAGCTTGTTCGGCATTACGGTACTTCCCCCTTGTCCGTGGACACGTCCTCCGGCCGGACCCTGGACCGGAACGAACGTGCCATCACGCCCGGAAGGCGCTACCGGGATAGTACCGGGTGTTCCGTCCCCGTGCCGTGCGCTGCGTGCCGAACGGTTGCTCAGGGGCACCCCGCACGAGGTGCAGAACGTGGCGCCCGGGCGGATCGGCTGGTGGCAGCGCGGGCAGCGCTCGACGTCGTCGGTCATGGCTCGTTGCGGTTCTTCCTGGCTGTTCGCTGCGGTTCGTGGTCCGGACCGGGCTCCACTGTACTAGCTGGGCCGAAGACGGCCGGGTCAACTGCCGCGGGCCCGTTTCCGTCGCCGGCAGCGGTACCGCCGCGGCGGCGGCCGCCGGGCAGCACGGGGCGCAGTCCGCGCAGCTTCAGGGCGGTCCGCCCGTCGGCCAGCAGGGAGCGCGGCGAGAAGCGGGCCTGCTGGCGGCGCCAGAACCCGACGGTCCCGGTCATCGCCTTCAGTGAGCCGTCCACCATCTGCCAGTACTCCGTGACCTGCTCCTCGCTGGGCTGTCCGGCCCCGAAGATGGCGGCATCGGCGCGGTGGGCCAGCAGGGTGGTGGTGCCCTGGCTGGCGGGGAACGCCTCGCCGAGGACAACGGCGGACTCGCGGCGGGTGGCACGGGTGTCCACGCCGGCGCCGAGATCCGTCGCGAGGCTGAGGACCTCGTTCCAGCCGCCGCCGACGCGCTGCGCGGGGTGGCCGTCGGTGAACCGGGCCTTCCGGCGCCGGGCCTTCAGCAGCGCGATCAGCAGCAGCGGCAGCGCCAGGACCGCGACGGGAATCAGCGCCGTGCCGATCGCGGCAAGGAGCGGGCCCCAGAACAGCCAGGGGTTGTTCTTGTTCTCGTCCGCGTCCAGCGCGTCCGGCGAGGAGTCCGGCGGCAGTTCGGCCGGCTCCTGCGGCGGGGGCGGCGGCTGCAGCACCTGCGGTTTGGGTTTGGACTTGTTCTCCGGGTCCGGCGGGATGGGCACGTTGTCCTTGGGCGGGGTGGGATCAAAGGACACCCAGCCCACCCGGTCGAAGGCCACCTCAACCCACGCGTGCACGTCCTTTCCGGTGATCTGGACTTCGCCGGCGCCGTTTTCCGGGCTCTTGGGATCCGGGTAGAAACCCATCACCACCCGGGAAGGGATGCCAAGGTGGCGCAGCATCAGGGACATCGCCACGGCATACTGCTCGTCATCGCCCAGCATCTGCTTGGCCGTGAGCAGGCTGCGGATGCGGTTGGCGCTGTGGCCGGAGACACTCGGCAGCTGGCCGTCGGCGATCAGGCCGTTGCTGAAGGCGCCCTTTTTCTGGAAGTGCGCCTCGATCTGGCGGACCCTGTCAATGGCGGTGGGTGCGTCGGCCGCGAGGTCGTTGGCCTGTGAGTCGACCACCGGCGGTACCTCGGCGGGGTCCGGCAGCGAGACTTTCGCGAAGTCGTACTGCGTCAGCTGGCCGTGTTCGAGCATGGCGGGGTCGGCCACCTGCACGCTGTACGCGTCGCCCTTGGAGAGCCCGCGGGTGGTGACGGCGGTGTCCGTGCCGGAGTTGAAGTACAGCCCGGACGCGGCGCCGGCCGTGTCGGTGGCGAAGCTGATCCCGGTGGTCTTGCGGCCGCCCGGGAGGAAGAAGCCCTGGTAGTCCTCGATGGTGATGTTCAGGGTGTAGTTGTTGGTCGGGACGATCCCTGTCGAATCGGCGAGGGTGTTGATGGACTTGGCGTCACCAACCTTGCTGAAGCTGCCGGATCCGTTCGGGTCCATGTTGTAGTTGGTGCCGTTGAACGAATCGAGCGCAGCGAGCCGGACCCTGCCGTTCTTCGGCAGCCCCTTCACCATAAAGAGGTTGTCGTCCTTTTTGTCCTTGACGAAGTTGCGGAAACTGGCCAACGGGGTCACGTAGGCCTTCGGGTCGAACGGCGGCACGATCGTGTTGCGCAGGACCTTCCGGTCGTCGTCGGCGGCCACCAGCGGTGAGGCGACGGCAGTGACGCCGACGGCGACGGCGATCACCGCGGCGGCCGTTCCCACCCGGCGGAGCCGGGCGGTGCGGGCGGTGGCCTGGTCCGACTCGGGCTGGTTGACCGAGATTTTGCGGGTGTCGTTGCGGCGCAGGGCGTCGCGGCGGAAGGTGGCCCATGCGATCGCCACCACGGTCAGCGAAATGCCGCGTTCCACAGTGAGGAAGCCGGCGTTGGTGCTGAAGGCGATGCCGGTGATAAAGAGCACCAGGACCGGCAGCAGCGGCCAGTAGGGGCTCTTGAGCCGCCAGATCAGCAGTCCGGCCGCCAGGGCGGTGAGCAGGGAGCTGAGGAACGGCACGATCAGGGTGCCGCCGGCGGTGCCGACCGGCACGCCGACGGTGAGCATGTCCTTCCAGGCGAACATCACGCCCACCAGCAGGGTCCGCAGCGATTCAAGTGTGGGAAGGACCCCGGCGATGGACGCCTCCGGGACGGCCAGGGCGGTGCCGAAGACGAGGTAGGCGCCAACCGTCAGGGCCGTGGTGATCAGCACACCCAGCCGGAAATGCACTTGGGCGGCCGCGATGCCCAAGCCCAACAGGATGCCGCCGAAGCCTGCGGCCAGATAGTACGGGTCGCCGCCGAAGCTGAGGCTGAACCCCAGGACGCCGAGCCCCAGCAGCACGATCAGGGCGCCGGCGTCGAGCGCGTAATGCCAGGCAGGCTGGCCGTCGGCGAAGCCCGAACGGCGGCGCGGCACGGCGTTGTTGCGGGGACGGAAACCGGTGGCGGTGCTCATGCGGCCGCCTTCCTCAGCACAATGGCCAGCTCGGAAAGATCGCCCAGGGTGAGCACTGTCAGGTCCGCGATGTTGGCCCGGGCCGGGGCGGCACCGGCCTGGATCCGGACTGCGAGGCTGCGGACGCCCGGCGGAACGGACGCCGAGGCGGAGCGCAACTCGGTGGGGCTGACGTTGCTGCCCACCACGAAGAACACCACCGAGGCGTTGGGCACGGTGTCGGCGAGGGTGCGGGCGAGGTCCACGGCGGTCTTGCGCTGCGGTGCTCCGACGATCCGGGTCATGTCGTCCAGCAGGTTCCGGCCGGTTTCGCACCGGAGCGGCCCCTTCTGGGTGAGGACGTCAAGGTCCCGTTGCTCGCGGATGGCCTGCAGGCCGATCGAGGCGGCGGCGGAGACGGCCAGCTCGAATTCTTCCTCGGAGGCGTATTCGTCCGTGTTGGTGGACAGGGAGATGGCCAGGTGGGACCGGCGGGTCTCCTCGAACTGGCGCACCATGAGCTTGTTGGTCCGGGCCGTGGTCTTCCAGTGGATGTGCCGGCGATCGTCACCGGGCACGTAGTCGCGCAGGGCGTGGAAGGAGACGTCGGCGCTGGAGAGGTCCGTGGTGGGCATGCCCTCGAGGTCACGGATGAAGCCGGCGGCCGACCCGGCCAGGGCCACCGTCCGGGGGTGCACGTAGAGGTCCTCGGGTTCGGTCCAGAGCACCTGGCGGCGGAGCAGGTGCAGGGGGTCGGCACGGACGGAACGGACCGGGCCCACCACGATCACAGCGCGGCGGGCCGTCGGGATGGTGAACAGGTCCTCGTGGACCTGCCCGGGTTTCATCCGGGGCAGGTGGAACACGGCGGTGGCCGCGCCGACGGGCAGTTCCAGGTCGGCGGGCAGGAGCGGCCGGGCGGAGGTGTTGGAGACCGCGATGCTGCCCACGGCGCTGTCCCCCACGGCCACCCGGGTCCGGGCAAGGTTCAGGAGCACGCCGTAGGAGGAGCGGCCCAGGATGAAGCCAATGGCGAGCAGCAGCAACACGAACGCGGCGATCGCGGCGGCCTTGGCCTCCTGCCAGCCGTACGCCTGGCCGACGGCCCAGAGCAGCACGGACGCGGCCAGGACGGACCAGCCGAGGACACTGACCACCGACAGCACCGGGTGGAGGTGCCGGCGGTACTGCGCGCGGACGGCGTTTCCGGCCGGGGCCAGCGCCAGGGCGGCGGTGCTGCGGGCTTCGGCCCAGACGGCCGAGGGGTGCAGCCGGGCGGGCCCGCCGGCCCGGGACAGGGGCCGCTTCAGGCGTTCAGCAAGCCGGTTCAACGGAGTGCTGGTGGACATATGGGTGCCTTTGTTCGTGCATGGTTGCGGGGCCGGTGGGCGGCCCCGCGGGTGGACTCGTCGGAAGCTTCCGGTTAGACCGCGGCCCGCTGTTGCGGGGCGGCGACGTCGGCCAGCACCCGGGTCAGTACGGCGTCGGCGGTGGCACCGGAGAACTCCGCCTCCGGGTCCATGACCAGCCGGTGGGTCCAGACGACGGCGGCGAGGTCCTTGACGTCATCCGGCAGGACGAAGTTCCGGCCCTGGCTGGCGGCCCAGACCTTTGCGGCACGGACCATCGCCAGGGCGCCGCGGACCGAGACGCCCAGGCGCGTCTCCGGGGCGTTGCGGGTCTCCTCGCAGAGCCGGGAGATGTATTCGAGCACCGCGGTGTCCACGTGGGTGGTGGCGGCGAGGTCGGCCATGTCGGCGACGGCCTGGGTGGTGATCACTGCGGTGATTTCCCGCGAGCGGTCCTTGAGGTTGGCGCCGCCGAGCAACTGCACGGTGGACGCGTGGTCCGGGTAGCCGATGGAGGTTTTGATCAGGAAACGGTCCAGCTGCGCCTCCGGCAGGCGGTAGGTGCCGGCCTGTTCGATCGGGTTCTGCGTGGCCATGACCATAAACGGCCGGCCTGCCTCGTAGGTGGCGCCGTCCACGGTGACGCGGGACTCCTCCATGACCTCCAGGAGCGCCGACTGGGTTTTCGGTGAGGCGCGGTTGATTTCGTCGGCGAGGACGATGTTGTTGAAGATCGGGCCCTTGTGGAACTCGAACTTCTGCGTCTTCTGGTCGTAGATGGTCACGCCGGTGACATCCGACGGGAGCAGGTCAGGGGTGAACTGGATGCGGTTGTTGGACCCCTGCACGGTGGCGGCGAGGGCGCGGGCCAGCGAGGTCTTGCCGGTGCCCGGGGCGTCTTCGAAGAGGACGTGGCCTTCCGCCAGCATCGCGGTGAAGGTCAGCCGGATGACGTGCGACTTGCCCAGCACGGCCTGCCCCACGTTGGCTACGAGCTTCTCAAAGGTGCCGGCAAACCATTCGGCCTGCTCTGTGGTCATCGTCATGCGCTGGTTCCTCTTCCATGTTCATTCGGGTCAAGCAGTTGGGGGTTGGCCGGCAGGGATTCCCCGTGGGATCCGGCGTGTGGGTTGGTTGTGGTCATCAGCAGCCACCGGGCTTGGGGCCGTACAGGTTGACGGTGGTGGACTTGACGTACCAGCCCGGGTGGCTGCCTTCGGTCATCCGGTACCAGGGCGTCCCGTTGCCGTAGATGTCCTTGGTGCAGTTGATGTTGAGCCGGCCTTCGGAGCTCCGGACCCAGCCGGCGCCGCAGGTGGGGCCACTGGGGTCGTAGGTGTCCTTCCGGCCGGGTTGGCCCGGGCAGGTGCTGTTATGCGCCTGGATTTGCGACAACGGCGGCGTCGGGTCCTTCCCGCTGGTGGCGTTGGCCGAGTCCGCGGAGCCGCAGACCACAGTGCAGGCCCGAACCTTGAGGTTCTTTGTGGAACTCCATGCCCCGGTGTCGCGGTCGTAGCGGTTTGCCAGGCCAACGCTGGTCCATCCGCCGCCTTCGTAGCTGATCTCGAAGCGCTGGATGGCGCGGCCGTTGTTGGCCGGGTTGTTCCACGTCCAGTGCACCTGCTGCGTGGTGGAACTCTGGGGCGAGAGTACCGGCGCGTTGGGCGGGCCGTAGGGGTTGGCCGTGCCCACAGCCTTGGCGTCCCCGGCGATGTTGTTCTTGGTGGAGCTCGCGATGATGTTGATGGTGACGTTCTTGCCGTTGGGCAACCCGCCGATCGTGGCGCCGCCCGCGGCGATGCCACCGGCCTTGACCACGCCGCCGGACGTGGCCGCCCGGTAGCTGTACTGGATCTCGCTGGCCTGCGAACCGTTGCGCTGTGCCTGGCTTAGGGGTGTGAAGGTCACCCGCAGCTGGCCGCTGGCACCGGTTTCCTTAACCGTTCCGCCGGAGACCATTCCGGGTTTGCCGGCCGCGCGGATGGCGGCTGACCGGGCACTCGTGGCGGACGTTCCGGCCTTGTTAGTGGCAGAAACGGAGAAGGTGTAATCGGCCTCGGAATTATCCACCGTGACGTTCTGCGACGTCGAGGTGACCTTCTGGCTGGCCACCTGCGAGCCACCGCGGAACGTGGTGAGGGTGTAGGCCGAGACTGCGTCGCCGTTGTTGTCCGGTGCAGTCCAGTTCACCCGAAGCTGGCTCTGGTTCCCCACGGACCCCGCGGACGCCGCGGTCGGAGCCGCCGGCGTTGCGGGCTTGCCCGCCGGCGTCTCCGCGGCGGAGTAGGCACTCCACTCCGACGGATCCTTGGCATCGTTGCGGGCCAGGACGCGAACCTTGTAGGCGACGCCGTTCTTCAGGCCCTTCCAGACATAGCTGACAGATGAAAGGTTCTGGATCTGGGCGTTCTGTCCCGGCGGGGCCGGGGAAATTTCGAGGTCGTAGGACTTGACCGGCGAGCCCTTGGATGCGGGAGCAACCCAGGCCACGGCCAGCTGCTGATCGCCGAACTTCAGCGACGGTGCTGCCGGGGTATCCGGCTTGACGTCAGGGCGCACTTCGGCGGACGCCGGTGACCGCTCGGATTCGTCAATGGCGTTGGTCGCCGTGACCTGGAAGTGGTACTTCGAGTTGTTGGTCAGGCCGGTAAGGGTGCAGGAGTTGGCCGGGCAGTCCTGCCGGAACCCGCCCTCGCCATAGACCGTGTATTTGGTGATCGGGGATCCCCGGTCCGCCGGGGCGGTCCAGTTCAGCAGCGCGGTGCCGTCCCCCACACTGGCGGCCTGTGGGGTGGTGGGTGCCAGCGGGCGGTCCTTTACTGTGAGCCGGATCCTGGCCGTGGCCTGCCGGGACGGGTCCTGGGTCTTGTCTGCGATGGTGTAGGCCACCACCATGGTGCCGGAGAACCCGGCCGCGGGGGTGACCACAACATTGCCGCCCTCCACGGCGACGTTGCCGGAGCCGGTTTCGGCGGCGGCTGCCACGATCCTCAGCGGGGAGTCCGGGAACGGATTGGCGTCGTTGGCAAGGACGTTGACAGTGACCGGCTTACCGGCGGCGGCGTTCGGCTCGAGGTCGTCGTTGGCGACCGGCCGGGGCCGGTTGGACGCCGTCACGGTGAACCGGTAAGTCGCAGTGGCCTCCAGGCTGCGGGGGTCCTTGGCCTTGACCTGTACGGCGCCGTCGGCCCCGGCCTCGCTGCCGTCCTTGGCGGAGAGCTTCAGGACCTGGCCTTCGATTTTGGCGTCGAAGCCCCCCGGGACTTCGCCCAGGATCTCGTACTTCATGTTCTGCACGTCGCCATCGTCTGGGTCCGTGGTCAGCCGGGCCAGGTCCACGCTGGATGTGTCACCCTTGGGCACGTCAACCTGGCTTCCCAGGAGGACGGGCGGGTTGTTCCGGTTGGGGTCCGGGAGGACCTTGGTGCGGATGCTGAGGGTGGACTTCAGGCCGGCCGGGTCGTCCGGGCCGGTGCCGTCGGTGACCTCGAAGCTCAGCGAACCGGGCCCGGCGTAGTCCTTGCCTGCCGTGTACTTCAGGGCCGTGCCGTTGTTGGCCACCGGGTCCGAGCCGTCGGCGCCGATCAGCTTGATCCGGTCCGTCTGGGTCAGGCGCGGCGAGCGGCCGTCGCGGACCTTGACCCATTCCTTGAGGTCCAGGGTGACCGATTGTCCGGCGACCACTTCCACGACGTCGTCCTTGGCCAGGGTGGGCACCTGCTGGCCGATCCCGGGAACCCAGATGATCGCCGTGGATTTCTGCCCGTCGAGGTCCTCCACGGTGTACGGAATCAGCTGCGGCTGCTCGGTCAGGTCCACGATCATGTTGCCCTGCGTGCCGGGCCTGGCGGTCTTCGCCTCGGTGCTGACCTTGAGGTTTTCGCCCACACCGTCGGGGTCTTCGTCGTTCTTGAGCACCGGGACGTCGACGGCGGTCTTGCCCAGGGTCTGGGCGGAGGTCACGCGGTCGTCCCGGGCGATCGGCGCCTGCAGCGGGACGTCTTTTTGGACCTTGACGGCGATGGCGGCCTGGGCCGTGGCGCCGCGGTCGTCGGCCACTTTGTAGCGGACGTTGACGGTGCCTTCCTGGTTGGGCGCCAGGAGGATTATCCGGCCGCTTTGTTTGCTGACCGTGGCCTGCAACTCAGGGGCTGCCTCGACGCCGTCGGACAGGATCCGGATGGGGTCGCCGTCGGGGTCGGTGTCGTTGCCGGTGGCGTCGACGGCGATCTGCCGGCCGGGCCGCACGGACACGGTGTCGTCCACGGGGGTCGGCTTCTGGTTGGTCTCCCCGCGCGGAGCGATGCCGACGGTGACGGTGCCGGTGTTGACGGCGCCCTGCCGGTCCACCACCTTGTAGCGGAAGGTATCTGTTCCGGCCCCGTCGCCGGCGGCGGTGAAGTCGATGAAGGTACTCCCGGCGGTGGCGGTTCCCATCGAGGGGGTGCTGTCAATGCCGGTGAGCTGGACCGAGTCGCCGTCGGGATCGATGCCGTCGAGCTCCACCGGGATCCGGACGGTGCCGCCGGCCACCACGCGGGCGGTGAGGTTCTTCGGTTGCGGCCGCGAGTTCTGGGCGCCTTCCAGCGGCAGGATGTGGATGGTGACGGCGGCGGCGCTCTTCTGGCCCTGCGGGTCGACGGCGTTGTAGATGGCCCGGACGGTCTTGGGCACCGGCCCGGCGATGAAGCGCAGGGTGTTTTCGGAGACGAAGCTCTTCCCGTCCGCGGCGGGCACGGGCTGGGGCAGCACCGGGTCAACGGTGAGCTTGGCGCCCTGCGGGTGGGTGTCGTTGGCCAGGACAGGGATGGTGACGACGTCGCCGGCACGCACGTTGACCTCGTCGGGTTTGGGCTGCGGTGCCTCCACGACCGCGGGCGCCGGGACGGGCACCACGGAGACGCTGCCGGTGGCCGACTTGGTGCCGTTGGACATGGTGTACCGGAAGATAAACGGTTCCTTGGTGCCGGTGATGTCGGTGATCCGCAGCACGGCGTGGTCGATCACGCTGACGGAGGCGGTGGCATTTTCCGGCAGCTGCACGGACTGGAGCACCAGCACTCCCCCGGCGGGGTCCGAGTCGTTGGCCAGCGGGTCCACCAGGACGCTGCCACCGGCCGGGAGCAGGGCGACGTCGTGGACGGCAACGGGGTCGCCGGTGTCCTTGCCCGACTCCACGTCAACGCGGATCAGGCCCTGGGTGCTTTGCGGGCCGTTGCTGGCAATGTAGGTCAGGTACACGGGGCCGGGGGTGTTGCTGCGAAAGGTGAAGGTACCGCCGTCGGTCACGGGGCCCAGCTCCGCCGTTCCGGCCGCTTCCACCTGGGCCAGGCGCAGCGCGCCGCCGTTGGGGTCGACGTCGTTCTTCAGCGGGGAGATGACCAGGTCCTGGCCGACGACGGCGGTGACGTGGTCCGCGTTGACCACCGGCTGGAGGGCGCCCGGCGGCTGGACGTTGACGATGACCTTGCCCGTGGTGGTCGCGCGGCCGTCCCAGACGCTGACGGTCACGGTCTTCTTGCCGGGGGCGGCGCCGGAATCCTGATAGCTGAGCAGGCCGTCGCGGCGCACTTTGACCTGGTCCTGGTCGTTGTCCGCCTTGGCGTCCATCAGGACGAGGTCGTCGCCGTCGGGGTCGGTCCAGTCGGTGAGGATGTTCTGGCTGACGGTTTTGCCCTGCTCGACGAGCATGGTGGTGGGTTCGCCGCGCTTGAACAGCGGCGGTTTGTTTTCATCGGGCCCGACGACGTTGAGCGTGACGCTGCCGCTGGCGGAGAGGCCGCGGCCGTCCGAGGCGTTGTAGCCGAAAATTTCGGTGCCCGGTTTCGCGTCGGCCGGGACGGTGATCTGAAAGGCCGTGCCGCCGTAGATGCTCTGGAGGCTGCCGGCTTTGGGGCCGTTGCCTGCAACCGAGGCGGTCAGGACATCGCCGTCGGGATCGGAGTCGTTATCCAGCACACTAAGCACTGTGGTGCGGCCCGGGCGGACCCCGACGGTATCGGGTTTAGTCTCCGGCGGCCGGTTCGGCTTGGTGCGGTCCGGGAGGATGTTGATGGTGTTGTTGTCCGCGGATTCCTTGTCCTGGTCGTTGGACTGGTTCTTGGGGGGGATTACGTCGTCCCAGTTGTTCACCAGCTGCATGTTCTGGTTCACCAACCACACATTCCCCGAATTCACATCATTAAGCACCACCACATCCCGGTTCACCCGAAACACATAGCTCGGCGACGCAGACGCCTTCGGGACCTCGACGTTCTTATCATCAACATCATTCACACAATCCCGCACATACTTATTCGCCCCAGCCCACGCAGCATGCACACACCCACCCAACTGCACCGGAGCCGCAGGAACACCCTGACCCCCAAACGTCACCGTCTTCGCCGTCGAACCATCCAACGGCACCTCCAACAATGCCTTCGGCGTCGCCACAGCCACCGCATCCGCCCCCGGACCAGGCTGCTGCAACCGCGCATCCCGCGCATCCGCCAACCCCAACTCACGCCCGCCCGGCAACAACAACTTCCCCCGGCCAGCATCCAACACCACCGGCCGGTCCCCCACCACGGTCAACTGGATACCGCCGGCACCCTTCAAACCCTCCCAGGTACTCGCCTGCGAATCCGTCGCCYKCCCATCCGCATCCACACTCGTCACCGTCACCCGGCCCGACACCGGATCAGCACTATAAATCCGGTCATCAGCACCCACCACCGACACCGTCCCCTGCGCCCCCGACAGCACCGGCTCCGAACTCTCCTCATCAAAACCATTCACCGTCGACGGAGACAACGCCCACACCCGACCCCGCACCGCATCCGTCACCGCAATAACCCCGGACCCAAAACTCACCTGAGCCGACCCCGGCAACTTCTTATCCCCACCCAACCGCATCTGCGCCGCAGACACCTGATTCAACGTCGCCCCCGACGCATCATCAACAAAAACCGTCCCAGCATCCTGCAACACATCAAACGTCGTCGACGCCGGCGTCACCGCACCATCCAACACCCGCGACGGATAATTCAACCGCCCCACAGCATTCTTCGCCTTCGACACCACCCACACACCACCATCGTTCAAATCCACCTCAGTGGTCTTAAACCCCGGATAAATCACCGCACCCGCCACCAACACCACACCAGCCACCACAAAAGACCCCACCACCACACGACGCCGACCCGCACG
>NZ_JBFTHI010000018.1:0-38087 GCF_056394165.1 Arthrobacter sp. 10T416 | reverse complement strand
CCGGGCCAGGGTGCGGACACAAGGTTACGGCGGTCATAGCGTGGGGGAAACGCCCGGTCCCATTCCGAACCCGGAAGCTAAGACCCACAGCGCCGATGGTACTGCACCCGGGAGGGTGTGGGAGAGTAGGTCACCGCCGGAACATCATTAGGTCGAGAGCCTCCAACCACCAGGTTGGAGGCTCTCCCACTTTAACCACACAACCAACACCCAGCCCTGGGCCAGATCACGCTCAGCTCGGGGAGCCACCCAGGAGCCGGCACTCAGGCGCCGGCACCCTTGTAGAGTTGATGCCCATGGATAACCTCTTCAGCCACGCAGCGTCGGCCCCGGATCCCCAAGCCGAGGGCCTGGAACCTCTGGTGTTCACCGTCGTCGTCCCCGGCGCCGTTGCCCGGGCATTTGTTGGCTTCACCGAACACACCCATCTGTGGTGGCCGCTGGAGGACCACAGCGTCTTCGGGGCGGCGTCCTACGTCGAGTTCGAAGAGAACCTCATTCTTGAAACCGCTGACGACGGCAGAACCGCCGTCTGGGGCTCCATCGACGACTGGCAGCCGCCGTTGTCCTTCCATGCGAGCTGGCATCCCGGAACCCAGGCCATGTGGTCCACCGAGCTGCGTGTGGCCTTCCGGGCCGTGGAGGGCGGCACAGAGCTGCGGCTCGTCCACAACGGCTGGGAAGGCGCACAGGACCCTGCGGCCACGCGCGCGGACTATGAGGGCGGCTGGCCGGGTGTCCTGCAGCGCTTCGTTCGGTTTATGGGCGGTGCAACGGGCTGAGGGTCACCCGGCATGCATGCAACGGCCGTCGGTGCCCTACTTCAGCGGCGGCGTATCGACCGGCGGCACGGCCGTGCTGGAGCGGATCACAAACTGGGTCGGATACTCCGTGTCTGCAGCCGCCGTGTCCCCGTCGCCGTCGAGCCCGGCCAGCAGGCGCCGGACGGCCATGGCCCCTTGGCCCCGCGGGTCCTGGTCGATGGTGGTCAGGCCGAAGACTTCGCCGAGCTCGTGGCCGTCGATGCCGATGACCGAGAGATCGTAGGGCACCCGGAGCCCGAAGTCGCGGGCGGCGAGGGTGGTGCCGATCGCCATCTCGTCCGAGGCCGCGAAGACCGCCGTGGGACGTTCCGGGGAGCCGCCCAGCAGACGCCGCGCGCTGGCGTACGCCCCCTGGATGGTGAAGTCCGCGGAGACCAGCCACTCGGGGCGGATCGGGAGGCCGGCGTCGCGCATGGCTTTGGTAAAGCCGCCCTGCCGGGTGCCCGGCAATCGGAAGTCCTTTTCGTACGCGGCGTCGCCGGTCATGTGCGCGATCCGGCTGTGGCCAAGCTGGATGAGGTGCCGCGCCGCCGCCTCGGCCAGGCCGGAATCGTTGATGCGGATGGTGGAGGCGCCCGGCAGCGGGCCGCCGATGCCGACGATGGGCCGGTGGATGGCCAGCAACTGCTGGATCTCGGCCTCGCTGAGTTCCAGGGACACGGCAATGACCGCGTCCACCCGCTTGCGCAGCAGGAAGTCGTTCAGGACGCTGTGCCGGCGCTCCTCGCCCTCGCTGACGTTGTACAGCGTGAGGTCGTAGCCGGCGTCGAGCAGGGTCGCGGAGACGCCTTCCACCACGGAGGAGAAGAACCAGCGGTGCACGGAGGGTACTACGACGCCGACGTTGTGGTTCCGTCCCGACGCCAGGCTGGAGGCGTGGTAAGACAGCACGAAGCCGAGCTCGGCTGCTGCGGCCTGGGCCCGCTCGCGGCTTTGGGCCGAGACGTTGCCCTTGCCGCTCAAGGCACGCGAAACGGTGGCGATGGAGAGGCCGGCCCGTTCCGCGACGTCCTTGATGCCGGGCATTTTCAGCTCTCCGTGTCCTCGATGTAAATGTTCAGCCAAACAGTTTCACCTGAGCTTAACTGATGTGCGCCGCTGTCCGGTTCCGCCGGCGTCGAGCTGCGCAACAGCACCTGTCCGGCGGGCAGCTCGAGCGGCTCCGGCCCGACGTTCAGCAGGACCGCGGTGGTGCCGTTGAGGTAGGCGAGGGAGGTATCGGTGCACCAGTCCTCGAGCCAGGCGAGCGAGCCCTGGCCGAGGCTGAGCTCACGCCGCAGCGCCAGCATCCGCCGGTAGAGGCTCAGGTGCGACGACGGCGACGCTGACTGCAGGTCACGGGCCAGGCCCGCGAAACTTTCAGGCTGCGGCAGCCAGGGAGCCGCCCCGGCGCCGAAGCCGGCGTTGGGTTCAGCGGCCCGCCACGGCAGGGGTACCCGGCAGCCGTCGCGTCCCAACCGTTCGCCGCCCGTGCGCCCGAACGTGGGGTCCTGGCGCTGGTGGTCGGGAATATCAATCCCGTCGGGGAGGCCAAGTTCCTCACCCTGGTACAGGTAGGCGCCGCCGGGCAGGCCCAGCATAAACATCGACGCCGCGGCCGCACGGGAGCGGCCGAGCTCCTCGTCAGGCTGGACATCTGCCGGGCCGATGCCGTCGCCGTCGCGGGGAGCCGGTCCGTGGTAGCCGAAGCGCGTGGCATGCCGCACGACGTCGTGGTTGGACAGCACCCACGTGCTGGGTGCGCCGACAGCGTCCAGGGCCGTCAGGGAGTCGGTGATGACGCCGCGCATGCGGTGCGGGTTCAGCCCGGTGTGCAGGTAGGGGAAGTTGAAGGCCTGGTGCATCTCGTCCGGACGGACCCAGTCGGCCAGCCGGGGGAGCGGGTCCACGTTGGCTTCGGCGCAGAGGATGCGGTCCGGGCCGTATTCGGCAAGGATCCGGCGCCAGGCCCGGTAAATCTCGTGCAGGGCGGGCTGGCCGAACATCGGGGCCTCGTGGCCCGGGAACCCCTCCGAGCTGTTGCCGTCGGCCCGGCCGCCCCATTCGGGCAGCCCGGCGGCCTTGACGAGGGCGTGGGCCACGTCGACGCGGAACCCGGAGACGCCGCGGTCCAGCCAGAAGCGCAGCACGCGCTCAAATTCTGCGTGGACGGCGTCGTGGTCCCAGTTGAAGTCCGGCTGGGAGGTGTCGAACAGGTGCAGGTACCACTGGCCGGGGGTGCCGTCGGGTTCCGCGATCCGGGTCCACGCGGGCCCGCCGAAGTGCGACTGCCAGTTGTTCGGCGGCAGTTCGCCGAATTCGCCGCGGCCGTCGCGGAAGATGAACATGTCCCGCTCGGGGCTTCCGGCAGGCGCGGCCAGCGCGGCCTGGAATGCGGTGTGCTGGTCCGAGCAGTGGTTCGGCACCAGGTCCACGATCAGGCGGAGGCCGAGCCGGTTGGCCTCCGCCATCATCGCGTCAAAGTCTGCCAGCGTGCCGAAGAGCGGATCCACGTCGCAGTAGTGACTGACGTCATATCCGGCGTCGCGCTGCGGGGATCGGTAGAACGGCGAGAGCCAAACGGCGTCGATCTCCAGCTCGGCGAGCTTGGGGAGTTCGGCCGTGATACCGGCAAGGTCTCCGACGCCGTCGCCGTCCAGGTCCCGGAACGAGCGCGGGTACACCTGGTAGATGACAGCTGAGCGCCACCAGCCGGGGGTGGTATCGGCGGAGTGCACCAGGGTCAGCGGGCCGGCCAGCGCGGCGGGGGCTGTGAGGACTGAATCAACGGACATGCCGGTAATCGTAAGTCCACGCGGTGAAAAATGAAAACGCTTCCAGCAAAAGTCGTGTAAAGATCCCCGCGGCACCCCAAGGTAATGCGAGCAGCGCCAACGTCCGACAGCCCCCAGCCGGCTGCGCGCCGAGCCAAGGTGCCTCGTGACGGGCTCGAAGGGATGGTGGCGACACGCCGGGCGGCCCCAATTTTCCAAACGGTCGATCGCCATGTAACTTGGAAGCGCTTGCAGCTGTGAGCCACATCACCGACGATGCCACCGGGCCCGGACTTCTTCCGGCGAGCCCACACGTGGATGCAGGATTTTATGAAAGGGACACCAATGAAGGTGCAGAACACCCTCACAACCGGGACCAGCCGCCGGGTATTCACGGCCGGTGCTATCTCCGTCGTTGCGGCACTGGCGCTGAGCGCGTGTGGCGGCGCGGCCGCATCCGGCCCGGCCACCGCCACCGCCACCGCGAAAGCGGACCTCAAGTCCGGCGGCGCCGGCACGATCACCATGTGGGTCGATGCCGAACGCTCGCCTGCGCTGAAGGACATCACCGCGAAGTTCAAGGCGGACACCGGCATTGAGGTCAAGCTCGTGGTCAAGGACTTCGCGGCTGTCCGTGACGACTTCATCACCCAGGTCCCCACGGGCAAGGGCCCGGACCTCATCGTCGGCCCGCACGACTGGGTAGGCAAGTTCGTCCAGAACGGTGTGATCGCCCCCGTCGAGCTGGGCGACAAGAAGGGGTCCTTCCAGGATTCCGCGATCAAGGCCATGTCCTACAACGGCTCGGTCTACGGTGTCCCGTACGCCATCGAAAACATCGCACTGCTGCGCAACACGGCGATCGTCCCGGACGCGGCCAAGACCATGGACGAGGTCATTGCCAAGGGCAAGAAGGCCGTCGCCGACGGCAAGGCCAAGTTCCCGTTCCTGGTCGGTATGGACCCCAAGCAGGGCGACCCCTACCACCTGTACCCGCTGCAGGCCTCGATGGGATCGCAGGTCTTCGGCAAGGCTGCCGACGGCGGCTACGATCCGAAGCAGCTGCTGATCGGTGACGCCGCCGGCGTCGAATTCGCCAAGAAGCTGACCGCCTGGGGCGACAAGGGCGAGAAGATCATCAACTCGAACATCACCGGTGATATCGCCAAGGAGAAGTTCCTCGCCGGCGAGTCCCCCTACTACCTGACCGGCCCGTGGAACGTTCCGGACGTGCAGAAGAAGGGCATCAAGTTCGCAGTTGACGAGCTGCCGACCGCAGGCGACCAGCCGGCCCAGCCGTTCATCGGCGTCAACGGCTTCTTCATCAGCTCCAAGAGCGCCAACGCCCTCGCCACGAACGAGTTCGTCACCAACTACCTCACCTCCGAGGCAGCCCAGGACTCCATGTACAAGGCCGGCGGCCGCCCGCCGGCACTGAAGGCCTCCTTCGACAAGGCCGCCAGCGATCCGGTTGTCGCCGCCTTCGGCAAGATCGGCGCCACCGGCGTCCCGATGCCTGCCATCCCGGAAATGAGCGCGGTCTGGGCTGACTGGGGAGCCACCGAACTCGCCCTGATCAAGGGCCAGGGCGACCCGGCCGCTGACTGGGCCAAGATGGCCGCCAGCATCAAGGGCAAAATCAAGGGTTAGTCCCCGCGCCGGCTCCTGACGCTTTCCCTAGCGGGCAGGAGCCGGCTGCACCGGGCCGGGCGGCCGCCACGCCGCCCGGCCCGTTCCTGCATCACCCCAGCACTCCCAAGGACTGTAGACAGCCATGTCAGAAACCGAACTCCGCGAGGACACAGACCCCGCAGTAGCGTCCGTCCCGCACACCGCTTCCGCGCCCACCGACCGGCAGGCCCGCAGGAACCGCCGGTTGCGGACCGGCCCGGAGGGGCTCAAGGGCACCATCGCGAAAATCGTGCTCCTGGGCCTCGTGGATGCCCTTGCCGTCTACATCCTCATCACACTGTTCCTCAGCCAGTCCTGGCTGGCGCTGGCTGTCTCCGCCGCCGTCGTGCTGGCGATCAACTGGATCTACCTGCGCAAGGGCGGCCTGCCCGCCAAGTACCTCGCCCCGGGCGTGCTGTTCCTGCTGATCTTCCAGGTTTTCGTCGTTATGTTCAGCGGCTACATCGCCTTCACCAACTACGGCGACGGGCACAACAGCACCAAGGATGACGCGATCGCCGCCATCCAGCTCACCGCCCAGAAGCGCGTCCCGGATTCCCCGGCGTACAAGACGTCCGTGCTGGCCAAGGACAACTCCTACTTCCTGCTGTTCACGGACCCGCAGGGCAAGGTCTCCCTGGGCAGCACCGACAAACCGCTGGAGGAAGTTGCCGGCGCGGGCAAGGACTCCACCGGCAAGGCCAAGACGCTGGACGGCTACCAGACCCTGAATTTCCAGGAGATCGTGGCCAACCAGAAAAGCATCCTCGACATCGCCGTGGCGGTTTCCGCCAACCCGGCCGACGGCACCCTTCGCACCGCCGACGGCAGCAACGCCTACCAGTTCAAACCGGCCCTGAAATACGACGCCGGCGCGGACACCTTCACGGACACCACCACAGGCGCCGTCTACCGCGACAACGGCAAGGGCGCCTTCGCAGCCGCCAACGGCGAGACGCTCTCCACCGGCTGGAAGATCGACGTCGGCATGGAGAACTTCGCCCGCGCCTTCACCGACCCCAGCCTGTGCGGACCCCTGATGGGCGTCATCCTCTGGACCTTCACCTTCGCCGTCGCCTCCGTGGCGCTGACGTTCGCGCTGGGCCTGTTCCTGGCCATCACCTTCAACCGGGAAGACCTCAAGGGCAAGAAGGTGTACCGAATCCTGGTGATCCTGCCGTACGCCTTCCCCGCATTCCTCACCGGCCTGGTCTGGTCCGGCATCCTCAACCCGGAGTTCGGCTGGCTGAATCAGACCTTGCTCGGCGGGGCCTCGATTGGCTGGCTGACGGATCCGGTCCTGGCTAAGATCAGCGTCCTGGTGGTCAACCTCTGGCTGGGCTTCCCCTACATGTTCCTGGTCTGCACCGGCGCCCTGCAGTCGCTTCCCTCCGAACTCGACGAGGCCGCCCGGATGGACGGCGCCGGGCCCTGGCGGGTTTTCCGGTCCATCAAGCTGCCGCTGCTGCTGGTCTCGATCGCCCCGCTCCTGATCTCCTCCTTCGCGTTCAACTTCAATAACTTCAACGTGATCTTTATGCTCACCGGCGGCGGCCCGCGCTTCGCGGACACCGACCGGGACATCGGAGCCACGGACATCCTCATCACCCTCGTGTACAAGGTGGCCTTCGGGCAGGGGACCGGCCGTGACTACGGCCTCGCCAGCGCCCTGGCCATCATTATCTTCATCATCGTGGCCACCGTATCGGCCATCAGCTTCAAGCAGACCAAGGCACTCGAGGACGTGAACTCATGAACGGGTCAGCACCACGCACCGCCGCCACGGCGGGTCCCGCCGACCACGGCGGCACCGGCCACACCGACCTCGACTACCTCAAGTCGCTGCAGCGCCGCCGCCCCTTCGGCGTCTGGGCCAAGGACAAGGGCTGGCGGCACCTGGTCGGGATCATCGTCACCATCTTCGCGGTCTTCCCGCTGCTGTACGTGCTCTCCGCTGCGCTGAACTCCACCGGCACCCTGGTGGGCTCCAACGCACTGTTCAGCAGGATCGATTTCGGCAACTTCACGGCCCTGTTCGACATGCCTTCCCGGCCTTTCGCCCGCTGGTTCCTGAACACCATGGTGGTGGGCGGCGTGACCTCCGCGGCCACGGTGTTCCTCGGGGCGATGGCAGCGTACGCCTTCTCGCGGATGCGGTTCACGGGACGCCGGTTCGGCCTGCTCAGCCTGCTCCTGCTGCAGATGTTCCCGCAGCTGCTGGCCGTCGTCGCCATCTTCCTGCTGCTCAGCGGCATCTCCGAAGTCATCCCGGCCCTGGGCCTGGGCAGCCAGCTTGGCCTGATCATGGTCTACCTCGGGGGCGCCCTGGGCGTGAACACCTACCTGATGTACGGCTTCTTCAACACCGTGCCGCAGTCCCTGGATGAAGCAGCCAAGATCGACGGCGCCAGCCACAGCCAGATCTTCTTCGGCATCATCATGCGGCTGGTGACGCCGATCCTGGCCGTTGTGGGCCTGCTGTCCTTCATCGGCATCTCGGGTGAGTTCGTGATCGCGTCCGTGGTGCTCACCGATCCGGACAGCCAGACCCTCGCCGTCGGCCTCTACTCCTTCGTGGCGCAGCAGCGCTCCGAGAACTGGGGCGTGTTCGCCGCCGGCGCCGTGATCAGCGCCATCCCGGTGATGGCCCTGTTCCTGTTCCTGCAGCGCTACATCGTCAGCGGGCTCACGGCGGGTTCGGTGAAGGGCTAGGCATGTCAGGCGCTGCCGCGGCCGGCCTGCTGCCACACCACGACGGGTCCGGCCTGCACGCCCCGCAGGAGCCGGCCCTGGGGGACCAGGCCCGGCTCCGGATCCGCGTCCCGTCGGGGTGGGGGCGGGCCAGCCGGGTCTGGCTCCGCTCCGTGCACGACGGCGAGCCCCGGTACACGTCCTGCGTGAACCTTGGCGAGGCTGACGGCTGGGTGTGGTGGGAAGCGGACATGCCCGTCACCAACCCGGTGGCGCGGTACCGGTTCCTGATCGAGGCCGGGCAGCGGTACTGGCACCTCAACGCGCAGGGCCTCTTCGCCCGCGACGTCTCCGATTACGCGGACTTCCGGGTGACGACGTACCCCGCCGGCCCGTCGTGGCTGCGCGAGGGCACCATGTACCAGGTGTTTCCGGACCGGTTCGCCCGGTCCGCCGGCGCCTCGGCGCGTCCGGTCCCGGACTGGGCCGTGCCCGCCGACTGGGATACCACCGGGGTCGAGGGCGCCTCGGCCCAGACGCCGCTCCAGTTCTTCGGCGGCGATTTGCCCGGCATTACCGAACATCTGGGCCACATCCAGGCCCTGGGCGTGGACATCATTTACCTCACCCCGTTTTTCCCCGCACGGTCCAACCACCGCTACGACGCCTCAACATTCTCCGCCGTGGACCCGGTGCTGGGTGGCGACGAGGCGCTCGTGGCGCTCGTGGAGGCGGCCCACGCGCGCGGCCTGAAGGTGCTGGGTGACCTCACGGCCAACCACTCCGGCGACGCCCATGAATGGTTCCGCCGGGCCCTGGCCGAACCCGCCTCCGACGAGGCCGGCTACTACTACTTCAGCGCGGACCACAGCACCTACGAGGCCTGGTACGGGGTGCCCTCATTGCCCAAGTTCAACTGGGCCTCGGCCGGCCTGCGGGACAAATTCGTCCTGGCCGACGACTCCGCGGTGGCCCGGTGGCTGCTGCCGCCCTTTAACCTGGACGGCTGGCGGATCGACGTCGGCAACATGACCGGGCGGCTCGGAGAGACCGACGTGAACCAGGACGTGGCCCGGCTGATCGCGAACCGCGTCCATGCGATCAACCCGGACGCCGCCCTGCTCGCGGAAGCCACCAACGACGCCGCCCCCGACTTCAGCGGCGAGCACTGGCACGGCGCCATGACCTACTCCAACTTCACCCGCCCGCTGTGGGCTTGGCTGGCCGGCGACGCGGGGCACGTAAACTTCTTCGGAACACCGCTGCCGGGCCCACCCCGGATCGCCGCAGAGGATTTCCTCGCCACCCACCTCGACCTGGCGGCCGCCTTCAGCTGGGATGTCCGGCTACAGAACATGAACGCCCTGAACAGCCACGACACCGCCCGGGCGGCGACGGCAATGGTCGACGGCGGCCAGCAACTCGGGGCCGTCCTGATGTTCACCCTGCCGGGCGTGCCGGTGGTGTTCGCGGGCGACGAGTTCGGGCTCAAGGGCGACAACGGGGAGTTCTCCCGGACCCCCATGCCCTGGACCGACCCCGGCCGCATCCCCGCCGACCTGACCGGTCTGTACGCCGCGCTCACCGCGTTGCGGCGGGGGCAGCCGGCGCTCACTGCCGGCGGCATCCGCTGGCTGCACGCCCGTGGCGACGCACTTGCCTACATCCGGGAAGCCGCGGACAGTGCCGTGCTAGTGGTGGTTGCCCGCGACGCCGCGGAACTGGCCCTCGCCGCCGGGCTGCTGTGCGAAAGCCAACTGGCCGCCCTCGCGGGACGGCCGGCCTTCGCCGTCGGAGACATCACGGCCGCGGGGGTGCACATCCGGACAGGCGGGCCGGCGGCAGCCGCCTGGGTGCTGCCGGGAGTTACGCTGCCAGCACCCTAGACTGAAGGCCAGGACCGATGGCCCGATTCGACGGAGAACTGGAGAACCCATGCACGGCATTGCCGAGGAGCTGACGTCCGCCCTGGGCGCGGCGAAAGTCATTGTGGATGCGGAGTCCCTGGCGGCCTATGCCGTGGACCAGGCTCCCGTCCTGGACTACCAGCTTCCGCAGGCCGTGGTGCTGGCCGAGTCCGTGGCTGATGTCCAGGTGGTGGTCCGGGCGTGCGCGGCCCACCGGATCCCGCTCGTGGCCCGGGGAGCCGGCACCGGGGTGTCCGGCGGCGCCCACGCCAGCGAGGGCTGTGTGGTGCTGGGCCTCGAGCGCATGAACCGGATCCTGGCCCTGAACTCGGACGACGAGACCGCCGTCGTCGAACCCGGGGTCATCAACGCGGAACTCAACGCCGCCGCCGCGGACCACGGCCTGATGTACGCCCCGGATCCCGCCAGCTACCGGCTCTCGACAATCGGCGGGAACGTCGCGACAAACGCCGGCGGGCTGCGCTGCGCGAAGTACGGCGTGACGCGGGATTCCGTGCTGGCCCTCGACGTCGTCCTGGCCGACGGCACGCTCATCCACACCGGACACCAGACCTTCAAGGGGGTGGCCGGCTATGACCTCACCGGGTTGTTCGTCGGCTCCGAGGGGACGCTGGGGATTGTTGTCGGGGTTACCGTGCGCCTGAAATATTTGCCGCGCGAGGTCCACACCATCGCCGCGTTCTACCCGGATTTCCGCAGCGCCGCGGCCGGCGTCCTGGCGGTGGGAAAGGCGCGGGTGCAGCCGGCCATCATGGAACTGCTCGACGGCGGTTCGCTCGCCCAGCTCGACGACGTGCACGGGTCCGATCTCGCCTCCCGCGGCGGCTCGCTGCTGCTGATCCAGACCGACGGGTTCGGTGCTGCCGCAGAGGCTGCCGCGATCCGGCCGGTGCTGGCGGCCGGCGGCGCCGTGGTCACCATGGAGGCCAACGCCGAGGCCGAACAGCTGGTGGAGCTTCGCCGCAACAGCCGCGGCGTGGAGGTCGACGACGAATACCGGGTGGGCGAGGACGTGGCCGTGCCGCGCTCTCGGCTGGTGGACTACGTCGAAGAGCTGGAGGCCATGGCCCGGCGGCATGAGGTCAAGCTGAAGGTGGTGGCGCACGCCGGCGACGGCAACCTGCACCCCACGTTCTGGGTGGACCGGGACGGGGACGCCGTGGACGCTGCGGCCATGGCGCGGCTCGGTGCGGCCCTGGATGAATCCGTCACGGTGGCGCTCGCCATGGGCGGAACCATCACCGGCGAACACGGCGTGGGCCAGTACAAGCTGCGCTGGCTGGGCCTGGAGCAGAAGGAACCGGTGCGGGAGCTGCAGCGCCGGATCAAGGAGCTCTTCGACCCCGCGGGGATCCTGAACCCGGGCAAGGCGATTTAGCCCGGCTGTTCCAAAACAAGTCCCGCCCAACTACTGCGAGCTAGTTGGGCCGCCCGGCACTTCCGGGGCTAGTCGTCGGAGTCGGGGTATTCGTCGTCGTCCGCGTCCTCGCCGTACCGTGACTCCTCGGTTTCGACCTCGAGGATCTTGAGCAGCTCGGTGTCCGGATTGAGCATGATCGCGGCCTCGTCCCTGCGGTGCCGGAGCTCTGAATCGATGTAGGACTGGACGGCCTCGGCCAGCGGGATGTGCCGGTTTTCCTTCTCGGACATGTACCAGCGGTGCTCCAGGATCTCATGCACCGCCTCCGCCGGTTCGAGTTTCCCGGAGAGGTCGCGGGGAATTGAACGGACAATCGGTTCGAAGATCTGGCTGACCCACAGGTGCGCGCTGTATTCCTCATCCATACCCGGGTTGTTATCCGCCCGGAAGGAGTCCATGTCGTTCAATAGGCGCCGCGCCTGGTTCTCCTGCGCATCCAGGCCGGTCAGGCGCAGCAGCCGGCGCTGGTGGTGCCCGGCGTCCACCACCTTGGGCTGGAGCTGGATGGTGGAACCGTTCTGGGTGGTCTTGATGGCGTACTCCTCGACGTCAAAGCCGAGTTCGTTAAGCCGGCGGATACGCGCGGCCACCCGCCAGCGCTCGCCGATCTCGAAGGATTCCTTCTCGGTAAGCTCGGTCCAGAGCCGCCGGTAACTTTCCATAATGAGCTCGCTGGTGGCGACCGGGTCCACCTTCTCCTCGATGAGGCCCCCGTCGAGCAGGTCCATCAGTTCGCCGGCGATGTTGACCCGGGCAATTTCGAGGTCGTACTCGCGCTGCCCGGTGGACAGGTCCGGGTACAGCTCGCCGGTCTCGGCGTCCACAAGGTAGGCGGCGAAGGCGCCGGCGTCGCGGCGGAACAGGGTGTTGGAGAGCGAAACGTCGCCCCAGTAGAAGCCGATCAGGTGCAGGCGGACCAGGAGCAGCGCCTGCGCATCGATCAGGCGGGTGAGGGTGTCCTTGCGCAGCATCTGCGAAAACAGAGCGCGGTACGGCATGGAGAACTTCAGGTGGCGCGTGACCAGCACGGGGTTCAGCGGCCGGCCTTCGGGGGTGGTGCGGCCGGTGATGACCGCCACCGGCTCCACGCAGGGGACATCCAGCCGGGCGAGCTTGCGGAGCATGTGGTATTCGTGCCGGGCGATGTGCTCCGAGGTTTCCTTGATGGCGATCACCGAGCCGCCGAGGTGCGCGAACCGCACGATGTGCCGCGAGATGCCGCGGGGGAGCGCCGCCAGGTATTCCGCCGGCCAGTCCTCGAGGGCAATGTGCCAGGGGAGGTCCAGGAGTTCTGGTTCGGTGGCGGCGGCCGTGATGCTCAGTGAGCTGGCGAGGCCCTTGCCGTCGTTGGCGCTCGCGGCCTGGTACCGCGGCAGCTTGCCGATCTGCCCGTAGTCAGTGGGTTCGTCGTGCCACTGGGCACCGTTGTCCTCGGTCATGCGGTTTTCCTCGGTCATGCTGCAATTCTCCCGTACTTGGGGCGGGCGCGCCTAAATTTTGCCGGTTAACGCCCGACGGCGGCCCTCCAGAGGGAGGGCCGCCGTCGGAAGTAGCGCCTAGTCGCCGAGGCGCAGGCCGGTCTTGGTGTCGAACAGGTGCACGTGGCCCGACTGCGGGCGGACCCACACGGTCTCGCCCTTCATCGGGGGGCGCCGGCCGTCGACGCGGGCCACGATGTCGTGGTCCTTGCCGTCAAGGGTGGTGTGGCCGTAGACGTAGGCGTCGGCGCCGAGTTCCTCGACGACGTCGACCTCCACCTGCAGGCCCTCGCCCTGCGGTGCAGTCTCAAGGTCTTCGGGGCGGGTGCCCAGGGTGACGGTGGAGCCGGAAGCATCTTCGAGGATGTCGCGCGGGACCGGGTAAACGGTGCCGCCGAACTGCACACCGCCGTCGACGACGGGGAGTTCGAGGAGGTTCATGGCAGGGGAGCCGATGAAGCCGGCGACGAAGACGTTCTTCGGCTTGTCGTAGAGGTTGCGCGGGGTGTCAACCTGCATCAGCAGGCCGTCCTTGAGCACGGCGACGCGGTCGCCCATGGTCATGGCCTCGACCTGGTCGTGGGTGACGTAGACGGTGGTGACGCCGAGGCGGCGGGTCAGCGACGCGATCTGCGTGCGGGTCTGCACACGGAGCTTGGCGTCGAGGTTGGAGAGCGGCTCATCCATGAGGAACACCTGCGGGTTACGCACGATGGCGCGGCCCATGGCAACACGCTGGCGCTGGCCGCCGGAGAGTGCCTTCGGCTTGCGGTCCAGGTACGGCTCCAGGTCGAGCAGCTTGGCGGCCTCGCGGACCCGCTCTGCGCGCTCTTCCTTGCTGACGCCGGCGATCTTCAGGGCAAAGCCCATGTTGTCCGCCACCGTCATGTGCGGGTAGAGGGCGTAGTTCTGGAAGACCATGGCGATGTCGCGGTCCTTCGGCGGAACGTCGGTGACGTCGCGGTCGCCGATCAGGATCCGGCCGGAGTTAACATCCTCAAGGCCTGCGAGCATACGCAGGGAGGTGGACTTTCCACAGCCGGAGGGTCCAACGAGGACCAGGAACTCGCCATCAGCGATGTCGATGTTGAGCTTGTCGACAGCGGGCTTCTCTGTGCCCGGGTACAGACGCGTAGCGTTATCAAAAGTAACTGTAGCCACAGTTATCAATCCCTTCACCGGCAGGTACGTGCCGGACGATCCGTAGTGAATGGTTCTTTGTATTTAGTTGTTCCATCCGAAACCGGATGCGCGTGCTCCCCGGCCGAAGCCGAGGAGCATCCAGTGACGCCGCACGGTTGCTGTGCGCCACATCACATACAGAGTATGTCAGATTTTTCATTGCCGGGCGAAAAAGTTACGGATGTCACAGGTGAGGTTCCTTACCAGGGACCGTAGGCTGGGCGGATGTCAGCCCTGCAGATCTACGTCAGTTTCCCCGGTACGGCGCGTCAGGCGCTGGGCTTTTACGCCGATGTGTTCGGCGGGGACCTCGCCCTCTATACCTACGCGGAGTTCAACCGCAGCGACGGACCGCCGGACGCGATCGCCCACGGGGAGCTCAGCGGTGTCGTGGCCCTGGCGGGATCGGACGCGGCGGCCGGCGAGAAGAGCGTCCGGCTCGAGGGCCTCATGCTCTCGCTGCTGGGAACGGCCGAGCCCCCGGTCCTCCACGAATGGTTCGACCGGCTTGCTGACGGCGGCCGGGTGGTCGATCCGCTGGCGCCCAAGCCCTGGGGCGCGTCGGACGGGCAGGTTATTGACCGGCACGGCCTCCACTGGCTCATCGGTTACGAGCCCGACGCTTCGGCCAACTAGCCGGCAGGCGTCAGCTGCCGACGGCCTTGGACCGCTCGCGCAGCAGCGCCTCTAGCAGTTCGGAGATCTGAGCGGGAGCCTCCACCCGGAATTCCGCCTGGGTGAAATCGTGGCCCACCTTGACGCCCAGGTCCCCGCGGACGAGGCTGCCCAGGGCGTCCTCATCCGTGGTGTCGTCGCCGGCGAAGACCACGGCCGTGGCTCCGGTGGCCTGCCGGAGGAAGGTGATCCCATCGCCCTTGGACGCGTGAACCACCGAGGTTTCCAGCACCCGGTTTCCGGTCTTGAGGAAGACCTCCGCGCGGTCCTGCAGGGCGGCTTTCGCGGCCGCCACCGCATCTTCGGCCACGTCATCGGCGGCGAGCCTGGTGTGGAGCACCACGCCGGCCGGCTTGTCCTCCAGCAGCGTTCCGGGCGCCTGGTCCACGATTTCGGAGAGGATCTGCCGCACCTCGCGCAGCCGTTCCCGCTGGGCAT
This sequence comes from Arthrobacter sp. 10T416, assembly GCF_056394165.1. Taxonomy (NCBI): domain Bacteria; kingdom Bacillati; phylum Actinomycetota; class Actinomycetes; order Micrococcales; family Micrococcaceae; genus Arthrobacter; species Arthrobacter sp. 10T416. Next base: position 23,027 of record NZ_JBFTHI010000018.1, on the reverse strand, counting down.
CGTCCAGCTGCAGCTCAGTTGAGCCCGGACCCATCCAGGCTTCCGCGCCATGGCTGCCGATCAGCAGGGTCTGCTCCGGCGGTGCGGCCGTGGCCCGCAGGCTGTCCAAGGCGCGGCCGGAGATGAGCGCCGTCGTCGTCCGCGGGAGTGCGGCCAGGGCCGCGAAAGCGGCCGCGGACCGGGGCAGTGACCGGGAGTCCGCCGCGTGGTCTACCAGCGGGGCCATGGTGCCGTCGAAATCCATGGCGATCAGCAGCTCCTCCGTTCCGGCGACGCGGCGGACGGCGTCGAGCAGTTCGGGGGAGAGCGAGAGTTTCGCCTGGGCGGGGTTGGGCTCAGGAGTCATCGCGCACCACCTTTTCCTGGAGGGCCCGCAGGAAGTCGGCGGACCAGAGGTCGACGTCGTGGTCCAGGATCTGCTTGCGCATGGCCCGCATCCGGCGTGCGGCCTCCGCGGGTTCCATGTTGACCGCCCGCATGATGGTGTCCTTGAGCCCGTCGATGTCGTGCGGGTTCATCAGGAGCGCCTGTTTGAGCTGGTCCGCGGCTCCCGCGAATTCGCTCAGCACCAGGGCGCCGTCATTGTTCGTCCGGGCCGTGACGTATTCCTTGGCCACCAGGTTCATGCCGTCGCGCAGGGCGGTCACCAGCATCACGTCGGCGGCCAGGTACAGCGCCACCATCTCCTCGATCGGGTAACTGTGGTGCAGATAGCGGACGGCGGTGTTCTGCATCGTGTCGTACGTGCCGTTGATGTGGCCGACGGTGCCCTCGACTTCCTCGCGCAGCAGGCGGTACTGTTCGACGCGCTCGCGGCTGGGGCTCGCCACCTGGATCAGGGAGGCGTCCTCGACGGTGACTTTGCCGTCCTGAAGGAGTTCCTCGTACGCCTTGAGGCGGTGCCGGATGCCCTTCGTGTAGTCCAGCCGGTCGACGCCAAGCAGGATGGTCTTCGGGTTACCGAGGTCGCGGCGGATCTGCTGGGCGCGTTCGATGATCTCCGGCTTCTGCGCCAGTTCGCTGATCTGCTTGACGTCGATGGAGATCGGAAAGGCTTGGGCCCGGGCAATGTGCGTGGTTTCGCCGTCGGAGCCCTTGACGTGGACCTGCTGCTGCTTAACGCTGGCACCGAGGAAGCGGCGGGCCGAGCGCATGAAGTTGCCGGCGTCGCTGCTGCGCTGGAAGCCCACCAGGTCCGCGCCGAGCAGGCCGTCGATGATCGCGTGCCGCCATGGCAGCTGCGCGAAGATCTCCGGCGGCGGGAACGGAATGTGGTTGAAGAACCCGATCTTGAGGTCCGGGCGGGCCTCCCGGAGCATCTTGGGGACCAGCTGGAGCTGGTAGTCCTGCACCCAGACGGTGGCACCCTCGGCGGCATGGCGGACGACGGCGTCGGCGAACCGCTTGTTGACCTTCCGGTAGGAATCCCACCAGGCGCGGTGGAACTCCGGCGGTGCAATCACGTCATGGTAGAGCGGCCACAGCGTGGCGTTGGAGAAGCCCTCGTAGAAGAGCTCAATGTCCCGCGTGCTGAGCTGGACGGGAATGAGGTCTATGCCGCCGTGGCTGAAAGGCTCGAGGTGCTCGTCCGGGGCGCCGTGCCAGCCCACCCACGCGCCGTCGGTCTTGGTCATCATCGGAGCCAGCGCGGTCACGAGGCCGCCGGGGGAGCGGCGCCATCCGTCCTCGCAGCCGGGCTCATCCGGCGAGCAGCGGTCCACCGGCATGCGGTTGGACACGACCATAAAGTCGAAGCTGGCGCCAGATTCCGGCTTTTCCGTGTGCTTCTCCGTGCCGGGCTCGGTGCGTTGCCCGGCGCTCTCGGTTGCTTGCATTGGTGCCCCCTGGGGTCGCTTGTGGCCTTCATCCACCCTAGCCGGGCGGAATCTTCTGTGCTATTCGTCCGTTGGGCACACGGAGGGAAACTTGAAAGCGCAAGCTCCCGGGTTTCTCCCCTAAAATGATGAGGTTGCCACTCTGTGGACCACCCCAGGCCGATCGACACGAGGAACTTATGAGCGCCGCAAACGAACCCCGTCAGTCCAAAGCGGAGCGCACCGCCGCGGCCCGTGAAAAAGCCCGTGAGATCCGCGAGGCGCAGCTGAAGAAAGACAAACGCAACAAGCTGCTCATCGGCTGGGGCATTGTGGCCGCCGTCGTCGCCATCATTGTGATCGTGGCCCTGGTGGTCACCACCAACATCAAGAACAACGCCCCCGTGGCGGATTCCGGCCCCACTCCGGCCAACGGCAACGTCCACGGCGGCGTCACCCTGCTGGCCAACACAGGGGTCGCCAAGACGGACGCAGCCACCGTCAAGCTTTCCGACCTTCCCTCGCCCGCAGCCACCCCTCCGGCTGAGGTCAAGGCCCCCGGCGCCGAGGCCGAAGCGGGCAAGCCGGTCAAGGTGGTCCTTTACATCGACTTCATCTGCCCGGTCTGCAAGAACTTCGAGGCCCAGTACAACGGGACCCTCACCAAGCTGCGCAACGAGGGGAAGATTACGGTCGAATACCGTCCGCTGGGCTTCCTGGACAGCCGCTCCAGCACCAACTACTCCTCGCGTGCGGCCAACGCCGCAGCCTGCGTGGTGAACGAATCGCCGGAGAAGTACTCTGACTTCGTTGACGCGCTCTTCGCCAAGCAGCCTGCCGAGGGCAGCGCGGGCCTCTCCGACGCGGACCTGAAATCCATGGCGACCGGCGTCGGGGCCAAGAGCATTGACAAGTGCATTGACGACAAGACCTACCGCCCGTACGTGAAATACACGACCCAGGAGGCCGCGGCCATCGGGGTCACCGGCACGCCCACCGTGTTCGTCGACGGCAAGCAGTGGGGCAAGGGCGACAGCGCCCAGACCCCGTTCGACCAGTTCCTGCAGGCCGCAGTTACCGCCAAGAAGTAGCCGGCACCGGCCACAGCCTGCCGCCCGGCCCCGGATCCGTCCGGGGCCGGGCTGCTTTTTACCGTTTTTTACCGGTGGCTCTCCGTGGGCTACCCTTATCTAGCGCTTAGCGTCCGGCACTTTCCGGCCAGGACGACGACGGCGCATTGCCTCCTTAGCTCAGTTGGCCAGAGCACCGCTCTTGTAAAGCGGGGGTCGTCGGTTCGAATCCGACAGGGGGCTCTGAAGGCCCCTCCGTTCCGGTGATTTTGCCCGGGGGCGGAGGGGTTTTTGTGTGGCTGGCGGCCCTGGCCGGGGCGCCGTTTCGACGGTTCCCCGCCGCCTCGACGTCTCGGGGCATCGAGCGGGCACGGAACCGTCGAAACGGGGCTGGGGCTTGCGGGGCGTTACAGCTCCGTGCGGCAGACCACCCGGAACGCCTCGATGGCACGGTCCAGGGCTGCCGGATCCCCGGCCGCGACGGCGGCGACGTCGGTGGCGTAGGCATGCTTGAGGATCGTGCCGGCGAGCAGCGTCACCACTTCCACCCGGTCGGGCTGGCCGGCCGACACGGCAGGGTCTGCCGCCAGCCGCTCGGCGATCAGTGGCTCCACGAGCTGCTGCACCTCGGTCACATGCTGTTTGAGCCGCGTGATCAGTTCCGGCACGGCCATCAAGACGTTGCGCGTGCGCATGTCCATCGAGCCACCCAGGCCGGCGGCTCGCATCGCAGCCGCCATCAGGTGGGCGGCGTCGCCGACGGGTGTGCGGTTCGCGGCACGGAAAGCGGCCACGGCGTCGTCGGCCAACGCCGGCTCTTTGAGGCCCAGGATGGCGTCTTCCTTGGTAGGGAAGTAGTTGAAGAAGGTGCGGCGGGAGATGCCCGAGCGCTCGGCGATGGCCTCAACGGTTGCGGAGGCCAGGCCGCCCTCAAGCGCGGCGTCCGAAGCTGCCTCATGGATCGCGGTCCACGTCTCATCCTTTTGGCGTTCGCGGAGCGAGGGTCCTTGCGCTGTGGCGCCACGTGCAGTCATGGGGCAATTTTATGCACCAGTGCATTTTTTACCTAACCCGGAGCGGACCGCCGCCGGGGACCTTGGCCCTTGACCGGTCCGTCCCCGCGGCGGAGTGTTGCGTTATGAACGCAACGAACCCGGACATCGAGTCCACCGAGCTTCAGCAACAGCCGACGGCCATGCTGCGGGAGACAGTGCCGATGAACGCCCTCCGCGAATTTTTCGACCGCGCCTACAAGGCGGTCATGGCGGCCGTGCAGCAGCAAAACGTCCAAGTGGCAGGGCCGCCGTTCGCTCTGTATCGGGGCCAGCCCACGGACGTCGTCGACGTCGAAGCCGGCTTCCCGCTCGCTGCACCGTATCCGGGCGGTGCGGAAGGCGGCGTCGGCGCCGGCACGCTGCCCGCCGGGCGGGCGCTGCAGGCCATGCACAGGGGTCCCTACGATTCACTGCCGGAGACCTACGCGGCCGTCATGGCCAGGATGCAGGCTGACGGACTCACCCCCGGAGGCGCTATGTGGGAGTACTACCTCAGCGATCCGGCCGCAGAACCGGATCCCGCGGCATGGAAGACCCTGGTGGTTTGGCCGGTGGCCTGACCCGGGAAGGGCTGGGAGTCAGCGTCAGGAAACGGTACCCGACTCGCAGTTTCCCACCCCTGAAACCCCGGAGTTATGCGGCTTTGCGACGCGGAATGTCGCTTTGAACACACTATTCTTCAACTCCAAGCATGATGCCCTAAACTGCTTCACTGAGGTGCCTGAAATGGCGCTGTGCAGCAACGAAAGTGAACCCCGCTATGGCTACCGATTACGACGCCCCACGCAAGACAGAAGAAGAGTCCCCCGCTGAATCGCTGGAGGCCCTTCAGGCGTCCCGTGGCGGCGGCGCCCAGACTGCTGTTATCGACGTCGACGAGAACGACACCGCCGAGGGTATTGACCTTCCCGGCGCCGATCTCTCCGGCGAAGAACTGACGGTCATTGTTGTTCCGGAGCAGTCCGATGAATTCACCTGCTCCTCCTGCTTCCTGGTCCGCCACCGGTCCCAGGTCGCCAAGGAAAAGAACGGCCTCAAGTACTGCCGCGACTGCGAAGGCTAAATCCCTTCCACGTTCGAGCCCGGCTCCCCGGGATCGATTCAACAACTTCGATTTACTCACTGCAAAGCGCCGGATTCCCGCGAGGGGCCGGCGCTTCGCTGTGTCGGGAGTATTCCGGGAGCCCGCAAACGGTGGCTTCGATGTTGCAATCGTGACCAAGCGCGCTGTCCGCTAACGGTTGGGCGCCGATGCCTTTCGGCCCTCGTCAACGGCAGTGCACACTCCTACCCTTGAAGTGTCAGGTTGAGCTAAGGGGGCTGCGTGATGGCACGGTTCCAAGGGAAGCGATTGACCGTCTGGCTGGTGGCCGTGTTGATGGCTGCAGGCCTGGGACTGGTGGCACCGGGGCCGGCGGCCGCGGCTCCCTATTGCGGGCTCGCCTGGGGCTCGTTGGCCAAAGCCAAACCGGGGATGAGCCAGGCAAACGTGGTGAACATCCGGACCGGCCAGCACTACTGCTTCGACCGCCTGGTCATCGACCTGAACGGCAAAGCGGCCGGTTACTCCGTGCGTTACGTGCCCCAGGTGGTGCAGGACGGTTCCGGACTGCCGGTATCCCTCCGGGGCCAGGCCTTCATCCAGGTCACGGCCAACGCGCCCGCGTACAACTCCAACGGCAAAGCCACCTACAACCCGGCCAACAAGTCCGAGCTGAGCAACGTGGCCGGTTACCAGACCTTCCGCCAAGTTGCGTGGGCGGGAAGCTTCGAAGGCTACAGCAGCCTGGGCATCGGGGTGCGCGCGCGGCTGCCCTTCCGTATCTTCATGCTTGACGGTCCCGGTTCCGGGTCACGGCTGGTCATCGACGTCGCCCACTTCTGGTGAACGACGGCGGTCCGCGCTACAGCGCGCCGAGTTCCGCCCGCAGCGGGTACTCCTTGCCGTCCAGCACAAGCTGGGTGCACCGCCGGGTGGCCGGGTTGAACACGATGGGGGCCATCAGGTTCACCGTCGTGGCTGCGGGGGAGTGGTTGATAACGACAAGCACCAGGGGTGCTTCGCCGCCGTCGAGCTCCAGGGCCTCCAACGCAGCGGCGGGAACGGCCGGTTTGTAGCCGGGAACGAACACGGCAGCGTCCGCGAGGAACAGCCGGACCGGTGCGGCGGCGGACTCCAGGGCGAAGAGGCCCGGAGCGCTGTCGATATTACGCAGGGCAAAGTCGTGCACGCTCTCCAGGCCGGGCATGGGCGCGGTGAAAGTGACCGGCGTGCTGCTGAGGACGGAGTTCATCGCAGGAAGTCCATCAGTGTGGGCTGGAGGACTTTGGCCGTAGCGGCCAGTGCCACCTGATAGTTGGTTTCCTGAAGCTTCAGGTCCATGATCACGCTGCCGAGGTCAGCTTTTTCAATCCCGGTCCGCTGGGCGTCCAAGGAAGCCTCCATTTCGGTGTTGACGTTGCCGGCACGTTCCAGCTGTGCCTGCCGTGTTCCAATTTCAGCACGGCCGTTGACGATGTTTTGAAAAGCCGTGTCGACGTCGGCCACTCGCGGGGAGATATCCGTACCGGTGCGCAGGTCTGCCGCGAGTTTGCTCACGACGTCGAATACGGAACCGGTGCCGTCGCCGAAAATCCCTGCGCCATCGGCATCCACACGCACCGTCTGGGTGGCGCTGATCCGGCGATCCACCGGATTGGCGCCGGTCCCGTTGAACGTCGGCGGAGTACCCGTGTCGCCGGGGATTTTAGGATCACGTGGGGTGCCGGGCGTGAAGGCGCCCGGTTTCTCGGAGCTACCGGCAAAAATGTTGCGGCCCAGGTGCTGCGAGTTGGCGATCGAAACCAAGTCCTGGTTGAGGGATTCCAGCTCTGCGGCGATAGCGTCCTTGCCGGACTGGTTCAGCGAGCCATTGCCGGCCATCACGGTCAGGTCCTTGACCCGGCGCATCACGTTCGTGGCCTGCTCCAGGGCGGAGTCCGCGGCCGTGAGCCAGGTGTTGCCGTCATCTATGTTCCGGCCGTACTGAGCATTGGCTGCCTGGAGCGACCGCGTCGCCAGGGCCTGGGCCGTGGCGGCGGGATCGTCCGAGGGGCGCGAGATCTTGTTGAGCGAGGTGGCCTTTTCCTGCAGCTCGGCCAGCTTGGCCTGCTGGAACTGCAGGGTGCGCTGGGCGTTCGCGTTCATGGTCAGGTTCGTTACCCGGTTCAGCATGGTTACCTTCCTACCAGTCCGGTGCGGTTAATCAGGACGTCCAGGGCCTCGTCGACCGCCGTCATGACGCGCGCCGCGGCCTGGTAGGCGTGCTGATTGGTGAGAAGGTTGACGTTTTCCTCGTCCAGGCTCACGGACGCCTGTGATGCCCGGCCGGTCACTGCCGAGACCTGCGCTGCGGACGTAAGCGCTTCCTGCTGCTGCGCCCCGCGGGACTGCACACCGATGCCGGTGACAATACCCGACCAGGTCTTGTCCGGGGAGGCCGGACCCGTCCCGAGCTGCGAAATCGCGTCTGCGATGCTGGTGTCGAGGGCGCCCGAGTTCTGCGCCTTCAGTGCAATACCACTGGTGTTGGCCGGTGCATTGAGGTTAAGGGCCGCCGGGCCTGCGCTGCTGAAGGTAAAAAATTCCCGACCAATGGCTCCCGGGTTGCCTGAGGCGTCGTCGGGAAGCTGTCCTTGCGTGTGCACTCCGTTGACGGTCGTGGCCAAGGCATTGGCGAGCTTGCTGTAGGACTCCGCCGCCTCGGCGATGGCGCCTCCGTTGCCGCCGGCGGCCGGGGCCAGCACCGAGAGGGCGCCAGCGATTTCACCGCCGTCGGACGAGGCCACTCCCGCCGGGTCCTTCCAAAGGAGTTGCACGGTGGACCCGAGGGTATCCCCGGTCTGGCTGCCGGAGAGTTCCAGTTCCCGGACCGAAGTGCCCATCACAAGGGCGTTGCCGCCGATGTGGACGTCCACGGTTCCGTCCGGCTGCTCGCGCACCGTGCCGCCGGCCAGGCGGGAGATGGTATCGGTGAGCTTCGCGCGGGCGTCGATCAGCTCGTTCGCGGATCCGCCAGAGGCCAGGGTGGAGCGGATGGTGGCGTTGTAGGCCGCCATCTGATTTGCTGCGGAGTTTACGACGGCCACAGCGTCGGCCGCCTGGGCGCGAACACTGCTCCACTGACCCTGAAGGGCCCGGTAGCCGGAGGAAATCTTCTCCGTGAGGGAATTGGCGGCATTCAGCAGCAGTCCCTTGGGCCCGTCATCGTTTGGCTGATTCGCGGCGCCTTGCCACGCGGACCAGAACCCCTGGAGAGCGGCTGAAATGCCGTTGTCGCCAGGTTCCTGCAGGATGCCTTCAATGCCCTGCAGCGCGGTGGAACGCATGCCGGCGTAGCCTGCCTGCGCGCTCGCGGAGCGCACACTGGCGTCCAAGACGCTGCTGCCGAGCCGAGCGATGGCATCCACGGAGACACCCTGGCCGGTCTGGGCGACACCGTTACTGAACATCCCGGGGGCCGGAGCGCCGATCGCGGACTGCTGGACCCGCTGGCGGGTGTAGCCCTCCGTGGCAGCGTTGGCGATGTTCTGGCCGGCAACGTTCATGCCTTGCTGGGCGGCAGTCAATCCACGATATGCGGTGTTCAGGGCGCCGAAGGTGCTCATGGTCGCTTCCTTAGAATTGCTGGTCGAAGATGCGGGAGCCGGCAGAGTCTCCGGTCTTGCCGTGAGCGTCGTAGGTGCCAGCCGTGGCCGGGCGCAGATCTGCGAGCGACTCCTGGGTGGAGCGGACCGCCGTGCGCAAGTACTGCTCATTGGCGTCGCGCAGTTCCTTAATCAGGGCGGTCTGGCGGGTCAGCGCAGTCAGGTGAGCCGTGAGCACTTCTGCCCACGCACCTTCGGGCGCTGCCGCAGCGAGTTCGCCGAGGGTGGCGTCCGTGGGCAAGCCCCACATCTCGGCGACGACGGCGGCCTCGATTGTCCGGGCCAGGCTGGCCTGGGAAAGGTGCCCCAAGACCTGTTCCACTTCGCGTGTGCCGTGCGGCAGCCAGCGGGACTTGCCGGAGGTGAGAAGCAGCTGCTCTTCCTCCAGCTTGAACGTCAGAACGTCCAGGAGTTCACGCTCCCGCCACAGCAGGGCGGAAAGTTCGTGGATGGCCATGGTCCGTGCGGCTCCCTTAAATGTGCGAATGATGCGGACGACTCGTGTGCTGGTGAGGCGGGATATGCATCGTGCGGATGATGCGGCCTTCAGCAGGCTTCGTACAAACTATCGGCAGGGTTTCCGCACCCGTTAGCAGGAATAAGCCTGATAACAGGCGGAAAATTCACGGCGGAGAAACCTGAAAAGAATTTTGGATTTTTCCTTACCTCAGCGTCAGGGATGGCGATAACTACTCCTGAAGGCCCACGGATGGGCCATCGCTTACAGTCCCACATCACGGAGGAAATACCATGGGCTTCGTTATCAACAACAACCTCGCGGCGAACAACTCGTACCGCAGCCTCAACAACACCCAGACCGATCTCTCCAAGTCCCTGGAGAAGCTGTCCACCGGTCTGCGCATCAACCGCGCCGGCGACGACGCAGCAGGCCTGTCCATCTCCGAGGGCCTGAAGGCACAGGTCTCCGGTTCAGCCCAGGCCGCCCGCAACGCCCAGGACGGCATCTCGGTCATCCAGACGACTGAAGGCGCCCTGACCGAGGTCCACTCCATCCTGCAGCGTATGCGTGACCTCGCTGTCCAGGGTGCGAACGACACGAACAACACCGATGCACGTAACGCAATCCAGAAGGAAGCTGACGGGCTTTCCAAGGAACTGTACCGAATCCGGGAATCGACCAACTTCAATGGGATCAATCTCCTCGACGGCTCAAAGCCTACGTTGGATATCCAGGTCGGAACCGGTGGAGACGCTGCTGCCACGGACCAGATCAATAAAATCAAGGTGTCGCTTGGTGACTTGAGCTCGTCGGCCACCGATGTCACGGCATTTGTTGCAACTGATGGCGACACGGCTGGTACTGGCTTTGACGTAACGGACTCGGGAACGGCCGCCACGACGATCTCCAACCTGGACAAGGCAATCACTGCAATTTCCGTGCAGCGCTCCGATCTGGGTGCTTCCCAGAACCGCCTCGAGCACACGATCAAATCCCTGAACGTTGCCGGTGAGAACCTGCAGGCCGCTCAGTCCCGCATCGCAGACGTCGACATGGCTCAGGAAATGGTCAAGTTCACCAAGGCCAACATCCTGTCCCAGGCCGGCACCGCAATGCTGGCCCAGGCTAACCAGTCCAGCCAGGGCGTTCTTTCGCTCCTGCGCTAGGCCTGACCCGGCAGTCAGGCAGTCCTGAGCGCCCGGCTGCCACCCTGATCGGACGAAGAGACACCCCCGATCACCACACTGCGGAAGGGCCGGACGATGGCAAAACCATCGTCCGGCCCTTACGTGCAACACCGATGCTGCGAAAACAGCAGCACCAACGAATGTTCTTGATAGCTAAGGAGAGGCAGCGATGGGAATCTCACTCGACGGACTGGCCAGCGGGCTCGACACCACCGCCCTTATCAGCTCCATCATGCAGTCCGAGGCGCTCCCGCAGACGCTGCTCAAGAACAAGTCCTACGACATCCAGTCCATGGTCTCCGCGCTCCAGGGGCTCAACGGCCAGGTCGCCACGCTGGCGACGCAGGCCGCAGCCGCGGCCAAACCCGGGGCCCTTGACCTGACCACCGCGGCCACGACCAGTGACAAGGTCACGGCCACCACCACCGCGGCCGCAACAGCCGGTTCCATCGACTTCCAGGTCACCAAGCTGGCGCAGACCCAGGTCACGGTGACGCCCAAGGTCAACGCCGTAACCGGCTGGCCCTACACCACCATGACGATTAACAGCGGCGGCAAGGATTACACGATCACCCCCGCGTCCAACAACCTCGACGACGTCGTGACCGCCGTCAACGCTGCCGGCGCCGGCGTGACGGCAACCAAAGTGGACGTGGGCGGCGGAGATTTCCGTCTCCAGTTCACCGCCACCAAATCCGGCAGCGCGGGTGCGTTCACCATCACCGACCCCGGCACCACGTTTACCGACGTCAAGGCTGCCCAGGACGCCGAGATCTCGCTGTGGCCCGGCACCACGGCCGCCCAGACGGTGACGTCGGCGACGAACACCTTCACCAAGCTCCTCCCCGGCGTCACCATCACCGCCAAGGATCTGACCCCCGCTCCCGTGACCCTCACCGTCTCCCGGGACGATGCCGGCATCACGAAGGTTGCCTCGGACCTGGTGGACGGCGTGAACGGGATCTTCGCGCTGGTGGCCAGCAAGAGCGCCGTCAGCACCACCACGAACACCAGTGGCACCACCACCTCCGCGGGGGTCTTCGCCGGGGACAGCACGGTGCGCTCGGTCAACCAGAACATCCTCTCCGCTGCGTCGCTGCCGGTCGGCACACCGCCCCGGTCGCCGTCGGAAGTCGGCATCAGCATCACCAAGACCGGCACCATGGAGTTCGACGCCACCAAGTTCGGCGCCGCCCTGGCCGCCGACCCGGCCGGTACCGCTGCCAAGGTGCAGGAACTCGCCGGCCGGATCAACGCCGCCGCCACCGCCGCGTCGGACAAGTACACCGGCACACTCACCACCCAGATCACCGGGCAGCAGTCCGAGGTCCGTGACCTGGCGGACCGGATCAGTGACTGGGATACCCGTCTGGCCTCCCGGCAGGCAACGTTGAAAAGCACGTACTCGGCCCTTGAGGTGGCGATGAGCAACATGAAAGCCCAGCAGACCTGGCTCACGTCCCAGCTGGCTGGCCTCTCCGGCGGGAGCGCCAAGTAATGACCAGTTCGCCCTTCAACTCCGGTGGCTACGGCGGCGCCGCCCAGCGCAACCAGTACCTTGCAGACTCGGTTCTCTCCGCGCCCCCGGCCCGCCTCCTGACCATGCTGTACGACCGGCTCCTGCTGGATCTCGGCCGCGCCGAAACGGCCCAGCAGGCCGCCAACTGGCCCGTCGCCTCGGAGAACCTCCTGCACGGCCAGGCCATCATCGCCGAACTGATTTCATCGCTCAAGACCGATGCCTGGGACGGTGCGGACGGGCTGCTGGGCCTCTACAACTACGCCTTCACGGCCCTCGTCAACGCCAATATCCAGCGGGACGCGGGGCTGACCCGGGAAGCGATCGACCTGCTCGAGCCGCTTCGGCAGGCGTGGCACGAGGCCGCGGCGGCGATCCCTGCCGCCCAGCCCCCCGCGGCGCCGGCACCGGCGTCGTCCGCCTTCGCCTCAGCCGGCGCGTGGGCGTCGGCTCCAGGCAACGCCAACGGGAGCCTCGGTTTTGGCTGAGTCGGTTCCCCTGGTAGACCACGCCGCGGAGGAACCGTCCTCGGGTGATTCCGCCCTCGCTGCGTGGTCCCTTGTACTGGACGTGCTGGAGATGGCCGTGAACGCCGCGGAGAAGACACTCAAGGACCCGCTGGGACCCCTGTCCGCTCCCGAACAGCCCGTGGCCGCGCTCCCGGTGGAACGCTGGTCCCCGCCGTCACACCTCCGTCCCCTGCCGCCGGCGGCGCGGCGCCGGGCGATGGCCCTCTCAGCAGCCCAGGAGCGGGTGGCGCGGCGCCTGGAAATGGCAAAACAGGACGTAGCCCGGCAACTGCACGCCGTGAGTTCGGTTCCCGGCGTCGGCACGCCCTCGGGCGCCATCTACCTCGACGTCAACGGCTGAATCCGCCCGGATTTCCGCCGTCGTACGGCACTTTTGCAGCCGCTGCCACGGCCCGCTAAAAAACGCCAACAAACGTTTCACAATTTCTCCTAACGCGGCGCTGAACAGTGCCGATAACCACAGTAAGAGCACGGATCGCTCATTTATCGGCCACGGATCGGCCACCCCACAAATCCCCAGGCAGGACTCTGTGCTCGAATCCGTGACTTCCGCAGCCCTGGCCAGCGCCATGGACGGGCTGGCGCTGCGCCAACGCACCATCGCGAACAACATCGCGAACGTCAACACGCCGAACTACCATGCGCAGCGTGTCAGCTTCGAAGATGCCCTGGCGGCGTCCGTGCAGTCCGGTGACGGTCACGTTGAGGCCACGACGGCGGCATCGCTGGAGCCCACCCAGCTCAACGGCAACAACGTCAACCTGGACACGGAAACCCTTTCGAACATTGACACCGTGCTGCGCTTCCAGTTCGCTGCACGGGCCATCGGCGGGGAATTCAGCGCCGTCCGCGCGGCAATGAGGACCAGCTAATGACCTTCGACGCAATCGGTATCGCCGGCTCGGCCCTGACCGTGCACCGCAAGTGGCTTGACGCCGTCTCGGACAACCTCGCCAACATGAACAACGCCTCCCGCACCAGCGGTCCCGCGTTCCGCGCCAAGTACGTGGAGGCGACCGAGGGTGCGAACGGGACCGGCGTGTACGTCAAAAGCACCCCGCTCGGCAGCGGCGCCGGCCGGATCGTCTACCAGCCGGACCACCCCCTGGCCGACGCCAACGGCAACGTGAAATACCCGGACATCGACATGGCCGAGCAGATGGGCGCCCTGATCATCGCCCAGCGTGGTTACCAGGCCAACGCCCAAGTTGTGGACCGAGCCCGCGAGACCTACCTCGCCGCCCTTGAGATTGGAAAATCCTGATGCCTGTATCCCCGATCGCACCGGTCCAGGGCGTCCTCCCCACCGACTACCTCTCCGGGGCCTCCTCCGTGGCCGCCACGGACGGCTCCGGCTTCGCCACGTCCCTCACGGGCGCCGTGGACAACCTCCAGCAGTTGCAGTCGACGTCGAAACAGCTCGCTGTCTCTGCCGTGACCGGCAACCTCGACGACATCCACAACGCCACCATCGCGGCGAGCCGGGCCCAGATCACCCTGGAGCTCGTCGCCACCGTCCGCAACAAGGGCGTTGACGCCTTCAACGAGATCATGAGGATGCAGGCCTGATGCCTCCGCAGATTACTGTCTTCTTCCAGCGCTTCGGCGCCGGCCTCAAAGGCTTCACCACCGGCCAGCGCACGCTGGCCGTTATTGGTGCCGCGCTGCTGGTGGTCGGAATCGTGGCGCTCTCCGCCTGGCTGACCCGGCCCGCCCTGACACCGTTGTTCTCCGGCCTCAAGAGCGCCGACGCGAGCGGAATCGTGGACCAGCTCAAAAAGGACAACGTCCCCTACGAGCTCAGCGACGGCGGGGCCACCATCCTCGTCCCGCAGGAAAAGGTCTACGACGAGCGGCTCAAGGCTGCGGCCGCGGGCCTGCCGACTGCCGCCGCCACGGGCTACTCGCTGCTGGACAAAATGGGCGTCACGTCCTCTGAATTCCAGCAGTCCGTCACCTACAAGCGTGCCCTCGAAGGCGAACTGGCCAGCACCATCTCCGCCATGGACGGCGTCAAGACCGCTGCGGTCCGGCTTGCCATCCCGGAAAAGACGGTCTTCGTCTCCAAGACCCCGGACACCACCGCGTCCGTTTTCATCGAGACGGCGCCCGGCGTCACCCTGACCGGTGACAAGGTGCAGGCCATCGTGCACCTGACGTCCGCGGCGATCGAGAACCTCAAGCCTGCCAACGTCTCCGTGGTGGACTCGCAGGGCAACGTCCTCTCCACCGTGGGCGGCGGCGCCGCCGGATCCTCGTCCAAGCAGGCCGCCGACTATCAGCAGCGCACCGGCGACGCCGTCCGCGCCGTCCTGGACCGCGTGGTGGGCCCGGGCAACTCCACCGTGGCCGTCGCCGCGGATGTCACCGGCGAATCCGCGCAGCAAAAGAGCGAAACCTTCTCCAACACCCCCGGCGCCCTGCCGCTAAGCGAATCGTCCAAGAGCGAAAAGTACAGCGGCGGTGCCGGTGGCGCCGCAGGCGTCCTCGGCCCGGACAACATCGCCGTCCCCGGCGGCACCAGCGGCAACGGCACCTTCGACTCCACCACGGCGACCAAGAACAACGCGGTCAACAAGGTCACCGAGGACCGGGTCATCCCGCCGGGCGCGATCAAGCGCCAGACCATCTCGGTGGCCGTCAGCCAGGCGGCTGCGGGCGGGCTGAACGTCGGCTCGCTCACGGCCCTGGTCACCTCCGCCGCCGGCGTGGACAAGGCCCGCGGCGACGTCGTCACGGTCGAAGTTATCCCGTTCAGCACCGCTGCGGCGGACCAGGCCAAGGCCTCGCTCGACGCGGCCAAGGCAGACCTTGACGCGCAGAAGCAGCAGGCGTTCTTCGCCACCCTGGTTACCGCCGGGAGTATCCTGCTGGGACTGCTGATCCTGGCGCTGGTCATCATCGTGATCCTGCGCCGCCGTCAGAAGCGCGAACCCGTCGACCTCGGCGAACGCCTGGACCTGCTCCCGCCGGTCCCCGCGGTCACGGCCTTCGACCACGCCCCTGCGACGTCCGCGATCCCGCTGGCAGCGCTCCCGCTGCAGCCGCTGCCCGCACCGCCCCTGGAGGTGCTCGAGGCCGAACGCCGGATGCAGGAGATCGACAACATGGTCGCCGCCAACCCGGAAAAAGCAGCGGACTACCTCCGCGGCCTCATGGATGACAGGCAGCCGGTATGAAACTTGCCGACGCGACCCTCACCGGAACCCAGCGCGCCGCCGTCGTCCTGATGCAGATGAGCCCGCCCAACGCGGCGCGGGTGATGGCACAGTTCACCGACGCCGAGGCGGAGGAAATCGCCGCCGAAATCGTCCGGCTCCGCAAGGTGGACCCCGAGGTCGCCGAACAGATCATGAAGGACTTCCACGAGGCCGCCCTGAGCAGCCCAAGGCAGGCCCGCGGCGGCCGGGAGCTCGCCGAAGGCCTGTTGGAGGCCTCCTTCGGATCGGAGAAGGCGGCCGGGCTGATCAACCGGCTGACCGTGAACATGGCGGGGAAGTCCTTTGAATTCCTCGAAGACATCGAACCGGTGCAGATCCTGGCGCTGATCGACGGCGAACTGCCGCAGACCATCGCCCTGGTCCTGGCCCACCTCAGCCCCCGCAAGGCCTCCGCCGTGATGTCCGGGCTCCCCGGCTCGCTCCGGGCCGACGTCGCGCTCAGCATCGCCACGATGGGTTCCGGCGCGCCCGAGGCGATCGGCATCGTCGCGGACACCCTGAAGCTCCGTGGCGGCGCCGCCGTCTCGCAGCAGGCCTCCAAGGTGGTGGGCGGCATCCAGCCGCTGCTGGAAATCATCAACCGCACCGACGCCGGGACCGAACGCTCGGTCCTGGACGGCCTAGACCTGCTCGATCCGGACCTTGCCGTGGAAATCCGCGCGCAGATGGTGACGTTTGACGACATCGTCAAGCTCGAACGCCGCGACGTGCAGCTGGTGCTCCGCGGCCTGGACGCGTCCGTGCTCGCCGTGGCCATGAAGGGTGCCTCCGAACCGGTGCTGGAAACCATCACCACCAACGTCTCCGGCCGCAACCTCGAGATCCTCGAATCCGAGATCGCGGCCCTGGGTCCGCTGCGCGCCTCCCAGATCGAGGAGGCGCGGGCCGCCGTCGTCCGTTCCATCCGCGAGCTCGAGGCCGAGGGCCAGATCACCATCCAGCGCGGGGACGAAGAAGACTATGTCTACTGACCCGACAGCCGTCGGGAGCCCGCCCGCGCGCATCATCTTCCCCTCGCTGCGCTCCAGCGGGCCGGCCAGCGAGCAGGCCGGCTACACCGAGGGCCATGCTGCCGGCTACGCCGCGGGTGTCCGGGCCGCCGCGAAGGAACAGCGGCGCTGGCGTGACCGGATGGCCGCCGAACAGGCTGCCTCACTGGCCGCCGGGCAGCAGGACCTGGACCGTGCGGTCCGTGCCCTGGCCGTGGCCCGGACCGACTTCGCGCACCGCAACGTCCAGGCCCTGCACGACGCCGAGGAAGTCCTCGCCCGCACGGCGCTGGAGCTCGCCGAGGCGATCCTGGGCTACGAACTGGCCGAGGGAACCCGGACCGCCCGTGCCGCCCTGGCCCGTGCCCTGTCGGGTAATGACGCCGCCGCGGTGCTGGCCATCCGGCTGCACCCCGCCGACATCGACGTGCTCACAAAGGAAGGCCAGGACACCCCGGCCGGCCTCCCGCTGCTCGCGGACCCGTCCCTGCAGCGCGGCGACGCCAAGGTCGAATACCAGCAGGGGTGGCTCGACGCCAGCCTCGGCACCGCCCTGGCCCGAGCGAAGGCTGCCCTGCTGGGGGACCAGCAGGGGTCCACGGACACCGACGGCGGCCGGCCATGATCGCGCAGTGGCGCCCGAAGCGCGACGACTTCGCCGCCGCCCTCGCCGCCGCGGCGCCACAGCGCGTCGGCACCGTCACCTCCGTGATGGGCCTGGGCCTGGAGGTGTCCGGCCTGGACTGCGCACTCGGAGACCTCGTCACCGTGGGTGAAAACCCCGGGCTCGACGCCGAGGTAGTGGCCGCCCTCGACGGCGCCGTGCGCTGCATGCCGCTGGGACGCCTCGCCGGCGTCGCCGCTGGCGACCCCGTCCGCGCCAAGGGCGGCACCGTCCTGGTGCCCACCGGCGCCGGGCTCTTCGGCCGCGTCATCGACGGCCTGGGCCGCCCGATCGACGGCAAGGGCCCGCTGGTCAGCGGCCCCCGCGTGCCGATCGACAATGAAGCCCCCAACGCCATGAAACGCGCCCGGATCGACACCCCGCTGCAGACCGGCGTCCGCGTGCTGGACACCATGACCACCCTGGGCAAGGGCCAGCGGATGGGGCTGTTCGCCGGCTCCGGTGTTGGAAAGTCCTCGCTGCTGTCCATGATCGCCCGCGGCACCGACGCCGAGGTCTCCGTGATCGCCCTGGTGGGGGAGCGCGGCCGCGAAGTCCGCGAATTCCTCGAGGACGACCTCGGACCGGTTGGACTGGCGCGCTCCGTGGTCGTCGTCGCCACCTCCGACGAGCCCGCCCTAATGCGTATGCGCGCCGCCTTCACCGCCACCCGCATCGCCGAATCGTTCCGCGACCAGGGCCAGGACGTC
This sequence comes from Arthrobacter sp. 10T416, assembly GCF_056394165.1. Taxonomy (NCBI): domain Bacteria; kingdom Bacillati; phylum Actinomycetota; class Actinomycetes; order Micrococcales; family Micrococcaceae; genus Arthrobacter; species Arthrobacter sp. 10T416. Next base: position 5,122 of record NZ_JBFTHI010000018.1, on the reverse strand, counting down.
GTCCTGATGATGGACTCGCTGACCCGCGTGGCCATGGCCCAGCGCGAGATCGGCCTCTCCGCCGGCGAGCCGCCCGCCACCCGCGGCTACCCGCCGTCGACCTTCTCCATCCTCGCGCGGCTGCTGGAACGTGCAGGCACCGCCGAAACCGGTTCCGTGACCGGCATCTACACAGTGCTGGTGGATGGGGATGACCACAACGAACCCATTGCCGACGCCGCCCGGTCCATCCTGGACGGCCACGTGGTGCTGGACCGGAAACTCGCCGTCACCGGGCACTTCCCGTCGGTGGACGTCCTGGGCTCCGTCTCCCGCGTCGCCACGAAAGTCAACGCCCGGCAGCACCTCGACGCGGCGTCCACGCTGCGCAGGGTTCTCGCCGCCCGCAAGTCCGCCCAGGACCTGATCGACGTCGGCGCCTACCAGGCCGGGACCAACCCCCTGGTGGATGCTGCACTGGCCCACGAGGATTCCGTCAGCGGTTTCCTCCAGCAGCCGATGGACGAGTCCACCCCCCACCCCGAGTCCTGGCGCCAGCTGGACCACCTCGCTTCGATCTTGGGAGCCGCGGCATGAGCCGGCAATTTTCGCTCGCGGGGCTGCTGCGCCTCCGCCAGATCCAGCAGGACCAGGCCGCGTCCGGGCTCGCCCGTGCCCGGTCCCGGTCCAGCTCCGTCCGGGCCCGGGAAGCCTCCGCGCGCCGCCAGCTCTCCGCCGCCGACGATGACATTGTCAGCTCCGCGTCGCTGCGCGCCGTCGCCGCGTCCCGCTCCGCATCGCACAGCATGCTCGCGGACCTGCAGAACCTGGCCCGCGTCGCGGAGACGGACGAGGCCGCTGCCCGTGACGAATTCATCGCCGCGCGGACCCGGTCCGTGGGGCTTGAAAAGCTCCAGGCCCGGCACAACGCCGAGGTGAACACCGCCGAGCTGCGGGCAGAACAGTCCACGCTGGACGAAATCTCCTCGACGATCTGGCACCGGGATGAACAGCAGGTCCGCTCATGAGCATGACCGAAGCACTGGGCCGGATGCAGGGCATCCAGTCGATGATCGCTGAACTCACCCGTCCCGCGCAGGCCGAGAGCAGCGCCGCGGCGCTGAAGTCCGCGGCGACGGCGTCCCTCGCGACCGGGACAGGCACCGGCGACGCCGGTTCCTTCACCGACGCACTCACCGCCGCCCTCGGCGGCGGCACCGCGACCTCCGGAACTGACTCCTCAACGCTCGCCGGGGGCCTGGGACTGGGCGGCACCACCGGCCTTGACGCCTTGGCCGGCCTCGCCGCACCCGCTTCCCTTGCCACCACCGCGTCCGTTCCGGCGGGCACCGCGACCGGAACCGACGTGGTGGCCATGGCCAAGAAGTACATCGGCGTGCCGTACGTCTGGGGCGGGACCAACCCTGCCACCGGGATGGACTGCTCCGGCTTCACGCAGCGGGTCTTCAAGGACCTCGGCGTTGAACTGCCCCGCGTGGTCAGCGACCAAATGAAGCAGGGGACCCCGGTGGCGTCCCTCGCCGAGGCCAAACCCGGGGACCTGCTGGTGAGCTTCGGCGGGAACCACATCTCCATCTACCTCGGCAACGGCAAGGCCATCGACGCTCCCGTCCCCGGCAAGACCATCCAAATCCGGGACGCGTGGGAGCAGCAATCCAACCTCACGTCCATCCGGCGGATCGTCCCCGCGGGCGGTGCCTCGTGAAGGGCATGGCTGCGCTGGACGTAGCGTCCGCGCTCGCCGCTCAGCCCGCGCAGACCCGCGGTGCCCAGCAGGGGAGCCGTGCCCGGTCCGACGGGCCGGCTGCCGGCGCCGGGAGCTTCGGGTCCGTCCTTGGCGAGGCCGTGACCCAGGAGGCGGCGTCCCCGACGCCGTCGGGTTCGTCCGCGGCCAGGGCTGCCAAGCCTGCGTCCGACGGCAAGGGCTCCAAGGCCCCGGCGCACCCTGACGCGCCTACGGAGGACGCCCCGGTTGCCGCCGGCCCCGCGGCCGTGGGTTCCGCTTCCGCGGCTCCCGCCGCCGTTCCGGCCGTTGCCGGCGCCGCCGCGGCCCCTGCCGGCGATGCCGGGATCCTGGCAGCCTCCGCACAATTCGCCGCAGCCATCCAGACGCCCCCGGTGGCAGCGCAGGACACACCCGCGGCAGCCGGCTCCCAGGGCACGGTCCTGCAGGCCGGGAACCCCGCCACAATGGCTTCCGGCGTTTCCCTTGGGGCTGCCGCCCCGGCGTCGGCCGACCCCCGCCTCGTTGGTCAGCCCGCTGCCGTCGTATTCCCCGCGCCGGCTGCTACGGCGTCCGGCCCCGCGGTCACGGCAAGCCTTCCGACGGCGGCCGCGGCGCCTGTCCCGGCACCTGCTGAGGCGGCCGGGGCAGCCCAGCAGCCGGCTACCGGGCTCCCCAAGGCCGCTGCCCCGGCTGCGCAGCCGCAGGGCTCCGGCGCTCCGGACCTCCACCTTCCAGCTGCTGGCGGTGACACCGGCGTCGTTCCCGTTACTGCAGTTGCTGCCCCGGCTGTGGCCCCCGGCAATCCTGCCGCGGCCACGACGACGCCGGCCGCTACCGCCGTCGCGACCGGGGCGGCCAGCATTTCAGCCGCCACCCGGCCCGCCGGGCGGACTTCCGGCGCCACGACGGAAGGCCTCCAGGCTGCCCAGGCGGCGCCCGCCGTCGACGTTTCCGCAACAGCCGGTGCCGCAGCCGTGACCACGACGGCGGCTCCCTCCCCGGCCACCGGCCAGGCGGCACCTGCGGCCGCTCCCGCGCCGGTGCCGGCGCAGCAGCCGGCGCTCACCCCGCAGCTGGCCAAGCCGTTGTTCACGCTCGCCGGTGCACCGCACGGGCAGCACATCATGACCCTGAAAGTCAGCCCCGAGGACCTCGGACCGATGACCGTCCGGGCGCACATCGACGCTGCAGGGGTGCGGATCGAACTGTTCGCCCCGGGCGACGCCGGCCGCGAGGCGCTGCGGGGGATCCTTCCTGAACTGCGCAAGGAACTCGCAGGGTCCGGCTTCGGTGCCAGCCTCGACGTCTCGGACCACAGCGGCCCGCTGGGCCAGGGCAACGACGCCCGGCAGGACGCCCAGCAAGCAGCCGGCCGCGACGCCTCACAGAGCGGCGGCGCCGGCGGTGGCTCGGGAGGGCGGAAGGCCCCCGGCGAACCGCGCCCCGGACACCGCTGGGATGCCCTGGCCGATGCGTCGACGTTGCGTAACGCCACCATTCTGGCCGGCCCCCAAACCACCCTCGACATTCTCGTCTGACCGAAGGAATCCGACTCATGACAATCCAGCCCATCGTTCCCCAGCCGGTGACGGCCGCGGGCGCGACCCCGGCGGCCACCGCCGTCCGGGCACCCGTGCAGACCATGGACGCCAACGTCTTCATGACCCTCCTCGTGACCCAGCTGAAGAACCAGAACCCGAGCGCCCCCATGGACACGAACCAGATGATGGCCCAGACCATCCAGCTGTCCATGATGGAAAAAATGACCGAACTGACCACCAACAGCAAGGAGGGATTCTCCCTCCAGATGCGGTCGGCCGCGTCCCAGCTCATCGGCCACTCGGTCGATTACACCCTCGCCGACGGCACCACCGGCTCGGGCATCGCCAGCTCCGTGTCCTTTGCCGGCGCCGTACCGGCCGTCAAAATCGGCCAGCTTTCCGTTCCCCTCGACTCCATCACCGGCCTGACCGCGCCGGCCGCTCCCTGACCCGTTTCCTCCCGCAGAAAGGCAGTTCCCATGCTCCGCTCGCTGTACTCCGGAATCTCCGGCCTCCGTGCCCACCAGACCATGCTGGATGTCACCGGTAACAACATCGCCAACGTCAACACGGCCGGCTTCAAGGCCTCCTCCACCCAGTTCCAGGACACCCTGTCCCAGATGACCCAGGGGGCCTCCGCGCCGCAGGGCCAGACCGGCGGCAGCAACCCGGCGCAGATCGGCCTTGGCGTCCGCGTCGCCGGCGTCAGCACCAACTTCGCGCAGGGCTCGTCGCAGAGCACCGGCCGCGCTACGGACATGATGATCTCCGGTGACGGCTTCTTCGTCACCAGCAAGGGCGGCCAGCAGCTCTTCACCCGCGCGGGATCCATGACCTTCGACGCCAACAGCCAGCTGGTCAGCCCGGATGGCGGCATCCTGCAGGGCTGGACCGCTAACAACAGCGGCGTCGTCAACCAGGCCGGCGCCATCGGCAACATCACGCTGAACCCGAACACCATGATCGCGACCCCCACCACCACGGTGACGCTCGACGGGAACCTCCCCGCCGAGGCCGGGTCGGCGTCGTTCGACCGCGTTGTGAAGGTCTATGACAGCGTGGGTGCCCCCAGCAACCTCACCCTTACCTTCGTCCAGCAGCCCGGCGGCTGGGGTGTCTCCACCGACGGCGGCGCAACCATCGCCGACTCGATGAAGTTCACCAACGGCCAGCTGACGTCCCCGGGCAAGCTCAACGTTGCCGGCAAGACCCTCGACGTGAGCCAGGTGACCTCCTACGCCGGCATGAGCTCGCTGACCGTCAGCGGCCAGAACGGCACCCCGGCGGGCAAGCTGGAGTCCTTCACCCTCGGCAACGACGGGTCCCTCATCGGGTCCTTCAGCAACGGCACCAAGCAGGTCCTGGCCAAGATCGCCCTCGCCAAGTTCACCAACCCCGCAGGCCTCGAAAAGGCCGGCGGCTCCTCCTACGTCGCCACCGCCAACTCCGGCAACGTCCAGCTTGGCGCCGCGGGCGACCCCGGCATCGGCACCCTGGCCGGCGGCTCGCTGGAAATGTCCAACGTGGACCTTTCCCAGGAGTTCACCAACCTGATCGTCGCTCAGCGCGGCTTCCAGGCCAACGCCCGCATCATCACCACCTCCGACGAGGTCCTGCAGGAGCTGACCCAGCTCAAGCGCTAACTAAGCCGCGCCCCAACCCCGCCCCACCCCGGTTGCCCTATCACTTATGGCTGGCATGAGCCCGGCAAAGTCATAGGGTCGTTGCAACGCTCTGAAAGATGGAGCGTTTGATGGGCAACGTATTTTCCTTGGATTCCCGGACTGAGTTCTTTGATTTGGTGTGCGGCGGGATGTCGGTTCTGGCTGCTGCCCGGCGTGTCGGCGCGGCGCGT
>NZ_JBFTHI010000017.1:0-58519 GCF_056394165.1 Arthrobacter sp. 10T416 | reverse complement strand
GTGCCGTCCAGGTCGATCATGGCCTGGTCGATGCTGCGCTGGTCGGTGGCGTCGAAGCCGATCAGGGCCGGGGCGATCTGGTCGATGACCGCGTCAACGGCCTTCTGCACGCCCTTGCCGAGGTAACGGCCCTTGTCGCCGTCGCGGAGTTCTACGGCCTCGTGTTCGCCGGTGGAGGCACCGGAGGGAACTGCTGCGCGGCCGATTTGGCCGTCGGAGAGCAGGACTTCAACTTCTACGGTCGGGTTGCCGCGGGAATCGAGGATCTCGCGGGCGTGGATGGCATCGATAAGCGCCATGAATATGCTCCTTTGGGTGAAGCGATCTGCTGGGAATCTGACTGCTGGGAAACTAGCGGTGGATCAAGCTGAAAACCGACGTCCTCGTCGCCCTTAGCCTAGTCGAGAGTGGGATAAGTTACGGAAAGCTATCCAGTCCCCGGACGCGGTGCTGATGGTGCCGCGCCGCGGGCATCGCCGTCGTGCGGGCCCTCCTGGGCCTCCTGGAACGCCCGGTTGGCTGCCCGGAGCGCCCGTTCCGCGTCCAGTCCGTTGGCCCGGGCCGCCGCGACGATGCCGAACAGCACCTCACCGAGTTCCTGTTCGGTGGCGGGCGCGACGGCGGCGGGCGGCGCGGGGGCTGGTGGCCGCGTTGCGGCCGTGGCGCGTTCGGCGCGGTCCAGCAGCTTCTGGGTCCGGGCCAGGGCCGGCAGGGCGGCCGGGACGCCGTCGAAGACGTGGCCGCGGTCCGGCTTCTCGGCCCTCTTGACCGCGTCCCAGGTCTGGACAATGTCCTGCACTTTGGCGGGGAAGGTCTCCTGCAGGGTCCCGTCCGGGCGGAAGACGTGCGGATTGCGCCGGATCATCTTCGCGCGCAGGCCACGGGCGACGTCGTCGAACGTGAACACGCCGCGTTCCTCGGCGAGCCGGGCGTGCAGCACCACCTGCAATAGGACGTCACCGAGTTCCGCCTGAAGTTCGGCGTCGCCGCCGTCGGCCTCGATGGTTTCAGCTACCTCATGGGCTTCCTCGAGGAGGTACTCCACAAGGGAGGCGTGGGTCAGGGCGCCCATCCAGGGGCAGTTGACGCGCAACTCGGCGATGGTTCGCACCAGGTCGCCGAGCGGCGCGTCCACGGGGTTGGAGTCCTTAGCCAAGGCCGGCGTAGGCCTCGTTGATGTATTCGACCAGGGCTTCCTTCTCCTCCAGCGGCAGGAACGCGGCCTCGGCTGCATTCAGCGTGAGCTCGAGCAGGTCATCGAGGTCGTAGTCGAAGGTCTCCACCAGGAGTTCGAACTCGTCGGTGAGGGTGACGCCGCTCATCAGCCGGTTATCGGTGTTGATGGTGACGTTGAAGCCCAGCTGGTAGAGCATGTCCACCGGGTGGCTCTCGATGCCTTCACCGAAGCCGGCGATCGCGCCGGTCTGCAGGTTCGACGACGGGCAGATTTCGAGGGCGATGCCGCGGTCCCGGACCCAGCTGGCGAGCTCGCCCAGGGTCACGAGGCCGATGTTGTCATCGACTTCGTCGCTGTCCGGGTCGGCGTCCTCGGCCTCTTCGAACTCGACGGACACGTCTTCGGCGATCCGGACGCCGTGGCCCAGGCGCAGGGCCCGGCCGTCTACGAGGGCTGACTGGATGCTGTCCAGCCCGGCGGCCTCGCCGGCGTGGATGGTGGCCGGGAAGTTGTGCTCGGCCAGGTAGGTGAAGGCGTCCTTGAAGCGGGAGGGCAGGAAGCCGTCCTCGGCCCCGGCGATGTCGAAGCCGACGGCACCCTTGTAGCGGTGGCGGACGGCCAGCTCGGCGATTTCCTGGCCACGGTCGGCATGACGCATGGCCGTGATCAGCTGGCCGACCTGGATCTCGCGTCCGGTCTCCGCGACGGCGTCGACGCCGGCATCGAGTCCGGCCTGGACCGCTTCGACGACGTCGTCCAGGGACAGGCCCTGCTGCAGGTGCTGTTCCGGTGCCCAGCGCACCTCGCCGTACACCACGCCGTCGTCCGCCAGGTCCTCAACGAACTCCTTGGCCACGCGGAACAGGCCTTCCTTGGTCTGCATCACGGCGATGGTGTGGTCGAACGTTTCGAGGTAGCGGACCAGCGAGCCGGAGTCTGCGGATTCGCGGAACCACTCCCCCAGTGCGACGGGGTCCGTGGAAGGCAGGGTGTGGCCGACGGCCTCGGCAAGTTCAATAATGGTGGCCGGACGGAGTCCGCCGTCCAGGTGGTCGTGAAGGGAAACCTTGGGAAGGCCCTTCAGGTCGAATTCGAGGTCAGGGGCAGCGTCAAGAATAGTCTCAGTCACGTTCCAACCTTAGGGTCGGACGGCGCCGGGCGCTACTTGCGGGAGGCGTCGTTCTCCGCTGACCGGGCAGTCAGCACCGGCTCGGACCCGGCAGCGTCCGCGGCGCCGTCGGTTGCGGCATGGTCCGGTGCAGTGCCGGCGGCGGCACCGTCTGTCGGCTCGTCGTGCCGGCCCAGCCGTTTGTGCCACCAGCGCAGCGCGTGGTCAACGGCGATGCCCAGGACAATGGCGAAGACGACGGCGATCCCGGCGCTGAGGAGCGGGTTGTGGTGCAGCCACGGGAAGGAACTGGCGAGGATGCCGATCCCGATCGAGTAGATCACCCAGGTGAGGCACGCGACGGCGTCCAGGAAGAAGAAGCGGCGGTGCGGGAACCCCGTGGTACCGGCCACGTAGTTGACCGCGACGCGGCCCCAGGGGATGTAGCGGGCGGTGAAAATCAGGACCGCGCCGCGTTTTTCCAGCTCGTACCGGGCCCAGGCGAAGACGCGCTGGACTTTGGGTTTCCGCATCCAGCGGAAGCGTTCGATGCCGATCTTGCGGCCCAGCAGGTAGGCCATGTTGTCCCCGGCGACGGCGCCGATCAGTGCCGTCAGGCCGAGGAGCCAGAGGTTGGGCTGTCCACTGTGCCGGGAGTACGCGGCGAGGGCCACAATCAGGGTTTCGCTGGGCACCACCATGGCGAAGCCGTCGACGAAGAAGAACACCAGCAGGAGGGGGTAGATCCACCACTGGCCGGCTGCATGGAGCACGGCCTCATTAATGAACTCCACGCGGGCTGCGCTCCTCGAAAACTGAAGGGTGGGAATGTACCCGGGACGGAAGGGGATCGGTAATGCTGGTTTACGGCACCGACGTGACGTGAATCGCACCTAAGTGTCCCACGTGCCGGGCGCCGGGCGCTACGCGGCGGGACCGAAAAATCCGGCCATGACGCGGGCCACGGGGCCGCTGTCAGCCGTCGGCGGGCGGGGCCGTCCGTTGCCCGTCCGGCTGGCGTCCGTCCGGCTGGCGTCCGTCCGGCACCCGGCCGCGGAGCCGGCTGAGGCCGAGGTCGACGGCGATGCCCAACAGAATGGCGCAGATGATCGCGATGGTGGCGCCGAGGAGGTGGTTGTCTTCGAACCACTGCCCGAAGAACAGCCCGACCGCCACGGAGTACCCGGACCACAGCATCGCGGACAGTATGGTGAGGCCGACAAAGCGGGAGTGCGCGAAACTGGTGGCGCCGGCGGTGAGGTTGACCGCCACCCGGCCGATGGGGACAAACCGGGCCACCATGATCAGGGAGGCGGGACGTTTGCGGAGTTCACCGCCGGCCCACAGGAAGGCCCGTTGCGCCCGGTACGCTCGCATCCAGGCCCAGCGTCCGGTGCCGGTTGCCCGGCCGATCAGGTAGGCGATGTTGTCGCCGGTGAACGCGCCGGCGGCTGCGATCACGGCCAGCAGGAGCGGGTTGGGCACCTCGGCGGAGGCGGCCACCGCGGCCAGTCCGACCACCACGGACTCGCTAGGCACGGGCGGGAAGAACCCGTCGATCACACAACAGGCGAAGACGAGGACGAGGACCCAGGGTTGGCCTGCGGCTGCCAGGATGAAGTCGTTAATTGCCTGCACGGTTTCCTAACGCACGGCGGTGCCCGGTTTCTCCCGGAATACTGTGGTGCCAGGGTACTGCCCGCCCCGGCGCCCGTTGCCCTATCACTTTTGGCGGCTAAACCGGGGTCAGAGCAGCCAAAAGTGATAGGGCAACGGGTGGGGTGGGGCGGGGGTCGCCCGGGGGTTAAGCGATCCGGTCGATGATGAGCTGCTGCGCAGGGCGCGAGCCCTCGGGAGCGATCACGGCGGCGTGCTCGAGCGCCTCCTTGGCGCGGTCGAACTTCTCCGGCGTGTCCGTCAGGAGGGTCATCAGCGGCTCGCCGGCGCGGACCGTGGCGCCGGGCTTGGCGTGCATCCGCACACCGGCGCCGGACTGGACCTGGTCCTCCTTGCGGGCACGCCCGGCACCGAGGCGCCACGCTGCGACGCCCACGGCCATCGCGTCGAGTTCCACCAGGACACCGTCCGCCTGCGCGTAGATGGTTTCGGACTCCTTCGCGACCGGCAGGGTGGCCCGCGGGTCGCCGCCCTGGGCCTCGATCATCCGGTTCCAGACGTCCATGGCCCGGCCGTCCTTGAGCGCGGCGCGCGGATCGGCGTCGTGCACTCCGGCGCAGGCGAGCATCTCCTCGGCCAGCCGGACGGTGAGTTCGACGACGTCTTCCGGGCCGCCGCCGGCGAGGACCTCGACGGATTCCTCGACCTCAATGGCGTTGCCGGCGGTGAGGCCCAGCGGGGTGTTCATGTTGGTCAGCAGCGCCACGGTGTTGACGCCGGCGTCCTTGCCCAGGGCCACCATGGTCTCGGCGAGTTCCCGGGCCCGGGCCTCGTCCTTCATAAACGCCCCGCTGCCCACCTTGACGTCCAGGACCAGGGATCCGGTGCCTTCGGCGATCTTCTTGCTCATGATCGAGGAGGCGATCAGCGGGATGGCCTCGACCGTGCCGGTGACATCGCGCAGGGCGTAGAGCTTCTTGTCGGCCGGGGCGAGTCCGGCGCCGGCGGCACAGATCACGGCGCCCACGTCCTGGAGCTGGGCGAGCATTTCCTCATTGCTGAGCGCCGCGCGCCAGCCCGGGATGGCCTCGAGCTTGTCCAGCGTCCCGCCGGTGTGGCCGAGGCCGCGGCCGGACAGCTGCGGCACGGCGACCCCGAAGACGGCCACGAGGGGCGCCAGCGGCAGGGTGATCTTGTCCCCCACGCCGCCGGTGGAGTGCTTGTCCGAGGTCGCCTTCATGCCGCCGTCGGGCCGGCGCAGGCTGGAGAAGTCCATCCGCTCGCCGGAGGCGATCATGGCCGCGGTCCAGCGGGAAATCTCGGCACGGTCCATACCGTTGAGCAGGATGGCCATGTTCAGGGCCGCCATCTGCTCGTCGGCGATGGCGCCGCGGGTGTAGGCGTCGATGGTCCAGTCGATCTGGGCCGGGCTGAGCACGCCTTTGTCCCGCTTGACGCGGATGATGTCGACGGCGTCGAACGCTTCAGCGTTGCCGCCGGATGTGTTGCTGGTGGTCTGTGTCACCGGGTTTCCTCCAGGTTTTGGGGGCCAAATGCATCGGGGAGCACTTGGTCCATCGTCTTGATGCCCTGCGTGGTCATGAGCTGCATGTCGGGGGCCCGGAATTCGTAGAGCAGCTGCCGGCAGCGCCCGCACGGCATCAGCACGTTGCCGTCCGCGTCAACACAGTAGAAGGCGCGGAGCAGGCCGCCTCCGCTCATGTGCAGGTTGCCCACCAGTGCGCACTCGGCGCAGAGGGTGAGCCCGTAGCTGGCGTTTTCGACGTTGCAGCCGCTGACGATCCGGCCGTCCGCGGTGAGGGCAGCAGCCCCCACCGCGAACTTCGAATAGGGCGCGTAGGCGTTCTTCATGGCCGCGACGGCGGCGGCCTCGAGGGCAGCCCAGTCCACGGCGGCGGCAGGCATGGTGTCCGTCATGGTCAGCCCTTGACGTACGGGATGCCGCTGGCTGCCGGCGGCCGGGAGCGACCGACCAGTCCGGCGACGGCGAGGACCGTCACCAGGTACGGGAGCATGGCCATGAACTGGCTGGGTACCGGGGTGCCGATGATCGTCACGATGCTCTGCAGGTTGTCGGCGAAGCCGAACAGCAGGGCGGCGAAGAACGCACCGATCGGGTTCCAGCGGCCGAAGATCAGCGCAGCCAGGGCGATGAAGCCGCGGCCGCCGGAGATCTCCTTGGTGAAGCTGTCGATCGCGACCAGGGTGAAAAAGGAACCGCCGATGCCTGCGATGGCGCCGCCCAGGGTGACATTCCAGAAGCGGGTGGCGTTGACCTTGATGCCCATGGTGTCGGCGGCCTGCGGGTGCTCGCCCACGGCGCGGACGCGCAGGCCCCACTTGGTCTTGAACAGGCCCACCCAGACAACGATCACGGCGATGTACATGAGGTAGCCGATCAGGGACTGCTTGAACAGGATGGGCCCGATCAGCGGGATGTCGCCGAGGACCGGGATGGTGATGGGGTCCAGGTGGGCCGGCGAGTTGAACTTGTCCTTGTCCGCCTGCATGACGGTGCTAAACAGGAAGCCGGTGACGCCGGAGACGAGGACGTTGAGCACAACGCCGACGATGATCTGGTTGACGACGTATTTGATGCTGAACAGGGCCAGGACCATGGACACCAGCGCGCCGGCGACGGCCGCCGCGAGCAGGCCCAGGAAGGCGTTGTGCGTCAGGGTGGCAATGATGGCGGCCGTGAATGCGCCGCCGAGGAGCTGGCCTTCGATGGCGATGTTGACAACGCCGACACGCTCGCAGAGCACGCCGGACAGCGAACCGAACACGAGCGGCACCGCCAGGGTCACCGATCCGGCGATCAGGCCGGCGAGGGAGATGTTGGTGGTGCGGGCACCGCCGACCACCCAGATGAGGAAGGCGGCGACGAACAGCACAATGAAGGCGACCGTGACCCAGCCCGGGACCTTGGTGTCGCGGGTCTTGAGGAATACGGCGTAACCGGCCAGCGCCAGCATCAGCACCGACAGGACGATGCCGCCGAGGAACGCGGGGACTTCGAGGGCCGGGAGCTGGAAGAAGTCGCTGCCGGTGGAGATCCCGAACTTGGCGGTCTGGTGCGGGCCCATCAGGCCGAAGAAGATGAACGCGACGACGGCGAGCACCACCAGGGTGGCCGGGAGCTTCCAAGTCACCGGCTTGGCGGTCACGGCGGTGGTGTGCTGCTTGGGCGACGCCGCGCCGGCTGCGCGCGGTTCGGGTTGCGGCTTCCCCGGCTGGGGCGAAGTTGCTGTTGTGCTCATGCTGCTGCTCCGGTGGTTGCTGCCTTTTTGGACGTGGCGGCCTTGGCGGCCTTCTTCTTGCGCGGGTTCAGGCCGAACACCGCGCGCACCAGCGGCGGGGCGGCGATGAAGAGCACGATCAGGGACTGGACCACCAGGACGATATCGATCGGCGTTCCGGTCTGGATCTGCATCTGGACGGCGCCGGCGCGGAAGGCGCCGAACAGCAGGCCGGCGGCGAAGGTGCCCCACGGCGTTGAACGTCCCAGCAGGGCCACTGTGATGGCGTCAAAGCCGTAGGTGGCTGCAACGCCGTCGGTCAGGACCTTTTCGGTGCCGGCCACCTGGGCGACGCCGGACATGCCGGCGAGGGCGCCCGCGATGGCCATCACGAGGATGGTGGCCCGCGGAACGTTGATGCCGGCGGTCAGGGCGGCCTTGGGGTTGGCCCCGACGGCGCGGAACTCGAAACCGATCGTGGAACGGTTCAGCACCCACCAGACGAAGACGGTCGCGGCGATGGCCAGGAGGAAGCCCAGGTGCAGCCGGTACTGGGTGCCGAGGATCTGCGGGTAGACGGCGCTGGGGTCCAGGATCGGCGAAATCGGGTTCGTCTCCCCCGGCCGCTGGAATGCCGGCGTGTTCAGCAGGTACCGCAGGAAGTACAGCGCGATGTAGTTGAACATGATGGTCAGGATCACTTCATGGGCGCCTGTGCGGGCCTTGAGGAAACCGACCAGGCCGGCCCAGAGCGCGCCGCCGACGACGCCGGCGACGAGGACCAGCAGCAGGTGCAGCCCCATGGGCAGGTGCAGGGCGAAACCGACCCAGGAGGCGAGGATGCCGGCCATGATGATCTGGCCCTGCGCACCGATGTTGAAGAGGCCGGCGCGGAACGCCAGGGCGACGCCGAGACCGGCGGTGATCAGCGGGGTCGCGATGGTCAGGGTTTCCATCAGCGGGGCGAACTGCCCGGCCACCCCGGAGCCGCGGGGGTTGAACACGGAGCCCTGGAAGAGCGCTACGTAGGACCGGGTGGCGGCGGACCAGACGGCGGTCAGGAAGTCGCTGGGCCGGGCGAAGAGGTAGCCGGCGGTGGCGCTGACGGTCTTGTCGGTGCTGGCGATCAGCAGGCCGCCGAGGATCAGTGCGAGGAGCACGGCCAGCACGGAGACCATGCCGGATCCGGTGAAGATTTTCCGCAGCACGGAGTCGGGGCCGCCGGGGACAATGCCGCTCTGGCCCGAGACCGGGACGGCGGAGGGGCGCATGGCCCCGCCGGCGGTGTCCAGGGAGGTGACGGTGGTGGAATCTGCCGCCTGCGCTTCGGTTTCCGACGTTTCTGTTTCGGCTGCGGGGGTTTCGGCCGCGGGGGTTTCCTGCGGGTCCGGGTCAGCCGCGTGGCGGGGCTTGTTGGTCTCAGTCATGGTGCTCTCCTACGGCGCCGGAGGTGGGCTCCTGCGCGGGCTGGGCGGCGGGCGCCGGGGCAGCGGCTGTTGTTGCCGGGGTCTTGGTGGTGTCGGCGTGGGCCTCGTCGGGCGACAGGCCGGCCATCATGAGGCCCAGGACGTCGCGCCCCGTTCCGGCCGGCACAATGCCAACCAGCCGGCCTTTGTAGAGCACGGCGATCCGGTCGGCGAGCTCGATCACTTCGTCCAGTTCGGTGGAGACGATCATCACGGGGGTGCCGTGGTCGCGCTCCGCCACAATCCGCTTGTGCAGGAACTCGATGGAGCCGACGTCGACGCCGCGGGTGGGCTGGGAGGCGATAAACAGGCGCAGCGGACGGGACAGCTCGCGCGCCATGACCACCTTCTGCTGGTTGCCGCCGGACAGGGTCCCGGCCGCCAGCGCCCCGGACGGGGTGCGGACATCGAATTCGTCGATCCGGGTCTTGGCGTTCTCCAGGACCTTCGCCGGGCTCATGCTGATGCCCTTCGCGAAGGGTTCCTGGTCGTAGCGGTCCAGGATGAGGTTTTCGGCGATCGAGAAGGTCCCGATCAGGCCGTCCACCGAGCGGTCTTCGGGCACGAACCCGACGCCGGCTTTGAGCACGTCCTTGACGCTGCGGCCGACCAGTTCCTCGCCGTCGAGGAGGATGGAGCCGTGGACGCGGTCCTGCAGGCCGAGGATGGCCTCGGTGAGCTCGGTCTGCCCGTTGCCCTGCACACCGGCGACGGCGAGGATCTCACCGCGGGCGATGTCAAAGCTGATGCCGTCCACCACGTGCTGGCCGCTGGGGGCGATCACGGTGAGGTCCTTGACCTGGAACGTGGTTTCCTGCGGCTTGGCCGGGGCCTTGTCCAGGGTCAGGTTCACGGCCCGGCCCACCATCATCGAGGCGAGCTCGGTGGTCGAGGCGGTGGGGCTGGCGGAACCAACCACCTTGCCGCGACGGATCACGGTGATGGTGTCCGAGACGGCTTTGACCTCGCGCAGTTTGTGCGAGATGAAGACAATCGACGTGCCGTGGCTCTTGAGCTGGCGCATGATGTCCAGCAGTTCGTCGGTGTCCTGCGGGGTCAGCACGGCCGTGGGCTCGTCCAGGATGAGCACCTTGGCGTCCCGGACCAGGGCCTTGATGATTTCCACCCGCTGCTGGACGCCCACCGGCAAGTCTTCGATCAGGGCGTCGGGGTCGACGTCGAACCCGTACCGGTCGGAGATCTCCTGGATCTTCCGGCGGGTGTCATCGAGATTGAGGAACCCGCCGGCCTTGGTGGTTTCCGCGCCCAAAGCCACGTTTTCCGCGACAGTGAAGACGGGGACCAGCATAAAGTGCTGGTGCACCATGCCGATGCCGGCTGCCATGGCGTCCCCGGGGCCGCGGAAGCTGACGGGTTTGTCGTCGATGAGGATCTCGCCCTCGGTGGGCTCGTAGAGCCCGTAGAGGACGTTCATCAGCGTGGACTTGCCAGCGCCGTTCTCGCCGAGCAAGCAGTGGATCTGCCCGGGTTCAACCACCACATCAATGTGGTCGTTGGCTACCAGGGAGCCGAAGCGTTTAGTGATCCCCTTGAGTTCAAGTTTCAAAACTCTGACCAATCTCGATTTGTGTCCGGGGCACGGCCCGGACGGGGGTGATGGGGCTGCAGGACCAGCCTAGTGCCTGCTGCCGTGGGTGAAACCAGGGGTTGTGCCCCCGGCAACGAAAAGCGCCACAGCCCGTCCGGTCTGGGACCGTCCGGGCCGTGGCGCTTGGCGGCGGAAATTACGCCTTGGGGCTCGCTGCGGATTCGACCTTCAGCTTGCCGTCGGCGATGTCCTTCTTGATCTGGTCGAGCTCGGTCTTGAGCTCGGCCGGAACCTGGGACTCCATGTCGTGGAACGGAGCCAGCTGCACGCCGTCGTTCGCGAGGGTGCCAACGTACGGCGTGTTGGTGAACTTGCCGTCCTTGTCTTCCTTCACAACGGTCTCCACGGCCTCGCCCATCTGCTTCATGACGGAGGAGAGCATGATGTCCTTGTAGTCCGGGGCGGTGAGGAAGCCGTCGGAGTCAACCCAGATGAGCTTGACGTCCTTGCCTGCGGCCTTGGCTTCCTTCAGGGCTGCGCCCGCACCCTTGCCGACCGGACCTGCGACGGGCATAACGATGTCCGCGCCCTGGTCCAGGAAGTTCTGGGTGAACTGCTTGCCCTTGTCCTGCTTCTCGAAGTCACCGGTGAAGGAGCCGTCCTGCTTGGCCTTGTCCCAGCCAAGAACCTTGACGTTCTTGCCCTTCTTTTCGTTGTAGTACTTCACGCCATCGGCGTAGCCGTCCATGAAGATGGTGACGGTCGGGATCTTGATGCCGCCGAAGGTGGCAACGGTGCCGGTCTTGGTGGTGCCGGCTGCGAGGTACCCGGCGAGGAAGGCTGCCTGGGCCGTGTCGTAGATGATCGGCTTGACGTTGGTGATCGGCTTGTCGTAGCCGAAGTCAATGATCGCGAAATGCTTGTCCGGGTTCGCCGTGGCCTGGGCCTTGGTGGCGTCGCCGAGGAGGAAGCCGACCGTGATGGTCAGGTTGCAGCCGGCGGTGACCATGGCGCGCAGGTTCGGCTCGAAGTCGTTGTTGGTCTTGGACTCGACCTGGTTGACCTTGATGCCGAGGTCCTTCTCGGTCTTCTTCAGTCCCTCGTAGGAGGACTGGTTGAACGACTGGTCGTCGAATCCACCGGAGTCGGAAACGATGCAGCCCGTGTAGTCGCTGGCGCCCGCGCTGGCGGTGCTGCTGGCGGTGGGGGCGGCCCCGCAACCGGTGAGCATCAAGGCGGCCGCACCTGCGGTGGCGACACCGGCCATTGACCCGCGCTTGAATGTTGCGCGCAGTGAGTTCTTCAAAGTTCCTCCAGGAAGAAAGTGATAGGCGCTACGACGGTAGTCCAATGAGTGTCTGCTTCCGGTTTTCCCCCGAAACACTGTTGTCACTGACGGATTCGCAGCACTGCGCCGAGGCGCACTGATGCAAGATACTTTAGTGGCATGAAACACGTCGGGTAACACAGTTCACAGTCATTTCCCAGATTGTTGAGAACTTGTTACCAAGTGGTATGCCGTTCCGCGCGGGCACACGCCTGAGGCCCCGGAATCCAGGATTCCGGGGCCTCGTTGTTTGGGGTCGGGATTAGACGCGGACCAGCATCTTTCCGGTGTTGGCCCCGTCCAGCAGGTCCATAAAGGCCTGCGGCGCGTTCTCGAGCCCGTCAACGACGGTCTCGTCGTAGCTGACGGCGCCGCTGGCCAGCCAGCCCGACATGGCTTCAACGAACTCGGCCATGTGCTGCCAGTATCCGCCCACGAGGAAGCCCTTGAGCGTCAGTTGCTTGCCGATCGCCAGCATGAGGTTGCGCGGCGCCGGGGTCGGCTCGGTGGAGTTGTACTGGGCGATGGCCCCGCACATGGCCACCCGGCCGCCGACGGTCAGGGAGGACAGTGCGGCTTCGAGGTGCTCTCCGCCGACGTTGTCGAAGTAAACGTCGATCCCGCGCTCCCCCGCGGCTTTGGCGAGCTGCTCGGCGACCGGGCCGTCGTGGTAGTTGAAGGCGGCGTCGAAGCCGAGCTCCAGCAGGCGGGCCACTTTGTCGGCCGAGCCCGCGCTGCCGATAACCCGGGACGCGCCCATGGCCTTGGCAATCTGGCCCACGAGGGAGCCGACGGCGCCGGCAGCGCCGGAAACGAAGACGACGTCGCCGGGTTTGAACTCGGCAACCTTGAGCAGGCCGGCGTAGGCGGTCAGACCGGTCATTCCCAGCGCACCGAGGAACGCCGACGCCGGGGCGAGGTCGGTGCGTGCCGGGGTGGTGGCCGTGGCATCGAGGACGGCGTACTCGCGCCAGCCGAGGCCGTGGACGACAGTGTCGCCGACGGCACGGCCTTCGGCCTTGGAGGCGATGACCTCGCCGACGGCGCCGCCGTCGAGCGCGGCGTCGAGGGCGAACGGCGCGGAGTAGGACTTGACGTCGTTCATGCGGCCGCGCATGTAGGGGTCGACGGAGATGAAGAGGTTGCGGACCAGGATCTGGCCGTCCTGGAGTTCCGGCAGCGCGGACTCGGCGAGGCGGAAGTTCTCCGGAACGGGACGGCCGTGCGGCCGGGAGGCGAGCTGGATTTCGCGGGTGACGGCGGGGAGAGTGGTGTTTTCGGTGCTCATGCTGCGACCTCCATGATGGTGATGTCTACGGTGATGTTTCCGCGGGTGGCGTTCGAGTAAGGGCAAATCTGGTGGGCTTTGGCCACCAGGGACTCGGCGGTCTGCCGGTCGACGCCGGGAAGGGCGATCTCAAGTTCGGCGGCCAGACCGTAGCCTGCCCCTTCGTCCAGGGCGCCGAAGTGGATCTTGGCGGCAACCGCGGAGTCGGTCAGGTCGGCGCGTTCCTTGCGGCCCACGAGGCGAAGTGCCGAGTGGAAGCAGGCGGCGTACCCGGCGGCGAACAGCTGCTCCGGGTTGGTCCCTTCGCCGTTGCCTCCCAGTTCCACCGGGCTGGCCAGGGTGACGTTGAGCTTGCCGTCGTTGGTCTGGGCGTTGCCGTCGCGTCCTTCGCCGGAGGCCAGGGCCTCGGCCGTGTAGAGGGTCTTCATGGGGTTCCAATCTGTTGGGGGCAGGGAAGTTTCTGGGTCCGGACCGCCGGCGGGGAGCCGGGTCCGGGGCCGGTCAGTGGCCGGAGTGCAGGGCGGCGGTGAGCCTGCCGAGGGTTTCGCGGAGCTGGTCGAGCTCGGCGGCGGAGAGTCCGGCGGCGTCCGCGAGCCTCTGCGGGATGCCGGTGGCCCGGGCACTGAGAGCGGCGCCGGACTCGGTGAGGAAAACCTCCACGCGGCGCTCGTCGGCTGCGGACCGCCGTCGTTCCACGAGCTCCAGGGCCTCAAGCCGCTTGAGCAGCGGGGACAGTGTCCCGGAGTCCAGTCCGAGCTCCTCGCCGAGACCGCGGACGCTGCGGGGCTGGTCCTCCCAGAGCACCATCATCACGAGGTACTGCGGGTAGGTCAGTCCGAGCTCTTCCAGCATGGGGCGGTAGGCGGCAGTGGCTGCGCGCGACGCCGAATACATCGCAAAGCACACCTGCCGGTCCAGCCGGGGTGCGTCCAGGCCGGGGGCGCTGGATCCGGCGGACTCCGGGGTCTCTGTTTCGTTCACATAAAAAGAGTATCGCGCAATTCAGTTGCACACAACTCAATTGAGCACAATGCCACTGGCCTCAGTGCCGTAACGCCGGGTTTCCCCCACGTTCGCGGTGCCCCAAGGGCCCGCCGGTTACAGGTCGCGGAGGGTGCGGAGTGCGGCGGCGGTGAGGACCCGGATGCCGAGCCCCAGGGAGCGTTCGTCCAGGATGTAGTCGCCGCGGTGCAGGTCGTACTCCTCGCCGCCGGGCGTCTTGGTGCCGAGCCGCATCATCGCGCCGGGCAGGTCCGCCAGGAACCAGGCGAAGTCCTCGCCGCCCATCGACTGGGGGGTGAGCACCACGGAGCTTTCGCCGAGTTCGGCGCGGGCCGCGGCCTCGATCAGGGCGGTCTCGTGCTCGGAGTTCACTACTGGAGGTACGCCGCGGGTGTGCTCGAGGTGGACGTCGACGCCGTAGGGTGCCGCGATCTGCTGCACCACTTCGTCGAGGATCTCCCCGGCACTGTGCCAGGCATCCCGGTCCAGGCACCGCATGGTGCCGGCCATGTAGCCGCTCGCGGGGATGGCGTTCGGGGCCGAGCCGGCCGATATGTGCCCCCAGACCACGGAGACTCCGCTGCGCACGTCGACGCGGCGGGACAGCACGGCGGGGACGTTCACGGCGATCTGTGCCAGGGCGAAGACGAGTTCTTCGGTCAGGTGCGGGCGCGAGGTGTGGCCGCCGCGGCCGGTCAGCTCAATCTTGATGGTGTCCGATGCCGAGGTGATGGCGCCGATCCGGGTGCCGATCTTGCCGACCTCGATCCGGGGGTCGCAGTGCAGCGCGAGGATCCGGGGCACGCCGTCGAGGACACCCTGTTCGATGCACGCGTGTGCGCCGCCGGGCATGGTCTCCTCCGCCGGCTGGAAGATGATCCGGACCGTACCGCCCAGCGGGGCGGATTCGTGCAGGTTCTGCAGGACCAAAGCGATGCCCAGCATGGTGGTGGTGTGCACGTCGTGGCCGCAGGCGTGCGTGACGCCGTGGTTCTTGGACGCGAACGGCAGGCCGGTCTCTTCGATGATGGGCAGGGCGTCGATGTCACCGCGGAGGGCGGTGGCGATGGGCCCCTCCCCGATATCGACGGTCAGCCCGGTGCCCTCGAGGCGGCGCGGCTTCAGCCCGGCGGCCTCCAGCCGCTGGGCCAGCTTCTCCGTGGTGCGGAACTCCTTGAAGGACAGCTCCGGGTGCGCATGGAGGTCACGGCGGAACTCGATCAGCTCCGGGAGCAGCGGCTCCAGCCACGGCCCCACCAAGGTGGTGGACTCAGCTTCAGTAGTGTAATTACGCACACATTCACTGTAGCGAGAGTCGCATAAATAGCGGCATCGCGGTCCGCGGGTTACGGCAGAACACGCGCCGCAGCGGGGTCGGGCTAGAGGACGTCCGTGTCGCCGCTGGCCTTGAGCGCGTCGACGGCGGCCTTGACCCGCTGGGAGTGGGCCTTGGTGGTCACCAGCAGCGCGTCCGGGGTGTCCACGATGACAACGTCTTCAATGCCGATCAGGGCGATCACACGCTTGGTGTCGGTGACCACCACGCCGCTGGCGTTTTCGGTGAAGACGCGGGCGCCCTCCCCGATCACGGTCACGTCGTCGACCTCTTTGGCGCTGTTCAGGCGGCCCACGGACGCGAAGTCCCCGACGTCGTCCCAGCGGAAGGTTCCGGGTACGACGGCGACGTCCCCGGCAGCCGCGGCCGGCTCGGCGACTGCGTAGTCGATGGCGATCTTGGGCAGCGTCGGCCAGACCCGGGCCGTGACCTCGTCGCGCAGCGGGGTGTCCCAGGCCTTGGCGATTTCCTGCAGGCCGGCGAAGAGTTCGGGCTGGTTGGCTTCCAGGTGCTTGAGCATCAGGGAGACCGGCGCCACGAACATCCCGGCGTTCCAGGCGTACTCGCCGCTGTCCAGGTACTGCTGGGCGACGTCCTCACTGGGCTTCTCGACGAACTCGACCACCGTGTGGGCACTCGGCGCACCGGGCACGCTCAGCTTGTCGCCGGCGCGGATGTAGCCGAACCCGGTGGAGGGGTGGGTCGGCTTGATGCCGATGGTGACGATCTTGCCGGCGGCCGCGGTGTGGATGGCCTCGCGCACGGCGTCCTGGAACAGCTCGTCGGGGCTGATGACCTGGTCCGCCGCGAAGGACCCCATGATGGTGTGGGGGTCGCGTTCGTACAGGATGGCAGCGGCCAGCCCGATCGCGGCGCCGGAATCCTTGGGCTCGCTCTCCAGGACGAGGTCAGCCTCGCGCACCTCGGGCAGCTGGCTGCACACGGCGTCGCGGTGGGCGGTGCCGGTGACCACCAGGACCCGGCTGCCGGCCAGGGGTTCCAGCCGGTCGTACGTGGCGCGCAACAAAGTACTGCCAGAACCGGTGAGGTCATGCAGGAACTTGGGGGCGGCTGCCCGGGACAGCGGCCAGAGCCGGGTCCCCACGCCGCCTGCCGGAATCACCGCGATAAAACGGTCCAGCGGAGAGTCTGCCGCCGCGGCCTCGGGTGAATCGTGGCTGGTCACTTTGTCTGTAGTCATCACGGCTACTTTAGCCGAACCGGCCCGTCATCCCCTGTGTGGCCACGCGTACGCGCCACGTCGGGCGCCCGGGAACACGGCCGCTGCCGACGCCGGATGTGGCGTTCGTCTCAAAACCGGCCAAAAACCCCGCAGGGCGCCGTCACCATCGATCCGCTGAATTGAATAAGCTAAGAGCGAAGCCTAGATTTAGGCTTGAGCTTACGAGTGCTCTCGCAGCAGGCGTTCCCCCCGCGTGGATCCCATGCCAGCGCCGCTGTGTTGCAGGGAGGTTTATTCAGTGCCGACAAAACCAGCTGGCACCTTGTACCGCGGCCGTGAAGGCATGTGGTCTTGGGTTGGACACCGCGTTACCGGTGTAGTGATCTTTTTCTTCTTGTTGGTCCACGTGCTGGACACCTCTCTGGTGCGTGTGTCCCCCGAGGCCTACACCGCCGTGATTGGTGCTTACAAGAACCCCCTTATGGCCCTGGGTGAAACGGGCCTCGTCGCAGCGATCGTGTTCCACGCCTTCAACGGCCTGCGGATCATCGCCGTCGACTTCTGGAAGAAGGGCGCCAAGTACCAGCGCCAGATGCTGTGGACGGTCCTGGGTCTCTGGGTCGTTGTCATGATCGGCTTCTCCATCCGCCACCTGTCCCTCGCCCTCGGAGGTCACTGAGCCATGACTGCAACTGAGATTAAGAGCCCGCGCAGCCCGCAGGTGGGCAGCGGCCGGATCGCGCCGCAGTACCGCCGCAACGGTTCCTCGAAGGGCAACTTCGAAATGATCGCGTGGCTCTTCATGCGGCTTTCCGGCGTGGTCCTGGTGGTGCTGATCTTCGGCCACCTGTTCGTCAACCTGATGGTCGGCGAAGGCATCCACGCCATTGACTTCGGTTTCGTCGCCGGCAAGTGGGCGGACCCGTTCTGGCAAATCTGGGACCTCGCCATGCTGTGGCTGGCTATGCTCCACGGCACCAACGGCGTGCGCACCATCATCAACGACTACGCCGAGAAGGACGCGACCCGCCTCTGGCTGAAGATCGTGCTCTACGCGGCTGCCGCCGCCATTGTCATCCTGGGCACGCTGGTGATCTTCACCTTCAACCCGTGCCCGGTGGTCAACGGCGTGCAGCTCCCCGGCGGGTTCTGCCCGGCCTAGTAGCGGCCCGGAGTTCCGGGCGCTGATCCCCGTCTGCCCGAGCGGGCGCGGACCAGAGACTTCACTGCGCAGGTTTCGCCGGCAGTGTAAAACAGCGAATTTTGAGAGAAAGAGCATCTGGTATGCAGGTCCATAAGTACGACGTCGTCATTGTTGGTGCCGGTGGCGCTGGCATGCGCGCCGCGATCGAATCCGGTCAGCGCGCCCGAACAGCAGTACTGACCAAGCTTTACCCCACGCGCTCCCACACCGGCGCGGCGCAGGGCGGCATGTGTGCAGCCCTCGCCAACGTCGAAGAGGACAACTGGGAATGGCACACCTTCGACACCATCAAGGGTGGCGACTACCTGGTGGACCAGGACGCTGCCGAGGTTATGGCGAAGGAAGCGATCGACGCCGTCCTGGACCTTGAGAAGATGGGCCTGCCGTTCAACCGCACGCCTGAGGGCCGGATCGACCAGCGCCGCTTCGGCGGCCACACCCGCGACCACGGCAAGGCCCCGGTCCGCCGTGCCTGCTACGCCGCAGACCGCACCGGCCACATGATCCTGCAGACCCTGTACCAAAACTGCGTCAAGCACAACGTTGAGTTCTACAACGAGTACTACGTGCTGGACCTGCTGACCGTCGAGGAGGACGCGGTCCGCGAGGACGGCACCCCGTACAAGCAGAAGCGCGTTGCCGGCGTCGTCTCCTACGACCTCGCTTCCGGCGAACTGCACGTCTTCCAGGCCAAGTCCGTGGTGTTCGCCTCCGGCGGCGCCGGCAAGGTGTTCAAGACCACCTCCAACGCCCACACCCTCACCGGTGACGGCATGGGCATCGCCTTCCGCCGCGGCATCCCGCTGGAGGACATGGAATTCTTCCAGTTCCACCCGACCGGCCTTGCCGGCCTGGGCATCCTGCTCTCCGAAGCAGCCCGCGGCGAAGGTGCCATCCTGCGCAACTCCGAGGGTGAGCGCTTTATGGAGCGCTACGCCCCCACCATCAAGGACCTCGCCCCGCGCGACATCGTGGCCCGCTCCATGGCCAACGAAGTCCGCGAGGGACGCGGCTGCGGCCCGAACAAGGACTACGTCCTCCTGGACCTGACCCACCTGGAGCCGGCGCACATCGACGCCAAGCTGCCGGACATCACCGAGTTCGCCCGCACCTACCTGGGTGTGGAGCCGTACACGGAGCCCGTTCCGGTGTTCCCGACGGCGCACTACGCCATGGGCGGCATCCCCACCAACATCAGCGCCGAAGTCCTCCAGGACAACGACACGATCGTCCCCGGCCTCTACGCCGCCGGCGAGGTGGCCTGCGTCTCGGTCCACGGCTCCAACCGCCTCGGCACCAACTCGCTGCTGGACATCAACGTCTTCGGCAAGCGTGCCGGCGTCGCCGCCGCGGAGTACGCCAAGACCGCTGACTTCGTGGAACTCCCCGCGGATCCCGAGGCGTACACGCTGAACCTGCTCGAGCACGTCCGCACCGCGGACGGCACCGAAAAGGTGGCCCAGATCCGCAAGGAACTGCAGGACACCATGGACGCCAACATGCAGGTGTTCCGCACCGCCGACACGCTGAACCAGGTCCTCGCGGACATCGCCTCCTTCGAGGAGCGGTACCAGCGCATCAGCGTCCAGGACAAGGGCAAGCGCTTCAACCTGGACCTGCTCGAGGCCGTGGAACTGGGCTTCCTGCTGGAACTGGCCAAGGTCATGACCGTGGCTGCCCTGCACCGCGAGGAATCCCGCGGCGGCCACTTCCGTGAGGACTTCCCGGACCGTGACGACGAAAAATTCATGAAGCACTCCATGGCGTACAAGGATGACCACGCCCCGGCGGACGGTTCCGCCGAGTCGGTTGCCGGCATCCGGCTTGCCACCAAACCGGTGGTCTTTACGCGCTACGAGCCGATGGTGAGGAAGTACTAAGATGACCGCTGAACTCGCTGAGCCAGCCTCCAGGATCGAACTGCCCGCCGGCGTCGGCGGCGGCGGGGAAATCCCCTCCTTCGACGTCACGCTGCGCGTGCGCCGCTACAACCCCGAGGTCTCCGAGGAATCCACCTGGGACGACTTCCAGGTCACCATGTACGGCACGGACCGTGTCCTGGACGCCCTGCACAAGATCAAGTGGGAAATGGACGGCAGCGTCTCCTTCCGCCGGTCCTGCGCCCACGGCGTCTGCGGCTCCGATGCCATGCGCATTAACGGCCGTAACCGCCTCGCCTGCAAGACCCTGCTGAAGGACCTGGACACCACCAAGCCCATCACGGTCGAACCGATCAAGGGCCTGCCGGTCGAGAAGGACCTGATCGTGGACATGGAGCCGTTCTTCCAGTCCTTCCGCGAAGTTATGCCGTTCCTGATCAACCGCGGCCACGAGCCCACTAAGGAACGCCTGCAGTCCGCCGAGGACCGCGAGCGGTTCGACGACACCACCAAGTGCATCCTCTGCGCCGCGTGCACGTCGTCCTGCCCGGTGTTCTGGACCGATGGCCAGTACTTCGGCCCGGCCGCGATCGTGAACGCGCACCGCTTCATCTTCGATTCCCGGGATGACGCCGGCGACATGCGCCTGGAGATCCTCAACGACAAGGAAGGCGTGTGGCGCTGCCGCACCACCTTCAACTGCACCGAGGCCTGCCCCCGCGGCATCCAGGTCACGCAGGCCATTGCCGAGGTCAAGCAGGCCATCCTGGCCCGCAAAATCTAGCAGCACCCGCACCACCAGTTCCAAACGACGACGGCGCCTCCCACCTTCCGGTGGGGGCGCCGTCGTCGTTTCCCGCCCAGCCGAAAGGGGACGCCTGTGTCCCGGTCCGAAAAAGTCACCTTCGAAGGCTCCACCGGCGAGCTGCTCTCCGGCGTCGTCGACCTCCCCGAAGGCCCGGCGAAGGGCTGGGGCGTGTTCTCCCACGGCTTCACCCTCGGCAAGGACAGCCCGGCCGCCTCCCGGATGTGCAAGGCCCTGGCGGACAACGGGGTGGGCATGCTCCGGTTCGACAACCTGGGCTTGGGTGAATCCGCGGGCCTCTGGTCCGAGGGCTCCTTCAGCCACAAGGTGGCGGACACCGTGCGGGCCGCTGAGTTCATGAACGGCGCGGGGCGGCCCGTGTCGCTGCTGGTGGGCCATTCCTTCGGCGGCGCGGCCGTGCTGGCGGCCGCCGGCAGTATTCCCGGCCTCGACGCCGTGGCCACGGTGGGCGCGCCGTTCTCCCCCAAGCACGTGGCCCACGTCTTCGACGCGGCCCTGGACCGCATCCTCAGCGAGGGCAGCGCGGAAGTGGACCTGGGCGGCAAACGCGTGGAAATCCGCCGCCACTTTGTCGAGGACCTGGAGAACGCGGACCTGACGGACTGCATCCGGCGGCTGCACAAGCCCCTGATGGTGCTGCACTCCCCCACCGACAACACGGTGGGCATCGAGAACGCCAGCAGCATCTTCCAGACAGCACGGCATCCGCGCAATTTCGTCTCGCTGGAGGGCTCGGACCACCTGCTCACGGGCAAGGGCCAGGCAGCCCGCGCGGCCAGGATTATTTCGGCATGGGCCGATCAGTACCTCGACGCCTGAAAGTCTCGGCCGGGCGCCGGTGCTCGTGCTCTGACGGGGTCTTGCCCGGCTGGACCTGACGGGCTCCCCAGCCCGCCGTTCTGGCCGGCGTTGAGGTCTTGAGGTCCTCTTCCCGCACCGCGGACCAGGCGGCGGAGACCAGGTAGACCTGGCTGACCAGGTTGAACCAGATGAGCAGGCCGATGATGATGGCGAACGGGGCCAGCAGCGGGTTCCGGCCGGCGCTGGCGAGGAGCTCGGCGCTGAAGATCTGCAGCACGCTGGTGCCCACGGCGGCCAGGATGGTGCCTTCCAGGAGGGCCCGGCGCTGCAGTTTCAGGCCGCCGGCGAGGCGGAACATGATCAGGGCAGTGACCCAGCCGAGCACCAGGGGCACGCCGATTTTGATAGACGTGGTGAGCGGGCCGGCCACAACCGGGTCCAGCTTGAGCTGCTCGGCCACCCAGCCGGCCGCCGTACCGAACACCAGGGAGGCGCCGGCGCTGATGACCAGGGCGACGCCGAGCAACAGCAGGGTGCCGACGTCGTGCAGTTTCAGCAGGAGCGGGTTGATTTTCAGCGGCCCGATCCGCAGCACACCGCGCAGTCCGTCGCGGAGGCCGGCGATCCAGCCCAGCGAGGTCACCACGGTGACGATGGCGGCGATCACGGCCGTCCACCCGAGGCCGCTGGGGTTCAGCAGCTCCTGCGGGTCCACCAGGCCCTCGCGTCCGTCGACCTTGAGCAGGCCCGGGGCGCTGGTGGCCACGCTGCCCACCACCTTGTCCAGCAGGGCCGGCTGGCCGCGCAGCAGCAGCCCGGCGATCGAGAAGCCGGTCGCCAGCAAACCGGTGATGGAGAAGAACATGTTGAAGCCGATTCCGGCGCTCATCAGCGGTCCGTGCTGCAGGTTGTAGTGCTGGAACGCGCGCATCGGACGGAACGCGTTGAGCCGGGCAAGCAGCCACTGGACCATGGCCAGCAGCCCGGCCAGGCCGCCGCCGGACCGCCGGGCCTTGCCCCAGTCGACCCGCTTCCGGATCACCTCAAGCTTCAGCCGGGCGAGTTCGGTGGGGAGGGGCGGGTCAGCGGCCGCTTGCTTCGTCGGCCGGGCCTCGGTGGTCGTCAAGTTCGGTGCCAAAGTCAAGTTCTTCCCGTAGCTGCCAGATGCCGTTGTCATCGTGCTCGTAAAGTCCCATGCTAGCCACCGGGAAGCTGGCCCTATAGTCCTTCAGCACCGTTTCGGCCTCATCGAGGCTTTCGGGCGCGACATCGTGGGCCACGGTGACGTGCGGGTGATAGGCGAAGGGCAGGTCACGCTCCAGCGGGCCGGCCTGGAGCTGCCGGTGCAGGTTCACGCACTCGCCGAAGCCCGCCTCGACGTTCAGGAACACCACCGGGGAGACCGGCCGGAACGAGCCCGTGCCGGCGATCGTCACCGTGAAGGGTTCCTGCTGCCGGGCCACCTCCCGGACGTGGCTGCGCGTAGCTTCCCAGTCCTGCGTCATGGTGGTGGTCACCAGCGTGATGTGCGCCGGCACCGTGGCGGCCATGGGGTCCCCAAAGGAGGCGCGCCAGCGCTGCAGTTCCTCGGCGATCTCCGGCGGGAAGCCCAGGATCACGCCGATGCTGATGCCCTCCTCCGGGGTCTCCCCGTTGCCGGCCGCCGGACCCCGGTGGGGTGCGGCGGCCGATCCCTTGCGCCCGCCGTGGTGGGCGGTGCGCGCGGTGTCGCTGGAGGTGACTTTGCTGGCGGAGGACATTGCGCTAGTGGACTCCCGCCAAGCTGAGGGTTGGCAGGAACCCCATCCGCTCGTACACCCGGGCCAGCGTCACGGAGGCGATTTCGCGGGCGCGTTCGGCGCCCTGGGCCAGCAGCCTGTCCAGCTCAGCGGGGTCGGCCATCAGCTCGTTGGTCCGGTTCCGCAGCGGCGTAATGAAGTCGACCATGACGTCGGCCAGGTCCGTTTTCAGGTGGCCGTACATCTTGCCCTGGTACTCGGTTTCGAGTTCGGCCACCGTTTTGCCGGTCAGCGTCGAGTAGATGGTCAGCAGGTTCGAGACGCCCGGCTTCTCCTCGGCGTCGAAACGGATCTCCGTCCCGGCGTCGGTCACGGCGGACTTGATGCGCTTGGCGGCAATCTTGGGGTCCTCCAGCAGCTGGATGGAGCCGTTGGGTGATTCGCCGGTCTTGGACATCTTCGCCGCCGGGTTCTGCAGATCATAGATCTTCGCGCTGGCCTTGAGGATGGTCGCCTCGGGCACGGTGAAGGTCTCGCCGAAGCGGGTGTTGAATCGCTGGGCCAGGTTGCGGGTCAGCTCCAGGTGCTGGCGCTGGTCCTCGCCCACCGGAACCAGGTCCGTCTGGTACAGCAGGATATCGGCGGCCATCAGCGTCGGGTAGGCGAAGAGTCCCAGGGTCGCGGCTTCGGCACCGAACTTCTGGGTCTTGTCCTTGAACTGGGTCATGCGGGAGGCTTCACCGAACCCGGTGATGCAGTTCAGGGCCCACGCGAGCTGCGCGTGTTCCGGAACGTGGGACTGCACGAAGAAGATGGACTTGTCGGGGTCAATCCCGGCCGCGATGTACTGCGCGGCGACGATGCGGGTCCGCTTGGCAAGCTCCGCGGGCTCGAAGTCGACGGTGATGGCGTGCAGGTCCGGGATGAAGAACACTGCGTCGTATTCGGACTGCATGTCCACCCAGTTGCGCACGGCCCCGATGTAGTTGCCCAGGTGGAGGGAATCGGCGGTGGGCTTGGCGCCGGAGAGGATGCGCTTCTTGGGCGCAGTGGCGGTTGTGCTGGTCATGGTGTTAGAAGCCTTTGAACTCAGAGCCGGTAGTCCACTACCAGCGGGGCATGGTCGGAGAAGCGGGTGTCCCAGGACGGCGCCCGGTCAACAACAGCTGACACCGCCGCGGCGGCGAGGGCGGGCGTGGCCATCTGGTAGTCGATGCGCCAGCCAGTGTCGTTGTCGAAGGCCTGTCCTCTCTGCGACCACCAAGTGTAGGGGCCGTCGACGGTACCCGCCAGGCCCCTGTGAACATCCTTCCAGCCGATTTCCTCGCCGAAGAAGCGGTCAAAGTACGCACGCTCCTCGGGCAGGAAGCCGGCACGTTTGACGTTGCCCTTCCAGTTCTTGATGTCCAGCTCGGTGTGGCCGACGTTGAGGTCACCCACCACCAGGGCGTGGTCGCTGTGCTTAGCCAGCTCCGGCAGCCGGTTGACCATAACGTCGAGGAACCGGAATTTGTCGTCCTGCTTCGGGGTGCCTGCCTCGCCGGAGTGCACGTAGGCGCTCACCACGCTCAGCTGGGAGGCCTCGCCTGCGGCATTGCGGACGATGTAGTCGGCCTCGACCCAGCGGCCCGTGGTGGCGAAGTAGTCATCGCCGATGCCGCTCCGGGTGGCGATAGGTTCGGTGCGGGAGGCGATGGCGACGCCGGCCCGTCCCTTGGCCTCGGCTTCGGCGTGCAGGATGTACCAGCCTTCACCGAGCAACTCGTGGACCACCGCGTCTGGGGCACGGACCTCCTGCAGGCAGAGGATGTCGACGTCCCTGGGCGCCAGCCACTCCGCCATGCCCTTCTTGTAGGCGGCGCGGAGGCCGTTGACGTTTACCGATGCGATGCGAAGGTGGTCCTTCTTCAATGCCGAGCTCACCCGCTCCACTCTAGTCGATGACAGTTCCGCTGACCGGCTCGTCGGGGGCACCGGAGGGCTTGATCATGTCCCGCGCGTTTGTGGCAGTAATCTCGATGGTTTCCAGGGCGCGGCGGATGGTGTCCTGGTCCGCGGCCTCACCCTTGGCGCGTTCCTGCTCCACCACCCGGACCTGCACCTGCACGATCTTGAAGGAGTGGTCCAGCTTCATGTCGCGGATGTCGTCCGCACCGCGGGCCTCGTTCACCAGGCGGGTGCCTCCATGGTCGGCGCTGCCGGATGAGGGGGCCCGGCCGACGGCCGAGTTGAACGCATTCTGCGCCTCGTTGAACTTGGCGCCGGCCTTCTTGGCGGCCCGCTGGATGCTGAACACCACGAACGCTGCCAGCGCCAGCCAGAAGGCTGCGATCACGGCAACAACCCAGCCGACGACGTCGTTCTGGTTGGCCGCGAAAATGACGGCCACCAGGAAGGCGATGATAAAGACGGACATTCCCAGGCCGCTGAGGCGGAACATCGAGAATTTCCCGGTGGCCGCGTTGAAGGCGGACGGCTTGGCAGAAGGATTGTCCAGGGATCGCATGAGCTTATTATCGCAAACCGGAGAGGCCCGGGGCGGCGCTTCCACCCCGGGCGAACGCCGCGTGCTGCTGGCGGGTTACTTCAGGAACAGCTTGCGGAGCCGGCCCGTGGTGAGGGTAACGCCGAGCAGGATCATGACCAGGTAGTAGCCAATGTGGATGGCGGTGGCCGGGGTGAACACCCCAACACTGATCTGGCGCAGCAGTTCCACGCCGTGCCAGAGCGGCATCGCCTGGATCAGCCACTGGATCCACTGCGGGTAGACGGCCAGCGGGTAGAACGTGGCACTGAAGAGGAACATCGGCAGCATCACGAAGTTGATCCAGTCCATCTGCTGGAACGTCTTCATATAGCTGGTGATGCCCATGCCGAAGCTGGCGAAGCCAAACGCGATCAGCACCGAGGCCGGGACCATCAGGATGGCCCAGGGTGTGGTGATCAGCCCCATCACGCCCATCACGGCGGTGAAGCCGGTAGCGTACATAAACCCGCGGAGCAGGGCCAGGAAGATTTCACCCATGGCGACGTCGATCGGCCCCAGGGACGTGTACAGCATGCCCTGGTAGAGCTTGGCGAAATTCATCTTGAAGAAGACGTTCCAGGTGGAGTCGTACACCGCGCCGTTCATCGCCGAGACCGCCAGCAATGCCGGGGCGATGTAGGCGGCGTAGGAGATCTGCTGCCCGCCCGGGCCCTGCACGGCCCCGACGATCGCGCCGAGGCCCACACCCATCGAGATCAGGTACAGCACGGGTTCGAAGAAGCCGGAGACCATGACCATCCAGTTGCTGCTCTTGGTGGCCATCAGCCCGCGCGCGACGACAGCGCGGACGTTGCGGGAGTAGAGCGGCCCGAAGTTACGCTCGCGTGCAGCGTCGGTGACGCTCCGTCCGGCGGCTTGGCTTCCCGAACCGGGGTGGCCGGCAAGCACGCTCATGATGCCATCCTTTTCGCGAACTGGCGCCGGGTCAGGACCCAGCCGATGACAGTGAGGCCGAGCAGGAACACCAGGTGGACCACGGTCAGCAGGGGTGCTTCCTCATAGCCGTAGGTGAACACCCGCCCCAGCTCGGTACCGTGCCAGATCGGCGAGATCCAGCCGATCCAGCGGACCGCCAGGGGCAGGGTGTCCAGCGGGAAAAAGGTTCCGGAGAACAGGAACAGCGGCATAACGATGAAGCGCATCACCATCGCGAACTGGCCCTTGTCGTTTTTGATCGTGGCGGCGTAGGCCATCAGGGGCAGGCCGAACGAGAGCCCGGCGAGGGTGGCCACCAGGATGGAGACCCAGCCCCAGGCGCCCGGGGAGGCGCCGAAGAGGGCCACCACGCCGAAGTAGATGGCGGACTGCAGCACAAAGCGGACCGTGACGGCGATGATCTGGCCTGCCGCGATCTGTTCCGGGGTCAGCGGTGAAGCGTGCGGGCCGTAGTAGACCCGGCGCCATTTGAAGCCGTCCATCACCGGGAAGGTGAATTCATTGGCCGCCGTCATCACCGCCGCGGAAATCAGCAGCGCCGGCGCGATGAACGCCAGATAGCTGACGCCGCCGAACGCCGCGGTGGAGTTCGTGTCCACCAGGGTTGCCAGGCCCACGCCCATGGCGAAAAGATAGGCAACGGGCTGGCCGACGCCGTACATCACGATGGTCCAGCCGTAGCCCTTCATCACGCGGAGAACCTGCTCGGCGTAGTAGAAGGCGCCCCAGCGGCGGGCGCGGGCGGCCGAGACGGCCGGCGCGTGGGCACGCAAAGCTGGCGCCGGCGTCGTTTGTACTGACTCAGTCAACGAGGCTCCTACCGGTCAGGCGCAGGAAGACGTCTTCCAGCGAGGAGCGGCGCACCAGGGACGTGACCGGGTGCAGGCCCCGGGAGGAGACCTGCTCGAGCGCGGCCTCGCCGTCGTGGGCATAAATGAGGACGCGGTCCGGCAGGGTTTCAATCCGTTCGCCGATGCCTTCGAGTTCGGTGCCCACGGTGGCGTTCCGTTCGGAGCCGAAGCGCAACTCCAGGACCTCGCGGGTGGAGTATTCGCGGATCAGGCTCGCCGGGGAACCTTCGGCCATGATCTTTCCCTTGTCCACCACAATCAGGCGGTCACAGAGCTGTTCCGCCTCGTCCATGTAATGGGTGGTGAGGATCAGGGTGACGCCTTGTTCCTTGAGCCGGAACAGCCGGTCCCAGAGGATGTGCCGGGCCTGCGGATCGAGTCCGGTCGTGGGTTCGTCCAGGAGCAGGATGCGCGGTTCGTTGATCAGGGACCGGGCGATCGTGAGCCGGCGCTTCATGCCGCCGGACAGGGCGTCCACCTTCGACTTGGCCTTGTCCGTCAGCTGGGCGAATTCCAGCAGTTCGTCGGCTTTGGGCTTGAGGTAGCTCATGGGCAGGCCGAAGTAGCGGCCGTAGACCAGGAGGTTGTCGCGGACCTTCAGTTCCTCATCGAGGTTGTCCTGCTGCGGCACCACACCAAGGTGGGCGCGGACCTCGGGGCCGTGCTGCTCCGGGTCCAGGCCCATGATGCTCAGGCTGCCGGAGGTCCGCTGCGAGACCCCGCCGATCATCTTCATGGTGGTGGACTTGCCGGCACCGTTGGGACCAAGGAGGCCGAACGCCTCGCCGGCGGGCACGCGGAAGGTGATCCCGTCGACGGCGGTCACGTCGCCATACGTTTTGGTGAGGTTTTCGGCGGTGATGACGTACTGGGGTTCGCCGGTTTCGGCGGCACTGGTCAACGGGGACTCTTTCGACACAAGTTCAGACACCCGGAACACGGTAGTCCATCCCGGCAAACTATGAAAGAGTCTTTTCGTAAAAAAATCCAGACATTTTATTTTCCTGGGCCGCGGGCCCACACCCGCTGCCGTTTCGAAGGGTTGATACGGCAGCAGCTGCGGGCCCGCGGGTCCGGTCAGGAGGCGGCGGAGAGTCCGTCCTGCAGCTGGCGTTCGGCGGTTTCCACCACGTTGGCCAGCAGCATGGCGCGGGTCATCGGCCCCACGCCACCGGGGTTCGGCGACAGCCAGGCGGCGACGTCGGCCGCGGCCGGGTCCACGTCGCCGGTGACCACGGCTCTGCCGGAGCCGTCGTCGACGCGGCTGACGCCGACGTCGAGCACGATGGCGCCCGGCTTGAGGTCGCCGGCTTTGATCATGTGCGGCTGGCCGGCCGCGGCGATCACGACGTCGGCCTGCCGGAGTTCGGCGGGCAGGTCTACGGTGCCGGTGTGCGCGAGGATGACGGTGGCGTTGACGTCCTTGCGGGTCAGCAGCAGCCCGACGGGACGGCCGATGGTGACGCCGCGCCCCACCACCAGGACGCGCTTGCCGTTGAGGTCGATGCCGTGCCGGGTCAGCAGTTCGACGCAGCCCTTGGGAGTGCAGGGCAGCGGGGACTTCATGGGTCCGCTGACGTTCGCCACCAGCCGGCCCAGGTTCATCGGGTGCAGTCCGTCGGCGTCTTTCTCCGGCTCCATGGCTTCGAGGATGACGTCCTGGTCAATGTGCTTGGGCAGCGGCAGCTGGACGATGTAGCCGGTGCATTCGGGGTTCTCGTTGAGCTCCCGGACCACGGCCAGCAGTTCGTCCTGGGTGGTCTCTTCGGGCAGGTCGCGCCGGATGGAGGTGATGCCGACCTCGGCGCAGTCCTTGTGCTTGCCGCCGACGTACCAGGTGCTTCCGGGGTCGGACCCGACCAGGATGGTGCCCAGGCCGGGGACGACGCCCCGGGCCTTGAGGGCGGCGACCCGTTGGGTCAGCTCGGCTTTGATGGCTGCGGCGGTGGCCTTGCCGTCGAGGACGCCGGCGGTCTGCGGCTGTGCGGGGGCGGAGTTCGTGGCGGTCATCGAATCACCACTGCTCGTGCTGCGGGTACAGCGGGAAGTCTTCGGCGAGTTTGTCCACGCGGGACTGCAGCGCCTCGACGTCTGCCCCGCTACCGGCCTTCAACGCGGTGGCGATGATCTCGGCGACTTCGGTGAACTCCGTGGCGCCGAAGCCGCGGGTGGCGAGGGCCGGAGTGCCGATCCGCAGGCCGGAGGTGACCATCGGCGGGCGCGGGTCGAAGGGCACGGCGTTGCGGTTGACGGTGATGCCGACTGAGTGCAGGAGGTCCTCCGCCTGCTGCCCGTCCAGCTGGGAGTTCCGCAGGTCCACCAGGACCAGGTGCACGTCGGTGCCGCCGGTCAGGACCGAGACGCCGGCCTCGGCGACGTCGGACTGGTTCAGGCGGTCGGCGATGATCCGGGCACCCTCAAGGACGCGCTCCTGGCGCTCCTTGAACTCCTCCGTGCCGGCGATCTTGAAGGCCACGGCCTTGGCGGCGATGACGTGCATCAGCGGGCCGCCCTGCTGGCCGGGGAAGACGTTGGAGTTGATCTTCTTGGCCCATTCCTGCTTGGCCAGGATGACGCCCGAGCGGGGACCGGCAAGGGTCTTGTGCACGGTGGAGGTGACGACGTCGGAGTGCGGGACCGGGCTCGGGTGCAGTCCGGCGGCCACCAGGCCGGCGAAGTGCGCCATATCGGTCCACAGCAGCGCGCCGACCTCGTCGGCGATGGAGCGGAAGGCCGCGAAGTCCAGGTGCCGCGGGTAGGCGGACCAGCCGGCGATGATGACCTGCGGCTTCTCGGCGAGCGCCTGCTCGCGGAGCTTGTCCATGTCGATCCGGAAGTTGTCCTCCTCGACCTGGTACGCGGCCACCTCGTACAGCTTGCCGGAGAAGTTCAGCTTCATCCCGTGGGTCAGGTGCCCGCCGTGGGCCAGGGACAGTCCCAGGATCTTGTCCCCGGGGGTGATCATGGCGGACAGCGCGGCGGCGTTGGCCTGCGCGCCGGAGTGGGGCTGGACGTTGGCGAACTCGGCACCGAAGAGGTCCTTGACCCGGTCGATGGCCAGCTGCTCGGCGACGTCGACGTACTCGCAGCCGCCGTAGTAGCGGCGGCCCGGGTAGCCCTCGGCGTATTTGTTGGTCAGGACCGAACCCTGGGCCTCCATCACGGCCCGCGGCGCGAAGTTCTCGGAGGCGATCATCTCCAGGGTGCCGCGCTGGCGGCCGAGCTCCTGGGCCAGGACGGCGGCGATTTCGGGGTCAAGGTCAGCGAGCGGCTGGTTGCTCACGGCTGCTGAGGAAAGGCTAGGGGAAGTAGTCACGACGAACTCCTGGCTTGGCAACGGTCACTGCTTTAAGGTCAGGTTACCGGCTGGGCCGCCACGGCGCCGCAAAATTACGGGGCCCGTGAAGGACCCGGAACGCGGCCGGAACACCCATGATCGGGGTACCGGTGGCGGTCCGGCAGCGGGGCTGCCGTCCGGAAAAACATGACCCTCGCCCCAGGCGTACGATCCGTGGTCTGCGTGCGTGCCGCTCCCTGGTGGTTACCCACCCAACGCCAGTTGCGACTCATCCAGCCTATCCCAGCGCGGGTAGGCTTGTCTTTCGTGACTGAAGACCAGCTGACTGCTTCCTACGTTCTGACCCTCTCCTGCCCGGACCGGCCAGGGATTGTGCACGCTGTGGCCGGCGCCCTGCTGGTGGCCGGCTGCAACATTACGGACTCCCAGCAGTACGGCAGCCAGGGCACCGGGACGTTCTTTATGCGGGTGGAAGCCACCACGGCGGCACCGACGGCCGAGTTGCACGCCGCGCTGGAGCCGGTCGCCCACGCGTTCGGTATGCAGTGGAGCCTCAACCCGGCCGGCCGCCGGGTCCGCACCCTGCTGATGGCGAGCACGTCCGCCCACTGCCTCAACGACCTGCTGTTCCTGCAGCGCTCCGGCACCCTGCCCATCGAGATCCCCGCCATCGTCTCCAACCACCGTGACCTGGCTGGCCTGGCCGAGTTCTACGGCATCCCGTTCCACCACATCCCGGTCACCAAGGACACCAAGGCCGACGCCGAGGACGCCCTCCGGAAACTCATGGCCGAACACGACATCGAGCTCACGGTCCTGGCCCGGTACATGCAGATCCTCTCCGACGAGCTCTGCACCGAGCTCACCGGCAAGGCGATCAACATCCACCATTCCTTCCTGCCCTCGTTCAAGGGCGCCAAGCCGTACCACCAGGCGCATGCCCGCGGCGTGAAGCTCATCGGCGCCACGGCCCACTACGTCACCGCCGCGCTGGATGAGGGCCCGATCATCGAGCAGGAAGTCATCCGCGTGGACCACCGCCGCACCGCCGAGCAGTTCGTCCAGATGGGCCGCGACGTCGAGGGCCGCACCCTCGCCCAGGCCGTGCAGTGGCACGCCGAGCACCGGGTGCTACTGGACGGCAACCGGACCGTCGTCTTCAGCTGAGGCCCGCCCGCAGGGAGCGCTTGTTTTCGGGCCCGCGCCGTCCTTAACTGGAGCCATGGAAGCGTCACCGCAGGATGAACTCGAGGCCTTCCTCGAGCTGCTCAAGGCCGAGGGCCGGCGCGGCGTGCTGGGCCTCGATTGCGGAACGGGCGCGGACGGGCTCCGCTTTGTCCGCGCCGGGATCCACTTCACCGGCGTCGATCCCTCGGAGGAGAACATCCATGCGGCCCGCGCCCACGGGCTCTCCGCCTCGGTCGCGGGCGGACAGGTACTGCCCTTCGCCGACGCCGCGTTCCCCGCGGTCTGGGCGGTCGACGCCCTGGCCGAACTGCCCCCGGCGGCATGGGACGGCGTCGTGCGGGAAGTGCGCCGGGTCGCGGAACCGGGTGCGCCGATCGCCGTCGTCGTCCCCGGACTCGGCCGCCCGGACCTCGGCGAGGGTTTCACGGTCCTCCGCTCCCCCGCCTAAGCCCCCATCCCCCGGTTGCGCTATCACTTTTGGTTGCCATCGGGGCCCCAGAACAACCAAAGGTGATAGGGCAACGGGGGAAAGGGCCGGTCAGGGCCTTGGGTTGCTCCGCATGTAGCCGCCCAGGAAGCCGCCGGCCACCAGCAGGACGGCGCCGGCCCGGGCCAGGCCCACCCCCAGCCGGTGCCGGCCCTTGCGGCGGGCACGCCAGGAGGCCAGGAAGATCAGCGTCGCGGTCAGGTTCGCGGCGGCATGGACGACGCCGATCCGCCGCGTCGCGTGATCAGCCCGGGCCCATTCGGCCCAGCCGCTGATCGCCGTCGGCGGGGCGGCAAGGACACCCAAGCCAACCAGCCGCTGCGCCGCCCGCCGGCTCCCCCGGTCCGGAAACAGGTCCAGGAAGACCGCCATGAACCACGCGCCGAAGGGCAGGTCGCTGAGGATCACGTGCGGCGGGATGCCGTTGGCATCGCCGTGGAAGAAGCGCCGGAGTCGGGGGTTGGCGACCAGCCGGGCGGCGATCGGCTCCGCGGTGCGGACGGCGGGGTCGAGCGACTCGGCGTCGGCCAGCTGTTTCATCAGTGTCAGGAACATACCGGCCTCCTGGGGACGCGTCCGGGTGCATGGCGGGATGGCCCCGATCCTACTCAGGGCCGCCGGACCCGCAAGAGGCAGGTGTCCTAGGCTGGTGGCATGAGCCCTGTCTACGCCTTCGCCGGAAACACCCCGGCCGTCCACGCATCCGCCTTCGTCGCCCCCAGTGCCTCGGTGATCGGCAAAGCCACCCTGGCCGAAGACTCCAGCGCCTTCTACGGCGTCTCGGTCCGGGCCGACACGGCCGCGATCACCGTCGGCGCCGGCACCAACCTGCAGGACAACGTGGTGCTGCACGCGGATCCGGGGTTCCCCTGCGCCGTCGGAGCCCGGGTCAGCGTCGGCCACAGCGCAGTGGTGCACGGCTGCACGGTCGAGGACGACTGCCTGATCGGCATGAGCGCCACCATCCTCAACGGCGCGGTGATCGGGGCCGGCTCGTTGATCGCCGCCGGCGCCGTGGTCCTGGAAGGCACCGTTATCCCGCCCCGCTCGCTGGTCGCCGGTGTTCCCGCCAAGGTCCGCCGGGAACTGAGCGACGAGGAGTTCGAGGGCGTCAAACAGAACGCCGCCCATTACCGGGACCTTGCACGGGCCCACCGAGAAATCCACGGCTGAGGTCCGGCTCGGCAACGGGCCGGAGTAAGACACGCCCTCCGGCCCTTGCGTTAACTTCTTGACTACAAAGCGTTGATGGGGCACGCTTCATTGCATGCCCTCACTAACGCGCTCAACGAGGAGCCGCACCAAAAACCCCGGGTCGCAATCCGCCCTCCGGCATCTGAACCAGCAACGGATCATCGAATGCCTGCTGGCCGGGCCCTCCACCCAGGCGGAACTGGCCCGCCAGACCGGCCTCTCCACGGCCACGGTCTCCAACATCGTCAAGATCATGCAGGACGCCGGGCTGGCGTCCACCGAACCGATCACCAGCTCCGGCCGCCGCGCTCTGAACGTCCGGCTCAACAGCAACGGCGCTGTGGCCGTCGGCATCGACTTCGGCCGCCGGCACCTGCGGGTGGTCCTGGCCTCCCTGAGCTACCACGTGGTCGCGGAAGAATCGGTCCTGCTGCCGCTGGGCCACCACGCGGAGGAAGGCATCGAGGCCGCCGTCGGGGTGCTGGACCGGCTGCTGGCCGGAAGCGGCGTCGAGCGCAGCGCCCTGGTGGGTGCCGGCGTCGGCATCCCGGGGCCCATCGACCGCCGCACCGGCACCGTCGCGCAGGGCGCAATCCTGCCCGAGTGGGTGGGCATCAACATCCTCAAACGCCTCGAGGAAGCGCTGGATCTCCCCGTTTTCGTCGACAACGACGCCAACCTCGGCGCCCTGTCCGAGGTCACCTGGGGACCGCACACCGGCATCAGCAACCTGCTGTTCCTCAAGATCGGCTCGGGCATCGGCGCCGGCCTGATCCTGAACGGCATGCCGTACTACGGCAACGTCGGCATCACCGGCGAAATCGGCCACGCCACCATCCACGAGCACGGCCTCGTCTGCCGCTGCGGCAACCGCGGCTGCCTGGAAACCATTGCGTCCACCACCACCATGATCGAACTGCTGAGCCGGGGTGAGGACAAGCCGCTGACGTCGGAGGACATCGTCCGCAAGGCCCTCGCCCGGGACTCGGCCACCCTGCGTGTCGTGGACGACGCCGGCCTCGCCGCCGGCCGCGCACTGGGCAACGTCGCGAACCTGATCAACCCGGAGGTGATCGTCGTCGGCGGACCGCTGGCCGGGCTCGGCGAGCTGCTCCTGGACCCGATCCGGCGGGGCCTGGTGCGCCACGCCGTGCCGGTTATCGGGGAGACAACGGTCCTGACCATGTCCTCCCTCGGCGACCGCGCCGAGGCGCTCGGGGCCACAGCTTTGGTGTTCCAACATGCCGGAATCCGGCGAAACTAAAGAAGCTGTTATCGAGCCGTTGCGTTAAAGACTTGACGACAACGGCGTGATCCAGTTTACTTTTGCATCAGACGGCCCTGCGGTTTGCAGGGGCGGACAACGAAGTCATGCATTGGAGGCGTAAGGGCAGATGACGTCCCTCAACACGCACAGCGATCCCGTAATTCTCGAGATGCGCTCCATCACCAAAGAATTCCCCGGCGTTAAAGCATTGGCCGAGGTGACCCTGCGGGTGAAGGCCGGCGAGATCCACGCCATCTGCGGTGAGAACGGCGCAGGAAAATCCACCCTCATGAAGGTGCTCTCGGGCGTTTACCCCTACGGCAGCTACACCGGCGACATCGTCTACCAGAACGAGGTCCAGCAGTTCAAGGACATCCGGGCCAGCGAGCACGCCGGCATCGTGATCATCCACCAGGAACTCGCCCTCATCCCGGAACTCTCCATCACGGAGAACATCTTCCTGGGCAACGAACCCACCAAGCGCGGAGTCATCGACTGGGCCGAGGCCCGGACGCGGTCCACCGAGCTGCTGGCCCGGGTGGGCCTGCGCGAGGACCCGGACACCCCGGTCAAGGAAATCGGCGTCGGCAAGCAGCAGCTGGTGGAGATCGCCAAGGCGCTGAACAAGAAGGTCAAGCTCCTCATCCTGGACGAGCCCACGGCGGCCCTCAACGAATCCGATTCCCAGCACCTGCTGGACCTGATCCTGGGCCTGAAGGGCCGCGGCATCACCTCGATCATCATCTCGCACAAGCTCAACGAGATCGAACAGATCGCCGACTCGATCACGATCATCCGCGACGGCAAGTCCATCGAGACCCTGGACGTGAAGGCCGACGGCGTCGACGAGGACCGCATCATCAAGGGCATGGTGGGCCGGACCCTGGAGTCCCGGTTCCCGGACCACGAGCCGAAAATCGGCGAGACGTTCTTCGAGGTCAAGAACTGGAACGTCGGCCACCCACAGATCCAGGACCGCCTGGTCTGCAAGAACTCCAACTTCTTCGTCCGCCGCGGCGAGATCGTTGGCTTCGCTGGCCTGATGGGCGCCGGGCGCACCGAACTGGCCCGTTCCATCTTCGGCCGCTCCTACGGCCGCTTCATCTCCGGCCAGGTCTACAAGGACGGCCGGGAACTGCACCTGAAGACCGTGAAGCAGGCCATCGACGCCGGCCTCGGCTACGTCACCGAGGACCGCAAGTCCCTGGGCCTGAACCTGCTCGATGACATCAAGGCCACCACGGTGTCCGCGGCGCTGAAGAAGATCAGCAGCCACAACGTCGTCGACGCCGACAAGGAATTCACGGTCGCCGAGCAGTACCGCAAGTCACTGCGCACCAAAACACCGTCCGTCGAGGAAGGCGTGGCCAAACTCTCCGGCGGCAACCAGCAGAAGGTGGTGCTGGCGAAGTGGATGTTCACCGACCCGGAACTGCTGATCCTGGACGAACCCACCCGCGGGATCGACGTCGGCGCCAAGTACGAGATCTACGGCATCATCCAGCAACTGGCCAACCAGGGGAAGGGCGTCATCGTGATCTCTTCGGAGCTGCCCGAACTCCTCGGCCTCTCCGACCGCATCTACACCATCTTCGAGGGCGCCATCACCGGTGTGCTCGACAAAGACGAAGCCAGCCAGGAAAGCCTCATGAAACTCATGACTTCCGCCCGCAAGACCGCTTGACCCTCTGGACCACCCAGAACATTCCGGACAACAAGGACTGACACAATGAACGCGCTCAAGAAGCTCTTTGGCGGCAACACCCGCCAATTCGGCATGATCTTCGCCCTGGTTGCACTGATCGTCTTCTTCCAGATTTTCACAGAGGGCCGCACGCTCACCCCGGGCAACGTCATCAACCTCTTCAACGGCAACTCCTACATCCTGATCCTCGCGATCGGGATGGTGCTGGTGATCATCGCCGGCCACATCGACCTTTCCGTCGGCTCCGTCGCCGCCTTCGTAGGCGTCAGCGTCGCCCTGATGATCCAGGACTGGGGCATTCCGTGGTACCTCGGAATCCTCTTCGGCCTGATCCTGGGCGCCCTGATCGGCGCCTGGCAGGGCTTCTGGACCGCCTACGTCGGTATTCCGGCCTTTATCGTGACGCTGGCCGGCATGCTGCTCTTCCGCGGCTTCAACCAGTTCGTCGGCAAGTCGAACACCATCCCGGTGCCGAACGACTTCCAGTACATCGGTTCCGGCTACCTGCCCGAGTTCGGCCCCAACACCGGCTATAACAACCTCACCCTGCTGCTGGGCCTGGCGGGCGCCGCGTTCGTCATCTATAGCGAGATCCGCTCCCGCCGCAAGGCCAAGGCCCTCGGCGCCGAGGTCCCCGAGGCT
Source organism: Arthrobacter sp. 10T416 (assembly GCF_056394165.1). NCBI lineage: Bacteria > Bacillati > Actinomycetota > Actinomycetes > Micrococcales > Micrococcaceae > Arthrobacter > Arthrobacter sp. 10T416. The sequence goes on along the minus strand of NZ_JBFTHI010000017.1, from coordinate 21,640 downwards.
TGGGTCACTATCACCAAGCTCGTCCTGATCTGCGGCGCCATCCTCTACGCGACGTACCTCTTCGCGACCGGCCGCCCCGGCACCTCGTTCCCGATTCCGGGCCTGATCCTGGCGATCCTGGTCCTGGTCTACGGCTTCATCTCCTCCAAGACCATCATCGGCCGCCACGTCTACGCCGTCGGCGGCAACCGCCACGCGGCCGAGCTCTCCGGCGTCCAGTCCAAGAAGGTCAACTTCCTGGTCATGATGAACATGTCGGTCCTGGCCGGCCTCGCCGGCATGATCTTCGTCGGCCGTTCCACCGCCTCCGGCCCGTTCGACGGCGTCGGCTGGGAACTTGACGCGATCGCCGCCGTCTTCATTGGCGGCGCCGCGGTCACCGGCGGCGTCGGTACCGTGATCGGCTCGATCGTCGGTGGCCTCGTGATGGCCGTGCTGAACAACGGCCTGCAGCTCCTCGGCGTCGGCGCCGACCTCACCCAGATCATCAAGGGCCTGGTGCTCCTCATCGCGGTCGCCTTCGACGTCTACAACAAGACCCAGGGCAAGAGGTCGATCATCGGCATGATGATGAAGAACTTCAGCCGCGGGAACGAAGCCCGGCCTGACGAGACGACGTCCACCAAGGAAGTCATCGCCAAGGAATCCTGACCGGTTCCCCGGCCCCTCAACCCCGATTCTCCGAACACCATCTAAAAGAAAGTGAACCAAGCAATGCAAATGATTGGTAAAGCAGGAAAGGCAGCAGCGATCGCTGCTATTGCGGCACTGGCGCTGACAGCCTGCGGCCGTTCCGACAGCGGAACTTCCGGTGGCGCAAGCGGCGGCGGCGAGGCGTTCCCCAAGAACTCCCCGATCGGCGTCGCGCTCCCCCAGAAGACCAGTGAGAACTGGGTGCTGGCGGAGAAGCTGTTCAACGACGGCCTCAASGGYGCCGGYTTCAAGGCAGATGTGCAGTTCGCCAACGGCGGCGTTTCGGAGCAGCAGAACCAGATCAGCGCGATGGTCACCAAGGGTGACAAGGTCATCATCGTGGGTGCCATCGACGGCGCCCAGCTCGGTACCCAGCTCAAGCAGGCCAAGGATGCTGGCGCCACCATCATCGCGTATGACCGCCTGCTCCTGAACACCCCGAACGTGGACTACTACGTGGCCTACGACAACTTCAAGGTCGGTGAACTCCAGGGCCAGGCGCTGCTGGACGGACTCAAGGCCAAGAAGCCGTCCGGCCCGTACAACATCGAACTGTTCGCCGGTTCCCCCGATGACGCCAACGCGAAGGTCTTCTTCGACGGCGCCATGAAGGTGCTCCAGCCGAAGATCGACGACGGCACCCTCAAGGTCCTCTCCGGCCAGAAGACGTTCGAACAGGCCGTCACCCAGGGCTGGAAGGCTGAGAACGCCCAGCGTCGCGCCGACACCCTGCTGACCGGCAGCTACGGCAGCGCCTCCCTCGACGGCGTCCTGTCGCCGAACGATACGCTGGCCCGCGCAATCCTGACCTCGGTCAAGGCTGCCGGCAAGCCGCTCCCCGTTGTCACCGGCCAGGACTCCGAAGTTGAGTCCGTCAAGTCGATCATGGCAGGCGAGCAGTACTCCACCATCAACAAGGACACCCGCAAGCTCGTTGAGCACGCGATCACCATGGTCAAGGACATCCAGGCCGGCAAGAAGCCTGAGGTCAACGACGACAAGTCCTACAACAACAAGGTCAAGACGGTGCCGGCATTCCTGCTGCCGCCGGTCATCGTGACCAAGGAAAACGTTAAGTCCGCTTACGTTGACGATCCGGTACTCGGACCGCTGACCAAGTAGCCTAACGCTCCACACCAGGGCCCCGGCTCCCCGCAATGACCAGTTCATGCGGGAGGGCCGGGGCCCTTTTGTGTGCTTCACAGCAGATCCAAAGGAACCCCCCGACCTCCGCACAGCCAGCCGTACCAGTGTGGGAACAGCCGCCGGAGACTCCGGCGCCAGATCCCTAGGAGTACCGTGAGCGTCCTTGCCCGGAGTGTAGGCAACGCCTTTCGAAACAAGGTCAGGACCGCCGCCGTTGTGGCCGTCCTGGCCGTGGCCATCGGCCTCGCCCTGTCCATGCTGGTGGCCAACCAGGCCGTCACCGGCAAGGTCGCCGAACTGAACGCCTCGGTGGGCACCGTCCTGACCGTCAACCCGGCCGGCGGGCAGGGCTTCGAGGGCGGCGGGGAGCCGCTCACCGCCGCGGAGGCAGCCACCGCGGCCGCCGTGCCCAACGTCAGCTCGGTGGTCGGCACCAAGGCGCTGCGGCTCCGCAACGCCGCCCAGGTCGCAGCTCAGGCCGCCGCTCAGGCCGCCGCAGCGCAGGCCGGCCAGGCACGATCCGGCGGCCAGGCAGGCCAGGGCGGCCCCGGCGGCCAGTCCGCCACGACCGTCACCACGAGCCTGACCGCCGCGGTCGACGCCGGGACGCTCGGCAACCGCAACCAGTCCTCCGGCAGCACCGGCGGCACCGGCCAGGCCGCGCCGTCGTTCTCCCTGCCGGTGACCGCCACCGGCATCGGGGCCGAGGTGGACTCCAGCGGCAAGGCCCTGCAGCTGACGCAGGGCACCGGCCTGGGCAACTACGCCGCAGCCTCCACCGGGGCCCTGCTTGGCACCACGCTGGCCGAGAAGAACAACCTCAAGGTCGGCTCGACGTTCACCATCGCGGAAAAGACCTTTACGGTCCGGGGACTGTTCGACGCCGGCACGGCGTTCGGCAACAACGCCCTGTACCTGACGCTGCCGACGGCCCAGACCCTCGCCGCCCTGCCGGGCGAACTGTCCACCATGATCGTCACGGTCAACAGTATGGAGAACGTCGACGCCGCCAAGACGGCCCTGCAGTCCGCGCTCGGCACCAGCAAGGCCGACGTCAGCCAGGGCCAGCGTGGCCTGCAGACGGCCGTGAGCTCCCTGGACAGCGTCAAGAACATCTCCTTCATCGCCTTCGCCGCCGCGCTTGCCACGGCAGGGCTCATCATCCTGCTGATCATGGTGATGCTGGTCCGCGAGCGCCGCCGGGAGATCGGTGTGCTGAAGGCCATCGGCGCGCCCAACCGCACCATCGGGCTGCAGTTTGTCTTGGAGGCCCTGGTACTGGTGGCCCTGGGCAGTGCGGTAGGCGCCGCCGTCGCCTCCTTTGCCAGCGGCGGCATCGCCTCGGCCCTGATCAGCTCCAACAGCTCCGCCGCGGCCGCCGGCCGGCGCGGCGGCGGCTTCGCTGGCGGCGGCTTCCCGGGCGGGAACCCCTTCGGCGGAGCGAACCAGCTGTTGAACTCCGTCACCGCGAGCGCCTCGCCCGGCGTCATCGCGGCGGGCATCGCCGCGGTGTTCGGCGTCGCCATCATTGGCGCGCTGGTCCCTGCGCTGCTGACCGCCCGCATCCGTCCCATCGAAGTCCTCCGAGGAGAATAGCCATGATCGAAGTCAAGAACCTGGTCCGCACCTTCAAGTCCGGCGACCGCACCATCAAGCCGGTCAACGATGTGAGCTTTGAACTCGAACAGGGCACCCTCGCCTCGATCGTGGGCAAGAGCGGCAGCGGCAAGAGCACCCTGCTCTCCCTGCTGGGGGCGCTGGACAAGCCCACCAGCGGCGACGTGCTGGTGGACGGCGTGAGCCTGGCCGGGATGCCCGACGGGCAGCTGACCCGCTACCGGCGCCGTGACATCGGCTTCGTCTTCCAGCAGTTCAACCTCATCCCGAACCTCTCGGCCGTGGATAACGTGATGCTGCCGATGGAGTTCGCCGGCCTCCGCAAGGCCGCCCGGGCCGAGCGCGCCCGGGAGCTCCTGGAGCAGGTGCAGCTGGACCCGGAAAAGCACACCCGTCGGATCAACCGGCTCTCGGGCGGCGAGCAGCAGCGCGTGGCCATCGCCCGCGCCCTGGCCAACGAACCGAAGCTGATCCTGGCCGACGAGCCCACCGGCAACCTCGACGAGCAGACCGGTGAGCACATCATCGAGCTCCTCAGCGCCCTGAGCCGGGACCACAACACCACCATCCTGGTGGTCACCCACGACCGTGCCCTGGCCAATAAGACGGACCGGCGGTTCCGGCTCCAGCAGGGCCGGCTCACCGAAGAAACTGCCCGGAACCACGCGACGGCGGGCACCCCTGTGTAGCGGCAGGCGGGTGAGAGGATGGCATCATGAGAGCCTCCATCGCCACCCCGTGGCTGTCCAGCCAACCCGACCAGGATCCCCGGACCGCGACGGGCGCGCGGCTGCGGTGGGGCGTGGTGGCCACCGGCGGGATCGCCGCCGCCGTCACCCGGGACCTGGCGCTGCTGGCCGACGCCGAGCTGTACGCCGTCAGCTCACGGAGCCAGGCCGCGGCGGATGCCTTCGCGGCCGACTACGGCTTCGCCCGGGCGTACGGGGACCACGACGGCGCGGCCGGCTACGAGCGTCTCCTGGCGGACGACGCCGTCGACGTCGTCTACGTCGCCACCCCGCACGCCCAGCACCACACCGTCGCCCGGGCGGCCCTGCTCGCCGGCAAGCACGTGCTGTGCGAGAAAGCCCTGACCGTCAACGCCCGGGAGGCCGCGGACCTCATCGGCCTGGCCCGGGAGCGGGGACTGTTCCTGATGGAGGCCATGTGGAGCCGGTTCCTGCCCGGCACGCAGCGCGCCTTCGAGATCGCCGCGTCCGGGGAAATCGGCGAGGTCAAATGGGTGGCGGCCGACCTCGGCTTCCCGGCCCCCTACTCCCCGACGTCCCGGCTCTGGGCCCCGGCGGACGGGGGCGGCGCCCTGCTCGATATCACCATCTATCCCCTGCTGTGGGCGCTGGGCACCCTGGGCTTCCCGCAGACCGTGAGCGCCACCGGCTGGATCAACGACGACGGCGTGGACGCCCAGAACGCGTTGACGCTGGGCTACCACCACGGCGCCCAGGCGCAGCTGACCTCCTCGCTGCTGGCCCACGGTCCCCGGACGGCCACCGTGGCCGGCAGCCTGGGGTTCCTGCAGAGCGTCGGCTCCATCAACAACCCCAAGGAACTGGTGGTGCGCGTCGGCTTCGAGGAGCCGCGGACCGAGCTGTTTGATGTGGTGGGCCGCGGTTACACGTACGAACTCCGCGAGGTCACCCGCTGCATCCAGCAGGGTCTAAACGAGAGCCCGGTGATGCCTCTGGAGGACTCCCTGAACACCATGCGGCTGTTCGACGGCGTGCGCGCCCAGCTGGGAATCAGTTACCCGAACGACGCGCGCTGACCCCGGATTTCCGGGCTCTGCGGGGCGGATATTGCCGCGGGCTATGGACTCGCCGCGGCCCCCGGACTTACCCTGTAGTCCAATCGTCGAAGGGTTTCGGGGAGGTGAGTTGCGCATGGAACCTGCAACAACCTGCCCCCGTGCGCGCCGCCTCCTGCAGCGCGGGCTCCTGGGGTTAGGTGCAGGGTTGGCGTGGCTGGCCCTATCCGCGGCCTCGGCCAATGCCGCAGCACCTCCGGCCTACAGTGCGGTCTCTTCTGTTCCGGTCTCGGCCGTCGGCACCATGATCCAACTGCCCAGGGCTGACGACCCGGTAGCACCCGGCACATCTCCGACGCCGGCCGTCACTGCCACGCCGGTTGCCGCCGCACCGGCTGCCCCGGTGCCGGTACCTGCCGTCACGACGGCGGTGCCCCCCGCACCTGTGGCGCCCGCCCCGCCGGTGGCCGTGGCGGCTCCCGTGGTTGCTGTTCCGCTGCCGGCTCCGGCCGCGCCGCCGCCCACTCCGCTGAACATTGAACCGGTGCTGGCGGCCGCTCCCGTCAGCGCACCGGCCGCCAGCCTCCCTGCGGTCGAGACCGCTCCGGCGCCCGCTCCGGCGCCCGCACCCGCCAGCGACCCCGTCCCCGCGCCCGCCAGCACCCAGGCCCCCGCCCCCGTCGTGGACCCGGCCCCCGCGCCCGCGCCACCCCCTGCTCCCGCGACCGACCCAGCCCCCACCCCCCCGGCCGAACCTGCTCCCGCACCGGAGCCAGCCGTTCCGGCCGCCGATCCCGTTCCGGGGGCCGGTGACGTCCCGGCCGCCCCGCCCGCGTCCGATCCGGTTCCGCCGGCTGTCGGCTCAACTCCCGGCGCCGTGCCCCCTGCCGTTCCGCCGGTCGCGCCCGCAGTGCCGCCGGCCGCACCGGTACCCGTGACCGTTCCGGTAACGATGCCGGGCCAGGCCGGGACCGTCTCCGGGCCCCTGGTGCCGGCCCCGAGGATCGCGGCCGTAACTCCGGCCCGGACGGATCGGGGGGCCGCCCAGCACCTGACGGTGCCGGGTTACCAGCAGGAACCGGCCGAGGACCCGTCGGGCTTCCTGTCGACGAACCCCGGCTACTACGTTGTCTTCCGGACCCTCCCTGACCTCCAAGGACCCGGCACGGCGGCCGGTGCGCCCGCTGCGGGAATCAGGGCCCCCTCGGGCCAGGGTTCGGGCAGCGGCACCCCTGCCGCGCCCGCCGGCGGCGGTGAGCACCCGCTCCCGAACGGCGGAGGTACCGGGTTGCCGGCACCGAGCGCGCTCCCCCCGGTACCGGGGTCGGGGTCCGGCAACGGTGCCGCCAGCGGCCCGTCCGGGGCTGCGGCGGTGACGCCGAGCGCTTTCTTCTTCATTCCGCCCATGGGCTCAGACCCCATCAGCGGACCGCTGCAGCACGTCCATCCTGCTGTCGCCGCTGATCCCGGCTCCTCTCCTGACTAGTAGGGCCGTCCTCTGCCATTTTCCTGCGCAGAGCACGGTCCTTCGGGTTGCCATGTGCGCCCGCCGTCAGTCATTCAGGAGTTTTCCCCATGGACACCACCGTCCGCGGCCGGACAGCCGGCTTCCGTTTCCCTCTCCCGCCTAGGCCTTCCACGCCTCGCGTCGTGGTTGCCCCGCCCACGGAACGGCCGCCGTAACGCGCGGCCGCTCCGTCCAGGTCCACTGCCGCCGGAGCGAAGTCGTTGGGTCCGCTGGGGGATTCAACGGCCTCGCCGGCTCCGGCGCCGCCCCATCCCTGCGCGCGAAAGGTGGATCCACCACCACAGACATCACCTGCATCCGGCTGGCGTCCCGCGGCCCGATACGCTGCCCGTAGTATTCATTAGGGGGCGCCGCCGCGGCGCCCGGGACAACAGACGGGAAACACGGTGGAGGCTTCGCCCAGTAAAGTCACGGCCGAGATCTTGGGCGGCCGCTACCGTTTAGGCGAAGTGATCGGCCGGGGCGGCATGGCCTCCGTGTACTCCGCCCGGGACCAGAACCTGGGCCGGGACGTGGCCCTGAAGCTATTCGCGCCCCAATCCGCGGATGCCGACGAGCTCAAGCGCCAGCAGGCCGAGATTGAACTCCTGGCCACCCTGAACCACCCGAGCCTGGTCACGCTCTACGACGCCGGCACCGACACCCGGATCCCGGACGAGCCCCGCCCGTTCCTGACGATGGAGCTGGTGGAGGGCCAGGACCTGCGGAGCCGGATCCGGCACAGCGAGGTCCCGTTCGATGAGCTGGCGGTGATCGGGGCCGGACTCGCCGATGCCCTGGCGTACGTCCATTCCCTCGGGATCATCCACCGCGACATCAAGCCCGCCAACGTCCTGCTCGTGCAGGTGCGGCCCGGCGAACCGCTTCGGCCCAAGCTGACCGACTTCGGCATTGCCCGGATCGTGGACGGCACCCGGCTCACCGCCACCGGGACCATGGTGGGAACCGCGGCATACCTGAGCCCGGAGCAGGCCCGCGGTGCCGATATGGGCCCCGCCAGCGACATCTACTCGCTCGGCCTGGTGCTGCTCGAATGCATCAAGGGCTCCGTGGAATACCCGGGAAGCGCCGTCGAATCCGCCGTCGCCCGGCTGCACCGCGCACCCGCCATCCCGGACAGTGTTCCCGCCGAATGGGCGCAGCTGATCCGGGCCATGACCGCCCTGGATCCCCTGGACCGGCCCGCCGCGGCCGACCTCGAAGTAGCCCTGCGCCAGGCCCTGATTTCGCCCGAGTCGCTCCCGGGCCTCCTGGCCGAGGAACGCACCCGGGTCCTTCCCGCCCCGCCGGCCCGCCCGCCCCGCTCTGCGCAGGACACTCCGGCCGACGGCAGAGGCGCCGGCGACAGCAGCACCGGCAAGAAACCGGGAACCCGCCGCCTGCCCGTACTGGACCCGGACGCGGCCCGCGCGACCCCCTCGAACCCCGCCGCCCCCTCGAACTTGGCGGGCACCGGCGCTCCCCGGCGGACCGCACGGCCGCTGGCCCGCTTCCGGCACGCCAGCCGCCGCACCAAAGCCGCCGTCGTCGTCGCCGTTGTGGCGCTGCTCGCCGTCATCGCTGCCGCCGTCGTCCTCTCCCTCCCCCAGCCGCCCGCCGTCCTGCCCTATCCCGCCGTCACCGGCGACCTCGGCGAGCACCTGAAACAACTGCAGAAGAGTGTGGAACCATGAGCGTCGCCAGCCACCGGCCCTGGTCTGGTGTGGTCGCCGGCCCGTTGATCGCGGTTGCCCTGATCGCGGGCTCGCTGACCGGATGCGCGGGCCCGGCCGCCAACCTCGACAGGACCGCCGCCGACCAGCTCCAGGCCCAGGTTCTGACCGTGACGAAGGACGTGGCCGCCAACAACCCGGCCGGCGCGTTGAAAGCGCTCGACGAGCTGGCGGCCAAGCTGGACGCCGCGGCTGCCGACGGGAAGGTGTCCTTCAAGCGCCACCAGAGCATCAGAACGGCCCTCGACGCCGTCCGTGCCGACCTCACGGCAAAACAGGCGGCCGCGGCGAAAGCCATCCGGGACGCCGCCGCCAAAAAAGCCGCGGCTGAGAAAGCCGCAGCCGACAAGGCCGCCGCCGACCAGGCTGCAGCGGACGCGGCGGCTGCCGCAGCAGCCGCTGCCGCAGCCCAGAACGCTCCCGTCGGCAAAGCCAAGGGAAAAAACAAGGGCAAAGGCGACCACTGACGCGCCCCGGGCTTTCGCTATCGCCCGGATCCGGCTAGCTTGGTCAGTCAGGCCGGAAACGGCCGCCCGATTTCCCGACCCGCATCCGAGCACTCGCACCACCCTTGTATCCGTCCCTTTCCACAACGGGCGGGCCGCAGGCCCGCCAGCGAAGGAGTGAAAGCAAGCATGGCAACAGTCCAGGAATCCATCGCCGTCAACGTCCCCCTCAGCCGGGCCTACAACCAGTGGACCCAGTTCGAGGACTTCCCGCAGTTTATGAGCGGCGTAGACGCCGTCCGCCAACTCGACGACACCACCGTCCACTTCCAGACCAGCATCGGCGGGGTCAAGCGCGACTACGACGCCCGGATCACCAGCCAGGAGCCGGACCGGCAGGTTTCCTGGGAGAGCCTTGACGCCCCGCGCAACGCGGGCACCGTGCGTTTCGAAGAACTCGGGCCGGCGGAGACCCGGGTGGACGTCGAACTCAGCTGGGAGCCCGGCTCCGCCACCGAGAAGATCGGCGCGGCCGTCGGGCTCGACGCCCGCCAGGTCGGGGCGGACCTGGAACGGTTCAAGAAATTCATCGAGGGCCGCGACTTCGAGACCGGTGCCTGGCGGGAACGCGTCAACAACGGCGGGCTGGACGGCCAGCCGCAGGGCGCTCCCCTGCAGACCGACACCGGCTACGACGTCGTAGGCAGCGACGCCTCAATGGACACGGATCCGGACATGGCCACCGAGCCGGCCTTCGACGCGACAGCGGACCGCCGGGACTCCGAGCGCTAGGCGTCCCGCCGCGGAGCCCGGCACTCGGCCGGCGACGACGGCGGGTTGGGCCGCCGTCGTCGTCCGGCACTGGAAACGCCAAAGGGCGCACCGGGATCTCCCGGTGCGCCCTTTGCGTGTGGCGAACTAGCCCAGCAGCGCGAGCACTTCGCCGAACTTGGCCGAGGGGCGCATGATCGCGGAAGCCTTGGCTTCGTCCGGGCGGTAGTAGCCGCCGATGTCCGCCGGGGAACCCTGGACAGCGAGCAGCTCGCCGACGATGGTTTCCTCGTTGGAGCTCAGGGCGTCCGAGACGGCAGTGAAGGCAGCGGCCAGCTCGGCGTCGTCGGTCTGGCGCGCCAGTTCATCGGCCCAGAACTTGGCCAGGTAGAAGTGGCTGCCGCGGTTGTCCAGCTCGCCGGCCTTGCGCTTCGGGGACTTGTCCTCGAGCAGGAAGGTGCCGGTGGCGCGGTCCAGGGTGTCGGCCAGGACCTGGGCGCGGGCGTTGCCCGTGGTGGTGGCCAGGTGTTCGAAGCTGACGGCCAGGGCCAGGAATTCACCCAGGCTGTCCCACCGCAGGTGGTTTTCCTTGAGCAGCTGCTGGACGTGCTTCGGGGCGGAACCGCCGGCGCCGGTCTCGAACAGGCCGCCGCCGTTGATCAGCGGAACGATCGAGAGCATCTTGGCACTGGTGCCGAGTTCGAGGATCGGGAACAGGTCCGTGAGGTAGTCGCGGAGGACGTTGCCGGTCACCGAGATGGTGTCCTCGCCCTTGCGGAGGCGGTCCAGGGTGAAGGCCGTGGCCTCGTTCGGGGCCATGATCTCCAGCTGCAGGCCCTCGGTGTCGTGGTCCTTGAGGTATTCCTCCACCTTGGCGATCATCCGGGCGTCGTGCGCGCGGGCCTTGTCCAGCCAGAACACGGCCGGGGTGGCGGAGGCGCGGGCACGGGTGACGGCCAGCTTGACCCAGTCGCGGATCGGCACGTCCTTGGTCTGGCAGGCGCGCCAGATGTCACCCGGGGCGACCTGGTGCTCGATCAGCACGGTGCCGGCGTCGTCGATGACCTGGACGGTTCCGGCGGACTGGATCTCGAAGGTCTTGTCGTGGCTGCCGTATTCCTCGGCGGCCTGGGCCATAAGGCCGACGTTCGGGACGGTGCCCATGGTGGTCGGGTCGAAGGCGCCGTTGGCGCGGCAGTCGTCGATGACAACCTGGTAGATTCCGGCGTAGCTGCTGTCCGGCAGGACGGCGAGGGTATCGGCTTCCTGCCCGTCGCGGCCCCACATGTGGCCGGAGCTGCGGATCATGGCCGGCATGGAGGCGTCGACGATCACGTCGGAGGGCACGTGCAGGTTGGTGATGCCCTTGTCGGAGTCCACCATAGCCAGCTCGGGGCCGTCGTTGAGGCCCTTCTGGATGGCGGCTTCGACGTCGGAGCGGATCTCTTCGGGGAGGTCCTCGAGGCCGTTGAGGATTGAGGCGAGGCCGTTGTTGGGGCTCAGTCCGGCCGCGGCGATCTGCTCGCCGTAAGTGGCGAAGAGGTCCGAGAAGTAGGCCTTGACGACGTGGCCGAAGATGATGGGGTCGGAGACCTTCATCATGGTCGCCTTCAGGTGTGCGGAGAACAGCACACCCTCCTCCTTGGCGCGGACCACCTGGGCCTTGAGGAATTCGTCCAGGGCGGCGGCACGCATGACGGTGCCGTCGATGACCTCGCCGGCGAGAACGGGGAAGGCCCGCTTGAGGACCTTGACCGTGCCGTCTTCCTTGACCAGCTGGATCTTGAGGTTCGTGTCGGCCTCGATCACCACGGACTTCTCGTTCGAGCGGAAGTCATCGGCGACCATGTGCGCGACGTTGGTCTTGGATTCCGGGGTCCAGGCGCCCATGCTGTGCGGGTTCTTGCGGGCGTAGTTCTTGACCGAGAGGGGTGCGCGGCGGTCGGAGTTGCCCTCGCGGAGCACCGGGTTCACGGCGGAGCCCTTGATCTTGTCGTAGCGGGAGCGGATGTCCGTCTCTTCGTCCGACGCGGGGTTGTCCGGGTAGTCCGGGAGCGCGTAGCCCTGGCCCTGGAGTTCGGCGATGGCGGCCTTCAGCTGCGGCACGGAGGCGCTGATGTTGGGCAGCTTGATGATGTTTGCTTCGGGCTTCTTGGCGAGCTCGCCAAGTTCGGCCAGGGCGTCGCTGACACGCTGCTCTTCGGTGAGGTAGTCGCCGAACACGGCGATGATGCGGCCGGCTAGCGAAATGTCGCGGGTCTCCACTTCCACACCGGCCGTCGACGCGAACGCCTCGACAATCGGCAAGAACGAATAGGTGGCCAGCATCGGCGCTTCGTCGGTGTGGGTATAGATAATCTTGGCCATTGCTCGGGCGTCTCCCTGAAAGTCTGCGGATATCCGGAAATCTTGTGTTATCTCAACGGCTCTAACTTACCCGAGGTGGCCGCCTCGGCGCCTATCGGGGACGGGCCGCCCGGGACCTGTGACTCGGGGGCCCGTCATGACTCCCCGCGATGCCGCTGTGACAGAAATTGACAGACTGCTTTACATGTTCGTCAAGTTGACGTAGTTTCATACCCATCACAGCGGCCCGCCTCCCGGCAGGCCGCCCCGCACTTAGCCCGGTTAGGACACCCATGAGAACATCCAAGACTCTGGCCACCAGCCTCCTGAGCCTCTCCGCAGCCGCACTCCTGGCGGTCAGTGCGGTCAGTGCCGCCGGCGCAGCCACTGCCGCCCCGGCCAAGGCACCGTCAGGGACGTCGAACGTCAGCAGCCACGCCGTGAGCGACGGCGCCACGGCCGACTATTGGACGGCGGAACGCATGCGCACCGCGATTCCGGGCGACGTGCTGGCAGCCAAAGCCGTGGCCCGCGGGGCCAACTCGACCGCACACCGGAACGTCGAAACAGGCGCCCCGACCAAGGTGGAAGGCACCGCACCCACCCTGCAGGCCAAGCAGATCCAGACCAAGGCCAACGCCAGCGAGACCCCGGTCAAGCACATCGGCAAGGTGTTCTTCACCCTGGGCGGCTCCAACTATGTCTGCTCCGGCAACTCTGTGACGTCAACCAACAAGAGCACCGTCTCCACCGCCGGCCACTGCGTTAACGAGGGCCCCGGCGCCTTCGCCACAAACTTCACCTTCGTCCCGGCCTACCTCAACGGGTCCGCACCCTACGGCAAGTGGACGGCCAAGACCCTGTACGCCCCCACCCAGTGGAGCTCCGGCGGCGACATGACCTACGACACCGGCTTCGCCGTGATGAACCCGCTCAACGGCAAGTCCCTCGCCGACGTCGTCGGGGCCTCCGGTGTGCAGTTCAACGCCGCCCGCGGCCTGACGTACAAGTCCTTCGGCTACCCGGCCGCCCCGCCGTTCAACGGAGAATCCCTGAAGAGCTGCAGCGGCACCGCCACCAACGACCCGTACAACCCGCAGTTCAACACCCAGGGCATCCCCTGCAACATGACCGGCGGATCCTCGGGCGGGCCGTGGTTCATCGGCACCAGCTCCTCGGGCTACCAGAACTCGATCAACAGCTACGGCTACGGCAGCAACTCGACCACGATGTACGGCCCGTACTGGGGCTCGGTCATCCAGCAGGCCTACAGCGCCGCAGCGGCTTCCTAGGACTCTTCATCCCACACGGACTTTTCGTCCCAGCAGGACTCTTCATCCCAGCGAAATCCCACTAGGAAAGGAAAAAGCAACGCGGGGCCACGTGCCACCCATCCCCCTCGACAGGATGGCACGTGACCCCGCGTTTTGCCGTGGGTGGGGTGGGCTGCGGGGGTTGTGGTGTGGTTGCGGGGTGCGGGGTGGGTGGTCATTAGCGCGAGGTTGAGGTTGGCCCGGGGCGGGGGTTGGCCCGGGGCGGGGGTTGGCCCGGCTGCCCTCCGGCGGCTGGGCGCTGTACATGCAAGGTCCGCGTGACCCTCCCCTGATGGACATGCCCATCGCACAGGAGCACGAGTGGACATATCCCGTATATGTCCACTCCTCGGCATGAAGAATGAGCATGTCCGTCGATCCCGCAGCGCATGCCCAGTCCTGACGCCGAAGGATGGGCATGCCCGGTCCTGACCTCGAAGAATGGGCATGTCCGTCGCAGCCCCATATCCGGGACGAGGCAGATGCGCGAAGAATGAGCATGCCCGCAGACACCGCAGCGCATGCCCAGTCCTGACGTCGAAGGATGCGCATGCCCGGCCTGGACCTCGAAGAATGGGCATGTCCGTCCGACGCCCCCGGACCGCGGCATCCAACCGTAGCCGGAGGAACCAGCGCAGCCTCCACCACGAAGAACCCGAGTCGCATCGACGAAGAATGGACATGCCCTTCCGGAAAGGAAGAGCATGTCCATTCTTTGCGACCGCGAGGCCGTCTCAGCCCCTAGTGGAAGAAGTGCCGCGCCCCGGTGAAGTACATCGTGATCCCGGCGGCGTTGGCTGCGGCGACCACTTCCTCGTCGCGGACCGATCCGCCGGGCTGCACAACCGCGCGGACGCCGGCGTCGATCAGGATCTGCAGGCCGTCGGCGAACGGGAAGAACGCGTCCGACGCCGCGACAGCACCGCGGGCCCGCTCCGGCGCCCCGGCCACATCCGAAGCGTTGGACGCGCCACCGGCACCGTCGACGTCGGACTCCACCGTGACGCCCAGCGTGTTGGCCCGCTCGACGGCCAGGCGGCAGGAATCAAGCCGGTTGACCTGGCCCATGCCGATGCCGACGGCCGCACCCTCGGCGGCCAGCAGGATCGCGTTGGACTTGGCGGCGCGGCAGGCGGTCCAAGCGAAGGCCAGGTCCGCGAGGGTGCCGGCGTCGGCGGCCTCGCCCGCGGCGAGCGTCCAGTTGGCCGGATCGTCACCGTCGGCGTCCACCTTGTCCGTGGCCTGGACCAGCATGCCGCCGGAGACCTGGCGGAACTCGGTCGGGTAGCGGCCGTAGCCCTCGGGCAGGGTGAGGAGGCGGATGTTCTTCTTCTTGGAAAGGATCTCCACGGCCTCGTCGTCGAAGCCGGGCGCGATGACCACTTCCGTGAAGATCCCTGCCACGGTCCGGGCCATGCCTGCGGTGACGGTGCGGTTGGCAGCGATGACGCCGCCGAACGCGGACACCGGATCGCACGCGTGGGCTTTCGCGTGGGCGTCGGCGATGGGGTCCGCCGCGGACGCGGACCCGACGGCCACGCCGCACGGGTTGGCGTGCTTGATGATGGCGACGGCGGGCTCGGCGAAGTCGTAGGCGGCACGCAGGGCGGCGTCGGCGTCGACAAAGTTGTTGTAGCTCATGGCCTTGCCGTGGACCTGGTCGGCCTGGGCGATGCCGGCCGGGGCGGCCTTGTCGACGTACAGGGCGGCCTGCTGGTGCGGGTTCTCGCCGTAGCGGAGCACCTCGGAGCGTTCCAGGGCCAGGCCGGCGTAGGCGGGCCAGTCGATGACGCCGTCGCCGTCCTCATCGAGGAACTGGCTGGCCGTCCAGGTGGCCACGGCGGTGTCGTAGGACGCGGTGTGCGCGAAGGCCTTGGCGGCCAGCCGGCGTCGGGTCTTCAGGTCGAACCCGCCCGACGACGCAGCGGCCACGACCGAACCGTAGGACGCCGGGTCCACCACAATTGCGACGGCGGCGTGGTTCTTGGCGGCCGACCGCACCATCGCCGGACCCCCGATGTCGATCTGCTCGACGACGTCGTCCTGCGCGGCACCGGATTTGACGGTCTCCACGAACGGGTAGAGGTTCACCACCACCAGGTCGAACGGCTCGATGTCCATGTCCTCGAGGGTCTTCATGTGGGCGGGCACGCGGCGGTCGGCGAGGATGCCGCCGTGCACGCGCGGGTGCAGGGTCTTGACGCGGCCGTCCAGCATTTCCGGGGAGCCGGTGACTTCCTCGACTTCCTGGACCGGGATCCCGGCGGCGGCGATCTTCTTTGCGGTGGAGCCCGTTGAGACGATCTTGACGCCGGCTTCGTGCAGGCCCTTGGCGAGTTCCTCCAGACCGGTCTTGTCGTAGACCGAGATCAGGGCCCGGCGGATGGGAACACGGTCGATGGATACACGCTCAAGCTGCGTAAAGCTCACAAAAGTCTCCGTCTTATATCGCGGCTGGGCCGCGGGTGGTGGGGATGCGGCCAGTTTATCGCGTCCCGGCTGCCGGGGTTCCCGCGCGCCGGAGTGTGAAGCCTCCCCGCCACCGCACCGCGGGACGTAGAGTTCTTCCAGGAGGCCAAAATGAATACGTACACCACTGTGCCCAGCGGCGAACAGGTGGTCCAGGACCTGCCGTGGCGGTGGAGGGTGCAGGGCCGGATTTTCCTGATCGGCGGCCTGGGTTTTATGTTCGACGCCTGGGACGTGACGCTCAACGGCATCCTGATCCCGTTGCTGTCCAAGCATTGGTCCCTGAGCGCCGGCGACGCCGCGTGGATCGGTACCTCGAACCTGATCGGCATGGCTCTTGGCGCCTTCGTCTGGGGCACCATCGCGGACACGATCGGCCGCAAGAAGGCCTTCACCGCGACGCTGCTGATCTTCTCGATCTTCACCGTCCTGGGCGCCTTCTACCCCGACTTCATCTGGTTCGTGGTGTTCCGGTTCATGGCGGGCTTTGGCCTGGGCGGCTGTATCCCGGTGGACTACGCGCTGGTGGGCGAGTTCACTCCGCGGAAGCAGCGCGGCCGGGTCCTCACCGCGATGGACGGCTGGTGGCCCGTCGGGGCCGCGCTCTGCGGATTCGTCTCGGCCGGGCTTATCGCCGCCTTCGCGGACTGGCGCCTGACCATGCTGATTATGGTGCTGCCGGCGCTGCTGGTGTTCTGGATCCGGCGCAGCGTCCCCGAATCGCCGCTGTTCCTCATCCGGAAGGGCCGCCGCGAGGAAGCCGCCCGCGTCATCGATTCCCTGGTCGCTGCCACCGGCGCCGAGGCCCGGGTCTACAGCCTGCCCGAACCCCAGGACGCCCCGCGCCTGTCGGCCGGGAGCGCCTGGACGCAGCTCCGTGCGCTCTGGCAGTTCAACTGGAAAATTACGACGGCGGCCTGGGCCCTGTTTTTCAGCATCCTGCTGGTCTACTACCTCTCGCTCACGTGGATGCCGCGGATCCTGATCGGGGCGGGCTTCGAGGAGTACAAGGCCTTTATCACCACGGCGTCGATGGCCGCCGTCGGCCTCCTGGGCGTGGTGGTGGCCGCACTGCTGGTGGAACGGACCGGCCGCAAGTGGATCCTGGCCATCACCGGCCCGCTCTCGGCGCTGCTGCTGGTGATCGTCGCCGTCGTGGTGGACATCCCGACGGCGGCCGTCTTCTGGCTGCTCATGTTCGGGTTTGTGGTGCAGGTGGCGATCCCGGTGCTGTACGCCTACGTATCGGAGCTGTACCCGACCGAGCTGCGCGGCTCCGGCTTCGGCTGGGCCTCGACGTTCTCCCGGCTTGGCGCCGGCTTTGGCCCCCTGATCTTCGCGGAGTTCCTGTGGCCGGAACTGGGGCTCGCGACGTCGTTCGCCCTGGCCGGCGTGCTGGTGCTGGTCTCGGTGCTCTGGATGGCGTTCTTCGCCCCGGAGACCAAGCAGCGCGGCCTGGAGTAGGTCCCGGCCGGCCCGCGCACCCGGCCCGCACCCCGCCCCGCACCCCGCCCCGCACCCCGCCCCGAACGCCGGATGCCCTATCACTTTTGGTTGCTCTGAGGGCCTCAGAAGCACCATAAGTGATAGGGCATCCGGGGTGGATGCCGGCTGTCGGCTACTGGATGCAGGTCACCGACACCGAGAGGGTGTTGGTCTTGAGCTGGGTGACGGACCAGCCGATGGGCTGACCTCCAGCACCGACCACGGGCTGGCTGGCCAGTACCTGGTTGCCGTTGCCGGAGTTGAGGGAGAACCCGCCGCCGGTGGCCACCTGGCCCGCGGGGCAGCTCGCCACCACCGTCAGCGTGGCGCCGCTGGCCGTGGCCACCGACACGCTGGTGGATGCAGCAGCACCCGTGGCACCGGTGGCACCTGTCGCGCCGGCCGGCCCCACGGGACCCGTGGCGCCGGTCGCACCCCGGAGCCCGGTGGCGCCTGTTTCGCCTGTTTCGCCCTTGGCACCGGTAGCGCCCGTGGCACCGACAGCCCCGGTGTCGCCCTTGGCCCCGGCAGGCCCGACGTCGCCCGTGTCACCCTTCGCGCCCTGGGCCCCGGTGTCGCCGGTCTTCCCGGTTTCGCCCTGGACGCCCTGGACGCCCTGGGCCCCCGTGGCGCCGGTGGGGCCTACCTCGCCGCTGTCACCCTTGGCCCCGGTGTCGCCCTTCGCACCGGTCTCCCCGGTGTCGCCCTTGGCGCCGGTTTCACCGGTCGCGCCCTGGGATCCGGTGTCACCCTTATCGCCCTTCTCGCCCTTCTCGCCTTGGAAACCCTGGATGCCGATGGCCCCGGTTTCACCGGTGAGGCCGGTCAGGCCCTGGATTCCGCGGGGACCGGCAACACCCTGAATCCCCTGTGCACCGGCAACGCCCTGGACACCCTGCATGTTCCAGGTGATCGGCGTCTCCTTCTTCAGGTCGCAGGACTGTCCGGCCGTCAGCACCCGGAGCTGACCGCCGTTGTTGACGTTGTAGCAGCCGTTGATTTCCCCGGTACCGGACGTGGTCGAGGCAGCGTAGGCGGCAGAAATGGCGCCGGTCCCGAGGACAAGCGCCGCGGTGAGGCAAAGAACTTTTGGACTGGTTTTGGCAAAGCTGAAGTGTGGCACGTGAGACCCCCAGGGACGCAAGAGACGAATGAGACTGCGCCAGACTATGGCCCTATTCCCCGCGTAAACCGGTCCGGTAATACTCGAATTTCGCCATCCAGTACCCGACTTTTTCGCCGGGTACTCGCTTTTGCCGCCCCGACTACTTGGACCGCCAGATCAGGCCGCAGTAACGCCTGCGGCGAGGGTCTTCAGGGTGGACACCAGCAGCCGCCGTTCCACCGTCTTGATCCGCTCGTGCAGCGACTCTTCGGTGTCGCCGTCGAGCACGGTGACGGCCTCCTGCGCGATGATCGGTCCCGTGTCCACTCCGGCGTCGGCCCAGTGGACCGTGCAGCCGGTGACCTTCACGCCGTAGGCCAGGGCGTCGCGGACACCGTGCGCGCCCGGGAACGCCGGCAACAGGGCCGGGTGGGTGTTCAGGTACTTGCCGTCAAAGGCGGCGATGAAGTCGGCGCTGACAATGCGCATGAACCCGGAGGATACGACGACGTCGGGCCTGTACGCGGCGACGGTGTCGGCGAGCGCCGCGTTCCACGCAGCCCGGTCCGGGTACGCCTTGAAGTCCACCACGAACGTCGGGATGCCGGCTGCCGCGGAGCGCTCCACCCCGTAGGTCCCGGGCCGGTCCGCGCCCACAGCGGCGATCTCCACCGCCAGTTCGCCGGCCGAAATGGCGTCGATAACAGCCTGCAGGTTGGAACCGGTACCGGAGACGAGGACAACGATGCGCATTGACTTAGCTTATGGGGCCATTCGCGTACGCTGGAAAATATGAATTCGCCCCACGAGCCGGACCCAGCACAACGGGGCCCAAACCCCCGGACCGAGGCGGGCAAGGCATCGCTGCTGCGGACCCACAACCTGTTCCGCACCTTCATCGTGGTGGTGCTGGGAGCCTTCTTCGTTTTCCAGCTGGATGTCAACTACCTCTGGCTCACCGCCATCCTCACAGCGGCGGCGGTGGCTCTCGGCGTCGTGCTGCTGGTGCGCGCCACCCGGTTCAAACAGTCCCGGCTGGTGCTGTTCGGGACCATTTCCGGCCTGCTGGTCACCGCCGTGATGGTCCTGATGGTTGTGACCTCGGCGGTGTTCTTCAACCAGGTACGCGACTTCCAGCAATGCTCAAGGCACGCCCTCACTGAGCAGGCAACCTCGATGTGCCGGACGCAACTGGAGAAGTCGCTGCCCATGCAGCTGCGCTGAAGGCCGCCCGCCGTCGTCGTCCCTGCCGGGGCCTGTCGATTTAGGGATCAGCCGGCTTGCGGGGTCAGTCGGCCTCGGCGGCGAGTTCCAGCTCTGTCTCGTGCAGCTTCTGGCGCCGTTCCAGCCACGGCCCGGCGGCGTAGCCGATCACGACGCCGATCCCTGTTTCGGCCGCGACGAAGATGGCCGTTGCCAGTGGATCCGGACCGATGTCCGTGAGCCTGCCGATGCCGGCGGACCCGCGGGCCAGCCAGGCCAGGGCCGCCGCGAGGATACCCGCCACGGCGCCGATCATGGCGCCGAGGACGAGCGTCGAGACCGTGGCCGTGAACCAGCGCGCCTTGACCTTGATCGAGAGCCATTCGTCGAAGTGGTTTTCACCCTCGCGCAGGAACCACCAGCCCGCCAGGAGCCCGGCCAGGGCCGGAACCACAAGGGCCACGAAGCCGTACTCCAGCGCGCCGGCCGGGAGGGCGGCGAACACCGGGATGGAGGGCAGCGGTCCGACGGCGGTGGCCAGCGGCCCGGCCTGGGACCCGATGCCCAGCGCGAAGCCGGAGCCGGAGGTCCAGGAGAGCGCGAAGATGGCGAGGTTGGGCAGGTAGCCGAGCTGCGCGATGGTGAGCGCCGCGCCGCCCACCGGACCGGCGTCGAGCGCTTCATACACCGCGATGATGAGGTTCCAGTGGATGATCAGGTCTACGGAGAGCAGGGCGGAGGCCATCGCGAGGGTGGCCATTACGGCCACGAACCCGGCCTTGACGGCGGAGCCGAGGTAGGACCCGGCCCAGCGCGAGTGCTGGCTGGTGCGCGAGAGCCAGGCTACGGCGTCGACGCCGATCAGCCGGCTCCATGAACCGGCCTCGCGGCGCGCACCGATCACCATGCCGAGGGCGAAGGGGATCAGCGGGACCAGGGTGGCGTACCAGAGGCTGACGCCGACTTCGGCGGTGCGGCAAACGAAGCCGGTGGCGAACCCGAACGCGCCGTACATCAGCCACGACCCCAGCAGGGCCTGCCAGAGCTGGTCCGTGTACGAGGCCCGGGCCAGCCGCCGCCCCGCGCGCCACGCGAGCAGGAACGGGATAAGGGTCAGGCCGAGCGGGATCAGCGAGAGTGTGCCGGTTTCGGGCCGGCCCACGGTGCCGGCGCCCACGGTCTCCAGCAGGAGCGGGACGCCGTGGATCAGCAGCCAGGCCTGGCCTGCCAGCCGGGCGAGGAATTCGAAGCCGTTCTCGCGGAATCCGGCCGAGGCCCAGACCGCAACGATCGGGACAACCACGATCAGCGCCGAGATCACAGCGGCCTGCGCGGACTCCAGGGCACCCTGTAGCCAAAGGGGCATCGGAAGGCCACGGTTTCCGGTCTGATCAGCGCGCAGTTTCATCGTGTTCCATGGTGCCACGCGCCGGGCACCGCGCCCCGCTCCGACAGGCGCTATGCCCCGGAAATCAGCCCGCCGCGTGCGGGCGGTCCGGTTCCGGACCGGCGCTTTTTCCGGTGCCCCGCCGTAAAATTTTAAGTGTCCGCAAACAGTGGTTGGAGGCAGAAAATGACTACCGCATCCCCACATGCACACGGCGTACATTTCGGACGGACTGATGTCCAAAACGTCGGCATGGGTGTGGGTATTGTGCTACTTGCCGTGGGCGTCCTGGGATTCATCCCGGGCATCACCGCGCAGTACAGCGAACTGAGGTTCCTCGGACCCGATTCCAGGGCCATGTTCCTCGGCCTGTTCCAGGTGTCCATGCTCCTGAACATCGTTCAGCTCGCCATTGGCGCCGCCGGCTGGACCATGTCCCGCAACGACATGGGAGCCCGGAACTTCCTCATGGGCTTCGGCCTTTTGTACATCATCTTTGGCGTTTACGGGCTGATCGTCGGCGTGGGGTCGGCGGCCAATTTCCTGGCGTTCAACACCATGGACAACTGGACTCACATGGTGCTGGGCGTGGCAATGATTGGCGCCGGCTGGCTGCTCGCGAGGCATCTGGCCGATGACGCACAAACCCGGTAA
>NZ_JBFTHI010000016.1:0-88634 GCF_056394165.1 Arthrobacter sp. 10T416 | reverse complement strand
CACACCACCACCACCTCATCCACAAAGAACAATGGACCATCCACAACCACAACGGCACCCCCTAGTACACCCCACCACCACACCTCGACCCCACCCAACAACCCCGACGCAACCACCACTTCCGACCCTAAAAAGAAGTCCAGACCGGCTGCGGGCAGAAACTGTCCTCCGCTGGGACCCATGGACTGCGGATACCCAGTGAGCACCGAGGCGGCGACGGGACGGACGGCTCGGCAAGAAGCACCATGCCCTCACCGCGTCACGGTTCGTCGGCGGCTAGCGGGTCTTGAACGGCAGGGGAGTGCCCGTGKGGAAGGGAAGAGCTCCCTGGTCCGGCGTCATGGTGAACCATTCGCCGTTCTGGTTGGTGAGGAAGAGGAGCTGCCGACCGCCGGCGTCGAGCGGGTCACCGTCCGGATACGACTTGCCGCACGTAACAGGCATGGACGCAACCCGGACGGGTGCAGTCCCCACATCGCCCTTGAAAACCCGTTCAACCTCAACAGCATGGATGTTGGCCTGATACCCATAGATGCGGGTTTCGCCGTCCGTCGGCTGCGGGGTGCCGACAACAACAGCTCCCGCATGGTCGAACCGTTCCTGCAGGGTGCCGAAGCGGACCCAGTCCACGCAGGCGGCCGTGTGGGAGCCCGGCTCCAGCCAGCATCCGCTGAGCACCGTCACGGAAACCAGGCTGATCGCTGCTGCCGCCGCCAGTCGCCTCATACCCAGATAGTAGGCACGGCAGTGACGCCGGGTACATGGGGAAGTGCCGCGGACTCGTCGGACTAGCGGAACAAGGCAAAGACCCGAAGGGGTTCCGGAGTGAAATCGGTGCCCTCAGTGAATCCAAGGGCCTCGTAGAAAGCCCGCTGGCCAGGTTCGTTGTCCGTGAGGAGCACCGTCTGTCGGACATGCCGGTAACGGGCCTGGACAGCTTCCAGCATGGCGCGCCCGACGCCTGCACCTTGGCACCCCGGGTCCACGAGGATGTCCTGCACATAGCAGATGGTCGCATCGTCGGAGACGACGCGGGCCAGCCCGACCAGCCGTCCGTCCGGGTTCCGTGCGGCGACCACAAAGGAGGAGTTTCGGAGCGCCTGTAATAACAGGCCGGGGTCCCGCGTGTACGCGGCCCACCCGACGGATTCATAGAGTGCCACCACCTCGGCGCCGGAGACCTCGGGGCTGGCGGCAATGACAAATTCGGGCATCGGACCAGTGTGGCATGCTGACCTAGTGCAACCCCCACCTTCGCCAGCGGCCCCTTCGCGAGTCCTTTTCTACGGCGTCACCGGCAGCGGCAAGTCCTCCGCCGCACACGCCTACGCTGCGCGTACCGGGCTGCCGGAGTATTCCGCCGACGACGACATTGGCTGGCTTCCGGGGTGGCGGCAACCGGATACCGCGGAACAACGCGAGCTCGCGGCGCGCATCGCCGGCCAGGACAGGTGGGTCCTCGACAGCGCCTACGGCGTGTGGCGGGACCTGGTCGTGCCCCGGGCGCAGCTGATCATAGGGCTGGACTATCCGCGGTGGCTTTCGCTGCTGAGGCTGATCCGTCGTTCGCTTCGGAGAGTCGTTGCCAGGGACGAAGTGTGCAATGGCAACCGGGAGACGTTCGCCCGACTCTTCGCGCCGGATTCGATCATCGGCTGGCACTTCCGGTCCTTTGGCCGGAAACGACGGGTCATGCGGGAACTCCAACGTTCCCCCGGGCCGGCTGAAGTCCTCCTCTTCCGTCGCCCACGGGACCTGGAAGCATGGTTGCAGCTCATCCCGCAGGCAGATCCGACGGCCGCCCGGAAGCAGTAGCCCCGCTGATATTGGAAAGCAGTACCGGGCAGGGCGCCGGGGCGGGCGATGAGGCGCGGCCGCCCCGCCTGGTACGCGGTCTGGACCCTACTTCTTCCCGAAGAGTCCGCCGAGCAGGCCGCCGAGTCCGCCGTCGTCTTTCCGGGACTGCTCCGCGGACTGCCCCTCATCCTGCCGGGCCGCGTCGTCCTGCTGTTGCCCGGGGAGGTCAATGTCGATCAGCTCACCCGGTGCCGGACCGTCGCCCGACGGCTGTCCCTGCGGTACCGCCTGGGGCTCAGCTTGGGGAGCCGGTTCCGTTGCACGGCCCGCATCGGGCGCTGGAGCTTCATCGGTGGTGCGCTGTTCGCCGCCGCCGAACATGCCGCCGAGGATGCTGCCCAGGCCGCCGCCCGCCCCTCCTGCGCCGCCACCCAGGATTCCACCCAGGATTCCGCCGAGGTCAATGCCCCCGGGTCCGGCCTGGCTCCCGGCACCGGCGCCGGCGCCAGCTCCGGCACCTGCGCCGGCCTGGCCACGGCCGCCCAGGACCTTCTTGGCGAGGTAGGACATCACGATCGGGGCGAGCAGCGGAAGGAGCTTGCGCACCAGGTCCCCGCCCATCCCGCCGAGCTGTGCCGAGCCGGCCAGCTGGCTGGCCACCTGGTCCTGCTGGCCGCCGAAGACGTGGTTCACGATCTTTTCGCCGTCGGCGGTGTCCACCTGGGCGGCATCCACACCGCCGTCCACCAGCCCGTCCCGGTGCTGGTCCAGGGCCGACTCCAGGGCGGCTGCGCCTTCGGGGGCCTGCGCGTTGTTGTGCATGCCGGCGAGAAGCGTGGGGACAGCGGCCTCCACAGCGGCCTGGGCCGTCTGCCGGTCCGTGCCGAGCATGTCGGCGATCTGGTCTACGGGAATCTGCCCAAGGATGTCATGGAGCTCAGTCATGGCGTTCTCCTTCAGCCGCGGTCCGGCCGCGGGCATTGGTGGCGGCGGCGGCCGCATTGCCGTCGCCGAACTGGTGCCCTTGCATCGTAGCCCCGGGCCGGGTAGACGGAAAGGTAACGGCGGCGCCCGGATCCGTCCGGGACCAGCGCCGGCAGCGGGTAATCTTAGAGAGTTCCGGAGCCGGCCAGACCCTCCGGAAAAGTCCACAGCAGGCAGCAAAAGGCGAGGTAGATGGTCCACATCTGGAACGATCCGTCCGAAGTCCCGGCGGACTTCGGTCCCTCCGTGGTCACGTTCGGCAACTTCGACGGCGTGCACCGCGGCCACCAGCAGGTGCTGTCGCAACTGATCCGCACGGCCCGCCTGACCCACGCCCGCGCCGTCGCCATCACCTTCGACCCGCACCCGGCACAGGTCCACCGCCCCGAATCCGCCCCCGAGCTGATCATGGGGCTCGAAGACAAGCTGGTTGCCCTCGGCGAGGTCGGCCTGGACGCCGTCCTGGTGATGAAGTACTCGCTGGAACTGGCCAGCCTGACCCCGGAGGAATTCGTCTCCTCGGTGCTGGTGGATGCCCTCAAGGCCAGCCACGTCGTCATCGGCCACGACGCCCGGTTTGGCCGGGGCAACTCCGGCGACCTGGACACCATGAAGGAGCTGGGGGAGAAGCTCGGCTTCGAGGTGCAGGTCATCAGCGAATTCGGCTCCGAAGGCTACCCGGTGCACCGCACCGACGGAACTGACCACGACGGCGGCGCGGGCGACCGCCGCTGCTCGTCCACCTGGGTCCGGGATGCCTTGCGGGAGGGCGACGTCGCCACCGCCGCTGCCGTCCTGGGCCGGCCGCATAAGATGCGGGGCGAGGTGGTGCACGGCGCCGCCCGCGGCCGCGACCTCGGTTTCCCCACCGCCAACCTCGCTGCGGACGCCAGCGGCTACATCCCCGCGGACGGCATCTACGCCGGCTGGCTCGTAGACCAGGCCGGCATCCGCTGGCCGGCCGCCATTTCGGTCGGCTCAAACCCCACTTTTGACGGCGTCAGCCGGCAAGTCGAGGCGCACGTGATCGACCGGCCCGAAGAGGCCGTGGAGGATTTCGATCTCTACGGCCAGACAGTCGTCATCGAATTCGTGGCCCGCCTGCGCGGTATGGTCGCGTACCGTGGCCCGGAGGCGCTGGTGGAACAGATGCGCCTGGACGTCGTCCAGGCGCACGATCTCCTGACCGCGTCCCAAGGTTAAGGAAGGCACCCGACGTGACCCTAGAGAAGAACACCCGCGAGCTGGACAAGGACATTGTCCGCGACTTCAGCTCCCGGATGAGCTACGCCTCATACCTGCAGCTGCCAACGCTGCTCAGCGCCCAGCAGCCCGTGAGTGCACCGGAGCACCACGACGAGATGCTGTTCATCATCCAGCACCAGACCACGGAGCTGTGGCTCAAACTCGTGCTGCACGAACTCCGCAGCGCCGCAGCCTGGCTTCGCGCCGACGACCTCGGCTCCGCGCTCAAGGCCATCGCCAGGGTCAAGCACATCCAGAAGACCCTCACGGAGCAGTGGTCTGTCCTGGCCACCCTGACACCCACCGAGTACTCCCAGTTCCGGGGTTTCCTGGGCAGCTCATCAGGCTTTCAGTCCAGCCAGTACCGCGCCGTGGAGTTTCTCCTGGGCAACAAGAACCGCAAGATGCTGCCGGTTTTCGAATCGGACCCCGAGGCCCACGGGATGCTCCTGGAGCTCCTCGAAGCACCCAGTGTCTACGACGACTTCCTTGCCTACCTCAAGCGCCAGGGCTTCGACGTGCCGGCGTCGGTCCTGGACCGCGATGTCAGCAAGGCCCACGAATTCAGCCCGGAACTTGTCCCCGTGTTCAAGTACATCTACGAAAACGCGGCCACCAACTGGGGCGCCTACGAAGCCTGCGAGGAACTCGTGGACCTCGAGGACAACTTCCAGCTCTGGCGCTTCCGGCACCTCCGGACGGTCCAGCGGACCATCGGCATGAAGTCCGGGACCGGCGGGTCCAGCGGAGTGGCCTTCCTGCAAAAAGCCCTCGAACTGACGTTCTTCCCGGAACTGTTCGCCGTCCGCACGGAGATCGGCCAGTGAGCGCCGGGACACCGGCACAGGCAGCGACCGATGCCCTGTGGCAACGCGCGCTGGACCTCGACGCCGCGGACCCGCTGGCCGCGTACCGCGCCCACTTCGTCGGGACGGACACGGAGTTGTCCTACCTCGATGGCAACTCCCTGGGCCGGCCCCTGAAGCGCACTGTCACGGACATCAGCAGCTTCATCCAGGACAGCTGGGGCGGCCGCCTGATCCGCGGCTGGGACGAGGAATGGCTGCAGCTGCCGCAGCAGATCGGTGACCAGCTGGGCCGGGCCGTGCTGGGCGCGGCGCCCGGGCAGACCATCATCGCCGACTCCACCACCGTGGTGCTTTACAAACTGATCCGCGCCGCACTGGCCGCCGTCACCGATCCGGCCCGCACCGAGATCGTGCTGGACACGGACAACTTCCCGACCGACCGCTACCTCGTCGAAGGCATTGCCCGCGAAGAGGGGCTCACACTGCGCTGGAT
This sequence comes from Arthrobacter sp. 10T416, assembly GCF_056394165.1. Lineage (NCBI taxonomy): Bacteria > Bacillati > Actinomycetota > Actinomycetes > Micrococcales > Micrococcaceae > Arthrobacter > Arthrobacter sp. 10T416. The sequence goes on along the minus strand of NZ_JBFTHI010000016.1, from coordinate 83,306 downwards.
CGAGGCAGACCCCTCCGCAGGGGTCAGCGTTGACCAGGTGCGCGCCGCCACCGGGCCGGCCACCGCCGTCGTGGTCCTCAGCCAGATCGCCTACCGCTCCGGTTTCCTCGCGGACCTGCCCGGCATCACCGCCGCCGTGCACGACGCCGGCGCGCTGGTGGTGTGGGACCTGTGCCACTCCGCCGGGTCGGTGGAGATCGGCCTGGACGACGCCGGCGTCGACTTCGCCGCAGGCTGCACCTACAAGTACCTGAACGGGGGACCGGGGTCGCCCGCGTTCGCCTACGTCAACGCCCGGCACCTGGCCGGGCTGCAGCAGCCCATCTGGGGCTGGATGGGACGCAAGGACGCGTTCGAGATGGGTCCGGGCTACGAGGCGGCGGCAGGGATCCGGGGCTTCCTCAGCGGAACGCCCGCCATCTTCGGCATGCTCGCCATGCGCGGGACACTGGACCTGCTTGAGGAGGCCTCCATGGCCGCCGTCCGGGAGAAGTCACGGCTGCTGACGGCGTTCGCCGTCGAACTCCATGACGCCTGGCTGGCGCCCGCAGGGGTGCAGTTGTCCACCCCGCGGGACCCCGACCTGCGCGGCAGCCACATCACGGTGGACCATCCCGCGTTCCGTGAGATGACCGCCCAGCTGTGGGAACAGGACGTGATCCCTGACTTCCGGGCGCCGCAGGGCATCAGGATCGGGCTCTCGCCGCTGAGTACCTCCTTCGCCGAGCTGTACCAGGGTGTCGCCGCCATCCGCGGGTTGCTGGTGGGCGCGCCGGACGGTTTAGACAACATCGGCGGCGTGCCAGTAAACTAAACGTTGGATCCGGCTGCAGTCCGTGGCGGCTGGCTCTTGTTGTGTGGAGGATACCTTCCCTGTGGGGCAGGAATTCCGGCGCAGCACCCCCGGCAGTGAATTACTGACTCGGGCCTCACGGCACATCTCTAGGAGTTAACGTGGCACTTGAAGCCGCTGTAAAGCAGTCCATCATGAAGGATTTCGCAACGTCCGAGGGCGACACCGGTTCGCCGGAGGTCCAGGTTGCAGTCCTGACCCAGCGGATCAAGGATCTGACTGAGCACATGAAGGAGCACAAGCACGATTACCACACCCAGCGCGGTCTGCTGGCCATGGTTGGTCGTCGCAAGCGCATGCTCACCTACCTCAAGAACACTGACATCAACCGCTAGGCCCGTGGGTCTCGATCGATGACCGGGTGCAGTGCAGGCCAGTCGACAGATGCTGGCCTGGGTTGATGCGGATGGGCTCCGTTAACCAAGAAACGGAGGTGACTCTCTTGGAGGGTCCCGAAATCCAGTTCTCAGAAGCCGTCATTGACAATGGCCGCTTCGGCAAGCGGGTTATCCGCTTTGAAACCGGCCGTCTTGCCAAGCAGGCAGCCGGCGCAGCCATGGTCTACATCGATGAAGAGACCGCGCTGCTGTCCGCAACCACCGCCGGCAAGCACCCGCGCGAAGGTTTCGACTTCTTCCCGCTGACCGTCGACGTCGAAGAGCGTATGTACGCCGCGGGCCGTATCCCGGGTTCGTTCTTCCGCCGCGAAGGCCGCCCCTCGACCGAAGCCATCCTGGCCTGCCGCCTCATGGACCGCCCGCTGCGCCCCGCGTTCGTCAAGGGCCTGCGCAACGAGGTCCAGATCGTCGTCACCGTGCTCTCCATCAACCCGGATGAGCTCTACGACGTCGTCGCGATCAACGCTTCCTCGATGTCCACCCAGCTCTCCGGCCTGCCCTTCTCCGGCCCGATCGGCGGCGTCCGCGTTGCCCTCGTTGCCGACGAGCACGGCACCCAGTGGGTTGCGTTCCCGAAGCACTCGCAGCTGGAGAACGCCGTCTTCAACATGGTCGTCGCCGGCCGCGTTGCAGGTGACGACGTTGCCATCATGATGGTTGAAGCCGAAGCCACTGACAACTCCTGGAACCTCATTAAGGAACAGGGCGCCACCGCCCCGACCGAAGAAGTTGTTTCCGAGGGCCTCGAGGCCGCCAAGCCGTTCATCAAGGCCCTGTGCGAAGCCCAGTCCGACCTCGCAGCCCGCGCCGCCAAGCCGACCGTCGAGTTCCCGGTCTTCCTGGACTACCAGGACGACGTCTACGCCGCTGTGGAATCCGCTGCCGCCGACAAGCTGGCTGCTGTCTTCCAGATCGCCGACAAGCAGGAGCGCGACACCGCCTCGGACGAGCTCAAGGACGAGGTCACCTCTTCCCTGGCCGGCCAGTTCGAAGGCCGCGAGAAGGAGCTGTCAGCAGCTTTCCGCTCCGTCACCAAGCAGGTTGTGCGCCAGCGCATCCTCAAGGACCAGATCCGGATCGACGGCCGCGGCCTGACGGACATCCGCCAGCTCACCGCCGAGGTTGAGGTTCTGCCCCGCGTGCACGGCTCGGCCATCTTCGAACGCGGCGAGACCCAGATCATGGGTGTCACCACGCTGAACATGCTCAAGATGGAACAGCAGATCGACTCGCTGTCGCCGGTAACGCGCAAGCGCTACATGCACAACTACAACTTCCCGCCGTACTCCACCGGCGAGACCGGCCGCGTCGGTTCTCCGAAGCGCCGCGAAATCGGCCACGGCGCCCTGGCAGAGCGCGCCATCATGCCGGTGCTGCCCACCCGCGAGGAATTCCCCTACGCCATCCGCCAGGTGTCTGAGGCTCTCAGCTCCAACGGTTCGACGTCGATGGGTTCCGTCTGCGCCTCCACGCTGTCCCTGCTCAACGCAGGCGTGCCGCTGAAGGCGCCGGTTGCCGGTATCGCCATGGGCCTGGTCTCCGACCAGGTTGACGGCCAGACCCGCTACGCCGCACTGACCGACATCCTCGGCGCCGAAGATGCCTTCGGCGACATGGACTTCAAGGTCGCCGGTACCTCCGAGTTCGTCACGGCCATCCAGCTGGACACCAAGCTTGACGGCATCCCCGCCTCGGTCCTGGCCGCCGCCCTGAAGCAGGCCCGCGAAGCACGCCTGCACATCCTGGACGTCCTGAACTCCGCGATCGACACCCCGGACGAGCTCTCCGAGTTCGCACCGCGCGTCATCGCGGTCAAGATCCCGGTAGACAAGATCGGCGAGGTCATCGGCCCGAAGGGCAAGATGATCAACCAGATCCAGGAAGACACCGGAGCCGACATCTCGATCGAGGACGACGGAACTGTCTACATTGGCGCCACCAACGGCCCGTCTGCCGACGCAGCACGGTCCGCGATCAACGCCATCGCCAACCCGCAGGTCCCGGAAATCGGTGAGCGCTACCTGGGTACGGTCGTCAAGACCACCACCTTCGGCGCCTTCGTTTCCCTGACCCCGGGCAAGGACGGTCTGCTGCACATCTCCGAACTGCGCAAGATCGCCGGCGGCAAGCGCGTGGACAACGTCGAGGACGTTGTTTCCGTGGGCCAGAAGATCCAGGTGGAAATCACCAAGATCGATGACCGCGGAAAGCTCTCCCTCTCGCCCGTCGTGGCCGATGAGGCAGGGTCCGCCGACGCTGACAACGCTGAGGTTTCCGTGGAGGCCGCAGAGTAGTCTTTCCTGACTCGCGCAGCGGGGCCGGTGGATTCGTCCACCGGCCCCGCTGCCGTTAAAGGCAGGTAGGATTGCAGGCAGATTTGGCACGTTTCCCCTGACGGTTTCTTGAAAGGCCTTAATGACTGTCGTACCCCTGCCGCTTGAGCAGAACCAGCACGCCGACACCCTCATCCACGGAGCCGACGGCGGCTCGCAGGTGCGCCGCTCGGTGCTCCCCGGCGGCGTCCGCGTGCTGACCGAAGCGATGCCGGGCCAGCGCTCGGCGACCATCGGGTTCTGGGTCGGCGTCGGATCGCGGGACGAAGCACCGGGGCAGCACGGGTCCACCCACTTCCTGGAACACCTGCTCTTCAAGGGCACCAAACGGCGCACCGCGCTGGAAATCGCCTCCGCCTTCGACGAGGTGGGCGGGGAATCCAATGCCGCCACCGCGAAGGAAAGCACCTGCTACTTCGCCCGGGTCCTGGACACGGACCTCCCCATGGCGATCGACGTCATCGCCGACATGATCACCGGCGCCGTCCTGGACCCGCAGGAAATGGAGCAGGAACGCGACGTCATCCTCGAGGAAATCGCCATGGACAGCGATGACCCTACCGACGTCGCCCACGAACACTTCGTCGCAGCCGTTCTCGGCACGCACCCGCTCGGCCGTCCGATCGGCGGCACCCCGGACGCCATCCGCGCCGTGGCCCGCGACTCGGTCTGGGACCACTACCGCCGCTACTACCGTCCGGATGAGCTCGTTATCACTGCCGCCGGGGGACTGGATCACGACGTCGTCTGCGGGCTCGTCGTCGACGCCCTGCATTCGGCCGGCTGGCAGCTCGAGCACGACGCCGCCCCCGTCCAGCGCCGGTCCACCGAACGGGCAGCGATTACCGGCACGGCCGGCCTGCACGTGGTCAAGCGTCCCGTGGAGCAGGCAAACATCATCATGGGCTGCCCCACGATCGTCGCTACCGACGACCGCCGTTACGTGATGAGCGTGCTGAACGCCGTGCTGGGCGGGGGAATGTCGTCGCGGCTCTTCCAGGAGGTCCGGGAAAAGCGCGGCCTGGTGTATTCGACGTACTCCTTCGCGTCCTCCTACGCCGACGCCGGCTACTTTGGCATGTACGCCGGCTGCACCCCGTCGAAGGTCCGGCAGGTCCTGGAACTCCTCGGCGCGGAGCTGGACAAGCTGGCCGAGGGCGGGATCTCCGAGGAGGAACTGCGCAAGGCCGTCGGACAACTGAGCGGCGGCATCGTCCTGGCCCTGGAGGACACCGGGTCGCGGATGTCCCGGCTGGGCCGGGCCGAGTTGGTCTCCGGCGAGTACCAGGACATCGACGAGACCCTGCGCCAGATCAAGGCCGTCACCGTGGCCGACGTCCAGGAGCTCGCCCGTGAACTCGCCGCCGCACCGCGGACCGTCACTGTGGTGGGCCCGTTCGAGGAAACCGAGACCTTCGGCCTCTGAGCTGGTCCCCGGAGCTTCCACCGGGCTACCCCTCCTTTACAGCCGGGCGGCCCGGCGTGATGATGGTGGCGGGACCGCACGGGAGGAACCCCATCGGAGGACGCATGGACCGGCCGCTGCCAGGCAGTGCACACGAGGCGCTTGAGGGCTTCCTCGGCCAGTGGAGTGGCACCACCCAGTGGGAGGCCACCGCGTGGGGTCCGGCCCGCACGGCCGCGGCCGACGTCGTTTTTGCCCGCGCCGCCGCCGGTCTCGCCGTCACCATGAGCTACCGCCATACCGATGCCGACGGCGCCAGGACCGAGGGTGTCGGTGTCTTCACCATGGACCCCGACCACCCGGACACACTCTGGTACCACGTGAACAGTATGGGCCTGCCGCCCGAAGCGCCGGCCCGGGCTAGTTGGCAGGACGGCACCCTGACCATTGAACGGCGCAGTGACCGCGGCACCGCACGGCATACCTTGAGGGTCGACGACGGGGAGCTGACCCACGCCGCCGGGCTGCGGCTGGGCCACGCGAGCGATTTCAGCCCGTTTATGACCACCGTGTGCCGCCGCGTTCCCGAGCCCGCGGCCGTTCCGGCCTAGGCTGCCCGGGTTCGGCTAGCCGCCGGCGAACGGCGGGAGCACGTCGACGACGTCGTCCGGTCCCAGCGTGGCCGCAGGGTTGCGGACGGCCACCTCGTTGAGCAGGAAGCTGGACCGGGACAGGATGCGGGCCAGCGGCGGAGTGCCGGCGGGCGGTTCGGGACGTTCGACGGCGACGATCGCCTCCACAAGGCCGGTCAGCGTGGTGCCGTCGGGCAGGTCAAACTTTTCCTCGTCGATCCCGGCGGCGGCGCGCGCGGCAGCGAAGTAACGTACGTTCACGGGTGGTTCAGCCTCCGATAGCGCTCATGCTGCGGTCCGGCTGGACGAAATCCGGGGCGTCCAGCCCGACGTGGTCCATGCCGTGGGCCTTGGGCTTGATCCACATGGCGTCCTGCCACCGCTCGGCGAGTTGGTCGTCGCTGGCGCCCTCGCGGAGCAGCCCCAGCAGGTCAATTTCCTCGCGCGAAAACAGGCAGCTCATGATCTTGCCCTCCGCGGTGATCCGGGTGCGGCGGCAGTCCGCGCAGAACGGTTCGGTGACGGAGGCAATGATGCCCACCGTGCCCAGCACGGGTCCGGTGGCCTGATCCGTTCCGGGTACCCTGGCGCGGACCTCAAAGCGTTCAGCGGGGGCGCCGTCGCGCTCCCTCGGGTCCGCGCCCAGCACGTAGTCCACCGAGAGCAGGTCACGGATTTCCGCTGCCGTGATCATGTTCCGGCGCGTCCAGCCGTGGTCGGCGTCCAATGGCATCTGTTCGATGAAGCGCAGTTCGTAGCCGCGGTCCAGGGCCCACGCCAGCAGGGTGGGCGATTCGGCGTCGTTGATGCCGCGCATCAGCACCGCATTGAGCTTGACGGGTCCGAGGCCGGCCGCCCAGGCGGCGTCGACGCCGGCGAGGACGCGGTCCAGGAAGGGACGCCGGGTCAGTTTGGTGAAGGTTTCCTCGTGCAAGGAGTCCAGCGAGACGTTGATCCGGGTCAGGCCGGCGGCTTTTAGGCCCGCGGCCTTCTTGTCCAGTCCCACGGCGTTGGTGGTCATGGAGATCGGCAGGTCCGGGTGGGCCTGGCGCAGCGCGGAAATGATATCCAGGAGGTCGGCCCGGACCAGGGGTTCGCCGCCGGTGAGCCGGAGTTCCCGGACGCCCAGCAGGTCCACTCCGATCCGGACAATCCGCACTACCTCGTCAGCGGTCATAACCGCCTGCTTGGCCAGCCATTCGAGGCCTTCGGCCGGCATGCAGTAGGTGCAGCGCAGGTTGCATTTGTCCGTCAGCGAGAGCCGCATGTCGGTGGCGCGGCGGCCGTAACGGTCCATCAGGCCGGCCGGCAGCCCGGCAGGGCGCCCGGCTGGAAGCGGCGCGGCGCCGGTGTCGGGGCCGCTTTCCGCCCGGGGCTGGGGCATGCCAAGCTGAACACTCATACTGTCAGGCTACGCCACCGCGGGCCGGCCATCACGCCCCTGTTGCCAGCGAACTTATGCTGGAAGGGTGAACACCTCCAGGGTTGTCCCGGCAGCACCGCCCCGGGGACGGCTGCGGCCCGCAGGCGGGCGCCCGTTGTGGTGGGCCGCCGCGGCGGGAGTGGCGGCGGTCGGCGCGGGCGTGGTCGTGGGTGAACTGGCCGCCGGGCTGGTGAGTCCCTCGGTGTCGCCGGTGACAGCGGTGGGCGGAGCCGTGATCGACGCCGTGCCGCCGGGCGTCAAGGACTGGGCTATCTCCTTATTCGGGACTTCGGACAAGCTGGCCCTGCTGACGTCGATGGTGGTGCTGATCGCGGTACTGGCCGCCTTGGCCGGGATGCTCGAGTGGCGCCGCCGCTTTGCCGGGCTGGCCGTGATTGCCGTGTTCGGCGTCGTTGGCCTGGCCGCCGTGCTGACCCGGGCCGGGGTAACGCCCAACGCGATTCCTGTACCGCTGCTTGGCGCGGTGCTCGGCATCATCCTGCTGCGCTGGCTGGTCCGCTTACTGAAGACCTGGCACGGCGCGTCGGCACCGGCGGAACAGCAGCAGCCGCAGCCTCCGCAGCCCCGGGATACGGCGGACGGCCCCGCGCGCCGCCGGTTCCTGCAGTCCCTGGCAGGGACGACCCTGGTCGCCGCGATCGGCGGAGTGCTGGCGTCCACTCTGCGCGGGGCGGCAGCCGCCGTCACCGAGGTGCGCGGCAAACTGGTCCTGCCAATCCCGGCGTCGCGGGCGGCAGCGATCCCCGCCGGCGCCGAAGCCGGACTCGCTGGCGTAAGCCCCTTAGTGACCCCGAACGCGGACTTTTACCGGATCGACACGGCCCTCCGGGTTCCCCTCGTGGACCCGGCCCAATGGACGCTCAAAGTGACTGGAATGGTGGAGCGCGAGGTCGAGCTGGATTTCGCCGCGCTGCTGGCCAAGCCGCTGACCGAGCGGTACGTCACCATTGCGTGCGTTTCCAACGAGGTGGGAGGTGACCTCATCGGCAACGCGCGCTGGCTCGGCTGGCCGGTCCGCGAACTGCTGGCCCAGGCCGGACCCAAACCGGGGGCGGACATGGTGCTTTCCCGCAGCGCGGACGGCTGGACCGCCGGAACGCCGCTGGAAGTTCTCACCGACACCCGTGACGCCCTCCTGGCCGTGGGAATGAACGGGGAGCCGCTGCCGCTCGAGCACGGCTTCCCGGTCCGGCTGATCGTCCCCGGGCTGTACGGCTACGTCTCGGCAACCAAGTGGGTCACCGAACTGAAAGTGACCCGGTTCGCGGACGACGTCGCTTATTGGACGCCCCGGGGCTGGAGTGAACACGGCCCGATCAAGACCTCGTCACGGATCGACGTGCCCCGTTCCGGCCGCAGCGTGCAGGCCGGAACGGTGGACCTGGGCGGCGTCGCCTGGGCGCAGCACCGCGGCGTCGGCAAAGTGGAGGTCCGGATCAACCGCGGCGACTGGAAACAGGCGGACCTGGCCCGCGCCATCTCTACGGACACGTGGTGCCAGTGGAGGATCTCCGTGCCCCTGGGCCCGGGCCAGTACGAGGTGCAGGTCCGGGCGACCGATCTCACGGGCGTCCCGCAGGTGGAGGACCGGGCTCCGGCGGCGCCCAGCGGTGCCACCGGCTACCACACCGTTACAGTGGACGTGAAGTCCTAGTCCGCCGAGCCGAAGGTCACCACCGCATGCACCGCACCGCGAACAGGCCCGTCACCGTGGAAGCGCACCGGGACAAGGTCCGCTCCCTCCTGGCTCCCCTTGCTGACCGCATCGAGACCGTGCCGCTGGGCGACGCCCTGGGCCGCGGACTGGCCGCCGAGATTGAGGCCCCGCTGGACCTCCCGCCGTTCCCCAACTCGCAAATGGACGGCTTCGCCATCCGCAGTGCCGACGTGCCGGCCGGCGGTGCGGAACTGCACGTCGCCGCACCCGTACCGGCCGGTGCCGAGCCCGCGCCCCTGACCCCGGGGACGGCCGCGCCCATCATGACCGGGGCCATGATCCCGCCTGGCGCGGACGCCGTCGTTCCCATTGAACAGGCCCTTCCGGACGTCTTCCCTGCGCCGGGGGAGGCCGCCACGGTCCGCCTCCCCGCCACCCCGCCGGGCACCTTCGTCCGCGACGCCGGCAGCGACATCGCCGCCGGGGCGCCGGCACTGGCGGCCGGGACCTACCTCGGCCCGGGACAACTCGGGCTCCTGGCGGCCCTGGGCATCACCCGGGTGCCGGTGCACGCCGCGGCCCGGGTCCTGCTCGTCACCACCGGGGACGAAGTACTGGAACCCGGCACCCCGCTGCAGCCCGGAAAGATCTACGACGCCAACGGCACCCTGCTCGAATCCGCGCTCCGGCAGGCCGGCCTGTCCGTGACGCGGTCGGGCATCTCCACGGACGACCCCGCGGAACTGGCCGGGCTGCTGCGCCGGCACGCCCCCGACGTCGACCTCATCATCACCACCGGCGGCGTCAGCAAGGGCGCCTACGAGGTGGTCCGGCAGGCACTGGCAGGCCACGACGTCGAATTCGGCGCCGTCGCCATGCAGCCGGGCGGGCCGCAGGGCATCGGCAGCTTCGAAGGGGTGCCGGTCCTTGGTTTCCCCGGGAACCCCGTCAGCTGCCTGGTCTCCTTTGAAATGTTCCTCCGGCCCGTACTCGCCGAGCTCTTCGGCGCCCCGTCGCCCCGCACCGTGATCCGGGCCAGGCTCTCCGAGGCCCTGGAATCCCCGGAAACCAAACACCAGGTCCGGCGCGCAGTGCTCGGCCCCGACGGGACGGTGCGGCCGGAGGGCGGACCGGGATCACATCTGGTCCACGCGCTGGCGAACTCCAACGCCTTCATCCAGGTCCCCGTGGGCACCGCGGCGCTCGAGGCGGGCGACGAGGTGGAAGTATGGGTGCTGTGAACGAAACCAATACCCCCGGCAAGCCCGGGCTGACCCACCTGCGGCAGGACGGCACCGCCCAGATGGTCGATGTGTCCAACAAGGCCGAGACCACGCGGGAGGCCACCGCCACCGCCACGGTGAACAGTACCCCGGAGGTCCTGGAGCTGCTCGGCGCCGGGGAACTGCCGAAGGGGGACGCACTCGCCGTGGCCCGGGTCGCCGGCATCATGGCCGCCAAGAAGACGCCGGACCTCATTCCGCTGTGCCACCCGCTGCCGCTGACCAAAGTCACCGTCGACTTCGAACTCGGCGCCGGCTCGGTGACGATTTTCGCCACCGTCAAGACCCGGGGCGTGACCGGGGTGGAAATGGAAGCGCTCACGGCCGTTACCGTGGCCGCCCTCAGTGTGTACGACATGATCAAGGCCGTGGACAAGCACGCGGTCCTGACGGACATCAAAGTGCTGGCCAAGAGCGGCGGCAAGAGCGGGGACTGGACACTGTGAGCCTGACCGGAACGAACCACCCCGAACCGCACCGCCACGGCGAGGCGACCGGCCGCAGGGCCGGGATTGTGATCGCCTCCACCCGGGCAGCGGCGGGGGTCTACGAGGACCTCACCGGCCCGGTGATCGCCGACTGGCTGGCCGAACACGGCTTCGAGTCATTTCCCGCCATGGTGGTACCCGACGGCGAGCCGGTGGGCGCGGCCCTCCGCGCCCTGCTGACCCAGCACCCGGCCGTCATCATCACCAGCGGCGGTACCGGCCTGAGCCCCACCGACGCCACGCCCGAACAGACCCTCCCGCTGCTGGACCGCGAGATCCCCGGCATCATGGAGGGGCTCCGCAGCGCCGGCACGGCCAAAACCCCGACGGCCATGCTCAGCCGCGGCCACGCCGGAACGGCCGGGACCACGTTCATCGTCAACCTCCCCGGCTCGCCGAAGGGCGTGATGGACGGCCTGGGTGTGCTGGACCCCATCATCGGACACCTCTGCGACCAGCTGGAGGGCACCCATGGGCACTGAACCGTCCTTCGAAATCGTGCATGCCGTCCTCAGCGCCGAACCCATCTCCGTGGACCAGGCGATCCTTGCGGTGGAATCGGACACGGCAGGCGCCGTGGTGAGTTTCAGCGGCGTTGTCCGCAACCACGACGGCGGCAAGCCGGTGCACCGGCTCAGCTACAGCGCCCATCCCACGGCGCACCAGGTGATGGCCGACGTCGTCGCGCAGCTCGTCGCCGAACACTCCGCCGGATCGGACAGCCCCGCCCAGCCGGTGCGGATCTGGGCCGCGCACCGGACCGGGATGCTGGAAATCGGCGACCCCGCCCTGGTCTGTGCCGTCTCCGCCGCGCACCGGGGGCAGGCCTTCGCGGTGTGCGCCGAACTGGTGGACCGGATCAAGGACCAGGTCCCCATCTGGAAGGAACAGTTCTTCGCCGACGGCACCGTTGAGTGGGTCGGCGCGGGCGGATAAGCCCTCCGCAGCGGGTAACGCTCGGCCGCCGGTTCCAGCCGGGACCGCCCCCGGCGGTAGGGTTGAAGCCATGACCGAACAACTCGCCGTCGCCGTCCTGGGCGCCAACGGACGGATGGGCGCCGAGGCTGTTAAAGCCGTGCAAGCCGCCGAAGACCTCACCCTCGTTGCCGCACTGGGCCGCAGCGACTCCCTCGACGCGCTGGTGGACTCCGGCGCCCGCGTTGTGGTGGACCTGACCGTTCCCGAAAGCACCGAGGCGAACGTCCGGTTCGCCGTCGAACACGGTATGCACGCCGTCGTCGGCACCACCGGCTGGGACGCAGACCGGCTGGCCCGGCTCGAGTCCCTCCTCGCCGGCCAGCCTGGCGTCGGCGTCCTCATCGCCCCGAACTTCGCCCTCGGTTCGGTGCTCGCCTCGGCCTTCGCCGCGAAAGCGTCCCGCTACTTCGAATCGGTCGAGATCATCGAGCTGCACCACCCGGACAAGGTGGACGCCCCCTCGGGCACCGCCGTCCGCACCGCCCAGCTGGTCGCCGCGGAGCGGGCCGCCGCCGGCACCCCGGCCAGCCCCGACGCCACCACCAGCGAGCGCCCCGGCGCCCGGGGCTGCGAGGTCGACGGCGTCCGAGTCCACAGCGTGCGGCTGCGCGGCCTCGTTGCACACCAGGAGGTCCTGCTCGGCGGCCCGGGGGAGCAGCTGACCTTCCGCCACGACTCCTTCGACCGCGCCTCCTTTATGCCTGGCGTGCTGCTCGGGGTCAGGAACGTTGCCGCCCACCCCGGCCTGACGGTAGGCCTGGACGGCTACCTGGACCTGGGCCTCTGATGGCCGGCGTCCTGGGTGCCTTCAAAGCCAACCGCACCAAAATCTGGGTGGGCGCAGTCACGCTCCTGCTCGTCTTCTACCTGGTGGTGTCCCTGCAGCGGTCCGTGCTGCTGCTGACCGACCAGAACCTGGTCGCCAAAGCCCTCGGCCTCGCGTACCTGCTGCTGCCGATCGTCGGGGCGTGGGCCCTGGTGCGGGAACTGCTCTTCGGGGCCCGGACCGAGCGGATGGCCAAGGTCCTGGAAGCGGAAGGCGGCCTGCCCGAGGACACCCTCCCGCGCACGCCCGGCGGCAGGATCGTCCGGGAGGCGGCGGATCTGGAATTCGAGAAATACCGTGCGGAAGCAGAAGCGGCCCCGGGGGACTGGCGCTCCTGGTTCCGGCTCAGCTGCGCGTACGACGCCGCCGGCGACCGGAAGCGCGCCCGTGCTTCCATGCGCGACGCTGTCCGCCTGTTTCGGGCCGGCTAACGGCGCCTCTGCCGGAGCCCGGACGTCCTCCTAGCGAAGCCTTTTAGTGCCGCCCTCTAGCGCAGGCCGGCCCGCCGGCCGCGTCCCAGGAGGTTCGCGGCATGGCCGGCCCATTCCAACGGCCCCCGCCAGGACAGCCTGGCGAAGATCGTGCCGATGACCAGGGCCGCGAGCGCCTGCGCCCAAAACAGGCCCTCCACGCTCCAGCCGGCCGGCAGCGGGCGGCCATGCAGCGAGGCCATCAGGCACACATGCGCCGTGTAGAGGCTCAGCGTCAGGGCGCCGGCCCCGCGCAACGGGAGCAACAGATCCAGCTGCACCCAGTCCGCGAGGCGGCCCAGCAACAGGCAGAGACCGACGACGGCGGCGCCCACCCCCGCGGTATGCAGCAGGTCAAGTGTGGTTCCCGAATGCGGGGCGCTGGAGGCCAGCCACCACGCCGAACCTGACTGGTCGATACCCGCGAGGTTCACCTGCAACAGACTCGCCAGCGGATAGGCGGGATCACCTACGTGTTCCTGGAGCGCCGCCCGGCCGCCCCAGTCCTCCATCAGCACAACACTGAACCACTTCGCCAGGACCGCGGTGATGGTCCCGCCGGCCACCAGCAACAGCTGAACGGCCGCGGTGGACAGTGCCATCCGGCCGATCGCCAGGCCAATGATCAGGTAGGCCAGCCACTGCAGTACCGGGTAGTAGCCGGTCAGGAACACATCGCCGAGCACCCGGCCCGGGGTAGCCAGATCCTCCCAGCCGGGGTTGTGGCCCAGGTGGAGGGGCGGCTCGGCGGCCAGCAGCCACGGCCGCAGGAGATAGGCCAGTACCGGGGCCGCCAGCAGCCAGGCCGCGGCCAGCAGCCAAAGCCGCTTCGGATTCAGCCCGAGGAACGGCAGGACGCAAAGGAACAGCACGGCGTAGTGGACCAGGATGACGGCGATGTTCACCTCGAGGCCACCGAGGCAAAGTCCGACGGCGCCTATCACCAGCGCGCGGAGTGCGATGCCCCGCCGCGCGCCCCACAGCGCGGCCCCTTCCAGGAGACGTTCCTTGCCCGTGGAGAGTGCCAGTCCGATGCCCGCAAGCACCGCGAAAAGCGCCGCGGCGCGTCCGGAGAACACCAGGCCAACCCACGTGGGAGTGAGCTGGGCGTCGGCCCCGAAGGTGGGGAGCACGTGGGTTGCCATCATGCCCAGCAGGGCCAGGCCGCGGGCTGCGTCAATGCCCCTCAGCCGGGGAGCGGCTGCCTTGGTCTTAGCGGTCCGTGAAGTGATTGCCGTACCGCGCGAGCTCATCCCACGATCGTCTCATGACCGGCCCGCGCGGGTGCTCCGCCCCGGGCGGTGCCGGGCCGGCAATACTGCAGAACCAGTCCTTGTATTCGAATATATGTTCGAATACTATGTGCATCATGAACAACGCACCAGAGCCAGCTCCGATCAACGCCACAGGCGTCCTCAAGGCACTGAGCCCCGGAGTGGTGGACTTCCTCTTCCGCCGCCTGGTCGCGGGTGAGGCTTCCGAGGACATCCAATGGCACCGGGAGGGGACTTCCCTCGCTGACCAGATGCCTGGCGCGGAGCTTGCCCGCCGGCTGGCCGAAACGGACATCGAAGCACTCGCCCCGACCGAGCTGTTCCACTACGTCCGTGCCGCCCAGCGGCTGTCCGCCTGGGCTGAAGGGCTGCGCGAGGAGGCCGTGGGCCGTTACTGCGCTGTTCCGCCGGCGCATCCTGCGGCGCCAAGTGGCGCCACTGGGGAGGGCCACATTTGACGCGCATCACTTCGTCGCCATTGTCCTAACACGCCGCGGACAAGGTAACGTTTTTCCTATGGCTGACTCTGACATTCGCTCTTACACGTTCGGAACCCTTGTGACCGCCATGGTCACTCCGTTCACGACCGCCGGTGAGGTCGACTATCAGCAGTCCGCAGAGCTGGCCGCCAAGCTCGTCGACGACGGCAATGACGCCCTCGTCATTTCCGGCACCACCGGGGAGACCTCCACGCTGGAAGACGACGAAAAGGAAAAGCTGTTCCGCGTCATCGTCGAGGCCGTGGGGGACCGCGCCAAGGTTATCGCCGGCACCGGCACTAACCACACCTCACACTCGATCGAGATGGCCAAGCGGGCCGCCAAAGCCGGCGCCCACGGCCAGCTGATCGTCACGCCGTACTACAACAAGCCCAGCCAGGCCGGGATCCAGGCCCACATCGAAGCCGTGACCGACGCCGCCGACCTTCCCGTGATGGTCTACGACATCCCCGGCCGCGCCGGTGTGCCCATCCTGCCGGAAACCATGATCCGGCTCGCCGACCACCCCCGCATCGTCGCCCTCAAGGACGCCAAGGCAGACTTCGCGGCGGTCACCCGCGTGATGGCGAACACAGAGCTGGACGTCTACTCCGGCGACGACGGACTGACCCTGCCCTGGATGGCGGCCGGCGCCGTCGGGCTGGTCAGCGTGTCGGCACACGTGGCCACCAAGCAGTACCGTGCGATGATCGATGCCGCACTTGCAGGCGATTTTGCCACCGCCCGCACCATACATTTCGAACTGGACCCTGTGGTCCGTGCAGTGATGACCCACATCCAGGGTGCTGTTGCTGCGAAGCAAGTTCTTAAGTGGCAGGGAGTCCTGCCCAACTCGGTTGTCCGTTTGCCCCTCGTGGAGCCGGGCGAAGCCGAGATCGAAACGATCCGCGAGGACTTGGCGGAAGCAGGACTCGTCTACTCCTGATCCGGCAGCCAATGCCTGATCAGGAACGGACACCTCCTGCCCCGCCTGGAAAGTAGTGCACTATGACCCAAACTGCCCTCCCCGGCCTTGTCACGCCGCCGAAACTGCCCAAGAACACCCTGCGGATCGTGCCGCTCGGCGGACTCGGGGAAATCGGCCGCAACATGACCGTCTTCGAAATCGACGGCAAGCTGCTGATCGTTGACTGCGGCGTCCTCTTCCCCGAGGAGACCCAGCCCGGCGTCGACCTGATCCTGCCTGATTTCTCCTACATCGAGAACCGCCTCGACGACATCGTCGCCGTGGTCCTCACCCACGGCCACGAGGACCACATCGGCGCCGTCCCGTACCTGCTGCGCCTGCGCAACGACATCCCCCTCGTCGGCTCGCAGCTGACACTGGCGCTGATCGAGGCCAAGCTCCAGGAACACCGGATCAAGCCGGCCACCATGATCGTGAGCGAGGGCCAGACCAAGAAGTTCGGCCCCTTCGACTGCGAATTCGTGGCCGTCAACCACTCGATCCCGGACGCCCTGGCCGTGTTCCTGCGCACCTCCGGCGGCACCGTGCTGCACACCGGTGACTTCAAGATGGACCAGCTGCCGCTCGATGGCCGGATCACCGACCTCCGCCACTTCGCCAAGCTCGGCGAAGAGGGCGTTGACCTCTTTATGTCCGACTCCACGAACGCGGACGTGCCCGGCTTCACCACGGCCGAGAAGGAAATCGGTCCCACCCTGGACCGGCTCTTCGGCCAGGCGTCCAAGCGCATCATCGTGGCCTCGTTCTCCTCGCACGTGCACCGCGTCCAGCAGGTGCTGGACGCCGCCGCGAACCACAACCGCAAGGTCGCTTTCGTGGGCCGGTCCATGGTCCGCAACATGGCCATCGCCGCGAAGCTCGGCTACCTCGAGGTGCCCGCCGGCATCCTGGTTGACATCAAGAACATCGACAACCTGCCGGACAACCGCGTCGTGCTGATGTCCACCGGGTCCCAGGGCGAGCCGATGGCCGCACTGTCCCGCATGGCCAACGGCGACCACCGCGTCGTCGTCGGCCAGGGCGACACCGTCATCCTCGCCTCCAGCCTCATCCCGGGCAACGAGAACGCCGTCTTCCGGATCATCAACGGCCTGCTCAAGCTCGGTGCCGACGTCATCCACAAGGGCAACGCCAAGGTGCACGTCTCCGGCCACGCCGCTGCGGGAGAGCTGCTGTACTGCTACAACATCCTCGAGCCGCTCAACGCGATGCCCGTCCACGGTGAGACGCGGCACCTGATCGCCAACGGCAAGATCGCCCTCGAGTCCGGCGTCCCGGAGGAAAGCATCCTGCTGGCCGACAACGGCACCGTGATCGACCTCCGCGACCACCAGGCAGACATTGTCGGCCAGGTCGAGGTCGGCTTCGTCTACGTTGACGGCTCCAGCGTCGGCGAGGTCACCGAAGCGGACCTCAAGGACCGCCAGACCCTCGGCGACGAAGGCTTCATCTCGATCGTCACGGTCATCCACCGCGCAACCGGCAAGGTGGTCTCCGGGCCGGAAATCCACGCCCGCGGCGTTGCCGAAGACGACTCCGTCTTCGACGAAATCATTCCCAAGATCAACGCCGCCCTCGAAGAGGCCGTCCAGAACCGCGACCACACCACGCAGCAGCTGCAGCAGGTCGTCCGCCGCGTGATCGGCACCTGGGTGAACCGTAAACTCCGCCGCAAGCCCATGATCATCCCGGTGGTCCTCGAGGCTTAGCCCGCACCGTCGGCTCCGCCCCGGCGGCCCGGCACCAGCGTCACCGAGACGGCCTTCCCGGCCGGCACCGCTTTCCGCGGTCCCGGCGGGGGAGGCCGTTTCCGTAGCCGCCCGGCTCCCGGGACGGCAGCCCCGCAGTCCAACATGATCCCGCCCGCCCCGGAAATCCGCGGGTTTCGACCCAGTGTCCGGTACCGTTGCGGGTATGGCGACACGCACCTCCTCCGCGCCTAGAGGCAACTCAAGCGGCAGTTCAACCGGCACTTCCAGGAGCAAAGCGGGCAGCTCCTCGGGCCGGACCACTGGCGCAGCCGCGTCCAAAACCGGCCGCTCGCAAGGCACGGCGCGCACCCGCCAGCTGGCCGCCGTCGAACCCCGGCAGCCCTGGCTGGTCCGGGTTGTCGCGGGCGCGTGGCTGGGAATCGGCCACGTGGTCGGCGCCGGGATCCGCCGGATCGGCCACGACGTCTCCGACCTCGACCCGGCCGATCGCCGCGACGGCGCGGCCCTGTTCAACCTCGCACTCGGCGTCTTCATTGCCACGTTCGCCTGGTGGGGTTTCCAGGGCTGGTTGCCGGACATGGTCTTCAACATCGTCAACGGCACCTTCGGCTGGATGACCCTGCTGCTGCCGCTGATGCTCTTCGTGTGCGCCTTCCGCCTCTTCCGCGAGCCCGTGGACGGCCGCGGCAACAACCGCATCGGCATCGGCTTCCTCATCATGACCTTCGCCGGCTGCGGCCTGGCCCACATCATCGGCGGCCAGCCCACCGTCGCCGACGGTTTCGACGGGCTCCGCCACGCCGGCGGCATGCTGGGCTACCTGGCCGCAGCGCCGCTGGCCACCATCCACGCCGCCGTCCCGGTCGCCCTCTACAGCCTCCTGGCGTTCACCTCGCTCCTGATCGTCACCGCCACACCCTTCGGGGCCATCCCGTCCCGGCTCCGTGGCGCCTACGAGCACCTGATGGGTATCGACCTGCAGGACTACGAGGACCAGGACAGCCACGACCGCAGCTACCTGTATGAAAACGACGCTCCCGCGCCGAAGAAAAAGCGCAAGCGTATGTTCGGCAAGGACGACGACGCCGACCCGCGGCTGGAAGGCTACGTCGGAGACGAGGCGTTCGAGCACGCCGTCGTCGACGACGACGAGGCCGCAGACGCCAACGCACCCAAGGGCGGCAAGGCCGCCAAGGCCGTGGCCCCCGGTGTGCGGCGCCCCACCCAGGCCGAGATCGCCGTCGAAAAGATCAAGGCCGCACAGGGCCTCGGGACGGCAGCCGGCGCGGCAGGGGAGGGCGCCACCGAAGCCATCCCGCAGATCACGCCCGGCATGATCGCCGCAGGGTCCGTGACCGCCGGCGCGGCCCCCAAAGTCCCCGCCAACCCCGTCGCCCCCGCCCCGCTGCCCACCCCGATCCCGCAGCGAACCGAACAGCTCTCACTGGCCGGCGACGTCACCTACACCCTGCCGGCGTCGGACATGCTCACCCCCGGGTCCATCCCCAAGGAGCGCACCGAGGCCAACGACGCGATCGTTGCCTCCCTGACCGAGACGCTGACGCAGTTCAACGTGGACGCCCAGGTCACCGGCTTCAGCCGCGGTCCCACCGTGACGCGCTACGAGATCGAGCTGTCCCCGGGCACGAAGGTGGAGCGGGTTACCGCACTGTCCAAGAACATCTCCTACGCCGTGGCGAGCTCCGATGTCCGGATCCTGAGCCCGATCCCCGGGAAGTCAGCCATCGGCATCGAAATCCCCAACACCGACCGCGAGACGGTCTCGCTGGGCGACGTGCTGCGCAGCCAGAACGCCCGCCGCACGGACCACCCCATGGTGATGGGCGTCGGCAAGGACGTCGAGGGCGGCTACGTGGTGGCCAACCTCGCGAAGATGCCGCACCTGCTGGTGGCCGGCGCCACTGGTGCCGGAAAGTCCTCCTTCGTGAACTCGATGATCACCTCGATCCTGATGCGCGCCACCCCGGACGAGGTCCGGATGGTCATGGTGGACCCCAAGCGCGTCGAGTTGACCGCCTACGAGGGCGTGCCGCACCTGATCACCCCGATCATCACGAACCCGAAGAAGGCCGCCGAGGCGCTGCAATGGGTGGTCCGCGAGATGGACGCCCGCTACGACGACCTCGCCAACTACGGTTTCAAGCACATCGACGACTTCAACAAGGCGGTCCGGGCCGGCAAGGTCCACCCGCCGGTCGACTCCAAGCGCGTCATCCGCCCGTACCCGTACCTGCTGGTGATCGTCGACGAGCTCGCCGACCTTATGATGGTGGCGCCGCGCGATGTCGAAGACTCGATCGTCCGCATCACCCAGCTGGCCCGCGCCGCCGGCATCCACCTGGTCCTGGCCACCCAGCGGCCCTCGGTGGACGTGGTCACCGGCCTGATCAAGGCGAACGTCCCGTCCCGCATGGCGTTTGCGACCTCCTCCGTCACCGACTCCCGCGTGGTCCTGGACCAGCCCGGCGCCGAGAAACTCATCGGCCAGGGCGACGCGCTGTTCCTGCCCATGGGCGCCTCCAAGGCGATGCGCGTCCAGGGCGCCTGGGTCACCGAATCCGAGATCCACAAGGTGGTTGAGCACGTCAAGGGCCAGCTCAAAGCTGTGTACCGCGACGACGTCGCCCCCGAGGCGCAGAAGAAGCAGATCGACGACGACATCGGGGACGACCTCGAGGTCCTCCTGCAGGCCACCGAGCTCGTGGTCACCACACAGTTCGGCTCGACGTCGATGCTGCAGCGCAAGCTGCGCGTCGGCTTCGCCAAGGCCGGCCGCCTGATGGACCTGCTGGAGTCCAGGGGAGTCGTTGGCCCCTCGGAAGGCTCCAAGGCCCGCGACGTCCTGGTCAAGCCGGACGACCTCGCCGCGGTCCTGGCCGCCATGAAGGGCCAGGACGGCCCGGCCGCCGGCGATTCGCAGACCGCCGCGCTGAGCGAGAACGCCAACGCCAACATCGCCCAGGGCGGTTACGCCGAGGACCTGGTGGCCGCGGACCTGGACAACCGGACCCAAAGCGTCGACTACTACGACGGCGCCGACGGGCCCGGAGACGACGACGAGGGTTCCGAGGACGCCTGGTCGCTCACCGGACGGTAACCGGTGGAGACGGTAGCCTAGGAAGGTGACTAGCGCCGAAACCAACGCCGGGTCCGCCCCGCGGATCTGGAACCTGCCCAACATCCTGACGATGCTGCGGATCGCGCTGGTGCCCTTCTTCGTCTGGTTCCTGCTGGCCGACGCGCCCGGCCTGCACGCGCAAAGCGGCGTGTGGCGCTGGGCCGCCGTCGTCGTCTTCGCGGTGGCGATCTATACGGACAAGCTCGACGGCGACATCGCCCGCAGCCGCGGCCTCATCACCGACTTCGGGAAGATCGCGGACCCGATCGCGGACAAACTCCTGATCGGCTCGGCGCTGGTGATGCTGTCCCTGCTCGCCGAACTGCCCTGGTGGGTGACGGCGGTGATCCTGGTCCGGGAGTGGGGCGTCACGGCCCTGCGCTTCTTTGTCATCCGTTACGGCGTGATCCCGGCCTCCCGCGGCGGCAAACTCAAGACCGTCATCCAGACCGTCGCAATCTTCCTGTACGTCATGCCGCTGGCCTCAATTGCCCCCTGGCTGGGGTTCGTGGCCTTCGCGGTCATGATGGCGGCCGTGGCAATCACCGTCTGGACCGGGGCCGAGTATGTGGTGGAGGCCCTCAAACTGCGGGCCAGCGGCATCAAGGCCCGGCAGCAGCAGGTCCGGAAGGGGACCCCGTGAGCGCCCCGCAGCCAGCCCAGGAGTCCACCCCCCACCTCGGCCTGCACCCCAACCTGCACCGCCTGGCCGGAGAGGCCGTCGGCCGCGCCATCGACGGCGGGCTCACCGTGGCCACGGCCGAGTCCCTCACCGCCGGTATGGTCGCCGCCGTGCTGGCCGACACCCCGGGAGCCTCCGCCATGCTGCAGGGCGGAGTGGTTGCCTACGCAAACTCGGTCAAGTCCGCCGTCCTCGGCGTCCCCGCCGGGCTGCTCGCCACCGCCGGTTCGGTGGACGGCGAGGTGGCCGCCGCGATGGCGGCCGGCGCGCGGACGGCCTGCGGCGCCGATGTCGGCGTGTCCACAACCGGGGTGGCCGGCCCCGACCCGCACGACGGCAAGGACGTGGGAACGGTCTTCATCGGCCTCGCCACGGCGGCGAACGCGACGTCGTTCGCCTACCACTTCGAGGGAAGCCGCCAGGAGATCCGGGCCCTGGCCTGCGGCGCCGCCCTCGAAAGGCTGCTCGAGGCCCTGTCGCCCACAAGCTACCGCGGGTAAAGTTGCCGGGAACAAATGTTGATTCCGAATAGTTGTTACATTGTGTCGCCCCTGAAGAAGGGTGGCGCCTAGGATGAAATCATCAGACGGTTCGCCTTCAGCAGCGAACCAGACTTACGAGGGAGCAAGGCGATACAGATGGTAAAGCAGCCCGTATCCGTAAACGGCGTTGTCCGCTGGAAGGATGTGGGCCTCGCCGATCAGGCAAAGAGCGAACAGAAGGAGCGCAAGATGGTTGTACTTCGTCACGAAATCGGTGATGTGCTGCGCGACGTCCGCCAACGCCAAGGCCGTACCCTCCGCGAAGTCTCGCACAGCGCCCGTGTTTCCCTGGGCTACCTGAGTGAAGTGGAACGTGGCCAAAAGGAAGCCTCCTCGGAGCTGCTTTCCTCGATCTGCTCGGCCCTCGACGTTCCCCTCTCCACCATGCTCCGCGAGGTCAGTGACCGTGTG
This sequence comes from Arthrobacter sp. 10T416, assembly GCF_056394165.1. Classification (NCBI taxonomy): domain Bacteria; kingdom Bacillati; phylum Actinomycetota; class Actinomycetes; order Micrococcales; family Micrococcaceae; genus Arthrobacter; species Arthrobacter sp. 10T416. The sequence continues at coordinate 61,312 of NZ_JBFTHI010000016.1, read as the reverse complement.
GCCGTGGCCGAGGGCGTCGCAGTCCCGGACACCGTGCCGCAGGAATTTGCCCAGCGCTATGGTCGTGACCTCGACCGGGAGCTGAACGACGAGCTGGCCACGGGCCTGCTCTCCGGGGCACGCTAGCCCCCACTGCAACTACTAAGAAGGTCCCCGGCGGTGTGCCGGGGACCTTTTTTGTGTCGTGAGTGTCCGGAGTGTGCGGCGGGCCACGTCGTGGCAGGTGCTCCGGTCAGAAACTGTCGTCGCGGGGGAAACCGTCACGCTCATACGTGGCGTTGAGCTTGGCCATGTAGCCGGCGAAGGCCTCGAGCTCGTGCGCCGGCCATTCCGCTAGCCGCTCGCGGAAGACCTCGCGGCGCGCATCCTGGACCAGGTGCATCTTCTCTTCGCCGCGCGCCGTCAGGCTGATGGCCTGGGCACGGCCGTCGAGCGGATCCGCCGCCTTCGAGACAAGTCCGAGGCCCTCCAGGAACGCTACCTGCCGGCTGACCGACGGCTTCCCGACGCCGATGCAGGATGCCAGCTCGGTCAGGCGGATGGGCCCCTTGGTCCGCAGGACGGACAGCAGACCGTAGGCGGCCGGCTCCATCTCCGGGTGGACCTGGCGGGAGAGCTGCTGCGACATGGACCGGGCGCGCCGCCACAGCAGGCTTAACTGGCGTTCGACGTCGGCCAGTGCCTCCTCGGAAGTGGCGCCGGTCCCGGAAACTGGCGCCTGATCGGGGGTGGCGCCGCGTGCGTTGCTCATAGCAACCATTCTAGGGTCCGGGCCCGTGAGAGACTTTACCGATGCGAATCAGCGACTTCTGGCGGCTTATGGATGACGAGTTCGGAGCCGGGTACTCCCGCGTCCTTAGCGGCTCCCTGGTGCTCTCCGGCGTCGGCGGACGGACCGCTGACGAGGCCCTCCGCGCCGGCGTGCCGCCCAAGCAGGTCTGGCTGGCCCTGTGCGATGTCCAGGATGTGCCGGCGGAGCGGCGGCTCGGCCGTGACGTCAAGCCCCGCTGAGCGACCCGGCGCGCGCCGAACGGGCGCTGACACGCCGCCCGATTGTTCGAATATCTGTTCGGACGGCGCTATGCTTTTTTCAGAGCGTTTTCCACATACGCAACGACGGCGGCACTTTTGTCAGAGGCTGCCAGTAGCGTCTGTGATGACAAAGCAAAGGCCGTAGCGGCCACTCCAAAGCGAGAAAGCATTAGAGGTGTGAACCATGGCGGCAGCCCCGGATCGTGAGAAGGCGCTCGAAGCAGCGCTGGCCCAGATTGACAAGCAGTTCGGCAAGGGATCGATCATGCGGCTGGGCGACGAGACCCGTGCCCCCATCGAGGTCATCCCCACCGGCTCCATCGCGCTCGACGTGGCCCTCGGAATTGGCGGGCTGCCCCGCGGCCGCGTTGTGGAGATCTACGGGCCGGAATCCTCCGGTAAGACCACCGTGGCCCTGCACGCAGTCGCTAATGCCCAGCGCCTGGGCGGGATCGCGGCGTTCATCGACGCCGAGCACGCCCTGGACCCCGAATACGCCGCCAAGCTGGGCGTCGACACCGACGCCCTGCTCGTCTCGCAGCCGGACACCGGTGAGCAGGCCCTGGAAATCATGGACATGCTGGTCGGCTCCGGGTCGCTGGACATTGTTGTCATCGACTCAGTCGCCGCCCTGGTGCCGCGCGCCGAAATCGAAGGCGACATGGGCGACAGCCACGTCGGCCTGCAGGCCCGCCTGATGAGCCAGGCCCTGCGAAAGATCACCGGCCGGTTGAGCCAGACCAAGACCACCGCCATCTTCATCAACCAGCTGCGCGAGAAGATCGGCGTCTTCTTCGGCTCGCCGGAAACCACCACCGGTGGTAAGGCCCTGAAGTTCTACGCCTCCGTCCGCATCGACGTCCGCCGGATCCAGACCCTCAAGGAGGGCGCCGATTCCGTGGGTAACCGGACCAAGGCCAAGATCGTCAAGAACAAGATGGCTCCGCCCTTCAAGATCGCTGAGTTCGACATCATCTACGGCCAGGGCATCTCCCGTGAGGGCGGCATCATTGACATGGGTGTCGAGCACGGCCTGATCAAGAAGTCCGGATCCTGGTTCACCTACGACGGCGACCAGCTGGGACAGGGCATGGAGAACTCCCGCCGGTTCCTGCGGGACAACCCCGAGCTCGCTGCCGAGCTGGAGCGACTGATCAAGGAGAAGCTCGGTGTCGGCGTCAAGGCGGAGCCCGAAGCGTCACCGAAGCTGAAGGCCGTTGACGGCTTCTAACAGCCGGGCCTCGGCCGCACGGCGCCGCAAGGGGTCAGGATTCCCGTCCGGGAACCCTGGCCCCGGCGTCGTTGCGGGCGAAGACTCCGGCCGGGCGGGACCGCCCGCGCCGGAGCAGGACCGCGACGCCGATCCCGCCGCCGTCGCCCGGGCCATTGTGCTCCGGCAACTGACCAGCTCGGCCAAGAGCCGGCTGCAGCTGGCCCGCAAGTTGGCGGAACGCAACATCCCCGAGGACGTAGCCGAAGCCGTCCTGGACCGCTTCGAAGAAGTCCGTCTCGTTGACGACACCGAGTTCGCCGAGATGTGGGTGCGGAGCCGGTCGCAGAGCCGGAAACTGGCCAAAGGTGCCCTGCGCCGGGAGTTGGCGGAGAAAGGCATCGACCAGGACACGGCAGCGGTCGCCCTCGAGCAGCTCAGCGATGAGGACGAGGAAGCGGCGGCCCGCGAGCTCGTGGACCGCAAACTGCGGAACGCCCGCGGCCTCGAGGACCGCGCCGAACGGGACAAGACAGTCCGGCGCCTAGCCTCCATGCTCGCGCGCAAGGGCTATCAGCCGTCGCAGGCGTTCCGGATCGTCGGCGAGGCAGTCGACGCGGTGCTCCAGGACCCGGACGGGTAGCCCTGAGCTTTTGCCGGCATGCCCTCCGGCCACGCGAGCGCGCCAACCCGGTACCCTTAACAGGTGAGTTTGACCATTCCCTCCCCAGCCCCCGGCGGAACCCCTTCCCCGAATGACGCCGCTCCGGCCCGCACGTACCAGGTCCGGACGTTCGGCTGCCAGATGAACGTGCACGATTCCGAGCGGATGTCAGGAATGCTCGAAGCCGCCGGCTACGTCCCGTCCGCCGGCGAGCTGGCCGACGTCGTGGTCTTCAACACCTGCGCGGTCAGGGAGAACGCCGACAACAAGCTCTACGGCAACCTCGGCATCCTCCGCCCGGTCAAGGAAGCCAATCCGGGCATGCAGATCGCCGTAGGCGGCTGCCTGGCGCAAAAGGACCGCGAAACGATCCTGAAGAAGGCACCGTGGGTGGACGCCGTCTTCGGAACGCACAACGTCGGAGCCCTGCCGGCCCTGCTGGACCGGGCCCGCCACAACGACGAGGCCCAGCTGGAGATCCTGGAATCACTGGACGTCTTCCCCTCCACCCTGCCCACGAAACGGGACTCCGTCTACGCGGGCTGGGTCTCCATCTCGGTCGGCTGCAACAACACCTGCACGTTCTGCATCGTCCCGGCACTGCGGGGCAAGGAGAAGGACCGCCGGCCCGGCGACATCCTCGCGGAGATCCAGGCGCTCGTTGACGACGGCGCCATCGAGGTCACCCTGTTGGGGCAGAACGTGAACTCGTACGGCGTTGAATTCGGCGACCGGCAGGCGTTTTCCAAACTGCTGCGTGCCTGCGGTGAAATTCCGGGCCTTGAGCGCGTGCGGTTCACCAGTCCGCACCCGGCGGCGTTCACCGACGACGTCATCGACGCGATGGCCGAGACGCCGAACGTGATGCCGCAGCTGCACATGCCACTGCAGTCGGGTTCGGACAAGGTCCTCCGGGAGATGAAGCGGTCGTACCGCTCCACCAAGTTCCTCGGCATCCTGGACAAGGTGCGGGAGAAGATCCCGCACGCCGCCATCTCCACCGACCTGATTGTCGGATTCCCGGGCGAAACGGAGGAGGACTTCCAGGCCACGCTCGACGTCGTGGCAAAGTCCCGGTTCGCCACAGCCTTCACCTTCCAGTACTCAAAGCGCCCGGGTACCCCGGCCGCCGAACTGCCGGACCAGCTGCCCAAAGCGGTGGTGCAGGAACGCTTCGAACGGCTCACCGCGCTGCAGGACCGGATCGCGGCCGAGGAGAACGCCCGCCAGCTGGGCCGCCGCGTCGAGGTCATGGTGACCGCCCAGCAGGGCCGTAAGGCCGGAGAAACCCACCGATTGTCCGGCCGCGCCCGCGACCAGCGGCTGGTGCACTTCTCCGTCCCCGAAGGTGCCGAAACCCCCCGTCCGGGGGACCTCGTGACCGTGACCATCACCGAAGCCGCGGCGTTCCACCTGATCGCCGACCCCGCGGGCCCGGCCGAGTACAGCCTGCGGCGGTCCCGCGCCGGCGACGCCTGGGACCGGTCGCAGGCCGATTCGTGTGGCGCCCCGGTACCCGGCGCGGCCGGCGGCACCACGGGGGTGTCCCTGGGCATGCCCACCCTCCCGCTCCGCGCCCGCTAGCCCGTGGCCGCGCCCGCCCCGCAGGTCACGCCCGCACCCCTGACCGCCGCCCTGCCGGCCCACGGGACCCTCCGCGCCACGCCGCCGGTTATCGCCGTCGTCGGCCCCACCGGCTCCGGGAAGTCCGATCTGGCCGTCGCGCTGGCCGTGGCCCTCGACGGCGAAGTGGTTAACGCCGACGCCATGCAGTTCTACCGCGGCATGGACATCGGCACCGCGAAGATCACGCCGGCTGAACGCAGGGGAGTGCCGCACCACCTCCTGGACATCCTCGACGTCACCGAGGAAGCCAGCGTCTCGGACTTCCAGCAGCAGGCCCGCGCGGTGATTGCGGAGATCCACAGCCGCGGGAAACGGGCCATCCTCGCCGGCGGCTCCGGTCTCTACGTCCGGGCGGTCCTGGACGTACTCGAGTTCCCCGGCACCGACCCCGCCATCCGCGGCCGGCTGGAAGCTGAGGAAGCCGCCGCCGGGCTCGCGCCGCTGCGGGCACGGCTGGAACGGCTCGATCCGGTCTCCGCCGGACGGCTGGGCGATGCGCGGCGCGTGATCCGCGCGCTGGAGGTCTTCGAACTGACCGGGCGCCCCTTCAGCTCCTTTATGCCCTCCCGCGAGTACTTCCAGCCGGCTGTGCAGCTCGGCCTGGATGTTGACCGCGAGCTGCTGCGCGCCAGGCTGGCCACCCGCGTGCACGCCATGGTGGATGCCGGGTTGCTGGCCGAGGTGCAGCGCCTCGACGCCGAAGGGCTGCGGCGGGGCCGGACCGCCTCCCGCGCCCTGGGCTATTCGCAGTTCCTCCGGGTGGTGGACGGCGAGTGGGACCTGGAGACGGCCGCCGAGGACACCATCGCCGCGACCCGGAAATTCGCCCGGCGCCAGCTCACCTGGTTCCGGGCCGACCCCCGGATCCACTGGCTTGACTGGCAAGCCCCCGGGTTACTGGCCCGGGCCGTGGAGCTCTGCGGCTGACAAGTCCGCCCCGGACACCCCGGCAGGGCGCCACGCGCCGCAGCCTGGCCGGCGCCCCGGTTCCACCCCGGCACGCAACGAACTGTAACCTTGGACCATGGACGAAACCCTGGCCCCGGCCGCTGACCACCTTGCTGCAGGAGGCGCCGTGACCCCTGGCGGCCCGAAGTTCTCGAAGGGCCACGGAACCGGCAACGACTTCGTCCTCATCGCGGACCCCAACGGGGCCCTGGCCGTCACCCCGGAACAGGTCGCGGCACTCTGCGACCGGCACCGCGGCATCGGCGGCGACGGGCTCATCCGCGCCGTCCCGTCCCGGCTGCTTCCCGAGGGCCAGGAACTGCTTGCCGCCCACCCCGGCGCGGAGTGGTTTATGGACTACCGCAACGGCGACGGTTCGCTGTCCGAAATGTGCGGCAACGGCGTCCGGGTCTTCGTGCACTTCCTGATCGCCGAAGGCCTGGTGGACCTGCCGGCGGGCGAATCACTGACCATCGGAACCCGCGGCGGGGTCAAGACCGTGGTCCGCACTGCCTCCGGGTACGCCGTGGACATGGGCCCCTGGGAGTTCATCTTCCCCGGCGAAGCCACCGCCCGCGCCATGGACTCGCTGGTCAGCGCCGGCGGCCTGGAAGTGGCCCGGCCGGCACTCTCCGTCAGCATGGGAAACCCGCACACCGTCGTCGCCCTGGCCGAACTCGCGGAGCTGGAGGCCACCGAACTGTTCCGGGCGCCGCGGGTGGACCCGGTTCCGCCGCACGGGACAAACGTCGAGTTTGTGGTGCCGGCCGAGCCGTTGGTCCACGACGGCGTGGGTACCATCACCATGCGCGTGCACGAACGCGGGGTGGGGGAGACCCAGTCCTGCGGCACCGGCGCCTGCGCCGCTGCCGTCGCGATCCGGCACTGGGCCGGCCAGGGTGCACCGGATACCTGGAACGTGGAGGTGCCCGGCGGCGTCGTCGGCGTGAAGTTCTTCGTCGCCGCCGACGGCCACGAGCACGTGGAACTCAGCGGGCCCGCCGTGATCGTCGCTAGTGGGACGCTTTCCTGACCCGCAGGATCCTGAAGGACTTTGACGTACTTTCCCGGGTCACGGTGAAGCTCGCGTCCAACTCGGCCGTAAGCCAGCGCTGAAGTGAGTCGGAGCCCAGGTTCTTCTGTACCACCAGCCAGGCCGAGCCTCCCGCGGCCAGCCGCGGGAGCCAGAGCAGCAGCAGGGCATGGAGTTCATCCTTGCCGATCCGGATGGGCGGGTTGGACCAGATCGTGTCGAACCGCAGCTCCGGGTCGACGTCCCCGGGGGTGCTGGCGGTCACGTTGGTGAGTCCCAGCAGCCCCGCATTCTCGTTTGTCAGCGTCACACAGCGTTCGTTGACGTCCACGGCATAGACCCGTGCGTGCGGCGCCCGCAACGCCATGGTCAGCGCGATCGGACCCCAGCCGCAGCCGATGTCCAGCAGGTTCCCCTGCGGTGCGGGAGCGGGAACATCCGCCAGGAGGACGGCTGTACCCTTGTCGATTCCGTCCGGGCTGAAGATCCCCGCGGACGTCTGCAACTGCCGCTGCCCGCCGGCGAGTTCCACGGTCAGGGGCTTGCGGGTGAACGGCCCGGCCGGCTGGGCGCTGAAATAGTGTGCAGACTCCATAACTGGCCAGATTAGTTGGCGCTCCGGCGGTATGGGAAACCGGCCGGGATCCGCCGCCGTCCGCCCCGACACGGCGGCCCATGGCGCGGGGGGCCGGTCTGCTAGGCTAAAAACATGATCCTTAACTTCAAGTAGCCGGCCGGATTTTCCGCACCGACGTCTTCTGTACCGGCGCCTTCCGCACCGACAGCTGTGCTGGCGCCATCGGAAGTCCCGCCCCGGCAGCGACGCAGGTACTTACCTTCCGCTCAGCGCGCCTCGTGATCACTGCATCACTCCCACGGCGCCGGATTTGCTTGGAGTCACTCCTCTTGGAACCCGACCGTCCGCGTGCACAGAACGCGGGACCTTACGGCAGGGGTACCAACCGGTCCCGGCAGCAACGCATCCCGGCGGGCGCACCCGGTTAGAACCAGCGCACACCAGCCAGCTCACCAGCTGCCCGCACATCCGCGGCGTTCTTAAACCGCCGCAGCCCGCACTCACCGCTCCGGACCGGAGCCCCACCCCGCCGTCGGCGCCGCCGCCGTCCGGCACCCGAGGAGGCATGGATGACCACCAGTCGTCAGCCCAGCGCGAATACCGCGCCACGAAACACCGAACGGCACTATTCTGAGAGTGCAGACCCTTCGAAGGAGACCATGACCAGCCAGCCCAACCCCGGTTCCGATTCAGCCGCCCAGGACATGAGTCCTGCGGAAATCCAAGCTGTTATCGACCGGATCCTCTCCAAAGACGCCCCGGCATCCAAGACCGGCCAGGGTGCCGGCGACGGTGATGCCGCCGAGTCCCGGCCGGTCTTCGGCAAGGCGCAGGCATTGTCGCAACTGGATGAGGAACACAGCAGCTACGACGGCGACCAGCAGGACCTCGAGGAACGCCGCGCCCTCCGGCGGACGGCCGGACTCTCGACAGAACTCGAAGACGTCACCGAAGTCGAATACCGGCAGTTGCGCCTGGAGCGGGTGGTGCTGGCGGGGCTGTGGACCGAGGGTACCCTGGCCGACGCCGAGAACTCCCTGCGCGAGCTCGCGGCGCTGGCCGAAACCGCCGGATCCGAGGTCCTCGACGGACTGGTCCAGCGGCGCGCCAAGCCGGACCCGGGCACGTTCCTCGGCTCCGGCAAAGCCCAGGAGCTCAAGGACATTGTGATGTCGACAGGCGCTGACACCGTGGTGGTCGACGCCGAACTGGCGCCCTCCCAGCGCCGTGGCCTGGAAGACATCGTCAAGGTCAAGGTCATCGACCGCACGGCCCTGATCCTGGATATTTTCGCCCAGCACGCCAAGAGCCGTGAGGGCAAGGCACAGGTGGAACTGGCACAGCTCGAATACCTGCTCCCGCGCCTGCGCGGCTGGGGTGAGTCGATGTCCCGCCAGGCCGGTGGCCAGGTGGGTGGTGCCGGTGCCGGTATGGGCTCGCGCGGCCCCGGTGAGACCAAGATTGAACTGGACCGGCGGCGGATCCGCACCCGGATGGCCAAGCTGCGCCGCGAAATTGCGGCGATGAAGCCGGCGCGCGAGACCAAACGGGCCAACCGGCGTCGTAACGCCGTACCGTCGGTAGCCATTGCCGGTTACACCAACGCCGGCAAGTCCTCGCTGCTGAACCGGCTGACCGACGCCGGCGTCCTGGTGGAGAACGCCCTGTTCGCCACCCTGGACCCCACCGTCCGCAAGGCGGAAACGGCGGACGGACTGGGCTACACCCTGGCCGATACGGTCGGATTCGTTCGCTCGTTGCCCACCCAGCTCGTGGAGGCCTTCCGCTCCACCCTGGAAGAGGTAGCGGATTCGGACCTGATCCTGCACGTCGTCGACGTCTCCCACCCGGACCCGGAGGGCCAGATTGCGGCCGTCCGTTCCGTGTTCAGTGAAGTCGATGCCCGCAAGGTGCCGGAAATCATCGTCCTGAACAAGGCCGACGCCGCCGATCCCTTTGTGGTCGAACGGCTCAAGCAGCGCGAGCCACGCCACGTAGTGGTCTCTGCCCGTACGGGCGAGGGCATCCCGGAGCTGCTGAGGGCCATCAGCGAGGGCATCCCGCGGCCCAGCGTGAAGATGGAGCTGATGATCCCGTACAACCGCGGGGACCTGCTCAGCAAGCTCCACGAGACCGACGCCGAGATCATTAGCCTCGACCATGTGGAAGCCGGCACCAGGGCCGTGGTGATGGTACGCGAGGGCCTTGCGGCCGAACTGGACGCCTTCCTCAGCAATGACTGAACCAGCAGTAGCCGGGGAGGCGGCAGCATCGCCTGACGCCGGCCGGTCAGAAGACGGAACGTCCACAACAGGCGCATCCAAAGGCGGCCCGTCCGGCGAGGAGTTCGTGGTTGAACTCCTCGACCGGGCGGTCGCCGGGATGGGCGGCCAGAGCCGTGAGGGCCAGCACGAAATGGCCCGGCAGGTGGCGCGCGCCATCGACACCGGCGACCACCTGCTGGTCCAGGCGGGCACCGGAACCGGCAAGTCCCTGGCGTACCTGATTCCGCTGATCGCCCACTCGCTGGTCAGCGACAAACCCACCCTGGTTTCCACCGCCACCCTCGCGCTGCAAACCCAGATCGTGGGCAGGGACCTCCCTCGTCTCCTGAAAACCATTACGCCGGCCCTGGAGCGGCCGGTGAAAGTCGCCCTGGTGAAGGGCCGCGCCAACTACGTCTGCCGCCACAAGCTCGAGGGCGGCTTCCCGTCCGAGGAGCCCGCCGAGGGGCAGCTTTTCTCCCTCGGCGAGGACACCTCCGTGCCGCATTTCGCCGCGGCCATGGGCGGGCCCTCGTCCCAGCTGGGCAAGGAAGTGGTCAGGCTCCGGGAGTGGGCCGAGGAGACCCAGACGGGCGACCGTGACGAGCTGATGCCGGGCGTCACCGACCGCGCCTGGCGCCAGGTGTCCGTCACCTCGATGGAATGCCTGGGGGCGCAGAAATGCCCCCTCGCCGCCGAGTGCTTCAGTGAACTCGCCCGGCAGAACGCCGCCGACGCCGACGTCGTGGTCACCAACCACGCCATGCTCGCCGTCAGCGCCTTCGAGGGCCTCGCGGTGCTGCCCGAATACGACGTCGTTGTGGTGGACGAGGCGCACGAGCTCCAGGACCGCGTCACGGGCGCCGTGTCCGGGCAACTGTCCGTCGCGATGGTGCACGCCGCGGCATCCGGTGCCCGTAAGCACACCGGGATCACCGTGGATGCGCTCAACACCGCCGCCGCCAACCTCGAACTCGCCATCGAAGGTGTCCCAAGCGGGCTGATGCCGAACGGCCTGAACAGCGAACAGCTGGACTGTGTTGACCAGCTCCGCGACGCCTGCCGCGCCGCGCTCTCCGACTCCAAGGGGGATAGCGCCACCCCGGCCGACGGCGGCCGGCAGCTCACCCGCTCCCGCCTGATGGTGATCCTGGAGCTGTGCGAACGGCTCCTGGCCGCCAAGGAAAACCGCGAGGTGGTCTGGTTTTCGCGCAACAGCAGCTTTGACCCGCAGCAGGGTTACTCACAGCCGGATGACTCCGCGCCGGCCCTGGTCAACATCGCCCCGCTCAGCGTCGCCGGGCGGCTGCGCGAAGGGCTGTTCGCGGACCACACAGTCGTTCTGACCTCGGCGACCCTCGCCATCGGAGCGGCGTTCGAGCCCGCAGCCGGGGGACTGGGACTGGTGGGGCCCGGGGCGCCCAGCTGGACCGGCGTCGACGTCGGTTCCCCGTTTGAATATCCAAAACAAGGCATCCTGTACGTCGCCAAGCACCTGCCCAAACCGGGCCGCGGTACCTCCCCGGAGGCCCTCGACGAACTCGAGAAGCTGATCCGCGCCTCGAACGGCGGGGCACTGTGCCTCTTCTCCTCCCGGCGTGCTGCCGAGGAGGCCGCCGAGGCGATGCGGCCCAGGTTGGGCCTGAGCATCCTCTGCCAGGGCGAATCGACCATGACGGCGCTGGTCAAGCAGTTCGCGGACGAGCCGGACACCTGCCTGTTCGGGACAATGTCGCTGTGGCAGGGCGTTGACGTACCGGGTAATTCCTGCCGCCTCGTGGTCATCGACAGGATCCCGTTCCCACGGCCCGACGATCCCCTGATGACCGCCCGCTCCCGGGCCGTGGCACAGTCGGGCGGCAACGGTTTTATGAGTGTCTCTGCGACCCACGCGGCCATCCGCCTGGCGCAGGGCGCCGGCCGGCTGATCCGTTCGACGTCGGACAAGGGCGTGGTGGCCGTACTCGATTCCCGGCTGTCCACCGAGCGCTACGGCGGCTTCCTGCGCGCGGCGCTGCCACCGTTCTGGCCCACCACGGATCCGGCCGTGGCGCTGGCCGCCCTCGACCGCTTGGCCAAGGCCCCGGCCGCCGGATAGGCCGGAAACTTCTGCCCCAACGCCACAGGCCCCGTCCGGAACATCGGACGGGGCCTGCTGAGTTGGTGCTTGGTGGTTCCCGGTTAGAGGGAGCGCAGTACGGACACGACCTTGCCCATGATGACGGCGTGATCGCCGAGGATCGGTTCGTACTGGGTGTTCTGGGGGAGCAGCCAGGTGTGGCCGTCGCGCTGGCGGAACGTCTTGACGGTGGCCTCGTCGTCGAGCAGCGCGGCCACGATGTCACCATTGACGGCGTCGTTCTGGCGGCGGACCACCACCCAGTCACCGTCGCAGATGGCGGCGTCGATCATCGAATCCCCCGCCACCTTGAGCATAAACAACTCGCCGTGGCCCACCAGCTGGCGTGGCAGCGGCATAACGTCTTCCACGACCTGATCGGCCAGGATCGGGCCGCCGGCGGCAATCCGGCCCACGAACGGCACCATCGCGGTGTCCGTGGCGCTGGCCAGTTCCGAGACGGCGAGGCCGCCCACGGCCCGCAGACCGCTGGACTTCTCGACGCCGGAGATGGGGGTGGCGCCGCCGTCCAGGGTTAGCGGCATCAGGACTTCCATGGCACGGGGCCGCTTGGGGTCCCGCCGCAGGTAGCCGAGCTTTTCCAGCTGTGAGAGCTGGTGGGTGACGCTGGAGAGGCTGGCGAGCCCCACGGTGTCACCGATTTCGCGCATGGACGGCGGGTAGCCGTTGTCCGTGACCGAACGCTGGATCGTCTCCAGGATCTTCTTCTGCCGGACGGTAAGGCTCTTCGGCGCCCGACCGGTCTGCGGGCTCCGTTGGGTAGCCCTCCCGCCGGCGGCTTGTGCTGCCATATTCGCCATGCCTTTCCGTTCCGCCCTGCGGACCTTGCCGCCGGGCCGCTGTGGCCTGAAAACCCCCGGGGCCTAAAAATGTCAGACCCCGTTGTTGAACTTGAACTGTCCAACCGCAGGTGAACTCACCAGCGGTTGTTCCGTGATTCAAAAGTAGGCCAGCACACCATGTTTTTCAAACATTTGTTCTAGCGAGTCTCGACAATGTTCGTTCATAGGTGCTAAAACAGAACAAGCAGAGTTCGAATATGTGTTCGAAACCTGTCGACGGGAACCGAATGCAGGTTTCGATTCTGTGTTCTAAGTTTCGCAGTCGCAGGTTCGCCTATAAAGGTCACGCGTTCGATGGTTCGGCCGGTTGGCGGCGGGTACATGGAGTACGCCGGGCGGCACAGAGAGGTCCAGGAGGGCTTAGTTATGTCAGCAGTAAGCGTTATGTCCGGTTCGTTCGGCACCATCAAGTCCCGCACGGCCGTGCCCCAAGCGGCAGCACGCCAGGCGCCCCTGCGGCTGACCCGCCGGGGACGGTTCGTCTTCATCGGCCTGCCGCTGATCGTCCTGGCTGTCCTGGTCCTGTCTCTCGCCGGTTTCCTCAACGCCCCCGCCAAAGCGGCCGACTCCGCCGCGGAGCTCTCGGTGACTCCCGCGGTCACCGTCACCGTCCAGCCGGGCGAATCCCTCTGGGCGATCGCCGGCGCCGTGGCACCGGAACGCGATCCCCGCGACGTCGTGGCCGACATTGTCCAGCTCAACAACCTCGGCGCCGCCCGCGTGATGCCCGGCCAGCAGCTCTTCGTCCCCTCCAAGTAGGCAGGGCCCCCGCCGGCGAATGACCAGCCGGCGTGTGAGTGAACGCCCCTGGTGAACCCCGGCAGCCCTTACGGGGCGGGCATTCCGGGGTCACAGTTTCGGGGCGGGCCCGGGTCTCACTTAAACTGGGCGGGTGACTGACCAGCTAGAGCGACTCAACCGACTGCCCCTCCGCACAAACCTGCGGGGCCTGCGCCCCTACGGCGCACCCCAGCTGGACGTGCCCATCCTGCTGAACGTCAACGAGAACACGCACGGGGTCCCGGCCGACGTCCGCGCCGCCATCGCCGAGGCCGTGACCGAGGCCGCCGCGGGGCTGAACCGCTACCCGGACCGCGAGTTCACCGAACTCCGCGAGGCCCTCGCCGAGTATCTGGGCCACGGCCTCGAAGCGGACAACATCTGGGCCGCCAACGGGTCCAACGAAGTGCTCCAGCAGATCCTCCAGGCCTTCGGCGGCCCGGGGCGCACCGCCCTCGGCTTCCCTCCCACGTACTCCATGTACCCGCTACTGGCCGCGGGGACGGACACCGAATACATCGTGGGAGTCCGCGCCGAGGACTACGGCCTCAGCGCGGAATCGGCAGCCCGGCAGGTCCGCGAACTGAAGCCCAGCGTGGTCTTCCTCTGCTCGCCGAACAACCCCACCGGGACAGGCCTGGGCCTGGATGTTGTGGAGGCCGTCTATGAGGCGGGCCAGGAAAGCCAGACCATCGTGATCGTCGACGAGGCGTACCACGAGTTCGCCCACGACGGCACACCCAGCGCACTGACCCTGCTGCCCGGCCGCGAGCGGCTGATCGTGTCCCGCACCATGAGCAAGGCCTTCGCCCTCGCCGGCGCACGGCTCGGCTATATGGCGGCCGCCCCGGAGGTCACGGACGCCCTCCGCCTCGTGCGGCTGCCGTACCACCTCTCCGCCATCACCCAGGCAACGGCCCTGGCCGCCCTGCACCACCGCGTGGCGCTGATGGCCGACGTCGAGGACATCAAACGCCAGCGGGACAGGATCGTCTCCGAACTGATCCGGATGGGCCTCAAACCCGCCGCCTCGGACTCGAACTACGTCTTCTTCGGGGGCCTGGATAACCCGCACGAGGTCTGGCAGGGGCTGCTGGACGCCGGGGTGCTCATTCGCGACGTCGGCATTCCGGGACATCTGCGGGTGACAGCCGGCACTGAGACGGAAACCACAGCGTTTCTGCAGGCCCTCGAACAGATCCTGACCGGCCGCCAAGCACCGTCCGCCTAGACTTAACCCAGGACCCACGCACACCGCCCTGTTCGCCGGGGCGCCGCCTTCATCCAAAGGACACCCACATGAACAACCCCGGAGCAGCCGCGGCCCAGGCCCGGACCGCACGCCTGGAGCGGACCACCAGCGAGTCGTCCGTCCTGGTCGAGATCGACCTCGACGGCACCGGTGTATCGGACATCAGTACCTCCGTGCCGTTCTACGACCACATGCTGACGGCGCTCAGCAAGCACTCCCTGATCGACATGACGGTCAAAGCCACCGGCGACACCCACATCGACGTCCACCACACCGTCGAGGACGTGGCGATCACCTTCGGCGAAGTCCTGCGGACCGCGCTGGGCAACAAGGCCGGGATCCGGCGCTTCGGGGAGGCCACCGTGCCGCTCGATGAGGCCCTCGCCCAGGCCGTCGTCGACGTCTCCGGCCGCCCCTACCTGGTCCACGCCGGCGAACCGGCCGGCCAGGAGTACCACCTCATCGGCGGCCACTTCACCGGCTCGCTGACCCGTCACGTCTTCGAAGCCATCACCCTGCACGCCGGCATCTGCCTGCACATGAACGTCACCGCCGGCCGCGACCCGCACCACATCGTCGAAGCCCAGTTCAAGGCGTTCGCCCGGGCGTTGCGCGCCGCCGTCGAACCTGACCCCCGCGTCGAAGGCATTCCCTCCACCAAGGGCGCGCTGTGACCGGAAAAGTGCTCCGCGACGGGGCCATCATCAACCCGGACGGGGACCGGAAGCCGGCCTCGCCCGCAGGCAAGCCCACCGTCACGGTGCTGGACTACGGCTCCGGGAACGTCCGGTCGGCCGTCCGCGCCCTCGAACGCGCCGGGGCCGAGGTCATCCTCAGCGCCAAGGCCGAGGACGTGCTGAACGCTGACGGGCTGGTGGTCCCCGGCGTGGGGGCCTTCGAAACCGTGATGAAGGAACTCAAAGCCGTAGACGCCGTCCGGATGATCGGGCGCCGCGTTGCCGGCGGCCGGCCCGTACTCGCGATCTGCGTCGGCCTCCAGGTGCTCTTCGAGGCCGGGGTGGAACACGGTACCGTCGCCGAGGGGATGGGGGAGTGGCCGGGCAAGGTCGAGCTCCTGCCGGCCGAAGTGGTGCCGCACATGGGCTGGAACACCGTCACGGTGCCGGAAGGGTCACGCCTCTTCGCCGGCGTCGAAAACGAACGCTTCTACTTCGTCCACTCCTACGGTGTGCAGCACTGGGACTTCGACGTGATCCAGCCGCGGATGGCTGCCCCGCTGGTCACGTGGTCCGAACACGGGGCACCCTTCATCGCCGCCGTGGAAAACGGCCCGCTCTGCGCCACGCAGTTCCACCCGGAAAAGTCCGGCGACGCCGGAGCGCGCCTGCTCCGCAACTGGGTGGACAGCCTGCGCGGCGCCGCCCGCGCCGTTCCGGCCCCGGCCACCGCCCCGGCCGTTCCCGCCCCGGAAGGAACGGCCTAGATGTGGTCCCTGGTCCTCATGGGCCTCGCCGGACTGCTGGTTGGCGGAGCCCTGTCCTTCCGGCAGCAGAAGAGCCCGCTCTGGGTGCAGATCGTGTTTTACGTCCTGGCCGCGATGTCCCTCCTGGCCGCCTACCTCCTGACGCTGCCCGGCAAGTAACCGGCCCCGCAGCGACGAATTCCTGACCCCTAATCCGTGAGGACCCTCCGATGACCACCGAAACCGCGCTGCCCGTCCTTGAGCTGCTCCCCGCCGTCGACGTCGTAAACGGCCAGGCCGTGCGCCTTGTCCAGGGCGAGGCCGGCAGTGAAACCAGCTACGGGACCCCGCTGGAAGCCGCGCTGAACTGGCAGGACCAGGGCGCCGAATGGGTCCACCTGGTGGACCTCGACGCAGCCTTCGGCCGCGGTTCGAACGCGGAACTCCTGCGCGAAGTGGTGGGCCGGCTCGACATCAAGGTGGAACTCTCCGGCGGACTGCGCGACGACGAGTCCCTGGAAAAGGCGCTGGAGCTTGGGGTGGCCCGGGTCAATCTCGGCACGGCGGCGCTCGAGAACCCCGAGTGGACCGAACGCGTGATCGAGCGGTTCGGCGACAAGATCGCCGTCGGCCTCGACGTCCGCGGCACCACCCTCGCCGGCCGCGGCTGGACCAAGGAAGGCGGCGACCTCTGGGAGGTCCTAGGCCGTCTGGAGGACGCCGGCTGCGCCCGCTACGTCGTCACCGACGTCACCAAGGACGGCACGCTCCAGGGGCCTAACGTTGAACTGCTCCGCCAGATGGTCGAGAAGACAGGAAAGCCCGTGGTGGCCTCCGGCGGCATCTCCAGCCTCGAAGACCTCAAGGTCCTGCGCTCGCTCGTGCCCCTGGGTGTCGAGGGCGCGATTGTCGGCAAGGCCCTCTACAACGGCAACTTCACGCTGCCCGAAGCCCTCGACGTCGCCGGCCGCCGCTAGCCCGGACCCTTCATGGAGCCCAACACCCAGCCCGGCCCGCGCGCCCTGCCCGGCCACATCGCCGCCGCCCTTGCCGGGGCGGGCGGCCCGGCCGATTCCGCCGGGCAGCCCTGGGCCGGCCGGAGCCTCACCGGCGAAGACGCGAAGATCCACAATTTCGAGGACGACGACGGCGCTGCCGACGCCGGCTATCTCGTGACCCTGGCCGATCTCGCTGCCGGCCGCGGGGACGAGGCGGCCGTGGTGGCGGCCCTGGCAACCGCACGGGTGTTCGTGCCGATCCTGGCCACCCTCGCCGAGGAAGCGGAGGCCGTCGCCGGCCCCCATGGCGACCACGTCCATGGCGACAAGCAAGCGGATATGGCCCTCGTGACCCTCAAGGCGCCGGACGGCCGCACGGCGCTGCCGGCCTTCACCTCGGCCGCGGCCCTGGCCGCCTGGCATCCCGAGGCCAGGCCCGTGGCCGTGTACGCGGCGCGCGCCGCGCTGTCCGCCGTCGCCGAAACCGCCGAACTGCTGGTGCTGGATCCCGGCTCCGCCACCACCTTCGTGGTGCGCCGGCCCGCCGTCTGGTCACTCGCCCGGCAAGAGGCCTGGACACCCAGCTACAGCGATCCCGCGGTGGCCGCATCGGTCGGCGACGCCGCTGCCGGCATCCCGGCGCTCCGCCGCGTGGAGATCCACCCGGGCGGCGGGGTTGCCTCAATGCAGGCCGGCGGGCAGCAGCTTGCCGGCGGCGGCTCCGGTCCGGAACTGCGGGTTGTGCTGTACCTTGAAGACGGACTCGACGCCGCCGCGGTGCAGTCCCTCGTGGCCGGCCTCAACGAGGCCCTGGCCCGGAATGAAACATTTGCTGAACGGGTTGACTCGATGGAAATCAAGTTGCAGCGCGCAGCTCAATAGGCCACGGCCCGCACCCAGAGTTCCCGGTGCTGCCGACGGCAGTACACAAAGGAATGCAGTTTCGTGAATTTCGCGCTTTACCGGGACCTGCTGGCTGTGCGGCCCATCAGGAACCTCCTGCTGGTGGGTATGGTGGCCCGCATCCCGCACTCGGCCGCGGGGGTCCTGCTGACCCTGCACATCGTCCTGAGCCTGGGCCAGGGGTACGCAGCCGCAGGTGCGGCCGCCGCGGTGATGACCATCGGCATCGCCGTCGGGGCCCCCTGGCGTGGCCGCCGGGTCGACACGGTGGGCCTGCGGAAGGCCCTCATCCCGTCCGTTGTCTCGGAAACCGTTATCTGGTCGATCGTGCCGCACGTCAGCTATGAACTCCTGCTGCCGCTGGTGTTCGTCGGCGGCCTGCTGACGCTGCCGATCTTCAGCGTCGTCCGCCAGTCGCTGGGAATCCTTGCCAGCGGCGAGCAGCGCCGGACGGCGTTCGCCCTCGACGCGATCAGCACGGAGCTGGTCTTTATGATCGGTCCCGCCGCCGGAGCACTGGTGGCCACCGCGGGTTTCTCCGTGCTGGGGCTCACGGTGGTGGGCGTTGCGACGTCCCTGTCCGGTCTGTTCCTGATGTGGATCAACCCGCCCACACGCAGCACCACGACCGGCCCGAAACCGGAGCAGGTTTTCGCCGCGGCCCAGCAGGAAGGCGCGGAGGCAGCATTGGTCGCCGCCGCGCCCGCCCACCTGCAGGAGGCTGCAGCGGAGCTGGCGCCCCTGGCGGCTGCGGAGGAGCGACGCAAGGACCGGCTTGGCCTGCGGCATAAGGTCATCCACAACTTCGCCTGGTTCACCGCGGCAGTCGCGGCTGTCTTCGCTGTCGCGTCCGGGGCCGGCATGGTCCTCAGCGGTACCGACGTCGGCATCGTCGCCGCCCTGCAGACCGGCGGGCATCAGTCCGAAATCGGAATCGTCTTCCTCTTCTGGTGCGCGGCCTCGGTGCTGGGCGGGCTCGTCTACGGCGCCATGCACCGGCCCGTCTCGCCCATCCTGCTCCTCCTCGGCATGTCAGCACTGACGCTGCCGATGGCGTTCGCTCAGGACACCTGGACCCTGGCGTTGCTGTCCCTGCTCCCGGGCCTGCTCTGCGCACCCGTGCTCTCAGCCGCCTCCGAAAAAGTGGCCGACCTGGTGGAGGAGGGCCGCCGCGGCGAAGCGATGGGCTGGTACGGCTCTGCCCTGACCGGCGGCGTCGCGCTCGGCGCCCCGCTGGCCGGGCTGTTCATTGACGGCGTGGGACCCGGTGCCGGGTTCGTCTCGGTCGGTGTGGCCGGTGTGGTGCTGTGCCTGGTCGGCCTGCTCCTGCAGTACCGGCGCAGGCGCCGGCTCGCCGCACCCTAGCCTGCCGGATCCGGAGACCAACCCCGGACGAACCAGGACCGGCCGGCCCGGCGCCGGCGCCGGGTGACGGTTAAACGTCGACGGCGGGMGGACCGGTATGGTCCGCCCGCCGTCGCAGGCGCCAGGAGTGAGCCGTGCTCTCCTGCTGCCTGCCGTTGCCGGGTTGGTGGCTGTCAGCTAGTTGACGGCACCGGTGTACTTTTCGCCCGGGCCCTTGCCCGGAGCGTCCGGAATCACTGATTCCTCGCGGAACGCCAGCTGCAGGGACCGCAGGCCGTCGCGCAACGGACCGGCGTGCTGGGAGCCGATCTCCGGGGCCGCTGCGGTGACCAGGCCAGCGAGGGCGGTGATCAGCTTGCGGGCCTCGTCCAGGTCCTTGAGCTCTTCGGCATTGTCCTCGGCGGCCAGGCCGAGCTTCACGGCGGCTGCGCTCATCAGGTGCACGGCGGCGGTGGTGATGACTTCGATCGCGGGAACCTCGGAGATGTCGCGGATCTGCTGGGAGACGTCGTCCTGGCCACCGGCCGGCTGGTAAACATGTGAATTACTATCTGAAGTGCTCATGCTGGTAAGCTTGTCACAGACCAACTGAATGTCGTTATTCCAGCAGTTCCGGAAGCCCGACGGCGCACATGTGCGTTGAGCGGGTATCTTTCTGTAGGATTGGTTTTCAGTTTGCAAGCGGAGTTCTCTCCCACCCGCGTCAGCCGCGAGTATTCCCCAGGAATCGTATTCCCCAGGAATCAAGGTTGCCGGGTATCTGGTCGGGCATTCCCTCCGGGCTTCACGCCTGAAGGGCCTGCATGCCGCCTCGTCACGAGGAGGGCAGTTCCGATCTTTGAGGCCTTCGATTGCTCCGGCAGTTGGAGGCCTTCTTCATTTGCCGGCGGAGTACCCCTCACGAACACAGGAGCTTTAACATTAGCGAGCCAAGAATCAATGAGCGTATCCGCGTCCCCGAGGTGCGGCTGGTCGGCCCTGCAGGCGAACAAGTTGGGGTTGTCCGTATTGAGGATGCCCTGCGTTTGGCTGCCGAGTCCGATCTTGATCTCGTTGAAGTTGCACCGCAGGCTAAGCCTCCGGTGTGCAAGCTGATGGACTTCGGCAAGTACAAGTACGAAGCCGCTGTCAAAGCGCGCGAGGCCCGGAAGAACCAGACCAACACGGTCCTGAAGGAAATCCGTTTCCGCCTCAAGATCGACACCCACGACTACGAGACGAAGCGCGGCCACGCGCTCCGCTTCCTCGGCGCCGGTGACAAGGTCAAGGCCATGATCCAGTTCCGCGGCCGCGAGCAGCAGCGCCCCGAAATGGGCATCCGTCTGCTCCAGCGCTTCGCCGACGACGTCGCCGAAGTCGGCGTCGTGGAGTCCAGCCCGCGCATCGATGGCCGCAACATGGTCATGGTGGTGGGTCCGCTGAAGAACAAGGCTGAAGCCAAGGCTGAGGCCCGCCGTGCAACGCAGCGCGCAGAGGCCAAGGCCGAGAATGAAGCCAAGGCCTCCGGCCGCGTTGACACTTCAGGTGGAGAAGCACCCCTGACCCAGTCGCTCGCCGACCTTCTTCCGGAGGGCTACCAGGTCCGGACCGAGGCGTCCGAGACGGAGGCGGCCGCGACGGCTCCGGCCACGGACGCTCCGGCGGCCGAAGCCCCCAAGGCCGAGCCCGAAGCCCCCAAGGCTGACGCGCCCAAGGCCGAGGAAGCCGCAGCCGAGAAGGCTCCGGCAGTCGAAACCCCGGCCCAGGACGAGCCGAAGCAGGAGGCCCCCAAGGCCCCCAAGGCGGCTGCTCCGAAGGCAGCGCCCAAAGCCGCCGCGAAGCCCGCGGTGACCAAGGAGCCTGCCGCTTCCAAGGCGGCGGCACCGAAGGCGCCTGCAGCCCCCAAGGCCCCGGCCGCGGCGGCAACGCCGGCTGCCGACAAGCCTGCACCGAAGCCGGCTGCGGCACCGAAGCCGGTCGCCCGGCCCGCGGCGCCCAAGCCTGCAGCACGGCCGGCGGCCCCCAAGGCCGCCCCGAAGCCGAGCAGCAAGAAGACCAACTAGTTCACGGCTGCCGGACAGGAATGTCCGGCAGCAAGCAACCAGCACGCCGCCCGCAGGGGTGGCTGCACGAAAGACTGCAGACCCCGTCTGCGGATACGTTAGGAGATCGGTTCCCATGCCGAAGATGAAGACCCACAGCGGTGCTAAGAAGCGCTTCAAGCTGACCGGTAGCGGCAAGCTGCGCCGCCAGCAGGCCAACCGCCGCCACTACCTCGAGCACAAGTCCTCCCGGCTGACCCGTCGCCTCGCCGGCGACAAGATCGTCTTCAAGGGCGACGCCAAGGTCATCCGGAAGATGCTCGGCATCTAAGTTCCAAGTTCTCGGACCTGTTGCCACCTGGCAGCGGTCCACTACCAAAAAGGCTTCTCAGGCCAGCCGGGACCTCCGGCAGTAGACGCTTGGGATCAGAATTCTGAAGGAGTACGCACGTGGCACGTGTGAAGAGGGCGGTAAACGCCCACAAGAAGCGCCGGGTTATCCTCGAACGCGCAAAGGGCTACCGTGGACAGCGTTCGCGCCTGTACCGCAAGGCTAAAGAGCAGCTGCTGCACTCGTTTGTGTACAGCTACGGCGACCGCAAGAAGAAGAAGGGCGACTTCCGCCGCCTGTGGATCCAGCGCATCAACGCTGCGTCCCGCGCCAACGGCCTGACTTACAACCGTCTGATCCAGGGCCTGAAGGCCGCTGAGGTCGAGGTTGACCGCCGTATGCTGGCCGAGCTGGCCGTCTCCGACGCCAACGCCTTCGCCGCGCTGGTCAAGGTCGCCAAGGACTCGCTCCCCGCCGACACCTCCGCTCCGGCCGTCCAGGTCGAAGCCGCTTCTGCCCCGAAGGCCGCCAAGAAGGCCCCCGCGAAGAAGCCTGCTGCCAAGAAGGCTGACGCAGAGGCCGCAAAGTAGTTCCTGCCGCCGTCGAAAGACAGCGCGTTCAAGAACCGGCTGCGAAAGCAACTAAGGTTCTTATATGAACGAAACCGGGCGCCCGCAAGACTTCCCACTCTCCAATCCCCGAGCCGATCGGGTGAGGAAGGTGGCACAGCTTGCCGGGCGCCCGGCCCGTTTAAAGCGCAACGAGTTCCTGGTGGAAGGCCCGCAGGCTGTCCGCGAAGCCCTGGCCCTGCACCAGAAGCGGGTCGCCGCGGGGGAGCCCGGCCTGGTCTACGAGGTCTACGCAAGCGAGGCATGCCTGGACCGGCACCCGGAACTGGAAACCCTCGCGGAGGGCACTGCCGCCTATCTGGCCACCGACGAAGTCCTGGCGGCCATGGCTGACACGGTCACCCCGCAGGGCGTCCTGGCCGTCTGCGGCACCCTGGACGTGGACCTGGACGCCGTCCTGAACGCCGGCCCGCAACTGCTGGCGGTCCTCTGCCAGGTCCGCGACCCCGGCAATGCCGGCACCGTGCTCCGGGCCGCGGACGCCGCCGGCGCCGACGCCGTCATCCTCACCGCCTCCAGCGTGGACATCTATAACCCCAAGGCCGTGCGCTCGACGGCAGGGTCCCTCTTCCACCTGCCGGTGGTGCTGGGCGCCGACATCGAGGAGCTCGTGGCCCGATGCAAGGAACGCGGCATCGGGATCCTCGCGGCCGACGGCCAGGGCCAGCTGAACCTGGACACCCTGCAGGACGAGAACGCGGCCCGGCGGCTCGGTGCCTCCGACGCCGAATCCCGGTACTCCCTGGAGCAGCCCACCGCGTGGCTGTTCGGCAACGAGGCCCAGGGACTCTCCGAGGCCGAACTTGCCCTGGCCGACCACCGGGTGGCCGTGCCGGTCTACGGTGCGGCGGAAAGCCTGAACCTGGGCACCGCGGCCACCGTGTGCCTGTACGCCAGCGCCCGCTCCCAGCAGCCGGTCGCCTGAGCTGAGGACTTGACCTCCTCTTAACGACGGCGGCTGTTAACGACGGCGGCTGTTAACGACGGCGGCGGGCCCCACCATCCGGTGGGACCCGCCGTCGCACTTTCACTATCCCGGAGCTGCCGGGACCATGGTTGGATGAATTAGGTGGTCTTGTTGCGGCCCGTGATGGCGCCGTAGATTCCGGCTACGACGAGGCCGCCGACAATGGCAAGGAGCCAGGAACCGAGATTCCAGAATTCCATCTTGCCGCCGCCGAACAGCAGGTCCCCGATCCAGCCGCCGACAATGGCTCCGACGACGCCGAGCACGAGGCTGGTGACCCAGCCGCCGCCGACCCTGCCAGGCATGACTGCCTTAACGATTGCACCTACAATGAGTCCGAGAATGATCCAGCCTAGAAAGCCCATTTCTCCTCCTACATATTCGTCGGCATTCACCTTAGGAATCCCGAATATGGCTTCAAGCTAACACAGCGCGATGCCGGTGTCAGTAACATCACACTCAATCGTTACGTAGCTCTTCCGGCCCCGCCGTGGCGCGTCAGCGGGCCCGGAACGGGTACGGTATTCCTTGCGGAAGCGGGCGCCGCGCGGCGTCCCGGACCATCCTGACAAACCCCTCCAAAGGAGACGTTCTCTTGGCTGCAAACGGCGGTACCAAGGCGATTATCGCGGCCCTTGCCGCGAACCTGACAATTGCCGTCCTCAAATTCATTGCGTTCGTCCTGACGCTGTCCTCATCGATGCTCGCGGAGGCCATCCACTCGCTCGCGGATTCGGGGAACCAGCTGCTGTTGCTGGTCGGCGGGAAACGGGCCAAGAAGGAAGCCAGCCCGGAGCACCCGTTCGGCTACGGCCGGGAACGCTACATCTACGCGTTCATCGTCTCGATTGTGCTCTTCTCCGTGGGCGGCCTGTTCGCCCTCTATGAGGCGTGGGGCAAGATCCAGCACCCGCACGGCATCGAAGGGGACTTCTGGTGGGTCCCGCTGGCCGTGCTGGTGGGCGCCATTATCGCGGAGTCGTTCTCGTTCCGGACCGCCATCAAGGAATCCAACCCGCTGCGGGGCAAGCAGAGCTGGATCCACTTCATCCGCAACGCCAAACAGCCCGAGCTGCCCGTCATTTTGCTGGAGGACTTCGGCGCCCTGCTGGGCCTGGTATTCGCGCTGTTCGGCGTCGGACTGACCCTGGCCACCGGGAACGGCATCTGGGACGCTCTGGGCACCGGCATGATCGGCCTGCTGCTGGTGGCGATCGCCGCCGTGCTGGCCGTGGAAACCAAGTCCCTGCTGCTGGGGGAGTCCGCCACGCGCACCGACGTCGCCAAGATCCGCGAGGCCATCGAATCCGACGGCACCCGCATCATCCACATCAAGACCATGCACCTGGGTCCGGAGGAGCTGTTGGTAGCGGCCAAAATCAGCATCGGTGCCGCGGACTCCGGCCGGGACATCGCCGCGGCGATTGACGCGGCCGAGGCCCGGATCCGCGCGTCCGTCCCCACCGCGCGGGTAATCTACCTCGAACCGGACGTCGAGCGGGTTACCGCCGGTTAAGTCCGGGCAGAGTCCTGCGCTGCCGGGGGCCGCTGTCCAGTACCGCCGTGCGGCTACTGGACCAGCGGCCTCTTGCGTTCCACCGCGCCGCTGAGCAGTGCGACGCCGAGTCCCAGGATGGCCAGCACGGCACCTACGAGGGCCGGGGCCACGTAGCCCCAGCCCCAGGCGATGACCAGGCCACCGAGGAACGCGCCCAGGGCGTTGGCCACGTTCAGGGCCGCGTGGTTCAGGGAGGACGCCAGCGACGGTGCGTCGGGCGAGGCGTCGAGGAGCCGGGTCTGCAGCGCCGGGACGAGCATGGAGCCGGCGCCGCCGACCACAAAGACCATTACAAACGCCGACCACGGCCAGTGCACAGCCACGGCGTACACCACCAGGGCCACGGCCACGCCGGGCAGTACCCAATAGATGGTGCCCATCACGGACCGGTCCGCGATGCGTCCGCCGACGATGTTGCCCACCACCATGCCCACCCCGTACAGGGCCACCACCAGGGGCAGCCATTCCGCGGGGATGCCGGCCACGGAGGTCATGGTGTGGGCGATGTACGTGTAGGTGGCGAAGAAGCCGCCGAAGCCGACGACGCCGATTAGCACCGCGAGCCAGACCTGCAGCCGCTTGAGTGCCCCGAGCTCCCGCCGGATGCTGGCGTCCGCGTGGGGCTCCTGGTAGGGAACGAACTTCCAGAGCATCACCATCGTGGCGATCCCAATGACGCCGACCAGCAGGAAGAGCAGCCGCCAGCCAAAGGACTGCCCCAGCCAGGTCCCGAAGGGCACACCGATGACATTGGAGACGGTCAGGCCCGCCATCACCATCGAGATGGCCCAGCCCCGCCGGGTCGGGGCGACCAGGGATGAGGCAATGACCGCAGCGACGCCGAAGAACGCACCGTGCGGCAGGCCCGCGGCGAAGCGGGACACCAGCATGGTGCCGTAGTCCGGGGCGATGAAGGAGCTGAGGTTGGCCAGGCTGAAGAACAGCATGAGCCCGAGCGCGAGGTATTTGCGCGGCATTTTGGCGCCGACGGCGGCCAGGACCGGGGCGCCGACCACCACACCTAGGGCGTAGGCGGAGATCAGGTGCCCGGCTTCCGGGGTGCCGATGTCCAGCCCCCGTTCCACCTCCTTGAGCAGGCCCATCATGGTGAACTCGGTGGTGCCGATGCCGAATCCGCCCATGGCGAGGGCAAGGATGGCGAGGGTCAGGTGGCGGGCGCCGGTTTTGGGCGTCGCGGGGGAGTCTTGGGTGGTTGTCATCCGTCTGCTTTTCGGGAATTGTCCGGGCCGGGGCCCGGAGAAGGCGGCGTCGTAATTCGGTGGGGTCTCTGTGCAGGGAACGCGGGGGACCTGCCCCGGTATTCCAGCGCCGGGCGCCGGGTCTCCACCATTGTCCCCCTGCAGGGCACCTGGGGCGCCCCTAGACTGGTGGACGTGACTGAACTCATCAACGTCGTCGGCGGCGCAGTGGTCGATTCCCTAACGTCCCCCCGGAACCTCCTGGTGGCCCGGCGGACGGCGCCGCCACAGTTCGCCGGCATGTGGGAGTTCCCCGGCGGCAAAGTGGACCCCGGCGAAACTCCGGAACGCGCGCTGCACCGGGAACTGAAGGAAGAACTCGGGGTGGAGGTCCGGCTGGGGCCGGAGCTGGCCGCCGCGGCACCGTCCGGCTGGCCGCTGAACGAACGGGCCGTGATGCGGGTCTGGTTTGCCGAGCTGGCGGCGGGCACGCCGGAGCCCCTGGAGGACCACGACGAACTGCGGTGGGTGGCCCTGGCCAACCCGGACGAAGTCCTGCGGCTGCCTTGGATCCCGGCCGACCTTCCCATTGTGGAGGCACTGCTGGCCGCCGCCGCGGCCGAACCCTCGCCAAACTGACACCTGTATGTCTACGCTGGGGCGAACCGAGAGGAGCTGGGCGTGCAGGTCGGGGTCAGACGGGAACAGCGTGCCGGGGAACGCAGGGTTGCGGCCACCCCCGAGACAGTGCGGCAGCTGACGGGTTTGGGCCTGTCGGTGCTGCTGGAATGCGGGGCCGGCACCGCCGCCGGGTATAACGACGCCGACTACGAGGCGGCCGGCGCGGTCCTCACCCCGGCCCTGCCGCCCGATGCACTGGATGTCCTGCTGCACGTCCGCCCGCTCACCCCCGAGACCGCCGCGGCGTTGCGGGCCGGGACCATCACTATCGGCTTCGCGTCCCCGGCCTCGGAGCTGCAGACGGTGGGGGCCCTTGCCGCCGCCGGAGTCACCTCCTTCGCCCTGGAACTCGTGCCGCGGATTTCCCGGGCACAGTCCATGGACGCGCTGAGTTCGCAGTCCCTGGTCGCCGGCTACCGCGCCGTGCTGGAGGCGGCCCTGCGCTACCCGAGGTTCTTCCCCCTCTACATGACCGCTGCGGGGACCATCCCGCCGGCCCGGGTGCTGGTCCTGGGTGCCGGCGTTGCGGGGCTCCAGGCGATCGGCACCGCGAAGCGCCTTGGCGCCCGGGTCTCAGCCAACGACATCCGGGCCGCGTCCGCCGACGAGGTTGCCTCGATGGGCGGTACCTTCATCAATCTCGAGCTCGACGCCCGGGCCGCGGACACCCCTGCCGAGGGCGCCGGCGGCTACGCCCGCGAGCTCGCCGAAGACCGGGCCGACCGGCAGCGGGCCCTACTGGCGCCGCACGTCGCCGCCGCGGATGTGCTCATCACCACCGCGGCGATCCCTGGCCGGTCGGCCCCGCTGCTGGTCACCGCCGCTATGGTCGCCGGGATGAAGGCCGGATCCGTGGTGGTGGACCTCGCCGCCGAGTCCGGCGGGAACGTGGAAGGCGTCATCGCCGGCCGGGACGTCCTGGTTCCGGTCCCGGGCGGGACCGTGACGCTGGTGGGAATGCAGGACGCGGCCTCGGCTGTCGCCTCGGATGCGTCCCGGCTGTACGCCAAGAACGTGGCCAATTTGCTGGCCCTGATGACCACGGACGGGAAGGTGGTACCGGACTTCGACGACGACGTCGTCGCCGGCGCCTGCCTGACCCACGACGGCGCCGTCCACCACGCCGGCACCGCGGCAGCGATGGAGGCCCTGAACTAATGGACGCAGTCACCTTGCTCACCGTGGTGGTACTCGCCGTCTTTGTCGGCTTCGAAGTGGTCTCCAAAGTCACCAGTAAGCTACACACCCCGCTGATGTCCGGCGCCAACGCCATCCACGGCATCATCCTGGTCGGCGCGATTATCGTCGCCGGCCAGGCCGGGGAGCCCTGGCTGCTGGCCGTCGCCCTGCTGGCGGTGGTCCTGGCCACCGCCAACCTGGTGGGCGGCTTTGTGGTCACCGACCGGATGCTGGAAATGTTCGGCCCGCGGAAAACGGCCCCTCCCGCGGATCCGCCGGCAGCCCGGACCGGGGCCGGGACCGTCGCCGGGACCGTAGCCAGCGACCCGGGGGAGGGCCGGCGATGAGCATCCTCGCCCCCGGGTGGACCGCCCTGCTGTACCTGGTGGCCGCCGTGTGCTTCATTCTCGCGCTGAAAGGCCTCAGCTCGCCGAAAACCGCCCGCCGCGGCAACGCGATCGGGGCCGCCGGAGCCGTGGTGGCCCTGGTGACGGTGTTCCTCTCCGCGCGGCTGGAGAACATACCGCTGATCCTCGCCGCCATCGCCGTGGGCACCGCCCTCGCCGTTCCCGTGGCACGGCGGGTGCAGATGACCCAGATGCCGCAACTGGTGGCCCTGTTCAACGGGGTGGGCGGCGGAGCGGCTGCCCTGGTCGCCGTACTGGAACTCGGTCACAGCGACGACCCCTGGGTCCGCCTCGCCGTGGTCTTCACCCTCCTCGTCGGGGCGGTGTCCTTCGCCGGATCGGCCGTGACTGTGGGGAAGCTGCAGGAACTGATCAGCACCCGCCCGCTGCTCTTCCCGGGGATGCCCGCCGTGATGGTCCTTGTCCTGGCCGGTGCCCTGACGACCGGCGCCCTCGTGGTGCTGACCGGTTCGCCCGGCTGGGCCGGCATACTGCTGGTCCTGGGCCTGGCAGCCGGGCTCCTACTGGTACTCCCGGTCGGGGGCGCCGACGTGCCGATCGTGATTTCGCTGCTCAACGCGTTCACCGGCCTCGCCGTCGCCGCGTCCGGGGTGGTGCTGGGCAATGTGCTACTGCTCGTCGCCGGGACCCTTGTGGGGGCCAGCGGCACCATCCTGACCAAGGTGATGGCCTCCGCCATGGGCCGCGGTGTCACGGGGATCATGTTCGGCGCCTTCCGCGGCGGCTCGACGGCGGGATCCACGGCCCTGAGCGACCAGCCGGTGCGCTCCTCCTCGGCGGAGGATGTGGCCGTTCAGCTCGGGTACGCCCAACGTGTCGTGATCGTCCCGGGCTACGGACTGGCGGTGGCCCAGGGCCAGCACACGGTGGCCGAGCTCGCCACAGCCCTGGCCGCCAGGGGAGTGGACGTGGTGTTCGCCATCCATCCGGTGGCCGGGAGGATGCCCGGGCACATGAACGTGCTGCTGGCCGAAGCCAACGTGCCGTACGAATCACTGCGGGAACTCGACGAGGTCAACCCCGAATTCGCCAACACGGACATCGCACTGGTGGTGGGCGCCAACGACGTCGTCAACCCTGCGGCGAAGTCCTCCCCGGGGTCACCGATCTATGGAATGCCGATCCTTGAGGTGGTGCAGGCGCAACAGGTGGTGTTCCTCAAACGCTCGATGCGCCCGGGATTTGCAGGCATCGAAAACGAGCTCCTGCACGATCCCAAAACCACACTGTTGTTCGGCGACGCCAAGGATTCATTGTCCAAGGTCCTCGGCGCAGTCAAGCTCCTCTAGCTGGCAGGACCCAAGCGCGGACCGGTCTCAGAACAGCGTGGCCTGCCCGGCCGAGGTGCCAGCCGGATGCCCGGCCGCGGCTACCGGCTCCGGGATGCTCCCAGCCGGGTACTGGGCTTCCTCGTCCCGGGGATCAACGTTGAGGTCGCGGTGGCTGAACCCGGAGGACCCCAGGAAACCGTGCCGGGACTTGAAATACCGGATGCGCCCGGCCAGCCACTCCCGGTATTCCTTCGACGCGTAGGAGCCGGTGCCGTAGAGGCGGCGGTACCTGCCGGCGAGCTGGGGATGTTCGCGGGCAATCCACTGCATAAACCATTCGCGGGTGCCTGGCTTGAGGTAAAGGGCGCCGGCCGTGACACCGGTAGCGCCGGCCGCCGCCAGCGAGCCGAAGAGTGAATCCAAGGCCTCGTCGGAGTCGGAGAGCCAGGGCAGGATCGGCATGGCCATCACACCGCAGGGAAGGCCGGCCTCCCGCAGGCGGGAGACCAGTTTCAGCCGTGCCCGCGGGCCGGGGGTCCCAGGTTCCACGGCCTCGGAGAGCGTCTCGTCCGTCATGGCCAGCGAGATCCCCACGCCTACGGGGACCTGGGCGGCGGCATGCTTGAGCAGCGGGATGTCGCGGGACAGCAACGTACCTTTGGTGAGGATGGAAAGCGGAGTGCCGGAGTCGGCCAGGGCGCCGATGATCCCGGGCATCAGCCGGTAGCGGCCCTCGGCGCGCTGGTACGGGTCCGTGTTGGTGCCCAGGGCCACGTGCTGGCGCTGCCAGGATGCCTTGGCCAATTCTTTGCGCAGGACCTCCGCTGCGTTGATTTTCACCACCACCTGGCTGTCAAAGTCCAGGCCGGCGTCGAAGTCCAGGTACGTGTGGCTCTTGCGGGCGAAGCAGTAGACGCAGGCGTGGCTGCAGCCACGGTAGGGATTGACGGTCCAGTCGAAGGGCATACGGGAACCGGCGACCACCTTGTTGAGCACCGATTTGGCAGTGACCTCATGGAAAGTGACCCCGGCAAACTCGGGGGTGGAGACGGACCGGACCAGTCCGGCCAGCGGGAGGAGCGCGGGAGCGGCCTGCGCCGGACCGCGCCCGGGCCCGGTGCCTGACCGGTCAGCTGGTTCTCCGGTGGCTGGTTCGGCGGGCTTCAGTGCTTGCGCGTCCCATCTCATGAGTACATTCGAATATATGTTCGAAGTTAAGTCAAGGACTGCGGCACCAGGATTCTGCGTTGCAGCCGGCAGTGCGTTGCTAGGCTGGGCGCATGATCCTCCTGACCGGCTTTGAACCCTTCGGCGGCGAAACCAGCAACCCGTCCTGGACCGCGGCGCACCACGCGGCGGAGCTGCTCAGGGCCGACGGACACGACGCCGTGGCCGTCGAACTGCCCTGCGTGTTCGGGGAAGCGCTCACGGTCCTGGACGGGGCGCTGGCGCAGTACCGTCCGGAACTCGTGGTCTGCGCGGGACAGGCCGGCGGCCGGGCCCGGATCTCGCTGGAGCGGATTGCGATCAACTGCGACGACGCACGGATTCCGGACAACGCGGGCCACGCGCCCGTGGATGAACCGGTGGTTCCCGGTGCCCCTGTGGCCTACTTCAGCACCCTTCCGCTGAAAGCGGCCCTGGCCGCGCTCGCCGGTGCGGGGATTCCTGCCGAAGTATCGCAGACCGCCGGCACGTATGTGTGCAACCACGTCTTTTACGGCCTGATGCACAGCCTGCGGCTGACCCCCGCCACCCGCGGCGGCTTTGTCCATGTCCCGTACGGCCCGGACCAGGTGCCGGCCGGGAGCGGGTTCGCCTCGCTGCCGCTGGAACAGATGGCGCAGGCGCTCGCCGTCGTCGTCCGGACAGCACTGGCAACGACGGCGGATCTCAGGATCGCTGCCGGCGCCACCCACTGATTACTCCAGCAGCTCCCACACGACGTCGACGGCGGCGGTGACCTTGGCCCCGCCCGCCTCGACCGTCAATACCTCCGACGCGACGGCCCGCTGGATCCCGGCCAGCGGGATCGGGCCGGCATGGCCAGGCTGCCGGGTCACGGACAGGGCCCGGCCCAGCCGGGCTCCAGCCAGGGCGGCGAAGTGCCCGGCGGTTGTCACGGCATCGTGCCAGGCCGCTTCCCGGGCCCGGGCTTCCACCCCGGCAGGGTCGGCGAACCCCAGCTCCAGGCCGTTGAGGCGTACGTCGTCCCCGCCGGCGGCCACCGCCGCGGCGATGATGCGGGAGGCGTCGGCCATTACCCGGAGCCGGACACTGAGGCTACTCGTGGCCAGATACCCGGAGACAAGCTGGCCCCGGCCCTCCTGCCAGCTGACCTCGGCCCGGACGTTCAGCCCTGTTGTGGTGATGTCCGCGCCGGGCACATTCTGCCCGCGAAGCGCTGCCGTCACGGCGGCGGACGCTCTGGCGGCCTCCCCGTAGGCGGCCTCCACCCCGGGGCGGCGGCATTCGACGCCGAGGGAAAGCGTCAGCAGGTCCGGGGCCGCTTCCGCGGCACCGGTGCCCGTCACCGTGATGGTCCTGGGAGTTTCCGTCATGCTAGGCCTCAATCCGCCCGGAGGCTGTGGTACCGGAGTGCCGTGGCGGCCTCCGGGAGGGGTGTCGGGGAGTGGGCGGCGGGTAGCCGCCGGCCTGGAGCCCGGCGTTCCGCTCAAAGACGTTCGCCGACCCCGGGTTGCCGGTCCTCCACACGGACCAGCCGGCCGCCAGGAAGTACAAGGGCAAGAACGGAACGCCCAGGCACCAGGCGTATTGGGTGCTGTGCCGCTCCTCGTGGCCCAGCAGCACGGTGTTGTTCAGTGCCTCGGCCGCTCCTGCGCGGAAGAGCACCACGTTGCCCACGGTGAACGCCGCCGCGGCCGGCAGGGGCCAGCGGTAGCCCGTGGCGATGATGAGTCCGCGGGGGCCTCGGCGGAGCCGGGTCCGGGCGCAGGCCGCCAGCAGCAACCCCAGCGGAGTCGTCGCATTCAACACATTGGCCACCTGCCGCAGCCGCTGTCCGGACGTCATGAGGCCATGCTAGCGGGGGAGCCCTGCCGCCAGGAGGGCCCGGCCGTCACGTTCGGGCCCCCGGATGCGTTCATCTAGACTGGACAGGAGCGCCCGCCGGGAAGTTTGCGGCGAGCCCTGCCCTGTCCCTGCCCAGTGCCGACGACGGATGCGCGCGTGCTGCTGCGTCCGTTCCCGGCATCACCCGACTCGTAGCTAAGAACAGTAGATGACTGAAACTTTGCCGGGCGCAGCCGTCCCGAACCCTCTGGACGAAGCCGCCATCACCGCCGCCGTAGACCAAGCCGTCGCCGCCATCGCCGCCGCCTCGACGCTCGACGAACTCAAGGCCGTGCGGCTGGCCCACACCGGGGAAAAATCCGCGCTGAGCCTGGCCAACCGCGAAATCGGTGCACTGCCCAAGGACCAGAAGGCTGCCG
Organism: Arthrobacter sp. 10T416; assembly: GCF_056394165.1. Taxonomy (NCBI): domain Bacteria; kingdom Bacillati; phylum Actinomycetota; class Actinomycetes; order Micrococcales; family Micrococcaceae; genus Arthrobacter; species Arthrobacter sp. 10T416. The sequence goes on along the minus strand of NZ_JBFTHI010000016.1, from coordinate 28,539 downwards.
CCGGCAAACTGATGGGAGTTTCCCGCGGACGCGTCAACAAGGCGCTCGCGGACCGCACSGTSGAACTSGAGGCSGAGAACGACGCCCGSATCCTGGTCGAGGAGACGGTGGACGTCACCGCCGCCCCGCGCCGCCGTCGTGCCGGCGCCCGCCACCCGCTCTCGACCCTGCAGGACCGCGTTGCGGACATCTTCGTCGGCATGGGCTGGGAAATCGCCGAGGGCCCCGAGGTCGAGTCCGAATGGTTCAACTTCGACGCGCTGAACTTCAAGCCGGACCACCCTGCCCGCGAAATGCAGGACACCTTCTTCGTGGAGCCGCCCGAGGCCCACCTGCTGATGCGCACCCACACCTCCCCGGTACAGGTCCGGTCCATGCTGGAGCGCGAAGTGCCAATCTATGTCCTGTGCCCCGGCAAGGTCTTCCGCACCGACGAACTCGACGCCACCCACACCCCGGTTTTCCACCAGTTCGAAGGCCTGGCCATCGACAAGAAGCTGTCCATGGCGGACCTGCGAGGCACGCTGGAGCACTTCGCCCGCCAAATGTTCGGCGAGGAAGCCCAGATCCGGCTCCGCCCCAACTACTTCCCCTTCACCGAGCCGTCCGCGGAGCTCGACATCTGGCACCCCGGCGCCAAGGGCGGTCCGCGCTGGATCGAGTGGGGCGGCTGCGGCATGGTCAACCCCAACGTGCTGCGCGCCGCCGGCATCGATCCGGACATTTATTCAGGTTTTGCCTTCGGCATGGGCATCGAACGTACCCTCATGTTCCGCAACGAGGTCGGCGACATGCGCGACATGATCGAAGGCGATGTACGTTTCAGCGAGCACTTCGGGATGGAGATCTAACAGTGCGTATCCCCCTTTCCTGGCTGCGTGAATTCGCAGCGGTACCGGCCGAAGCAACGGCCGAAGACGTTATGGCGGACCTCGTTAAGGTCGGTTTCGAAGAAGAAGCGGTCCACCGCCCCACGGACACCCTCCAGGGCCCCGTGGTGGTGGGCCAGGTCCTGAGCCTGGTCAAGGAACCCCAGACCAACGGCAAGACCATCAACTGGTGCCAGGTCCGGGTTGTCCCCGAGGGCCAGCAGCAGACCCTGACCGGCGAGGGCATCGACCCCTCCGGCGTCCAGGGCATCATCTGCGGCGCCCACAACTTCGTGGAAGGCGACAAGGTGGTGGTGACCCTGCCGGGCGCCGTGCTGCCCGGTGATTTCCGCATCTCCGCCCGCAAGACCTACGGGCACCTCTCCGCCGGCATGATCGCCTCCGTGCGCGAACTTGGCATCGGCGAGGACCACGACGGGATCCTGGTCCTCTCCCGCATTGGCCTGGACCCGGAAATCGGCACCGACGCCATGGAGCTGCTGGGCCTCTACGACCAGGCCGCCGAAATCAACGTCACCCCGGACCGCGGCTATGCGTTCTCGATCCGAGGCGTCGCCCGGGAGTACGCCCATGCCACGGGCACGCCGTTCACCGACCCGGCATCCAAGGTGACGGCGCCCGCCGACCTGGCCGGCGGCTTCGGCGTCAAGCTCAACGATGACGCCCCAATCTACGGCAAGCCCGGCTGCGACCGTTTCGTGGCACGCACCGTCCGGGGCGTCGACGCCACCAGGCCGACTCCGCCGTGGATGACCTCCCGGCTGCGGCTCGCGGGCATCCGGTCGATCTCCCTGCCGGTGGACATCTCCAACTACGTCATGCTGGAACTCGGCCAGCCCACCCACTGCTATGACCTGGACACGCTCTCGGGCGACATTGTGGTCCGGCGGGCGGCGGCCGGGGAAAAGATCACCACCCTGGACGCCAAGGAACGCACCCTCGACGCCGAGGACCTCCTGATCACAGATGATTCCGGTGCGATCGGCATCGCCGGTGTGATGGGCGGCGCCGCCACCGAAGTCTCGGACGTCACCACCAACATCCTGGTGGAAGCCGCGCACTTCGACGAGGTCTCGATCGCCCGCTCGCGCCGGCGCCACAAGCTGCCGTCCGAAGCCTCCAAGCGTTTCGAACGCGGCGTCGACTGGCACATCGCCCCGGTGGCGGCCCAGCGGGTGGTAGACCTCCTGGTCGAACTCGCCGGCGGCACCGCCGACGCAACGGGGACCGACGTCGGGACCGCCCCTGACGCCGTCGCCGTCGAACTGCCAGCGGGCTTCGCGGCGGAGCGCATCGGCATCGACTTCACCGAGGAGCAGATCCTGACCTCGCTGCAGGACCTCGGTGCCGTGGTTGAGAAGACCGGCACCGGGTACTCCGTCACGGCCCCGAGCTGGCGCACCGACCTGGAGACCAAGGAGGACCTCTCCGAGGAAATCGCCCGGCTGGTCGGCTACGACAAGATCCCGGCGACCCTGCCGGTGGCACCCCCGGGCCGCGGCCTGACCCGGGTGCAGCAGCAGCGCCGCCGGCTCATCCAGGCCCTGGCCGACGCCGGCCTCACCGAAGTCCTGGCCTACCCGTTTGTCTCCAAGGCTGCCAACGACACCTTTGGTGTCCCGGCCGCCGGCGCGGAACGGAAAGCGCTCAAGCTGGCCAACCCGATCAGCGAAGAGCACGGCTACCTGCGGACCTCCATCCTGCCCGGCCTGATCGAGGTGGCCAAGCGCAACCACTCCCGCGGTTTCCGCGACCTGGCGCTCTTCGAATCCGGGCTGGTGTTCCTGCCGAACGGAACGCTGGGCACCGCGTCCATTCCTCCGTTGGGCGCCAAACCAGCCGATGACGTGCTGGACGGGCTGTACGACGGCGTCCCGGACCAGCCGCTGCACCTCGCGGCCGTGTTGACCGGGTTCGATTCCCCCGCCGCGCCCGAGCACACGCCCCGGCCCTGGGACTGGGCCGACGCGCTGGACCTGGCCCGGCTCGCCGGCGACGTCCTCGGCGTCGAGCTGGTGGTCAGCCGAGGCGAGCACCAGGCCTTCCACCCGGGCAGGACCGCGCAGCTGGCCCTGCGCAGCGGCGACGTGATCGGTTATGCCGGCGAACTGCACCCGAAGCTGCTCGCAGCCCACGACATGCCGGCCCGCTCGGCGGCGCTGGAACTGAACGCAGACGCGCTGTTCGACGCCGCCGCCGATGTGATCGTGGCCCGGCACATCTCCAGCTACCCCGTAGCCACCCAGGACGTTGCCCTGGTGGTGGCCGCCGACGTCCCGGCGGATGACGTGCTGGCTGCCTTGCGCGAGGGCGCGGGGGAGCTGCTGGAGGACGTGTCCTTGTTCGACGTCTACGCCGGGAAGGGCATCGAGGACGGCAAGAAGTCGCTCGCCTTCAACCTCCGGTTCCGCGCGGATGACCGGACGTTGACGGCCGACGAGGCCTCGGCCGCCAGGGACGCCGCGGTCGCAGCTGCGCACGAGCGCTTCGGGGCCGTGCAGCGCTGACGCCCTGACGGACCCGACGTTTTGACGTCAACCGGTGACCTGCAGGAGGGCGGGACCATGGCATCGCAGTTAGTACTGCGTTCGGTCCCGCCCTTCGGCGTATCCGGCGCCGGCACCCCTGGCTGGGGCCGGCTGGCCCCGGACGCCGTGGAGGCCGCCGCGCTGGCGCTGCTGGACGAAGTCGAACTCGACCGCGCGAACGGCCTGGAGCCCGGACCGCGGGAGGCCTTCCTGTCCGGCCGGCTGGCCCAGCGCCGGCTCGCGGCGGAACTGCTGGAGGTCCCGGCATCGGACCTCACGGCTGCCTACACCTGCCCGCAGTGCGGCCCCGGAGCCGCGCACGGCAGGCCGGGGTACAGCGTGGGCGGCGCGCCGGTGCCGCTGCTGCTCAGCCTCTCCCGCAGTGCCGGCTGGATCCTGCTGGCGGCCGTTCCGGACCCCCTGCCCGGACAACGCCTCGGCGTTGACCTGCAGGATCCGGCGGGGACAGACTTTGACGGCTTTGACACGGTGGCGCTGAGCCCGGCGGAGCGGGCCAGCCTGACCGGCCTTCCCCCGGCCGCGCAACTGCCCGGACGGGCACGCCTCTGGGCGCGGAAAGAGGCGTGGCTAAAGCTCACGGGTGCCGGATTGCGGACAGCTCCGGACACGGTGGAGGTGCTCCGAAATCCCGACATCCGGGACCTGCCGCCCGCCGAAACCGGGCTGCCGGCACACTTTGCCGCCGCCGTCGCAAATCAGCCGGGCAGGGGCGGGAGCGCTTCCTCGTAGAGCCAGGGGTGCAGCAGGGCTTCGGCGTCGATGCCGGCGGCGCGGTCAGCCGCCATGATGAAATCTTCAGTGGTGACCGATCCGTGCCGGTGGGCCGCCGTCCAGTCGTGCAGGAGCGCGAAGAACGCGAGGTCGCCGCAGCGGAGCCGGACCGCGTGCAGGGCCAGGGCGCCGCGCTTGTAGACACGGTCATCAAACATCAGTTCCGGCCCGGGGTCGCCCACCAGCACGTCCTGCTCCTGCCGGCTCAGCAGCCGCCAGGCGGCCCGGGCGCGGTCGCCGACACTCATGATCCCGGCCTCCTCGGACCAGAGCCACTCCGCGTAGCAGGCGAACCCCTCGTGCAGCCAGATGTCCTTCCAGGAGGCCGCCGTCAGCGAGTTTCCGAACCACTGGTGTGAGAGTTCGTGGGCGATCAGGCGCTGTGACTCCCAGTCGGTGGACAGGTGGTTGCGGCCGAAGATGGACAGCGACTGCGCCTCCAGCGGGATCTCGAGGGGATCGTCGGTCACCACAACGGTGTAGCCCGGGAACGGAAAAGGCCCGAAGCAACTGGTGAAGGTGCGCATCATCTGCGGCTGCCGGGCCAGCCCGGTACGTGCCAGAGCTAAGAGTTCGGCCGGAACGGCGGCGGTCTGGACGATGTCCCCGGCGGTCCGTTCCGGGTTGAGCGGCAGCAGTTCGTAACGGCCGATCTGGACGGTGGCGAGGTAGGTGGCCATCGGCTCGGACTGTTCGTAGACCCAGGTCTCCCGGCTGGAGCGCGCATGGTGGGAGACGAGGGACCCGTTGCAGACGGCCCGGTAGTTGGCGTCCGTGCTGACGGAAATCCGGTAGCTGGCTTTGTCTCCCGGGTGGTCGTTGCAGGGGAACCAGGACGCGGCGCCGTTCGGCTGGCCGGCCACCAGGACGCCGTCGCTCAGTTCCTCCCAGCCCACCTCACCCCAGAGTCCGCGGCGGGGCGCCGGGTTTCCTTCGTAGCGGATGTCCAGGCTGAACTCGTCACCGGGTAGCACCACGGGCTCCGGCACCACCACCAGCTGGCCGGCGCGCTGGCTGAATTTGCGGACCTTCCGGCCGGGCATCAGGACTTTGGTGGCCCGGAGGCCCGTCAGGTCGAGGACAATCGCGGAGCTCTGCCGGCGGGCAACGGCGTGCAGGATGGCGCGGCCCCGGAGGTGGTTGCTGTTGATCCGGTAGTCGAGCTCCAGTTCGTAGCGCGCGACGCGGTACACGTCGGTGCCGTGGCCGGGCATGTAGGGATCCGGGGCGGTCGCGGATGCCGCGGGAGGCAGTTCCTCGGCGGCGGATGCTGGGGGAGTCATGGACGGCCTTCGGTGGTTGCGGCTGGCACGGTGCCTGCCGGGCGGAGCGCGGGCTGGTGCTACTTCGGCTTGGGCGCCGGGACTACCGGGCCGCCCCACGGACTGACGGGATTGCCCATCCAGTAGGTGGCGGCGGGGACCGTTTCCCCCCTCATCACAAGGGATGCCGGACCCACGGTGCCCCCGTTGCCGATCCGTGCCCGCGGCAGGATGACCCCGTGCGGGCCCATGGTGGCGCCGTCTTCGAGCGTAACAGTGTCGATGCTCATGACCCGGTCGTGGAACAGGTGCGTTTGGACGACGCAGCCCCGGTTCACCGTTGAACTGCGGCCCAGCGTGACCAGGTCCGCTTCCGGGAGCCAGTAACTCTCGCACCAGGTGCCGGCACCGATCTTCGCGCCGAGGGCACGAAGCCACCAGACAAGGGCCGGGGTACCCGACGCTGCGCGCGCGAACCACGGGGCGCTGACCATCTCGATGAACGTGTCCACCACCTCGTTGCGCCAGATAAAGGAGCTCCAGAGCGGGTGCTCGCCGGGGCGGATGCGCCCCACCAGGAGCCACTTGGCGACGACGGCGCTTCCGGCGGCGGCCGCGCCGGCCAGCAGCACCACCACGCCGCCCAGCAGGGCAGCGACCGCGTAGTTGAAGGTCACCGCCAGCCAGTCCAGCGCTATCAGCACCGCGGCGGCCACGGCCACTGTCAACACCACGGGAATGAAGCGGCAGAGCTCCCACAAGGCGCGGGCGAGTTTGAGCCGCAGGGGCGGCTGGAAGGTGCGGGTGTCGTCGGAGGCGATGGCGGTCCGCCGCAGCCGGACCGGCGGGCTGCCCAGCCACGACGTGCCCGCCTTGGCCTTCGCCGGGGTGGCCGAGAGCACCGCCACCAGAGAGTTCTTGGGCACGCTCCGCCCGGCTCCGGTCATGCCGGAGTTGCCGAGGAACGAACGCTTCCCCACCTTGGCCGGGGCAATCTTCATCCACCCGCCGCCGAGCTCGTAGGAGGCGATCAGGGTGTCATCGGCCAGGAAGGCCCCCGCGCCGACGGTCGTCATTTTCGGGATCAGCAGCACGGTGGAGGCCTCCACGTTCCGGCCGATCCTGGCGCCCAGGAGGCGCAGCCAGACGGGGGTGAACAGGCTGGCGTAGATCGGGAACAGCAGGTCGCGGGCCAGGTCCAGGACCCGTTCCGTGGCCCAGACCTGCCAGCCGATCCGGCTGCGCACCCGGTAGTAGCCGGCCTGCAGCCCCAGCCCCAGCAGGCGCGTGGTGCCCAGAATCAGCAGCAGGTTGGCGCTGAACCAGGCGAGTGCGGCCAGCGGGAGGGACAGGACCAGTTGCGGCAGGGCGCCTGTCAGCGAGTCGTGGCCGCGGATGCCGGCGAAGATCACCAGCGCGGCGGCCGCGGCGGAGACGTAGGGGATCAGGGCCAGGAGGGCCGACGCCGAGGCGAAACCCACGAACCACAGCCGGCCGGCCAGGCGATGCTCCGGCGGGGCATCGGGCCAGTCCGCTTTCGCCTTGCCCCGGCGTTCGGCCGGGGAACCGGCCACCAGATGACCGGCCTTGACCCGGCCCAGGACCGCGGAACCCGGTTCCACCTGCGCCCCGGCGCCGATGCTGGCGCCGGGCATCAGGGTGCTGCGGGCTCCGATCACGGCGTCGGCGCCGATACGGATCGCCCCGATATGGACCGAATCGCCGTCAATCCACCAGCCGGAGAGGTCCACTTCGGGTTCGACGTTGCTTCCGCTCCCCAGCGACAGCAGGCCGGTGACCGGCGGCAGCGAGTGCAGCTGGACGTTGTTCCCGATGGTGGCGCCGAGGGCCCGCGCGTAGTACGGCACCCAGGGGGCGCTTGCAAGGCTGATGGCGCCGGCCAGGTCCTGGATCTGTTCCGCGAGCCACAGCCGCAGGTGCACCCGGCCGGAGCGAGGATAGCTGCCCGGACGGACGTTGCGCAGCAGGAGCCGTGCCGCGGCTACCGAGATGGCCATGCGGCCGGCCGGGCTGACGAATACCAGCCACGACGCGCCCACCCACCACCAGGACAGCGTCGGGGCGGCGGAAAACCCGGCGAGGGAGGCGAGCACGTTGTTGGCGGCCATCAAATAGGTCAGCCAACGCATCCCAACCAGGATGTGCAGCGGAACGCCAAGAAAGGTCTGCAGCCACTGGGCCCGGCGGGACGTGGGACGTACCGACCGTTCGCCGGCCGCGGCGGCACCGCCCTCCGGCAGGGACTGGCGGGCGGCGTCGATCAGGGCGCCAAGCCGTGGGGTGGCGTAGATATCGGCCACCGTGATGGTGGGGTAGCGGACCCGCAGCGCAGAAACGAGCTGGGCCGCGGCCAGCGAGCCGCCGCCGAAGGCGAAGAAGTCGGCGTCGAGGTTGGTGACGGTTCCGCCGAGCACCGCGCTCCACTGCTCGACGACCCACCGGGCATCCTCCGGAAGGTCCAGCGGCTCCGCGGTGGTATCGGCACCTGCCCCGGCCAGCGGCCACGGCAGCGCGTTCCGGTCCACCTTGCCGCTGGTCTTGGTCGGCAGGGAGTCCACAACGGTCAGGAGCGGGATCAGCGGGGCCGGCAGGGTGGCCGTGAGCTGCTGCCGCGCCGCGGCCAGGTCCAGCTCCCGGCCCTCGGCGGGGGAGAGGTAGCCCACCAGCACCTGGTTGCCGGCTGCCGTGGTGCGGACGGCGGCGGCGGCGCCGGCGACGTCGGGCAGGGACTGGAGGGCGGCGTCGACCTCGCCCAGTTCGATCCGGCGGCCGCCCAGCTTAACCTGTTCATCGGCCCGGCCAACGAACAGCAGGCCGGCCCGTTCGTACCGCACGAGGTCCCCGGAACGGTAAGCGCGCGCCCAGCCCAGGGCCGGGAACGGGGCGTACTTTTCGGCGTCCTTGACCGGATCGAGGTAGCGGGCCAGCCCGACGCCGCCGATGATCAGCTCCCCGATCGCGCCCTCCGCGACCGGTGCGCCGTCGGAGCCCACGACGGCGAGGTCCCAGCCGTCCAGCGGCAGTCCGATCCGCACCGGACCCGGCCCGCCCAGCGGAGCGGCGCAGGCGACCACCGTGGCCTCGGTCGGGCCGTAGGTGTTCCACACTTCGCGGCCGTCAACGGCCAGCCGGGCGGCAAGCTCGGGCGGGCACGCCTCGCCGCCGAAAATCAGCAGCCGGACGCTTTCCAGGGACTCCACCGGCCACAGTGCCGCGAGCGTCGGCACCGTGGAGACCACCGTGATGCCGTGGTTGATCAGCCACGGGCCCAGGTCCATGCCGGTCCTGACCAGGGCCCGCGGCGCCGGCACCAGGCAGGCGCCGTGCCGCCAGGCCAGCCACATTTCCTCGCAGGAGGCGTCGAAGGCCACGGACAGCCCGGCCAGCACCCGGTCCGGGGGGCCGACCGGCTCGGCCTGCAGGAAAAGCCGGGCCTCGGCATCGACGAACGCGGCCGCGGAGCGGTGCTGCACCGCGACGCCCTTGGGGATGCCGGTGGATCCGGAGGTGAAGATCACCCAGGCGTCGTCGTCCGGGACCGGCTGCCGCGCCCCCTGGAACGGCCGGGGGCGGTCCGGTGCGGCCGTAATCGTGCCGCCGGCGCGCACGATGCCGGCTACCCGGGCCTCGCCGAAGACCAGTTTGGCCCGCTCGTCAGGATCGTCCGCGTCGACCGGGACGTAGGCGGCCCCCACGAACAGGATCGCGAGGATGGCGACATAGAGCTCGTTGGTGCCGGATGGAATCCGGACCCCGATGTTGTCTCCCGCGCCCAGCCCTTCCGCGTGCAGATGCCTGGCCGCGGCCCGGACCTCGTCCATCAGCTGGGCGTAGCTGAGCGAGCGGCGGCCGTCGTCGAGCGCGGACGCCTCCGGGAAACGGTCCGCGGTGTCCTGCAGGACGTCGATCAGGGTCCGGGCAGGCGGCGCCGCCAGGGCACCGGGCAGCTGCGGTTCAAACACGGGCCCGGCCGGCGCAGCGTAGCCGGAGGGCGGTTGTTGCTCAATCACGGGGTGATTCTCTCCCCGGCAGGTGAACGGAACATGGCGCGTGGCTCCCGCGGACGCTCAGGGAACCAGGATGACCTTGCCGGTGGTGCGGCGCTGCTCCAGGTCGGTGTGCGCCGTGGCGGCGTCGGCGAGATCGTAGCGGGCGCCGATCCGGACCTTGAGGCTGCCGTCGGCCACGGCGGCAAAGAGCTCGTCCGAACGCCAGCGGCGCTCCTGCGCGTCCTGAAGGAAGTGGGTGATGGTCGGACGGGTCAGGTACAGCGAGCCGCCGGCATTGAGGCGCTGCGGGTCGAACGGCGGAACCGGACCCGACGCGGCGCCGAAGAGCACCAGCGTCCCGCGGATCCGGAGCGCAGCCAGGGAATCGTCGAAGGTATCCTTGCCGACGCCGTCGTACACAACGTGCGCGCCGGCGCCGTCGGTGAGCTCGCGGACCTTGGCGGCAAAGCCGTCGTAGCGCAGCACATGGTCGGCGCCGGCCCCGCGGGCCAGCGCCTCTTTCTCGTCCGTGGACACCGTGGTGATGACCTGCGCGCCCTTGGCCTTGAGCAGCTGGGTCAGCAGCAGGCCCACGCCTCCGGCACCGGCGTGCAGCAGCACCGTGTGGCCGGCCTCCACCTTGAACGAGGAGTTGATGAGGTAGTGGGCGGTTATGCCCTGGAGGGGGAGGGCCGCCGCGGTGTAGTCGTCGACGCCGTGGGGGACCGGCAGTGCCTTGTCCGCATCCACGACGGCGTACCCGGCGTAGCAGGCGACGCCTTCGGCGGTGGCCACCCGATCGCCGGCGGAGAAGCCGGTGACGCCGTCGCCGAGCTCCTCGATGGTTCCGGAGGCCTCGGATCCCGGGGTGAAGGGGTACTGCACCTTGTACGTGCCGCTGCGCTTGTAGGTGTCAATGAAGTTCACCCCGACGGCGGCGACTTTGATCAGGAGCTGGCCAGGACCCGGGACGGGCCGGTCGACCTCCGCGACTTCCAGGACCTCCGGTCCGCCGGCCTGCCGGGCGACAATTGCGTGCGTCATGTGTCTCCTTCTGAAGCGTCAGTGCTCTGCGTCCATCCTAGGGACATCGGGGCGCCTAAACGGTATGCCGGGGCATGCGTGACACATGCATAAATATCGGACACTATGCATAGTCTTGCTGTATAGTCGGGGTTATGACTATTTCTGTAGCGGTCTCCGGTGCCAGCGGCTACGCCGGCGGCGAGGTCCTGAGGCTCCTGGCCGGTCATCCCGACGTCACCATTGGCGCCATCACCGCGCACAGCAACGCCGGTTCCAGACTAGGCGAACTGCAGCCGCATCTCCATGGCCTGGCAGGCCGTATCCTCGAGGACACCACTGTGGAGAACCTGGCCGGGCACGACGTCGTGTTCCTCGCCCTGCCGCACGGGGCGTCGGCGGAGATCGCCGCGCAGCTGCCGGCCGGGACTGTGGTCATTGACGCCGGTGCTGACCACCGGCTGGAGGACCCGGCCGCGTGGGAGAAGTTCTACGGTTCGCCGCACGCCGGCACCTGGCCCTACGGCCTCCCCGAACTTCCCGGCCAACGCGAGGCCCTGCGCGGCGCCACCAGGATCGCCGTGCCCGGCTGCTACCCGACCTCGGCACTCCTGGCACTCACCCCGGGGTTCAGCAACCACCTCCTGGAAGCCGACGACGTCGTGATTGTCGCCGCGTCCGGCACCTCCGGGGCCGGCAAGGCTGCCAAGGTCAACCTGATCGGCTCCGAGGTCATGGGCTCCATGAGCCCTTACGGCGTCGGCGGCGGACACCGCCACACCCCGGAGATCGAGCAGGGCCTCTCGAAGGCCCTCAACGCTCCCGTCACCGTGTCCTTCACCCCCACGCTGGCCCCGATGAGCCGCGGCATCCTCACCACGGCCACAGCGAAGGTCCGGCCCGGCGTCACTGCCGAGGAACTGCGCAGCGCCTGGGCGGAGGCTTACGACGAAGAACCCTTTGTCCACCTGCTCCCGGAGGGCCAGTGGCCCTCCACCAAGTCCGTGCAGGGCTCCAACCACGCGGTGATGCAGCTGGCCCTAGACGCCCACACCGGCCGTGTGATCGTCACCTGCGCCATCGACAACCTCACCAAGGGGACCGCCGGCGGCGCCGTGCAGTCCATGAACATCGCCCTCGGCCTGGCGGAAACCGCCGGCCTCGACCTGCAGGGAGTCGCACCGTGAGCATCACCGCCCCCCAGGGATTCCGCGCAGCCGGCGTCAAGGCCGGCCTCAAGGCCTCGGGAAATCCTGACCTCGCCCTCGTTGTCAACGACGGCCCCGCCAAGGCGGCCGCCGCCGTCTTCACGTCCAACCGGGTGGCCGCGGCGCCAGTGCACTGGTCCCGCGAGGTCATCAAGGACGGCCGCGTGGACGCCGTCATCCTCAACTCCGGCGGCGCCAACGCCTGCACGGGACCGCAGGGTTTCCAGAACACCCACACCACCGCGGAAAAAACCGCAGAGGCACTCGGGGTGTCCGCGACGGACATCTTTGTCTGCTCCACCGGCCTGATCGGCGAGCAACTTCCGATGGACAAGCTGGTCCCCGCCATCGGCGCCGCTGCCGCTGAGCTGAGCGCCGACGGCGGAGCCGCGGCCGCCACGGCGATCATGACCACCGACTCGGTCTCCAAAGAGGCGGTCTTCACCGGCACCGACGCCGAGGGGCGCGAATACACCATCGGCGGGATGGCCAAAGGCGCCGGGATGCTGGCACCCGGCCTGGCCACCATGCTGGTGGTCCTCACCACGGACGCCCAGGTCCAGCCCGGGCTCCTCGACGTGGCCCTCCGCGACGCCACGCGCGTCACCTTCGACCGCGCCGACTCCGACGGCTGCATGTCCACCAACGACACCGTCGTGCTGCTCGGCTCCGGCGCCTCCGCCGCCACCCCGTCCGCGGCCGACTTCGGCGCAGGACTCACCCAGGTGTGCGCTGAGCTGGCCCGCAAGCTGATCGGCGACGCCGAGGGCGCCAGCCACGACATCGCCATCCGCACCTTCAACGCCGCCAGCGAAAAGGACGCCGAAGTGGTCAGCCGGGCGGTGGCCCGCTCCAACCTGTTCAAGGCCGCGATCTTCGGCAAGGACCCGAACTGGGGCCGTGTGCTCTCCGCCGTCGGCACCACGGACGCCGCGTTCGACCCTGACCAGCTGAACGTCTCGATGAACGGTGTGCAGATCTGCCGCGACGGCAGCATCGGCGATGACCGCGGCCTGGTGGACCTCGAGCCGCGTGAGGTCCTGGTGGAGATCGACCTGCAGGCCGGCGCGGCCGAGGCCACCATCTGGACCAACGACCTCACCCACGACTACGTCCACGAAAACAGCGCCTACTCCAGCTGACCCCGGCAGGGGAAGGCACCGTCGGGACGAACCGAAGGACCAACGCAGATGAACACCCAGACCCGGGAGACCACCTCCATGGCCGATGCCCAGGACAAGGCCGGCACCCTGATCGAGGCGCTGCCCTGGATCCAGCGCTTCGCCGGAACCACCATGGTGATCAAATACGGCGGCAACGCCATGGTCAACGAGGACCTGCGCCGCGCCTTCGCCGAGGACGTGGTGTTCCTGCACCACGTCGGCATCCACCCCGTGGTGGTGCACGGCGGCGGCCCGCAGATTAACGCCATGCTGGGCCGGCTGGGCATCGAATCCGAGTTCAAGGGCGGCCTGCGCGTCACCACCCCCGAGGCCATGGACGTGGTCCGGATGGTCCTCACCGGCCAGGTCGGCCGCGAACTCGTTGGCCTCATCAACTCGCACGGGCCCTACGCCGTCGGTATGTCAGGGGAGGACGGCGGGCTGCTGCGGGCCGTCCGGACCGGCACCACGGTGGACGGCGAGGAAGTGGACCTGGGCCTCGTGGGCGAGGTTGTCGGCGTGAACCCGGAAGGCATCCTGGACATTGTCGCCGCCGGCCGCATCCCGGTGATCTCCACCGTCGCGCCCGAGACCTTCGAGGACGGCTCCACCACCGGGCAGGTGCTCAACGTCAACGCGGACACCGCCGCCGCGGCCCTCGCGGAGGCCCTCGGCGCCTCCAAACTCGTGATCCTGACCGACGTCGAAGGGCTCTACGCCAACTGGCCGGACCGGTCCTCACTCATTTCCTCCCTCACGGCCTCGGAGTTGCGCGACCTCCTGCCGGGCCTGGAGTCGGGCATGATCCCCAAAATGGAGGCATGCCTCAAAGCCGTCGACGGCGGCGTGGAACGCGCGCACATCGTGGACGGCCGGCTGCCGCACTCGATGCTGCTCGAAACCTTTACGACGGCGGGCATCGGCACGCAGGTTGTCCCGGACGAGGAAGTGACCGCCAAGTGAGCAGCACCGAACTGAACGATTACGCCGACGGCCGGACCGCCGGCTCGCCCCCCACAGCTGCCGTCATGACTGGCGAAAGTAGTGGCGCGCAGTGGCTTTCCCGCTACTCCTCCTCGCTGCTCGGCGTCTTCGGCACGCCCCAGCGGGTGCTGGTCCGGGGCGCCGGCTGCCTGGTCTGGGACGCCGACGGCAAGGAATACCTGGACCTGCTCGGCGGGATCGCAGTGAACGCCCTCGGCCACGCCCACCCCTTCGTCACCTCCGTCATTTCCAGCCAGCTTGCCACCCTGGGCCACGTCTCCAACTTCTTCACCAGCCCCACGCAGGTGGCCCTGGCCGAGAAGCTGCTGGACCTTGCCAAGGCCCCGGCCGGGTCCAAGGTGTTCTTCGCCAACTCCGGCACGGAAGCGGTGGAGGCCGCCTTCAAGCTCGCCCGGCGCAACGCGGGGACGGTCCAGTTGCCGCGCACCAAAATCATCGCCCTCGACGGCGCGTTCCACGGCCGCACCATGGGCGCCCTCGCCCTGACCTCCAAAGAGGCCTACCGGGCGCCGTTCGCGCCGCTGCCCGGCGGCGTCGTCCACGTCCCGTTCGGTGACATCGAAGCCCTCCGCGCCGCGATCGACCAGACCACGGCCGCCGTCTTCCTCGAACCCATCCAGGGTGAGGCCGGCGTCCGGCCGCTGCCCGCCGGCTACCTGGCGGCGGCCCGCGAGGCGACCACTGCCGCGGGCGCCCTGCTGATCCTGGACGAGGTCCAGACCGGCATCGGCCGGACCGGCAAGTGGCTCGCGAGCGAGGACGCCGGAATCGTTCCCGACGCCGTGACCCTCGCCAAGGGCCTGGGCGGCGGCTTCCCGATCGGTGCCCTGCTCACCTTCGGGCCGGACGTCTCGGCTCTGCTGACCCCAGGGCAGCACGGCACCACCTTCGGCGGGAACCCGGTGGCCACCGCGGCGGCCCTTGCCACCCTCCACGTGCTGGAAAACCAGCACGTGCTGGCCCACGTCCGGGACATCGGTGACCACCTGCGCGCCGGCCTCGCCGGCATCGCCGGCGTCACCGAAGTCCGCGGCGAAGGCCTGCTGATCGGCTTCGACCTCGACGCCGACGTCGCCCCCGCCGTCGTCACAGCCGGACTCGACGCCGGATTCATCCTCAACAGCCCGGGACCGCGCACCATCCGGCTCGCGCCCCCGCTGATCCTGACCGCCGGCCAGGCCGACCTGTTCCTCGCCGCGCTGCCGGCCCTCCTCCAGACCGCAAAGGACGCCCAGTGACCGCCACCGAGACTTCCACCCGAACCCGCCACTTCCTCAAGGACACGGACCTCAGCCCCGCCGAACAGGCCGAGGTGCTGGAGCTCGCCGTCCGGATGAAGGCCGCCCCGTACAGCGTCCAGCCCTTCGCGGCCGAGGCCAGCGGCCGCAAGACCGTGGCCGTGATCTTCGACAAAACCTCCACCCGGACCCGCGTCTCCTTCGCCACCGGCATCGCGGACATGGGCGGCAACGCGCTCATCATCAACCCCGGCGAGGCGCAGATCGGCCACAAGGAATCCGTCGAAGACACCGCCAAGGTGCTCGAACGTATGGTCTCCACCATCGTGTGGCGGACCGGCGCGCACGCCGGCCTGGTCGCGATGGCGGAGAACTCCGGCGTCCCGGTCATCAACGCCCTGTGCGACGACTACCACCCCTGCCAGCTCCTGGCGGACCTCCTGACCGTCAAGGAGCACAAGGGTGACCTGGCCGGCCTGACCATGGCCTACCTGGGCGACTCGGCCAACAACATGGCCAACTCCTACCTCCTGGCCGGCGTCACCGCCGGTATGCACGTGCGGATTTCCGGCCCCGAGGGTTACCTCCCGGCCGCGGAGATCGTCGCGGCGGCCGAAGAACGCGCCGCCCGTACCGGCGGCTCGGTCCTGGTCACCGTCGACGCCGCGGAAGCCCTGCGCGGCGCCGACGTCGTCGCCACGGACACCTGGGTCTCCATGGGCCAGGAGGACGAGAAGGAGGCCCGGCTGCAGCTGTTCCGTGACTACTCCGTCGACGAGGACGCCATGACCCTCGCCGCGCCGGACGCCGTCGTCCTGCACTGCCTGCCGGCGTACCGCGGCTACGAGATTTCCGCCGGCGTCATCGACGGGCCGCAGTCCGTGGTCTGGGATGAGGCCGAGAACCGGCTGCACGCCCAGAAAGCCCTGATGGCGTGGCTTATGCACCGCTCCGGCCTGGCCGTTGTGGACGGCCTGGCACCGGCCGGCGGGGCCGACTAATGTCCGTCCAGCCCGCGGCGCAGGGGGCCAGCCCGGCCACCAAGACGGCCCGGCAGGCGCGGATCACCGCGATCCTGACCGGGGAGTCCGTCCGCTCGCAGGCCGAACTCGCGGCGCTGCTCGCGGACGACGGCGTCCAGGTCACCCAGGCCACCCTGTCCCGCGACCTCGTGGAGCTCGGCGCSGTCCGGGTCCGCGGCAAAGACGGCGTCCTGGTCTACGCCGTGCCGGGGGAGGGCGGCGAACGCGCGGCCAAGAGCGGCGTGACCCAGGAAATCCTCGACGCGCGGCTCGCCAGGCTCTGCGGCGAACTGCTGGTCACCGCCGAGGCCTCCGCGAACCTCGCGGTGCTCCGCACCCCGCCGGGCGCCGCGAACTTCCTGGCCCTCGCGATCGACCACTCCGTGATGCCCTCGATCCTCGGCACCATCGCGGGGGACGACACCGTACTGCTGGTCACCCGCGACCCGCTGGGCGGCGCCGCCGTCGCCGGCCGTTTCCTGCAAATGGCCGAAGAAGCCGGGCAATAATCGTAGTCCACGAACTTTTCCAGACAACCCAAAACCAACAACTAAGGAGCATTTGAAGTGACTGAGCGTATTGTGCTGGCCTACTCCGGTGGCCTGGATACTTCCGTAGCCATCGGCTGGATCGGTGAAGCGACCGGCGCCGAGGTCATCGCCGTGGCTGTCGACGTCGGGCAGGGCGGCGAGTCGCTGGAGACCATCCGCCAGCGCGCGTTGGGCTGCGGCGCCGTCGAAGCCTACGTGGCTGACGCCTCCGATGAATTCGCCAACGAGTACTGCGTGCCCACGCTGAAGGCCAACGCCCTCTACCAGGGCCACTACCCGCTGGTGTCGGCCATCTCCCGCCCGGTGATCGTCAAGCACCTGGTCAAGGCCGCCCGCGAATTCGGCGCCACCACCGTGGCCCACGGCTGCACCGGCAAGGGCAACGACCAGGTCCGCTTCGAAGTCGGCATCCAGACCCTCGGCCCGGACCTGAAGTGCATCGCCCCGGTCCGCGACCTCGCCCTGACCCGCGACAAGGCCATCGCCTTCGCCGAGGAAAAGGGACTGCCGATCGAGACCACCAAGAAGAACCCGTACTCGATCGACCAGAACGTCTGGGGCCGCGCCGTCGAAACCGGCTACCTCGAAGACATCTGGAACGCCCCCACCAAGGACATCTACGACTACACCGCCACCCCGGAATTCCCGCCGGCGCCGGATGAGGTCACCATTTCCTTCGAGGCCGGCGTTCCGGTCGCGATCGACGGCGTCAAGGTCACCCCGCTGCAGGCCATCAAGGAACTCAACCGCCGCGCCGGCGCCCAGGGCGTCGGCCGGATCGACGTCGTCGAGGACCGCCTCGTCGGCATCAAGTCCCGCGAAATCTACGAGGCCCCGGGCGCCATGGCGCTGATCACCGCGCACAAGCACCTTGAGGACATCACCATCGAGCGCGAGCAGGCCCGCTTCAAGGCCACGGTCGGCCAGCGCTGGGCCGAGCTGGTTTACGACGGCCAGTGGTTCTCCCCGCTCAAGCGCTCCCTCGATGCCTTCATCGAGGACACCCAGAAGTATGTCTCCGGTGACATCCGCATGGTGCTGCACGGCGGCCAGGCGATCGTCAACGGCCGCCGCTCCGAGACCTCGCTCTACGACTTCGACCTCGCCACCTACGACACCGGCGACACCTTCGACCAGTCGATGGCGCGCGGCTTCATCGAGCTGTGGGGCATGTCCGCCAAGGTTGCCTCCGGCCGCGACATCCGCGTCGCTGGAAAGTAGCCCCTGTGGCTGAGCACAAGTCCGAGGCAACCAATACGGGTGCGCTGTGGGGCGGCCGGTTCGCCGGCGGCCCTGCCGACGCCCTCGCCGCGCTGAGCAAGTCCACGCACTTTGACTGGCGGCTGGCCCGCTACGACATTGCCGGGTCCAAGGCGCACGCCCGCGTGCTGCACAAGGCCGGGCTGCTGGACGACGCCGAGCTGGCCGGCATGCTGGACGCGCTGGACCGGCTGGACGCCGACGTCGCCTCCGGGGCCTACACCCCGGCGGAGTCCGACGAGGACGTGCACGGTTCGCTGGAACGCGGCCTGATCGAGCGGGCCGGCACCCAGCTGGGCGGCAAGCTCCGCGCCGGCCGGTCCCGCAACGACCAGGTGGCCACCCTGGGCCGGATGTTCCTGCGTGACCACGCACGGATCATCGCCCGCGGTGTGGTCGCCACGATCGACGCGCTGGTGGAGCAGGCCAAGGCCCACCCGGGCGTGGCCATGCCGGGACGCACCCACCTCCAGCACGCCCAGCCAGTGTTGCTCAGCCACCACCTGCTGGCCCACGCCTGGGCGCTGCTGCGCGACGTGCAGCGGCTCGCCGACTGGGACAAGCGCGCCGGTGTTTCGCCCTACGGGTCCGGCGCACTGGCCGGTTCCTCGCTGGGCCTGGACCCGGAGGCCGTGGCAGCGGATCTGGGCTTCAACTCGGCGACGCACAACTCGATCGACGGCACCGCCTCCCGCGATGTCTTTGCCGAGTTCGCCTGGGTTTCGGCCATGATCGGCGTGGACCTGTCGCGGGTGTCGGAGGAAGTGATCCTGTGGGCCACCAAGGAGTTCTCCTTCGTGACCCTGCACGATTCCTACTCCACGGGCTCCTCGATCATGCCGCAGAAGAAGAACCCGGACGTGGCCGAACTGGCCCGCGGCAAGGCCGGCCGGCTGATCGGCGACCTCACGGGGCTGCTCGCCACCCTCAAGGGCCTCCCGCTGGCGTACAACCGCGACCTCCAGGAGGACAAGGAACCGGTCTTCGACGCCGCGGACACCCTGGAGCTGCTGCTGCCGGCCGTCTCCGGCATGATCGCGACGCTGAAGTTCAACACCGAACGGATGGAATCCCTGGCACCCCAGGGATTCGCCCTGGCCACGGACATTGCCGAATGGCTGGTCCGGCAGGGTGTCCCCTTCCGGGAGGCGCACGAACTCTCCGGTGCCGCGGTGAAGCAGGCCGAGAGCCGCGACGTCGAACTCTGGGACCTGACGGACGATGAATACGCGGCAATTTCGGAGCACCTGACTCCGGAAGTCCGCACGGTCCTCTCCACCGAGGGTTCGCTCAACAGCAGGAACTCCCAGGGCGGCACCGCGCCGGCCGCCGTCGAACGCCAGTTGCTGGCGCTTGAGGCGGAGCTCGACGGCGTGCGCCAGTACGCCGCGTAGCTCCCGCCCCCCCGCCGGGTTGGCACTTCGCGGCAATGTTTTCTCCAAACATTGCCGTGGAGTGCCAACCCGCGGCGTTTAAGCTGGGCGCATGAGTGAATCGTTCCGCGAGTTCCTGCGCGCCCTGCCCGATTTCCCGACGCCCTGCCGGACTTCGACCCGGACGCAGCGCCGGAGGACCCCGCCGAGTTGTTCCGGCACTGGCTCACAGAAGCCCTCGCCGCAGGAGTGCCGCAGCCGAACGCCTGCAGCCTGGCTACGGCGGACGAACGCGGCCGGCCCTCGTCGAGGATGCTGATCCTGAAAGACATCGACGCCGACGGCTGGCACATCGCCACCTCCCGGGAGTCCCGCAAAGGCCAGGAGTTGGCCGCCAACCCGGAGGCCGCGCTGAACTTCTTCTGGCAGCAGCAGGGCCGTCAGGTGCGCGTTGCCGGCAGCGTGGTGGAGCTCTCCGCGGAGGCCTCGGCCGCCGACTGGAACGCCCGGCCCGGTGCCGACGGCAGTGAGAACCCGGCCTGGCAGCTCTACGCGATCCGTCCCCGGGAGGTCGAATTCTGGCAGGCACGGCACGACCGCCGGCACATCCGGCACCACTACCGAACAGCCTGAGCCGGCGCGGCCCAGTTAATCGCCGCTAATCCGGATGCTCCGTTAGGATGGGCGCCATGACCTCAATCACCCCCGAAAATCTGCTGGAGGAACTCCGCCGCGCCGCCGACGTCGTGACCGGAATCGCCGCCACCCTCGACGACCAGGACGTGCTGGCCGCCTCGGAACTTCCCGGCTGGAGCCGCGGTCACGTGCTGGCCCACCTGAGCGGAATCGCCAACGCGATGGCCCGGCAGGTCGAGTACGCCGGCCGCGGCGCAAGCATTGAACTCTACGACGGCGGCTTCGAGGGGCGGACGCGGGCCATCGAGCTCGCGGCCGGCCACAGCGCCGACCAGCACCGCGCCGACGTCGGCAGTGCCGTCGACCGCGCGCTGGCGGCGTTCACCGGGCTGGACGCGGCCGGCTGGCGTGAACCGATCAGCTACCGCGGCGGCGTAGTGTTCGACGGCGGCCTGGCGCTGTGGCGCGAACTGACCATCCACGCCACGGACCTTGGCACCGGCCGCGGCCCCGAGACGTGGAGCCGGCAATTCTGCGAACACCTCTTTGACTTCCTGGCGGCACGGGTCCCCGAGGGCGAACGTTTTGTGCTGCAACCGCTCGGCCTGCCGTCCGTGGGCGTCGGCGCAGCCGGCGGCCGCACTACGGTCGTCAACGGCATGCTCACCGACATAGCCGCGTGGCTGGCCGGGCGCACCCCCACGCTGGGAAGCCTGCGCGCGACCGCCGCGGCCGACGGCGTCGACCTGCCGGCGCTGCTGCCCTGGCCGGCGGGTGTGCCGGTAAAGAACTAAGCCTGCAGGGCCAGGGCCAACTGCCGTTCGCGGTCCAGCAGGCTCTCTTTAATGGGCAAACCCCAGCGGAAGCCGCCCAGGCTGCCATCGGTGCGGATCACTCGGTGGCACGGCACAAACAGGGCAGCCGCGTTGAAAGCACACGCGCTGGCCGCTGCCCGGACGGCCCTGGCGTTGCCGGACAGGTCCGCGTATTCGGTGTACGTCACCGGGTGGCCCGCGGGGACATTGCGGAGCACGTCCCAGGCGTGACTGCGGAACGGGCCGGACTTCTGCAGCACAGGCACCTCCATGGCGGCCACGGGGTTGCCGGCATAGAACTCCTCCACGGCGGCCGAGATGCCGCCGAGATCCGAAACCCGGTCGTAGCCGTCCGGGAGCAGGTCCGCGTGGATCTGGCCGGTGAGTTCGCCCGGCACCGCGGTCCAGCCTGATGCCAGGACGGCGCCGTCCCGGGCAATGATCGTGAACGGGCCGTCCGGGGTGGACATGGTCAACAGCTGGGCTTTCATTTCGTCTCTTTCGTCGAGGATGCTGCCCCGGCCAGCGCGGGCTGGGCGCGGACGGAGTGTGTCGAGTGCGTCCCGACGGGTTTGGTCCGGGACAGGGAGCGGGCTTGGGCCTGGGCCGCGGCGGCGGCACGCCAGAGGTGCATGGTGGCGTAGGAGCGCCAGGGGCTGACTTCACGGAAGTCGGGGAAGCGAGGGTCAGTGGCGCCCTCCGGTGCCAGTGCCCTGATGCCGTTGCGGACGGCGGCGTCGTTGGCGAGGAAGACGTCGGGGGCGCCGATCACCCGCATGGCCACATACCCCACGGTCCAGGGTCCGATGCCGGCGAGGGGGAGGAGCTTGGCTTGCAAACCGGCCAGGTCGTCGCCATAGCCAAAATTCAGTCCGCCGGACGCCATGGCCTCGGCGGCCCCGCGGATGGAGTCGATGCGGCGCTGGGGTCCGCGCAGGCTCTGGTAACCGGTCGCGGCGATTTCTGCGGGCGTCGGGAAGATCCGCTGCAGGCCTTCCGCGGGGACCAGGCTGTCGCTGCCCGCGGCGGAGAGCTGGACCAGCGCTGTCCGGGCTGCGGCCACGGTGATTTGCTGGCCAATCATGGCGCGGATCAACAGCTCCTGCGGATCCACCGCTCCTGGCATCCGCATCCCGGGTACGGCCGAGACACAGGCGGACAGCCGCGGGTCCGCGCCGAGCGCCATGTCGATGGCGACCGGGTCGGCGTCCAGGTCCAGCAGGCGCCGGACCCGGCTGAGCAGCGAGGCGAGGTCCCGAAGGTCCACGGCGCCGATGGTGAGCTTCAGCGGCCGGTCCGGGGCGGCGGCGTCGTAGTCCACCCGGAAGCGGGCGTCGCCGTGGGCCAGCCGCAGCGTCCGGGCGTAGGAGGACGGCGTTCCCTCCTCGATGCCCGGGATGGCGCGGACGGCCAGGAACTCGAACACCCCCGGGTCGAACGGCTCGCGGTACGGCAGGTTCAGCGTCAGCGCCGTCGAGGCACCCTCGGTCCGGTCGGGCGTGTGATGGTGCCGTCCCGTGGCCCGCAACGCCGACGGGGTCATGGCGAAAACCTCGGTGATGGTCTCGTTGAACTGGCGGACGCTGCTGAAGCCCGCCGCGAAGGCGACGTCGGCGGCTTTCATGGTGGTCGAGACCAGCAGGGTCCGGGCTGTCTGGGCGCGGCTGGCACGGGCGAGTGAGAGCGGGCCGGCGCCGAGTTCATGGCTCAGGATGCGGTTCAGCTGGCGTGAAGAGTACCCGAGCCGCGAGGCGAGTCCCTCGACGCCGTCCCGGTTGATCACGCCGTCGTTGATCAGGCGCATCGCCCGGCCCGCGATGTCCGAGCGGACATTCCACGCGGGGGTGCCGGGCACGGCCTCGGGCAGGCAGCGCTTGCACGCGCGGTAGCCGGCGTCGTGCGCGGCGGCGGAGGTTTCGTAGAACGTGACGTTGCCGGCCTTGGGGGTCCGGGCCGGGCAGGACGGGCGGCAGTAGATGCCGGTGGTGCGCACAGCGGTGTAGAACTGCCCGTCGAAGCGGGGGTCCCGGGCATCGATTGCCCGGTAGCGCTGCCAAAAGTCCATGGCTCCATCCTGCCAGTTCCCGGCACGTGCCTGCTAGCGGAAATCGGACACTGCCGTGGACGGACCCGGCCGGGGGTTTGTTAAAGTCTTGGCATGGATTCCAGCACGACGCCGGAGGCCCTGCGGGGGCTGCTGTCCGCCGATGCCCGCACCGTGGCGCCCCTGCTGCTCGGCGCGGTGCTCACGCACGAGAGCCATAGCGGCCCGGTCGCGGTGCGGATCACCGAGGTGGAGGCTTACCTGGGGCCCGAGGATTCGCTTCACCCGGACCCGGGTTCGCACACCTTCCGGGGCCAGACCCGGCGGAACGCCCCGATGTTTGGCCCCGCCGGGCACCTGTACGTGTACTTCACCTACGGTATGCATCACTGCGCCAACATCGTCTGCGGACCCGACGGGGTGGCCTCCGCGGTGCTGCTTCGCGCCGGTGAAGTCGTCGCCGGGGACACTCTGGCACTCTCGCGGCGGCCGACGTCGAAAGCCCCCAAGGACCTGGCCAGCGGCCCGGCGCGTTTCGCCACTGCCCTCGGGCTGACGACGGCGGACAGCGGATGGGACGTCCTCCGGCCGCCATTCCGGCTTGAACTGCCCGCCGTGCCGGCCGCGGAGGTCAGCTCCGGGCCGAGGGTAGGCGTCTCGGGCGCCGGCGGCACCGACGACTACCCGTGGCGTTTCTGGCTCAGCGGCGACCCGACCGTTTCGCGGTACAAGGCGGCGAAGTCCCGGACGGCGTGACCGTCGGGGCGCGTCTGCCCGGCGCCCGGTCCGCTGGCACCGAGTAAGGTGGACGGGTGAATCCCAGCGAACGTGCAACCCAGCCAGCGCAAGCCCACGAGCCGGTCCGGGACGGTGCAGCCGGGCCCGTGGACCAGCTGATCACCAGCCTGTGTGCCACGGTCCCGGATTACCCCAAGCCCGGAATCGTGTTCAAGGACCTGACCCCGGTGTTCGCCGACGGCCCCGCGTTCAAAGCCGTTGTGGACGCGCTGGTGGCGCCCTTCCTGGGCCAGTTCGACGCCGTCGCCGGTGTGGAGGCCCGCGGCTTCCTGCTTGCCGCGGCCGCCGCCTACGCCACGGGCACCGGCGTCGTTACGGTCCGCAAGGCCGGAAAGCTGCCCCGCGAAGTGCTCTCCGAGGACTACTCGCTCGAATACGGCACCGCCACCCTTGAGCTGCACACCGCGGACCTCGCACCGGGCACGCGGGTGCTGATCCTCGATGATGTCCTCGCAACCGGCGGCACCCTGGGGGCGGCGGCCCGCCTCTTTGAACGCTGCGGTGTCGCGGTGGCCGGGGTTGGCGTGGTCATGGAGCTCGGCGACCTCAACGGCCGCGCGGCGCTTGCCGGCCACCGTGTCCACTCGCTGCTGAAGCTCTAGGCAACGTCGCTACAATGCTGCACAAACCAGGCCTCAATAAAACTGACATGTTTCGGGAAGTCGCGCCGAAATGGTTGTAGAATGGTTGGTCTGTCTTTTTCGATAGGGGAACGTTCGATGCACGACGCTGATTTGGCCCATGAACGCGACTATGTAGCCGGATTGTATGCCCGGCTGGATGAGTTGCGGGCGGAAAAGCGGGCCCAGCTCGCCCAGGTCCGCCGCGCCGGTGCCGTGGGCACCATGCAGAACGTCTCCGAACGCGACGCCTTCGCCGCGCTCTACGAGGACCGCCTGGCCCAGCTCGACGCCGTCGACGACCGCCTTGTATTCGGGCGCCTCGACCTCGACTCCGGTGAATCCCAGTACATCGGCCGCATCGGCCTGACCACCGAGGACCTGCAGCGCCTGATGGTCGACTGGCGTGCCCCCGAAGCCGGCCACTTCTACCAGGCCACGGCTTTTGACCGCCAGGGCGTCCGCCGCCGCCGGCACCTGATCCTGCAGGGCCGCGAGGTCAAGGCAATCGAGGATGACGTGCTGGACGCTGACCTGCTGGCCGACGACGAATCCCTGCAGGGCGAAGGCGCCCTGCTCGCTGCCCTGAACTCCAAGCGCACCGGCCGGATGTCCGACATTGTGGGCACCATCCAGTCCGAACAGGACCGGATCATCCGCTCGACCATTTCCGGCGCCCTGGTGGTCCAGGGCGGCCCCGGCACCGGCAAGACCGCCGTCGCCCTGCACCGCGCCGCCTACCTGCTCTACACCCACCGGGACCGGCTCAAGACCGCCGGAGTGCTGCTGGTGGGACCGTCGTCGTCGTTTATGAACTACATCGAGCGGGTGCTGCCGTCCCTCGGCGAGACCGGCGTCGTAATGGCCAGCCTGGGCCGCCTGATGCCCGGCATCCACGCCGTGGCCGAGGACGACGCCGACGTGGCCGCCGTCAAGGGCCGGTTGGACATGGCCGAGGTGGTGGCCAACGCCGTCGCGAACCGCCAGCGGATCCCGGCTGAGAACCGCATCCTCGAAGTGGACGGCCGCAAACTCGTGCTGACGCCGCGCCAGGTCCGCCGGGCGCGCGAGAAGGCCCGGGCCACCGGCAAGCCGCACAACGAGGCACGGGTCTCGTTCGTCAAAATCCTGCTCCGTGAACTGACCGAGCAAATAACCGAACTGGTCGAGGCCGGCAGCATCGGCAACAACGCAGACCGCTCCTACCTGGCCGAGGACGTCCGCTCCGCGCGCGATGTCCGGGTGGCGCTGAACCTGTGCTGGATGCCGATGACGCCGGAGAAACTGGTGGGGGAGCTGCTGAGCAAACCCGCCATCCTTGAGGCCTGCACCCCGAACCTCAGCGCGGCCGAACGGGCCCTGTTGCTTCGGCCGGCCGGCTCACCGTGGACCGAAGCCGACGTGCCGCTGCTCGACGAAGCCGCGGAACTGCTCGGGGAACTGGACCCGGCCGCCGGAAAGAGCCTGGCCCAGCAGGAACACGACCGRGCCCGCGACCTCGCCAACGCCAAGCAGACCCTGGTCAACATGGAAACGGCCGGGGTGGATGTCCTCATTTCRGCCGARGARCTKGTGGACCAGAACCAGGAACGCGAGGCCCGGCTGACCGCGGCGGAGCGGGCCACCACGGACCGCACCTGGGCCTTCGGGCACATCGTGGTGGACGAGGCCCAGGAACTCTCACCGATGCAGTGGAGGCTCCTGGTCCGGCGCTGCCCGCTGAAGTCGTTCACGATCGTCGGCGACATCGCCCAGACGAGTTCCGTCGCCGGGGCCAAGTCCTGGCAGAGCGCCCTGGCCCCCATGTTCGGGGACCGCTGGCAGCTCGAGGAACTCACCGTCAACTACCGCACGCCCTCGCAGATCGCCGAGGCCGCGGCCCGGATGGCCAACGCCGCCGGCCTTGTTGTCTCCGCGCCCAAGGCGGTCAGGGAAGGCCGCTGGTCGCCGGTTATCGACCGCGTCGGTCCCGGTGCCATCGTCGAGCGGCTCCTGGAGGTCCTGCCGGGCGAACTGGATGCGCTCGACGGCGGACTGCTGGCCGTGATCGCCGACGGCGGCCTGCTGCCGGAGGCGACGGCCGCGCTGCGCGCCGCCTATGGCCGCCGGGTCGGCACCGGCGCGGGCAGCTACGAGCAGGACATTGTGGTCATCAGCCCCCGCGAGGCCAAGGGGCTGGAGTTCGACGGCGTTGTGGTGCTGGAGCCGTCCGCCATGCTCAACCATGAGCACGGCCGGGTGGGGGACCTGTACGTCGCCATGACGCGTCCCACCCAGCGCCTGCGCCTCATCGCGGCCGCCCCCGTGCCCGCCGGCATCGAGGAGTAGGCCTGCGCGCTCCGGCGGGTTGACCCGGCACGGCTCTGGCTATGCCCGTCACGAGCCGTGCTGGGGCGGCTGGGCACCGGCGATCCTGCTAACTTAGATTCCGTGTCCCAGCTAAATGATCTTAGGTCCCAACAGAACGACCCCAGCTTCGCCAACATCTGGCAGGAGCTGAAATGGCGCGGCCTGATCCACGTCTCCACGGATGAGGCGGAACTGGAGAAGCTGCTGGCCGGCGCCCCCGCAACGTACTACTGCGGCTTCGACCCCACCGCCCCCAGCCTGCACCTTGGCAACCTGGTCCAGCTCCTGGTGATGCGCCGGCTCCAGCTGGCCGGACACAAGCCCCTAGGCCTTGTGGGCGGATCCACCGGACTGATCGGGGATCCGCGGCAGACCGCCGAGCGGGTCCTTAACACCCCGGAGACCGTCGCGGAATGGGTCGGCCGGCTGCAGGGCCAGGTCCAGCGCTTCCTCAGCTTCGAGGGGGAGAACGCGGCACGGATGGTGAACAACCTCGACTGGACCGCGCCGCTGAGCGCCATCGACTTCCTCCGCGGCATCGGAAAGCACTTCCGCGTCGGCACCATGGTCAAGAAGGACATTGTGGCCACCCGCCTGAACTCGGACGAAGGCATCAGCTACACCGAGTTCAGCTACCAGATCCTGCAGGGCATGGACTACCTGCAGCTCTTCCGCGACTACGGCTGCGTGCTGCAGACCGGCGGCTCGGACCAGTGGGGAAACCTGACCAGCGGCACCGACCTGATCCGCAAGGTGGAGGGCAAGCACGTGCACGCCCTCGGAACGCCGCTGATCACCAATTCGGACGGCACCAAGTTCGGCAAGAGCGAAGGCAATGCGATCTGGCTCGACGCCGAGATGTGCAGCCCCTACGCCTTCTACCAGTTCTGGCTCAACACCGCCGACGCCGACGTCGCGGCCCGGCTGAAGGTGTTCACCTTCCTCAGCCGCGCAGAGATCGAAGCCCTCGAGGCGTCCGTAGCCGAGCGCCCGTTTGCCCGCGAGGGCCAGCGGAAGCTTGCCTACGAGGTGACCTCGCTGGTGCACGGCGTCGACGCGACGGAAAAAGTCATCGCAGCGTCGGCTGCCGTATTCGGCGGCGGGGACCTGACGGGCCTGGACCAGGAGAGCCTGCGGGCGGCAACAGCGGAACTTCCCTCGGCAACGGTGGACGGCTCAGGACTCGGAATCATCGACCTCCTTGTGGCCACCGGGCTGTCCGACAGCAAGTCGGCGGCCCGGCGGACCGTGGGGGAGGGCGGTGCCTACGTGAACAACGTCAAAATCACCGATCCGGACGCTGTCATCGAGCCCGCGGAGCTCCTGCATGGGCGGTACCTGTTGCTGCGCCGGGGCAAAAAGAACCTCGCCACCGTGGAAGTTTCCGCGCCGTAGCCGGCGCCCTTCCCTGGGATGGCTTGGCGGCTGGCTGCAGCCGCACTGCACGCTCCCTTCCGGTCGATTTGCGCGGCCGGAAGGGAGCGTGTAATGTTTTCTGAGTCGCCGCCGCTGAGCGGTGACAACCCCCAACAAAAGAAGCAATTCTTCCTGCGTAAGACGTGGGAAAGCGAAATTGCTTCGCATTTTGCTGGGCGGATTCGCTTCTGCGGGTGAATTTCGGAAGAACTTCCGGATTTGCAAAGTGGAAATGAATGAAATAAGCTAAATACATCGCAGCGAAGAAAAAACAAAGCAAATTGTTTTGATAAGTATTCGAATGTGTCTGTTGTTTGAGAACTCAATAGTGTGCCAAGTTTGTTGATACCAATTGTTTTATTGATTGGTTGTTTTGGCTGTGTTGTCCACCCCGTGGATGGCATGGTTTTTACAGCTGGTTTCAAATTTTGTGCAGCCGGGTTKCCGCGTTTTCCCGTGGTTCCTGGTTGTGTCTGTTTTACTTCAACGGAGAGTTTGATCCTGGCTCAGGATGAACGCTGGCGGCGTGCTTAACA
>NZ_JBFTHI010000015.1:0-87457 GCF_056394165.1 Arthrobacter sp. 10T416 | reverse complement strand
GTTACGGCGGTCATAGCGTGGGGGAAACGCCCGGTCCCATTCCGAACCCGGAAGCTAAGACCCACAGCGCCGATGGTACTGCACCCGGGAGGGTGTGGGAGAGTAGGTCACCGCCGGAACACTATTACAGGTCGAGAGCCTCCAACCACAAGGTTGGAGGCTCTCCCACTTTAACCACCCATATCGTGGCAGGTACCCCGCACCAAGTCGCTGGTCCACGGACGCACGCCGGTCCACGCCGGCGCTGCCCTGTGAGACGTAACACCGCAGGGCCGGAATCCGCGCATCCGTTAGCCCGGCCGGGGCGGCTCGCCTAGAATTGATAGAGATGTACGGACTTCGAAGCGCTTGATTTCGGGTTGCGTAGGAAACGAAACACGGAAATAGAGCGGCTGCGATTGCGCCAGTGGTCAGCTCACAACAGGAGGAATCCACCATGGCTGAGCACAACGACGGCAACCGCGGCGGCAAAGACCGCGGCAACTTCGGCGGGGGACGGAACTCCGGCGGCGGGGGATTCCGCGGCGCTAACAACTCTGGCGGCGATCCCAGGGGCTTCCGTTCGAGGGATGACCGTACCGAGGGCTCCCGGCCGCCCCGTAGCGAAGGCGACCGTAAGCCGTTCACCGGTGGGGATCGGGATCGTAAGCCGTTTGGTGATCGTCCGTCGCGTGATGGTGGTGAGCGCCGGAGTTTTGGTGGGGATCGGGATCGTAAGCCGTTTGGTGATCGTCCGTCGCGTGAGGGTGGTGAGCGTCGGAGTTTTGGTGGGGATCGGGATCGTAAGCCGTTTGGTGATCGTCCGTCGCGTGAGGGTGGTGAGCGTCGGAGTTTTGGTGGGGATCGGGATCGTAAGCCGTTTGGTGATCGTCCGTCGCGTGATGGTGGTGAGCGTCGGAGTTTTGGTGGGGATCGGGATCGTAAGCCGTTTGGTGATCGTCCGTCGCGTGATGGTGGTGAGCGCCGGAGTTTTGGTGGGGATCGGGATCGTAAGCCGTTTGGTGATCGTCCGTCGCGTGATGGTGGTGAGCGCCGCAGTTTCGGTGGAGACCGGGACCGCAAACCCTTCAGCGGCGGAGATAACCGCAAGCCGTTTGGGAACCGCGACGACCGTCCTGCCCGCAGCTTCGACCGCGGCGATTCCGGGCCCCGGCAGTTTGGCCGCGACCGCGCCGAGGACCGCCCCGTGCGCGAGCCGAACGCTAAGGACCTGCGCAGCGCCAACCGGCCCGACCGTGAGCGTTCGCCCCAGATCGACGAGGACGTCACGGGCAAGGAACTGGACCGCGCAACGCAGCACCAGATCAAGACTCTCGAGGAAAACAGCGCTTCCTGGGTCGCGCGCCACCTGGTGATGGCCGGCCGGTTGCTCGATGAGGAGCCGGAGCTCGCGTTCCAGCACGCTTTGGCCGCCAGCCGTCGCGGCGGCCGCCTCGCTGCAGTCCGCGAAGCCGTCGGTCTCACCGCCTACGCCGCTGGCCACTACGGCGAGGCCCTCCGGGAATTCCGCACCTACCGCCGCATCAGCGGATCCAACGTGCACCTGCCCGTGATGGCCGACTGCGAACGTGGCCTCGGCCGTCCGGACCGCGCACTGGATATGGCTCGCTCCGAGGAAGCCAAAGACCTCGACGCGCCCGGAAAGGTGGAACTGGCAATTGTCGCCGCCGGTGCCCGCACCGATCTCGGACAGCTCGACGCAGCCGTCTCCGAGCTGGAAATTGTCCAGCTCGACATCAACCGCGCCTTCTCCTACAGCCCGCGCCTTTTCCGCGCCTACGCTGACGCCCTGACCGCCGTCGGCCGCGAAACGGAAGCCGGCAAATGGCAGCGCCAGGCCGTTGTCGCAGAAAACGCCCTCGGCATGGGCGTCGACGAGGAACCGGACATCATTGATCTCGGCTGGGACGAGGAAGAAGAAGCCCGCGAAGAGGCACAGCGCCGCCGGATCCTGCAGCAGCAGTCCGCCGAGCACTCGGCAGCCGCTGCCGGTGAGTCGGCACCGCAGGCCGCCAGCGCCGAATCCGTTGCCGGCCTCGCCGAAAACCCCGTGTCCGGGTCCGCCGCGCAGGATCTCGAATCCGGCTCCGATGACGAGGAGGCTGGTTTCTTCGAATCCGACGACGCCGAATCGGATCAGGATTCCGTGGAAGCCGACGAGCTGGAGTCCGACGATTCCGACGCCGACGACTTCGGCTCCGAGGACACCCACCGCCCGGATCGCGCGGAGGACTGATCCCTCATGGCCGACGCTGAGCTGATCTCCAGGTTCGACGCCCTCCTGTCCGACCTCGACGGAGTCGTATACGCCGGTCCGCACGCCATTCCCGGCGCTGTGGAATCGCTGCAACGGCTGGCAGGCATCGGCGTCGGACTGGGGTACGTCACCAACAACGCCTCGCGTTCGCCGGCCGAAGTGGCGCAGCACCTGCGCGACCTCGGCGCCCCGGCCGAGGAACAGCAGGTGGTGAGTTCGCCGCAGGCCGCCGGCGAGCTGCTCGCGTCAATGCTGCCCGCCGGTGCCCGCGTCCTGGTCACCGGCGGCGACGCCCTGGCCCGCGAAATAGAACTCGCCGGCCTGGTCCCCGTCCGCAGCGAGGCCGAGGACCCGGTAGCCGTGGTTCAGGGCTTCCACCCCGACCTCGGCTGGAAGGACCTCGCCGAGGCCTCCTACGTGGTCGCGTCAGGCGCCCTGTGGGTCGCCACCAACACCGACATGTCCATTCCCCAGGCCCGCGGCATCGCCCCCGGCAACGGCACCCTCGTTGCCGCCGTCGCCGCCGCCACCGGGAGGCAGCCGCTCGTGGCCGGCAAGCCCGAGGCGCCGCTCTTCCACGCAGCCGCCAAACGGCTGGCGGCCGACCGCCCGCTCGTTGTCGGTGACAGGCTGGACACGGACATCCTCGGCGGCAACAACGCCGGCTTCGCCACGGTGGCCGTGCTGACCGGCGTCGACACGCGTGAATCAGTCCTCGCCGCCCGAACCATGGAGCGGCCCACCTTCCTGATCAACGACCTCACCGACCTCTACCGGCCCTACCCGGCTGTGGAGCACGACGACGGCGGCCACTACCGCTGCGGCGCGGCGACGGCGTCCGTGGAGGGCACTACCGTGCGTGTCAGCGGTGACCCGGCGGACCTCGACTCCTGGCGTGCAGCCTGTGCCGCCTGGTGGGCCGCGAACCCTGAGACGTCCACAGCCCTTGCGCCCGGCCTTGAGTGGCTGGATCACTAGACTGGACAGCATGACCGAGCAGAACCCTTTTACTGACGCCCGCCAGGAGACTGCCGGCCCCGAAAATCCCGGCGCCGGCGTTGACTGGCCGGAACACACGGGGGAGACCGCGGTGGGGGATCCGACCGTCGACTCCCTCCTGGCACGCCTCGGGGAGCTGCCGGAGCTGCCGGTTGCCGCCCACGGCGAGGTATATTCCGGTCTGCACGACGACCTCGCGGCGGCGCTGAATGAAGACGTCTCCGGGTCAGCGGCGGGGGGCACCTACCGATGACCCGGCTTGACCAGGAACTTGTCAGCCGCGGGCTGGCGAGATCCCGTACCCACGCTGCCCGGCTCATCGGTGAAGGAAAAGTCAGCTCCGGCGGCGACGTGCTCGCCAAGTCGTCCCTGCAGGTCCAGGACGGAACTGCCCTGGAGGTAGCCACCACCAGCGAAGACGAATACGTCAGCCGCGCCGCCCACAAACTGGCCGGCGCGCTGGACGCCTTCCCCGCCGTCGACGTCTCCGGCAAACGCTGCCTCGACGCGGGCGCCTCCACTGGAGGTTTCACGGAAGTGCTGCTGCGGCGCGGCGCGGAGCACGTCGTGGCGGTCGACGTCGGGCATGACCAGTTGGTCCCGCAGATCCGGCACGACCCCCGGGTGGCCGTCCACGAAGGCCTGAACGTCCGTTACATGACGCCGGAAGAGATCGGCGGCCCGGCGGCGGTGACAGTGGCCGACCTGTCGTTCATCTCCCTGACCCTCGTGGTGGCGCCTCTCGCGGCGTGCACTGTCCGCGGCGGCGACCTCGTGCTGATGGTCAAACCGCAGTTCGAGATCGGCAAGGACCGGCTGGGCCGCACGGGCGTGGTCACCTCCACGCGGGAGCGCCGCCTGGCAGTGACCAAAGTGGCGGCCGCCGCGATGGATGCAGGCCTGGAACTGCAGGGGCTGGCCCAGAGCCCGCTGGCCGGCCAGGACGGAAACGTCGAGTACTTCCTGTGGATAAAGCGCGGGAACCGGACAGACCTGCCTAAGATCGAGGAGCGGGACGCAGCCGTTGCTGCGTTACTCGGAACGATCTGGCCAGAACAGCACGAGAAGCACTAGAAGGCGGAACCCGATGAGCAGGCGCGTCCTCATCCTTGCCCACACCGGCCGCGAGGAGTCCCTCAAGGCCGCCTGGGAAGCGTGCGCCCAGTTGCATGCCTCCGGCATCGTCCCCGTGATGCAAAAATCCGAACTCGGCGACATGGTCCGGTTCTTCGGACGGCTGGACCAGCCGGTCGAAGTGCTCCACGACCACGTCAAGCTTCCCGACGTCGAGCTTGTGATGGTGCTCGGCGGCGACGGGACCATCCTGCGCGCCGCGGAACTGGTGCGGGAGGTGGATGTGCCCCTGCTGGGCGTCAACCTCGGCCACGTCGGCTTCCTCGCCGAAAGCGAACGAGCAGACCTCGCCCAGACCGTGGAGTGGATTGCCAGCCGGCAGTACACCGTGGAAGAGCGCATGACCATCGACGTGCAGGTCTGGGTCCGCGGTCACAAAATCTGGCACACCTGGGCGCTGAACGAGGCCGCCATCGAGAAGGGCAACCGGGAACGGATGCTTGAGGTGGTCACCGAGGTGGACGAGCGCCCGCTGACGTCCTTCGGCTGCGACGGAGTGGTCCTCGCAACCCCCACCGGCTCCACCGCCTACGCCTTCTCCGCGGGCGGACCGGTGGTATGGCCGGAAGTGGAGGCCCTGCTGATTGTGCCCATCAGCGCCCACGCCCTCTTCGCCAAGCCCCTGGTGGTCTCGCCCAGATCGCGGCTCGCCGTGGAAATCCTGAACCGCACCGACGCCCAGGGCGTGCTGTGGTGCGACGGCCGGCGCTCCGTGGACCTCCCGCCCGGCGCCCGCGTGGAGGTGACCCGCTCGGCAACCCCCGTCCGGCTGGCCCGCACCCACCAGACACCGTTCTCGGGCCGTCTGGTCCGCAAGTTCGAATTGCCCATCCAGGGCTGGCGCGGTCCGGTGCCGCAGACCGGCACGATCCATACCGGGCCGGTCCCGGTGGTGCGCACCCCGCGGCCGATGCCGCCGCTGCCCACCCCGCCGCTGCCCACCCCGCCGCCGTCCACCCCGCCGCCGTCCACCCCGCCAAAAGCAGGGCCGCAACACGCAGACCCCGGCGCGCCCACCGACCCCTCGACTGCGAAGTGACCCATGCTCGAAGAACTTAGAATCCGCGACCTCGGCGTCATCACGGATGCGACGCTGCCCCTGGGCCCTGGCCTCAGCGTGGTGACCGGCGAAACCGGTGCCGGCAAGACTATGGTGGTCACCGCCGTCGGTCTCCTGCTGGGGGCACGGTCCGACGCCGGTGCCGTGCGCAGCGGCGCCAAGAGTGCGTCCGCCGAGGCGGTGCTGAAGCTCGACGCAGGCCATCCCGCCATCAGCAGGTCCCGTGAAGCCGGTGCCGAGGTGGAGGAGTTCGACGGCGGCGCGGAACTGCTGCTGGCCCGCAGCGTCGGCGCCGACGGCCGCAGCCGTGCCTACCTCGGCGGCCGCGCGGCCCCGGTGGGAGTGCTCGCCGAGATCGGCGGGACGCTGGTGGTGGTCCACGGCCAGTCGGACCAGATCAGGTTGAAGAGCCCGGTGGCCCAGCGCGAAGCCCTGGACAAGTTCGCGGGGGAGAACCTCGCCGGCAGCCTGGCTGCCTACCAGGAGCTCTTCGGCCACTGGAAGGCCAGCCAGGCCGAGCTGGACGAACTCCGCAGCGCGGCCCGTGAACGGCTGCGCGAGGCGGAGTCCCTCGAGGCGGCGCTGGCAGAAATCGACGCAGTCGACCCGCAGCCCGGGGAGGATGAGTCACTCAAGGCCGAAGCCGTGAAGCTCGCCAACGTCGAAGAGCTCCGCATCGCGGCCAGCGCAGCCCATCAGGCCCTCATCGCCGAGGACTTCGGTGAAGAAGCCGATGCCACCACGCTGGTGGACGCCGCGAAACGAACCTTGGAGCACGTCGCCGAACACGACAGCGAACTGGGCTCCGCGGCCACCCGGCTGGCGGAAGTGGGCTTCCTGCTCAACGACATCGCCGGTGACCTGGCCAGCTACCAGGCCGCGCTCGACACGGAGGGCCCGGAACGGCTGGCCGAAATTGAGGACCGCCGCGCCGCGCTGGCCAAGCTGGTCCGCAAATACGCACCGAGCATCGACGAGGTCCTGGTCTGGGCGGAGCAGTCCCGCGCCCGCTACGAGGAACTCCAGGACGACTCCACCCGGATCGAGGCGCTAGACGCCGAGGTGGCGCGGGCGGAGACGGACCTCCGCAAGCAGGCCGCGGCCATCAGCAAGGCCCGGAAGAAGGCCGCCAAGGACCTCTCCGGCCGGGTCAGCGCCGAGCTGACCGCCCTGGCCATGGCCGATGCCACCCTGGTCATCAATGTCGACCCGGGGGAGCAGCTGGGCCTTTTTGGCGCCGACGAGATTTCCTTCCTGCTGCAGCCGCACTCCGGCGCGCCCGCCCGTCCGCTGGGCAAGGGCGCCTCCGGCGGTGAGCTCTCCCGCGTGATGCTCGCCATCGAGGTGGTGCTGGCCGCCGTCGACCCGGTGCCGACGTTTGTCTTCGACGAGGTCGACGCCGGCGTCGGCGGCCGTGCCGCCGTCGAAATCGGCCGCCGGCTGGCCATGCTGGCACGGCATGTCCAGGTCCTCGTGGTCACCCACCTGCCGCAGGTGGCGGCCTTCGCCGACCAGCACATCCGGGTCACCAAGACCTCCGTGCGCGGCGCCGACGGCGCCACTGCCTCCGGCTTCACCTCCAGCGACGTGACGCTGCTCGACGAGGCCGAGCGGGTCCGCGAACTGGCGCGCATGCTGGCAGGCCAGGAAGATTCTGAATCCGCCCGGGCCCACGCCCAGGAACTGCTCGACGACGCCAAGCTCCTTCCGCAGCAGGCGTGACTGCCGGCCGGCGGCTACCGGTCACAGCCCGGCGGCCCGCAGGCCGGTCGGCTGCCCCTTTGGCGGCCGGCGGTGACTGGGATGACCATCACAACGGCGTTTTAGCGATCCAAGAAAGACCGAATTGATGATAGGCTCGAACTCCGTGGTGCAGCGATCAAATTCCCGTGTAAATTCCCGGTTCCCGGGCTCGTCCAAGACGACCAAACACATCTTCGTAACCGGTGGTGTGGCGTCCTCGCTCGGAAAGGGACTGACGGCTTCGAGCCTCGGTCACCTCCTGCGGGCACGCGGCCTGTCTGTAACTATGCAGAAGCTCGATCCCTATCTGAATGTGGATCCGGGCACGATGAATCCCTTCCAGCACGGCGAAGTCTTCGTCACTGACGACGGCGCCGAAACGGACCTCGACGTCGGCCACTATGAGCGCTTCCTCGACGAGAACCTCGAAGGCTCGGCCAACGTCACCACCGGCCAGGTGTACTCCACGGTCATCGCCAAGGAACGCCGCGGCGAGTACCTCGGCGACACCGTCCAGGTCATCCCGCACATCACCGATGAGATCAAGCGCCGCATGCGGCTGCCCGCTGAGGGCAAGAACGCGCCCGACGTCATCATCACCGAGATCGGCGGCACGGTCGGCGATATCGAGTCCCAGCCGTTCCTCGAGTCCGCMCGCCAGGTGCGCCAGGACGTCGGCCGCAATAATGTGTTCTTCCTGCACGTCTCCCTGGTGCCTTACATCGGGCCGTCACAGGAGCTGAAGACCAAGCCGACGCAGCATTCCGTTGCCGCCCTGCGCTCCATCGGCATCCAGCCCGAGGCAATCGTGATCCGTTCGGACCGCGAAGTGCCGCAGGCGATGCGCGAGAAGATCGGCCGTATGTGCGACGTCGACATCGACGCCGTGATTGGCTGCCCGGATGCGCCCAGCATCTACGACATCCCGAAGACGCTGCACTCCCAAGGACTGGACTCCTACATCGTCCGTGCCCTGGACCTGCCGTTCAAGGACGTTGACTGGACCAGCTGGGACAAGCTCCTCGAGGCCGTCCACAACCCCAAGCACGAGGTCGAGATCGCCCTCGTCGGCAAGTACATCGACCTGCCTGACGCCTACCTGTCGGTGACCGAGGCGCTGCGTGCCGGCGGCTTCGCGAACAACACCAAGGTCAAGATCCGCTGGGTCCCTTCGGACGAATGCGAGACCCCGGAAGGCGCGGTCAAGTCCCTGGCCGGCGTCGACGCGATCTGCGTCCCCGGCGGCTTCGGTATCCGCGGCCTCGAGGGCAAGCTCGGCGCCCTGAAGTACGCCCGCGAATCCAAGCTTCCGGTCCTCGGCCTGTGCCTGGGCCTGCAGTGCATGGTCATCGAATACGCCCGCAACGTGGTCGGCCTCGAAGGCGCTTCCTCGTCCGAATTCGAGCCGGACTCCAAGTACCCGGTGATCGCCACGATGGAAGAGCAGCTCGACATCGTTGACGGCAAGGGCGACCTCGGCGGCACCATGCGCCTGGGCCTGTACGAGGCCAAGCTGGACGAGGGGTCGGTCATCGCCGAAACCTACGGCACCACCACGGTCAGCGAACGCCACCGGCACCGCTACGAGGTCAACAACAAGTACCGCGAGCAGATCGCCGCCCAGGGCCTGGTGTTCTCCGGAACGTCGCCCGACGGCAAGCTGGTGGAGTATGTAGAGCTTCCCCGCGAAGTCCACCCGTACTACGTGGCCACCCAGGCGCACCCGGAGCTCAGCTCCCGGCCCACCCGCCCGCACCCGCTGTTCGCGGGGCTGGTCAAGGCCGCCCTGGACCACCAGCACGGCACCGGTCAGCCGGTAGCCGCCACCGGCAAGGCTGCTTCCAAGGCCGCCGCGGCAGAGTCAAAGTAAACCGCAACTGAATCAAAGGACGGCGCGATGCCCGGTAAGTCTGAGACTCCCCATGCTGCACAGCAGGTTTCGGATGAGCCGAGCCCGCGCCGTCTTTTGTCATCAGAGAAGGTCTACCAGGGCCGGATCTGGGATGTGGTCAGCGACAGTTTCCAGCTAAGCGACGACGGCGAACCCCTGGTCCGGGACTACATCGACCACCCCGGCGCCGTGGCCGTCCTCCCGATGAACGAGGACGGCGAGATCCTGCTGATCAAGCAGTACCGGCACCCCGTGGGCATGGCCCTCTGGGAAATTCCGGCCGGACTGCTCGACGTCGAAGGCGAGGACTTCGTGGTTGGCGCGGCCCGGGAACTTGCCGAGGAAGCCGACCTGGTGGCGGGGACGTGGAACGTCCTGGCCGACTTCTTCAACTCGCCCGGGTCCTCCAGCGAGGCCATCCGCATCTACCTGGCCCGAGACCTGAGCGACGTACCGGGTCACGAACTCCACGTCCGCACCGATGAGGAAGCGGAAATCGAACTGCACTGGCTGCCGCTGGATGCAGCCGTCGCCGCCGTCCTGGAGGGACGCCTGCACAACCCGTCCGCCGTCGTCGGCGTCCTCGCAGCAGCCGCGGCCCGCGCTGACGGCTACCAAGGACTTCGCCCGGCCGGCGCGCCGTGGCCCGCCCACCCCAGCCAGCGCTGATGACAGGTCTGCTGGCAGCCGAACCGCCCGCCGCGGTGCCCGAACCGCCCCGGCCGCCGAGCGCCGTCGACCGGGCCATCACTGATTACCTCCAGCACATGGGCGTCGAACGGGGCCTGGCCGCCAATACGCTCTCCGCCTACCGCCGCGACCTGGCCCGCTACGCCCGGCACCTGGCCGGCGCCGGCCGGCGTCGTCCGGAAGAGATCACCCGCCGCGACGTGACTGCCTTCGTGCAGGCGCTCTCCGACGGCTCCGACGGGGGCTCCGCCCTGGGCGTGCGGTCGGCGGCGCGGACCGTCGTCGCCGTCCGTGGACTGCACAAATTCTGGGCGCTCGAAGGCCTCACGCCCACGGATCCCGCCAGCGACGTGCACCCGCCCATGCCCGGAAAGCGGCTGCCCAAGGCCATCACTGTCGACGAGGTCACCCGCATCCTGGAAGCCGCCGGAACCGACACGCCCACCGGGCTCCGGGACCGTGCCCTGCTCGAATTCCTTTACTCCACGGGGGCGCGCATCAGCGAGGCCGTGGGTCTCGACGTCGACGACATATCGCTGCAGGGTGAGAACGATCCAGCGTCCGGTGGCCCGGCGATCGTCCGGTTGTTCGGTAAGGGCTCGAAGGAGCGGATGGTGCCGTTGGGGTCCTATGGTGCCCGTGCGCTGGACGCGTACCTGGTCCGGGGGAGGCCGCTGCTGGCCACCAAGGGAAAAGGAACGCCGGCGCTCTTCCTGAACGCCCGGGGTGGCCGGATCAGCCGCCAAAGCGCCTGGACCATCCTCAAAGCGGCCGCTGACAAGGCCAACATCACCAAGGACGTCTCGCCTCACACCCTTCGGCATTCGTTCGCCACCCACCTGCTCGAGGGCGGGGCCGATGTCCGCGTTGTCCAGGAGCTCCTGGGCCACGCTTCCGTGACCACAACGCAGGTCTACACCTTGGTGACCGCCGACACCCTGCGCGAAATCTACGCCGCCGCGCACCCGAGGGCGTTGGGCTAGGGCTGTAGCTTCGACGGCGGCCCGGTGCTGCCGGCGGATGGTGCCGCTAACCCGGTGGTGCCGGTAACCCGGTGGGCCCTCAGATCCGCGGGGTTCTCCGATCCCGGCCGGCCGTCAGGCCCGCTGAGTCTTCCGTTATTGTCGGTGGTCGTTCATATGCTGGGGGTATGAAAAGCGGTGTGGCTTTCAGTGCGGAGGTCGAGGCGGCGGCGGCAGAAGTCGCCCGGTCCGCCGCCGCGCTGGCTGACCTGACAGCGGCGGGGGAGACCCCTGCTGGTACCGGCTTGGAGCCGAGGGATGGGGATCCGTTGCGGGACCTGGCCGACGGATGCCTGGACGGGCTCGCAGAAGTTGCCCGGTTGGAGGCGCGGCTTGCGGCCCTGAAAGTCCGGTTCGCCGCGGAGTATGCGCG
This sequence comes from Arthrobacter sp. 10T416, assembly GCF_056394165.1. Taxonomy (NCBI): domain Bacteria; kingdom Bacillati; phylum Actinomycetota; class Actinomycetes; order Micrococcales; family Micrococcaceae; genus Arthrobacter; species Arthrobacter sp. 10T416. Next base: position 76,288 of record NZ_JBFTHI010000015.1, on the reverse strand, counting down.
TACGGTTGCGGCGATGGCTCCCCCGGACGACTCACCGCGGGAGTGCACCATGCGGGAAATGGCAATGATTGCGGAGGTCGCGTGTGTGCTGTCCGTCAGCGAGCGCAGCGCCGGATCCGTATTGGCGGAGGCCCGTGTTCTGACGACGTCGTTGCCGTTGACACTGGCAGCCCTCCAATCCGGATTGATCTCGTGGCAGCATGCCCGGATCATGACCGACGAGGCTGCGGTTTTGGGGCCGGCCGGGGCGTCGGCGCTGGAGACGCACTTCCTGGACATGGGCGCGCCCGACCACGCCCGCGGGTGTCCGGCCGGAGAGCTCGTGCCGGGCCGGTTTCGGGCCAAGGTCCGCACCTGGCGTGAACGCCACCACCCGGCGAGCATCGAAACACGCCACACCAAAAGTGCCGCTGACCGGCGGCTGGAGTACTGCCCGGATAGGGACGGGATGGCCTGGCTCTCGGCCTACCTGCCGGCGGATACGGCCGCGGGGATCTGGGAACGGACCACCGCGGCCGCCCGCGCCCTCCAAAGCCCTGGCGAAACCCGGACCTTGAGCCAGCTGCGCGCCGACATCGCGGCCACCTGCCTGCTGGACACCCGCGCAGGATGTGATGTCGCTGGTGTGCCGTCACCACGGGCCCAGGTCCTGGTCACCGTCCCGGCACTCTCGCTCGTAGGTGTTACCGACGAGCCAGCACTTCTGGACGGGTACGGTCCGATTCCAGCATCGATGGCACGGCGTCTGGTCGCCGATGGTGCGGAGTCGTTCTACCGGGTCCTGACCGATCCGCGTGATGGGGCACCGCTGGAGATCGGCCGGACAAGTTACCGGGTTCCGCGGGCGATGCGGCATTGGCTGCGGCTGCGCGACGGGAAGTGCCCGTTCCCCGGCTGCAACAACCAGTCGCTGGATAACGACGCCGACCACGTCCTCGCCTGGGCAGACGGCGGAACCACCGGGATCAGCAACCTGGGCCAGCCGTGTCCCAAGCACCACCGCCTTAAACACGGAACGGCCTGGAAGCCCGCCGGCGCCACCCGGACCGGCCCGCCCGGCTGGATTTCACCCACCGGCCGGCACTACCGCAGCGAACACCAGGACTGGGAACCGCCGGTGTGGCCGCCCGGGCTGTTGGCGGTGGACGGGCTATTGGCGGGGGACGTCGGCGCGCCGGAGCATCCGGAGCGGGTCATGACGATGGAGAGCTGGCTGGAAGCGTGGCTGTTCCAGCCAACCTGATCGAGTCCTGCCTGCGTGCGGTAGACGGAAAGGCAGAGCCGGGAAAAATTCTTGGCGCTTCCTGTAAGAAACTGGCCGCCGCGGGACACATAGTGGTCAGGAAGAAGTCATTCAATGCCCGGGGGAAGCACCATGCTGGCTGCCAAAGAGCAAGCGTTTATTGACCTGCACGCACAACATTCCGCGCAGGTCTACCGCTACATTGCCTGCCGCCTCAGTGACCGGTGCCGCGTCGAGGAGCTGGCTGCGGACGTCTTCCGGATCGCCTGGGAAAAGCAGCTGGCGGAGCCGCCGGGCATTGGCTGGCTGCTGGCGACGGCCCGGAACGTTATCGGCAACGAGTACAAGGGCCGGCGCCGGCGGCAGGAACTTATTGAGCGGCTCAAGGACGAGGCCCGCAATCACACGCCGGGTCCCAACACCGAACAGCGCGCCGCCGTCGCGGAAGTCCTGGTCCGGCTCAGGGAACGCGACCGTGAGGTGCTGATGCTCAGTTACTGGGACGAACTGACCACTGCTCAACTTGCCGCCGCCCTGGAATGTTCACCTTCCGCCGCCGGAGTCCGCCTCCATCGTGCCCGCCAGGCCTTCGCGAAAGCGGCCCCATCCCATCTCATGACCGAACGGAAGGACTAGCCATGGACCGCATCGAAGAGCTCATGAAAGATGCCAAACCACGGGTAGGAGTTCCAGGCGCCGCTCCGGGCAACGACTCGGTCCGTTCCCTCGTGTCCTCCTCGGACCCCGACGTCGTGCACCTGGCCCACCGCGTCCCGGCAAAGCGCAACCGGCTGCGCGCCGTGGCGGGCACCCTTGTGGCCGCCGCGGCGGTCATCGCCGCCGTCGTCGTTGGCGGAACCCTGACGCCGCCCCCGGCGCCCAGTCCGGCCCAGTCAGGTATCCCGACGACGGCGCCCGCCACTCCGTCGCCCAGCGCCCCGGCCTCCCGCCCTCCTGCGTCGCCAACCACCGCCCCGGCGACCAGCGCCCCCGCAGCCCTGACCACGGGCGGTGTTGCCTGCACGATGGCCAACGTCGATCAGCAGCGAAGCGACCAGCAGCGGGCCATCATCCCGGTTCCCGCCAATGAACGCCGCTACTACACAGTGCTCGGCTGCGCGGACGGCTGGCTGGCCTACTCCACCTCGGACGAGGGGGCAAAGGCCATGCACCTCGACGGCGGCAACGCCTGGTTCAACATCGGCAAATTGCAGAACGGCCGCTTCCTGGTCGATTACCAGCAAATCTGGTCCAGTGTCTTCAACTGGGAATTCCAGGCCACTAACAACCAGGGGCTCACCCCGCAGCAAGCCATGGACAAGCAATTCGCGGCTATTGGGATCCCGGTCCAGCTGCGGCCCCGGCTAGTCGGCGACGGTCCGGCGGGCAAGTAGGGGGAGCCGATGGCGGCGGCGCTAGGCTGGTGCACATGAATTTCACACCCGTCACCCTGTGCTTCCTGCTTCGTTACGGACAGCGCGGCGCCGAGGTGCTCCTTGGCCTCAAACGGACAGGGTTCGGCACAGGCAAGATCGTGGGCGTCGGCGGCCACGTCGAACCGGGTGAGACCGACGCCGAGGCAGTGGTCCGGGAAGTCTGGGAAGAAATCGGCGTGGTGGTCCGCCAGCAGGACCTCGCCGACGCCGGACAGGTGCAGTTCGTCTTCCCTGCCCGGCCCGAATGGAACATGGCCTGCAGGCTCTTCACCACGCGCCGGTGGAGCGGCGAACCCGCCGACAGCCGGGAGATCGCGCCCGAATGGTTCGCCGTCGCGGAGCTTCCGCTGGCGCGGATGTGGCAGGACGCCGAACACTGGCTGCCCCTGGCGCTGGCCGGCGAGACGATCGACGTCGTGGTGGTCCTCAATGAGGACAACGAAACGGTGGCCTCCGTCCGCTACCCATCCCGCCAAGGCCATCCGCCTGAGTGAACCCGCGTAAACGCCCTGACTAGCCCCGCCCCGGATACCGGATGCCGGATGCCGGACACAGCAAACACGGGTCTCCCACGCACAAAGACAAGAATCCGGTGATGCGAAAACGTGATCCTGGCGCTGCCCGCAATGCCGTGACGTGGCCGGTAGCCTGAGGTTCGAACACTGCGCCGCGGCAACCCATCCATCACTCCGCCAGGCCACAAGCAGCACACCGACCACTTTGAGGGCAGGGCATGAACGCGAACAATCAGGACTATCCGGACGGGGAGCTCTTCGACGAGGATTCGTCGAACTCCGGGGGACGCCGGCGCTGGCCGTGGGCGGTCGCCATCGTTGTGCTAGCCCTTGCGGCCGTCGGTGGCGGTATTGCCGTGGCCGCAAACATGCGGTCAACCGATCCGGCCCCGGCTGCGGCATCGACCGCGTCCGTCGTGGCACCCACGGCCTCAAGGGAGCCGACCACGCCGCCGTCGACCCTCACGGCGACGTCCGCAGCCGCAACGCCGTCGCCGTCATCAGCGACCGCGACGCACGCAACGGATACGGCCACAGCCGCGGTGGTCAACGGCCGGTACGTCAGCCCTTCCGCCGGGGTCTCCTTCCAGCTGCCCGACCGCTGGACGGCGGAGGAATCCACCGACCGGCCGGCCGGCTACCCGGGAACCTCCATCATCGTCTTCAACGAAGCCCGGATGCAGGTGGCTGAGCTGTACCACGGCGTCACCGGCGGCGTCGGCGGCGCCTGCGGCCCGGGTCCGTACAAAATGACTGAACTGGACTCCGCACCGGCTTTGGATGCGCCGTGGGCCAAGGCGCAAGGAGTCCGGTTCTCCTTCCGTGTCCTGGACATGCGGGCGGACGGGGGCGCCTTCGATTACCAGGTTGGGTTGGTGGACAAGGTGAGCGGCCAAATCAAGGACAGCTGCCTCATGTACTCCTTCGCGTCCGGTGCGCCGAAGGGCACGCTGGCCTTCGCCGACCGGACCCACCAAAGCCCCGGGCACGACGATCCCATCTTCAACACGATGGCCGAAGCCAAGGATTACCTGAAGTCCCCGGAGTACAAAAAACTCAAGGCAATGATCCTCAGCTTGCAGATGCAGGGATAACAGCAAAAAGCGCGGGCCGTCCACCTTCAAAGGTGGGCGGCCCGCGCTTTTTAGTGCCTGGCGTTTGATGCGGTAGCCGGCTTGTGGTGCCGCGGCCGGCTACGGCTCGCTACTACGGGACGTGCCGTTCCTCGACGCCGTTGTACTCGCTCAGAGGACGGATCAGCGAGTTCGAATCCAGCTGCTCCATGATGTGCGCGGTCCACCCGGTGATCCGGCTGGCCACGAACAGGGGCGTAAACGTCGGGGTGTCGAAGCCCATCAGGTGGTAAGTCGGGCCGGCCGGGTAGTCAAGGTTGGGCTTGATGGCCTTCGCCTCGTCCATGGCGGTCTCGAGCCCGTTGTAGAGGCCCAACAGTTCCGGACGGCCGTAGTGCGCGATCATCTTGTCCAGGGCCGCCTTCATGGTCGGAACCCGGGAGTCGCCGTGCTTGTAGACGCGGTGGCCGAAGCCCATGACCTTCTTCTTCTGTGCCAGGGCATCCTCCATCCACGCCTTCGCACGCTCGGCAGCCTCTTCGAGCGACTCTTCCTGGCGGATGCCGATCTCGTCGAAGGTGTGCATCACCGCCTCGTTGGCACCGCCGTGCAGCGGCCCCTTGAGCGCGCCGATSGCTCCGGTAACTGCCGAGTGCAGGTCCGAGAGCGTCGAGGTGATAACCCGGGCCGTGAAGGTCGAGGCGTTGAAGGAGTGCTCGGCGTAGAGGATCATCGAGACGTTGAAAGCCTCGACGACCTCCTGCACCGGCTCCTCACCAAAGGACATCCAGAGGAAGTTGGCCGAGTAGCCGAGGTCGTCGCGCGGGGCCACCGGTTCGATGGGGCTTCCCTCGGCGTGCCGGCGGCGCTGGTCGTAGGCGACCACGGCCGGCATCGCCGCGAACAGGTCAACAGCTTTGGCCATGTTGGCCTCGCGCGAGGAATCCTCGGCGAGCGGGTGCCGGGCACCGAGCACCGAGGTCGCCGTGCGGCAAACGTCCATCGGGTGAGAGGTCAGCGGCAGGGCATCGATAACCTGCTTGACCACCGGGTCCAGGGCGCGGCCGGCACGTTCCCGGGCGGTGAACTCGGCCAGCTGCTCAGCCGTGGGCAGTTCGCCGTTCCACAGCAAGTAGGCCACTTCCTCGAAGCTGCACTTGGCGGCCAGCTCCTGGACGGGGTAGCCGCGGTAGAGCAGCGAGTTGGTGTCCGGGTTGACCTTGGACACCGCGGTGTAATCCACCACGACGCCGGCAAGGCCCTTTTTGATCTCATTTTCAGCCATGCTGAAACTCCTTTGTTCCTAACGCCTGTTGACCGGCCTGGGCCGGCGGTCCGGTGGTGAGTCAGACACCTGGGATCTGGAAGTTGAAGACCCCGGTATCAAAACGGTTGTAGGCCTCGTAGTCCACGAGGTCGTAGAGACGCGCACGGGTGAGCATGCTTGAAACCTGGGCCTCCTGGGTGCCGTCGGATTGGATCGATTCCAGAGTACGCTCAGCAGCGCCCATGGCACTACGGAGCAGCGTCACCGGGTAGATCACCATGTTGACGCCGACGCCGGCCAGCTCATCCACCGTAAACAGGTCGCTCTTGCCGAACTCGGTCATGTTCGCAAGGATCGGCACGTCCACGGCGTCGCGGATGGCCTGGAATTCGCTGAGGTCCTTCATGGCCTCCGGGAAGATCGCGTCCGCACCGGCCTCAACCAGGGCCCGGGCCCGCTGCTGTGCCGCCTCAAGGCCGTCGGTGGCCCGGATGTCGGTCCGGGCCATGATTAGGAAGTTCGGATCCCGCCGCGCGTCCGCAGCGGCCCGGATCCGCTTGGTGGCGGTGTCCAGGTCCACGACGTTTTTGCCGTCGAGGTGCCCGCAGCGCTTCGGGTTGAACTGGTCCTCGATGTGCAGCCCGGCCAGGCCTGCGTTCTCAAGTTCCTGGACGGTGCGGGCCACGTTCATCGGCTCGCCGAAGCCGGTGTCGGCGTCGACGATCGAGGGGAGGTCCGTCATACGGGCGATCTGCCCGGCCCGGGTGGCCACTTCGGTGAGCGTGGTCAGCCCGATGTCCGGTAGGCCAAGGTCGTTGGCCAGGACGGCGCCGGAGATGTAGACCCCGGCGAACCCCTTCTCCTCGATCAGCCGCGCGGACAGCGGGTTGAAAGCGCCGGGGAACTGCTGGATGGTCCCGGACGCGAGCAGTTCCCGGAACCGGATCCGCTTCTGTTCCGGAGTGGTCTTCGAATACAACATCAGAAGAGTCCCTTCGGTGCGGCTGCCAGGTCGATCACGCCGTCGGCTGCCTTGATGTTCAGCTGGTCGAGCTCGCCGGCGGCCAGCTCGGGGAGACGCGCCGCCGCGGCGAGGAAACGCTCGATCTCGTCCTCGGCCACCAGTCCGGCGGCCAGGGTGCGGAACTTGTTGACGTACTGTTCCCGCGCGAACGGACGGGCACCGAGCGGGTGCGCGTCGGCGACCGCGATCTGGTCGGTGATGACCGTGCCGTCCTTGAGCGTGATTTCGACGGAACCACCAAAAGCCTTCTCGGCGATATCCAGGGAGTGGTAGCGGCGCGTCCACTCCGGATCCTCGACGGTGGTCACCTTGTGCCACAGCTCCACGGTGTCCGCGCGGCCGGCACGTTCCGGGGCGTAGGAATCCACGTGGTGCCAGGCTCCGTCCTGGAGGGCCACCGTGAAGATGTAGGGAATGGAGTGGTCCAGGGTTTCCCGGCTGGCCGTCGGGCTGTACTTCTGCGGATCGTTGGCACCGGAGCCGATCACGTAGTGCGTGTGGTGACTGGTTTTGATCAGCACGGACTCGACGTTGGCCGGGTCGGTGACCTCGGGGTGTTCGCCGTGCAGCTTGCGGGCCAGGTCGATCCACGCCTGCGCCTGGTATTCGGCGGAGTGCTCTTTGGTGTACGTGTCCAGGATGGCGCGCTTGGCTTCGCCGTCCTCGGGGAGCGGAACAGTGTAGTTGGCGTCCGGGCCGTCGAGCATCCATGCGATGACGCCGTCCTCGCCCTCGTAGATCGGCACCGGGGAGGTCTGGCCGCGCATGGCGCGGTCGGCCGACTCGACGGCCATCTTGCCGGCGAAGGCTGGCGCGTGGGCCTTCCAGGTGGAGATCTCGCCCTTGCGGGACTGCCGGGTGGCTGTGGTGGTGTGTAGGGCCTGGCCGACGGACTGGAAGATGGTTTCGACGTCCAGTCCCAACAGGGTGCCGATGCCGGCCGCGGCGGATGGGCCGAGGTGGGCCACGTGGTCGATCTTGTGCTTGTGCAGGCAGATGGCCTTAACCAGGTTGACCTGGATTTCGTAGCCGGTGGCGATGCCGCGGATCAGGTCCTGCCCGCTGGCCCCCACGTGCTGGGCGACGGCGAGGATCGGCGGGATGTTGTCGCCCGGGTGCGAGTAGTCCGCGGCCAGGAAGGTGTCGTGGTAATCGAGTTCGCGGACAGCGACGCCGTTGGCCCAGGCAGCCCACTCCGGCGAGACCCGCTCTTCGATGCCGAAGACCTTGGCGCCCTGGCCGCCCGTGCTGGGGCCGTGGGTGAGCGCCTGGGCGCGGGCTGCGACGATCGGAGCGCGGTTCAGGGAGGCGATGGCCACGGAGGCGTTGTCGATGACCCGGTTGATCACCATGTCGGTGACCTCGTCGGAGACCGCAACGGGATCCGCCGCGACCTTGGCGATCTTGTGGGCGAGCTGGTCTTCGCGGGCCAGGTTTTCCTCGCTCTTGTAAACGCGGACGTGGTGTTCCTTAACCATGGTTCTCCTTGTAGTGAGGTACGTGGGTGGCTTTGACGTGGGAAAGGCTGCGGTGCAGGTGCACGGTGGTGGCCGCTTCGGCGAGCCGCGGGTTGCCGGCCGCGATCGCCTCGGCAATCGCGGCATGCTCGGCGGCCGCGGCGGTGAGGCGCTCGGCGTCGTCGGCGGCGAGCCGGCGGACCCGGACCAGATGGACGCGCAGGCTGCGCATGGCCTGCACCAGATAGGAGTTGGAGATCGCGGCATCGATGGCGGTGTCGAGCCGCCCGACCAGGCTGTAGTAGTCGTGCCGGGCCGGATCGGCGCTGTTGATCAGCTCGGGTGCGTCCAGGAGTTCACGCCGCAATTGTTCGAACGTGGCGGCGTCGCCGCGCTCGGCGGCCAGCCTGGCGGCCTTGCCCTCCAGGGTTTCGCGGAGTTCGAAGAGCTCGTCGATGTCCTCGAGGGAGATGTCGGTAACGACGACGCCGCGGCCGCCCGCCGTCGTCGTGAGCCCCTCAGCGGTCAACCGGCTGAGCGCCTCCCGGAGCGGGGTTCGCGAGATGCCAAGCCGCTCGGACTGTTCCACTTCGGCGAGGACCGTACCCGGAGCCAGACGCCATTCAATGATGTCCTCGCGCAGGGCCGCGTAGGCCTTGTCGCTGGCGCGCATACTGGTCTCCTTCCTCGGCTGACCACCCCAGTGTATACACAGTTCCGCGAAAGGCCCAGAGTGCAGCCGTATTTCCTGCCAAAATCGAGAGTATCGGCGCTCGCTGTATACAAACCTCTTGTGGCGGGCCATGTGCCCGGCTACCATTAGCTGCATCACATCGTCGTGGACGGGATCAGCTTATGGACACCGCAAACTACCGGGACAGCTACGAGCGCAGCATCGGCGAGCCGGAAGCCTTCTGGCTGGAAGCCGCCGGCAAAGTCACCTGGACAACCCCGCCCACCAAGGCCCTCGATTCCGGCCGCGCCCCACTCTACGGCTGGTTCCCCGACGGGGTCATGAACACCTGCTACAACGCCCTGGACCGGCACGTGGCGGAAGGCCGCGGTGCACAGGACGCCCTCATCTACGACTCCGCCATGCTGGGCACCCAGCAGCGCTATAGCTACGCCGAACTGACGGACCTCGTGGCCCGGTTCGCCGGGGCGCTGCGCAACCAGGGGGTGGGCAAGGGCGACCGTGTGGTCATCTATATGCCGATGATCCCGGAGGCCGCCATCGCCATGCTCGCGACGGCCCGGCTCGGAGCCATCCATTCGGTGGTATTCGGAGGCTTCGCGCCCAAGGAGCTCGCTGCCAGGATCCGCGATGCCGCACCCGCCGCCATCGTCACAGCCTCCGGCGGGATCGAACCGTCCCGGCGCATCGAGTACCTGCCCGCCGTCGCCGAAGCCCTCGAGCTCGCCGGCACCCCCGGAACCCCTGTCCTGGTCAAAGCCAGGGACGGCTTCGCCGCCTCGGCCGCTGACCACCCCGGCTGGCTCGACTGGGATGCCGCCATGGACTCCGCTGAGCCCGCCGCTCCGGTGGACGTCCTGGCCACGGATCCGCTCTACATCCTTTACACCTCCGGGACCACCGGGACGCCCAAGGGAGTGGTGCGGGACAACGGCGGCCACGCCGTCGCCTTGAGCTGGACGCTGGAGAACATCTACGACGTCGGCCCGGGCGATGTGATGTGGACAGCCTCCGACGTCGGCTGGGTGGTCGGACACTCGTACATTGTCTACGGGCCGTTGCTGGCCGGCGCCACCACGGTGATCTATGAAGGCAAGCCGGTCGGCACCCCGGACGCCGGCGCGTTCTGGCGCGTCATCGAGGACCATAAGGTCAACGTACTGTTCACGGCCCCGACGGCGCTGCGGGCCATCCGCAAGGCCGACCCCGAGGCCAGGCTGCTGGAGCAGTACGACATCTCCAGTCTGCGGACCCTCTTTGCCGCCGGGGAACGGCTCGACACGGACACCTTCCACTGGGCGTCCGGAATCCTGGGCGTCCCCGTGGTGGACCACTGGTGGCAGACCGAGACGGGCTGGGCCATCTGCGCCAACCCACGGGGCCTGGACGGGCTGCCGATCAAGGCCGGGTCGCCGAGTGTTCCCATGCCCGGTTTCCGGCTGCGGATCCTCGACGGCGCGGGGCAGGAGGTTGAGCCGGGCACCGAGGGCAACATTGTGCTGGGACTGCCGCTCCCGCCGGGCACCCTCACCACCCTCTGGCGTAACGATGAGCGGTACATCTCCTCCTACCTGCAGGCCTTCGAAGGCTGCTACGCCACCGGAGACTCCGGCTACCGGGACGAGGACGGCTACCTGTTTGTGATGGGCCGGACGGACGACATCATCAACGTCGCCGGGCACCGGCTCTCCACCGGGGCCATGGAGCAGGTGATCGGCCAGCACCCGGCCGTCGCCGAATGCGCCGTGATCGGGCTCGCCGACCCGCTCAAGGGCCAGCGCCCCAGTGGGTACGTGGTGCTCAAGTCCGGGGTGGACGTGCCCGAGGAAGTGCTGGTCAAGGACCTGGTTGCCCTGGTCCGGCGTGACATTGGCGCCGTGGCGGACTTCAAGCACGTCACCGTGGTGGACGCGCTGCCCAAGACCAGGTCGGGAAAGATCCTGCGGAAAACCATGCGCCAGATCGCCGACGGGGACGACTACGTGGTCCCGTCCACCATTGAGGACGCCGGGGTGATAGACCAGCTCCTGGAGACCCTGCGCCCGGGCGCCGCGGGGGAGCGGCCCGCCTAGGATCCGGGCCGGCTCCAGCGGTATTCGTTCTCCGGCCGCCCGGGCGCGCCGTAGCGGGCGGTGCGGGACACCGTGCCGGCGTCTGCGAGATATTCGAGGTAGCGGCGTGCTGTCACCCGCGACATCCCGAGTGCGTCCATAACCTCGCTGGCCGACACCGCCCCCGATTGCAGCTTCATGAACTCCCGCACGGACTCCAGAGTGGACCCTGACAGGCCCTTCGGCAGGGGCAGCTCCGATGGTGCGCGCAGGCTCGCAAACGCCTGGTCGACGTCGCTTTGGGACGCGCCGGGTCCGGTGCCTCCGGCCCCCGGGGACGCGAGCTGCTCGCGGAACAGCCGGTAACTGCGGAGCTTGTCCGCGAACGTCGCGTAGGTGAACGGCTTGATCAGGTACTGCACGACGCCGGTCGCCACGGCGCTGCGGACAATGGACAGTTCGCGGACGGCGGTGATCGCGATGATGTCCGCGAAGAGGCCGGCAGCGCGCATCCGGCGGGCGATATCCAGCCCGTGCAGGTCCGGCAGGTTCATGTCCAGCAGGACCAGTTCCACGGGCTGCCCCGCGGCCGACAGGTCCGTCATCAGGCGCAGCGCGGACTGCCCGTCCGGGGCGGAGCCGGCGAGGGTGAAGCCGACCAGCCGGCCGATGTACGCGGCGTGGGCTGCCGCTGCGATCGGTTCGTCCTCGACGACGAGTACGCGGATATCGCTCATTGCTGTTCCTCTGTTGTCCCGGCTGGATCCGCCGCGGCTGCCGGCGCCGTCGGCAGCGTGACACGGAACAGTGCCCCGGCCGGGCTGGTGATTGTCATGCTACCGCCCAGCCGCTGCACCGCCTGCCGGACCAGCGCCAGTCCGAGTCCGCGACCGAAGGGGCCGGACGCCTTGGTGCTGAAGCCGTGCCGGAAAACGTCCTCCACGGCGGCCGGGTCGATGCCGGGGCCGCTGTCCTCCACCGAGATCTCCAGGGCACCGTCCCCGGCTACGACTGAGAGCTCCACCAGCCGGGGCGGGGGCGCGTCCGCTGCCGCGTCGATCGCGTTATCGAGCAGGTTCCCGAGGATGGCCACCAGGTCCTGGACGGCCAGCCCGGTGACCGCCGTCGACCCGCCCGTGGTGAGGGTCAGCTCCACGCCGCGTTCGTGGGCCTCCGCCACCTTGCCCATAACGAGGGCGCCGAGTACCGGCTCCTCGATGGAACTGACGAGGTCGTCTGTCAGGCGCTGGCTGAGCTCGAGGTCCTTGGTGGCGAAATCCAGGGCCTCGCCGCCACGGCCCAGTTCCATCAGGGACACGAGGGTGTGCAGCCGGTTCGCGTGCTCGTGGGTCTGGGCCCGCAGTGCGTCGGAGAGGGTTCGCATGGTTTCCAGTTCGCTGCCGAGCGACTCGATCTCGGTGCGGTCCCGGATTGTCGCAACGGTGCCGTATACGGGAGGACCGGCCGACCCCAGGCGTTGCCTGACCGCGGGGGAGCGCGGCCCCACAGCCGGGCCCTGATTGACCACCAGCACCCGCGGGCCGGTCAGGTGGATTTCATCCTGCGCGGTCCGGCCGGATTCGAAGAGTTCCTTGAGGCTGGGGGCCAGCGGCAGTTCCGCGAGGGCCAAGGCCCCCTGTCCGCGGCCGTTTGCCGCACCGCCATCCGCCGGACCGCTTGCCACCGCACCGCCGTCGACCGGGCGCGGCGGGACCCCGAGCAGCGCCGCGGCCTGGTCGTTGTACATGACCACCTTGCCCCGCGGATCGATCAGGATCACACCCTCCCGGACCGAGTGCAGCACCGACTCGTAGTACGCGAAGAGCTGCGCGAGCTGTTCCGGTCCCCAGCCCCGGGTAACCCGGCGCAGGTAGCGTCCCAGCAGCCAGGACGCGACGGAGCCGCCAGCCAGGAGGGCGACGGCGATGGCCAGCAGGGCGGGCAGGCGGCCCGAAAACGCCACGTCCACCGTCCCCACCGTGACGCCGGCCGCCACCAGCGCACGGACCTTGCCGTCCGCGTCCTTGACAGGGGCAATCGTGCGCACCGACGGGCCAAGGGTGCCGGCCATGATTTCGGTAAAGACCTGGCCCTGCAGCGCGGCATCGATCGAGCCGATGTACGGCTTCCCGAGCTCCTCGTTGCGCGGGTGGGTCCAGCGCGTCCGGTCCGGCGCCATGATGGTGATGAAGTCCGCCCGGGCGTCGCGCATGACCTTCAGGGCGTAGGGCTGGAGCCTGGCGCTGGGATCAGGGGCGCTCGCCGCCTCGAGGACCAGGGGGTTGTCCGCCACCGCCGTGGCGATCCCGGCCATCCGCCGGCCGGCCTCGTCATAGGCGTGGTCCCGGGCGTCCACAAAGGTCGCCGTGCCAACAACTGCGGTGAGGGCCAGCATAAACAGTAGGTGGGCAACAAAGAGCCTGCGCGCGATGCTCCAGTGGTGGATCATCAGCACCCTCCATGACCAATATGAACGCAACGGTGATGCGCGTCACTTCATCCCCAATGATGGAGGAACACGCAGAACGGACGTGATGCGAACCCCAAGCCGCATCACAGTCCAGCCTATCCAAGGAGAACACCATGGCCTCTCAACGAGGAGAGTCAGCGGCAGTCGCCGCGGCGCCGGTCAAAAAGCGCAAGGGGCTGGACAAGTCCCACTACCTTTACATTGCAGTCATCGTCGCCGTCGTCCTCGGCGCCCTGGTGGGCCTGATCTTCCCCGAGGTGGGTAAGTCGCTCAAGCCGCTGGGCGACGGGTTCATCAAGCTCATCAAGATGATGATCGCTCCCGTCATTTTCTGCACCATCGTGCTCGGCATCGGCTCCATCGCCAAGGCTGCCACGGTGGGCAAGGTCGGCGGCCTCGCCCTCGGCTACTTCATCGTTATGTCCACCTTCGCCCTGGCGATCGGCCTGGTTGTCGGCAACCTGATCCACCCGGGTGAAGGGCTCAAGCTCGCCCCGTACGATCCCAACAAGAAGGCCGCCACGGACAGCACCGTCGACTTCCTGCTCGGCATCATCCCGTCGGACATCCCCGTCCTGCCCACCCTGCTCGCCGCCATCCTGGTTGGCTTCGCACTGCAGAAGATGGGCGCCCAGGGCACCCCGATCCTGAAGGCCATCGGCCACGGCCAGGCGCTGGTCTTCCGCATCCTGATCATGGTCATGTGGCTCGCCCCGGTCGGCGCCTTCGGTGCGATCGCCGCCGTCGTCGGAGCCACGGGCGTGCAGGCCATCATCAGCATGGCCACCCTGATGGTTGCTTTCTACATCACCTGTGCTGTGTTCATCGTCGTGATCCTGGGCGGCCTGCTCCAGGTGGTCTCGGGCGTCAACATCTTCCGCCTGATGAAGTACCTCGGCCGCGAATACCTGCTGATCTTCTCCACGTCGTCCTCCGAGGCTGCCCTGCCCCGCCTGATCGCGAAGATGGAACACCTCGGTGTGTCCAAGCCGGTGGTCGGCGTGACCGTTCCCACCGGATACTCCTTCAACCTCGACGGCACGGCCATCTACCTGACCATGGCCTCCCTGTTCGTCGCCAACGCGATGGGCACACCGCTGGACCTCGGCGCCCAGATCTCGCTGCTGGTCTTTATGATCATCGCCTCCAAGGGCGCCGCCGGTGTCACCGGCGCCGGCCTCGCCACCCTGGCGGCCGGCCTGCAGGCCCACCGCCCCGAGCTCCTCGGCGGCGTCGGCATGATCGTCGGCATCGACCGCTTTATGTCCGAGGCCCGGGCACTGACCAACTTCACCGGCAACGCTGTGGCCACCGTCCTGATCGGCACGTGGGTCAAGGAGATCGACGGCGGCCAGGTTGAGCGTGTCCTCTCCGGCGCCGAGCCGTTCAACGAGCAGACCATGATCGCCGGCCACGCCAGCGAGCAGCCCGCCGCCCAGCCGGCCGGCGAGACGGCACGGCCCGTTCCGGCCAACGCCTGAGCACCTGCCCGCACGCACTGAAACCGCCCGGATGCGCACCCGCGTCCGGGCGGTTTTCTGTGTCCTGCCGGCCCGGCTTGCGGCAACCCTCGACCTCTACCAGAAGGTCAAGGCGCGCGGAACGGCGGTTGTCAAGGTCCGTCGAATACCGTGTCGGGGCCTGTAACCTTGGGAGGAATAACGATCCGCTCCGGCAGCCCGTGGGCAGAACACAGCAGCCAACAGGATCGGGCACTAAAACATCACCGTCATCGAAAGTGTGGATAGATACGTGAGCAGCGAACAGGGTTCAGCCACTCTGGAAGGCACCGAGCTCGACCTGGACGACGCCATCATGGGCCCCACCGGGCGGCCCCTCCGCGAATTCCCGGAGCCGGCGCCGCTGTCATCCCACGGCCCCGCGCGCGTGATTGCCATGGTCAACCAGAAGGGCGGGGTGGGTAAAACCACGTCCACCATCAACCTGGCAGCCGCCCTGGCCGAATACGGCCGCCGCGTGCTGCTGGTCGACTTCGACCCGCAGGGCGCCCTCTCCGCAGGCCTGGGCACCAACCCGCACGAACTGGACCTCACCGTCTACAACGTGCTGATGGACCGCAAGGTGGACATCCGGGACGCCATCCAGAAGACCGGCGTCGAGAACGTGGACCTGCTGCCGGCGAACATCGACCTCTCGGCCGCCGAAGTCCAGCTGGTCAACGAAGTTGCCCGCGAACAGGTCCTCGACCGGGCCCTGAAGAAAGTCGAAGACGACTACGACGTCGTCCTCATCGACTGCCAGCCCTCGCTGGGCCTGCTCACCGTCAACGCCCTGACCGCCGCCCACGGCGTGGTCATCCCGCTGATCTGCGAATTCTTCGCCCTGCGCGCCGTGGCGCTGCTGGTCGAGACCATCGACAAGGTCCAGGACCGGCTGAACCCGCGCCTCCAGGTGGACGGTGTCCTCGCCACCATGTACGACGCCCGCACCCTGCACGGCCGCGAAGTCATCGCCCGGCTCGTCGAGGCGTTCGGGGACAAAGTCTTCGAAACCGTCATCAAACGCTCGATCAAGTTCGCTGACGCCACCGTCGCGGCCGAACCGATCACCAGCTACGCCGGCAACCACGCCGGCGCCGACGCCTACCGCCGCCTGGCCAAAGAGCTGATCTCGCGCGGCGGCGCGCCCTAAGCAGGGCCGTGGCGGCGACAGTGACCCCGACGGCGGAGCTGGCTCCGCCCGGGAAAAAGACCGGATTCGAGGTCCGGCTGGCCAATTTCACCGGGCCTTTCGACCTCCTGCTGGGACTCATCTCCAAGCACCAGCTGGACATCACCGAGGTGGCGCTGTCAACGGTCACCGATGAGTTCATCAAATACACCAAGGGCCTGCAGCAGCTCGGGGAGGACTGGGCGCTGGATGAAGCCAGCGAATTCCTGGTCATCGCCGCCACCCTCCTGGACCTCAAGGCCGCCCGGCTGCTCCCCGCCGGTGAAGTCGAGGACGACGAGGACATCGCCCTGCTCGAAGCCCGCGACCTCCTCTTCGCCCGCCTGCTTCAGTACCGGGCCTTCAAACAGGTCGCCGGCCTCATGGGCACCACCCTGGAGCTGGAGGGGCGCCGCTATCCGCGGCAGGTAGCCCTGGAGGAACACTTCGCCGCCATGCTGCCTGACCTGGTCTGGAAACACACCCCGCAGCAGTTCGCCGCCCTGGCCGAGGCCGCCCTCACGCCCAAGGAGGCCGCCCCCACCGAGGTAGGCCTGGCGCACCTGCACGGAACGCCGGTGAGCGTCAAGGAACAGGCCGAAATCATCGGCCTCAGGCTGCGGCTGGGGTCGGCCCTGACGTTCCGGGCACTTATTGCAGACGCCGAATCCACCCTCGTGGTGGTGGCCAGGTTCCTCGCCCTGCTTGAGATGTTCCGTGACAAGGCCGTGGCCTTCGACCAGCTGCTCCCCCTGGGTGAACTGTCCGTGCACTGGACTGCCGACGATCCGGACTGGACCAGCGAGAAGCTGAGCGAAGAATACGAGGAGCAACCGTGACCGCAACACCTGGCAGCGCCGCCGCCGACACCACCGGAGCAGAGGGTCCAGACCTCACGGAACTGCCCGGCGGCGCCCGCGCCGCGCTCGAGGCGGTGCTGATGGTGATCGACCAGCCGGCCACCGCCCCGGAACTGGCCGCGGGCCTGAACTTGACCGTCGACGTCGTCGACTCCCTGCTGCAGGAATTGCAGCGGGAGTATAACGGCTATACTGGTAATGCCCCGGATGCGGAACCTACCGCCCCCCGGGGTTTTGAATTGCGGAACATCGCCGGAGGCTGGCGGATCTACTCCCGCGCCGAGTTCGCCGACATCGTCGGAGGATTCGTGCTGGAGGGCCAAACAGCCAGGCTGACGCAGGCGGCACTCGAAACGCTCGCCGTCATCGCCTACCGCCAGCCCGTCTCCAGGGCCAGGGTGTCCGCAATTAGAGGGGTCAACGTTGACTCCGTGGTGCGGACGCTGACACAGCGCGGCCTGATTGAGGATTCGGGAAACGATCCTGAGTCCGGGGCCATCCTGTACCGCACGACGTCGTATTTCCTCGAACGCATGGGAATCGGCTCGGTGGCTGAGTTGCCGCAGCTTTCACCCCATCTTCCTGGGCTCGAAGGCATAGCAGAGTTTTACGATGCAGGAAGAATGTAGGCAGGTCCACTGCCTGCGCACTGAAAATCCACCAGGGCAGAACTATTTGCCCGGCCGGTGGGGGACTGCCGTGAGGCAGCCGCCGCGGGCCACCAAACGAAGGACGGGTCATGACACAGGCGGGACGCCAGAGTTCACCACGTAACGGTTCCGGACGCACCGGCGCCGGACAGCAATCAGCTCGCACCCAGGGTGCGGGCGGCGCCGGCCGCGGCCAGCGCGACTTCCCCAAGGGCGGCGGGGACCGGCCGTTCAAGCGGCCCAAGCCGCGCGAAGAGGCTTTCGTCGATCCGGACCTGAACCCCGGCGGCGCTGCCCCGGACGCCGGCCGGAGCGGTGCCAAGCCCGCAGCCCGCAAGGCCCCTGCCCGCAAGGCAGCAGACCGCAAGCCCGGCGCGGGGAAAGCCCCCGGGACTCCGGGCGCGCTCAAGCCCAAGCCGCGCATCGGCGCCGGCGCGGCCAAAGCTCCCGGTTCCAGCGCCTTCGGCGGCGAACGCTACGGCCAGAACCTCGGTCCCGTCCGTAAGCCCACCCGCAAGCGTGGCCCGCGCGGTCCCGTGCCGCAGTCCGAGCTGCACGACGCCGACGGCGTCCGGCTCCAGAAAGTCATGGCCTCCGCCGGCGTCGCCTCGCGGCGTGTCTGCGAGGAGATGATCGCTGAAGGCCGTGTCGAGGTCGACGGCCAGGTCGTCACCGAGCTCGGCATGCGCGTGGACCCCAAGACCTCCGTGATCCACGTGGACGGCCTGCGCATCCAGCTGGACGAAAACATGGTCTACATGGTCTTCAACAAGCCCAAGGGTGTTGTCTCCACCATGGAGGACCCGGACGGCCGCCCGTGCATCAGCGACTTCGTGCGCAACCACCACGGCGAACGGCTCTTCCACGTCGGCCGGCTGGACGTCGCCACCGAAGGGCTGCTGCTGCTGACCAACGACGGCGAACTCGCCAACCGGCTCACGCACCCCTCCTACGAAGTGCCCAAGACCTACCTCGTGCAGGTCCGCGGGCCGTTCCCGCAGGGCGTCGGCGCCCAGCTCAAGGCCGGCGTCGAACTTGAGGACGGCATCGCCTCGGTGGACTCCTTCAAGCTCGTCGACTCCACCCCGGGCCACGTGCTGATCGAGGTCGTGCTGCACTCGGGCAAGAACCGGATCGTGCGGCGCCTCTTTGACGCCGTCGGTTTCCCTGTGCTGCGCCTGGTCCGCGTCAAGGTCGGTCCCATCGGCCTCGGCGACCAGCGCCAGGGCAGCATCCGCAACCTCGGCAAGCAGGAAGTCGGCCACCTGCTGGCGTCCGTGGGGCTCTAAGGCATGTCCGCATTTCGCACCCACGGCCGCGGCCACCTGAACGGGCCGGTCGTCGTCGTGGGCACGGGACTGCTGGGCACCAGCATCGGACTGGGACTGCGGGGCCGCGGCGTCGCCGTGTTCCTCTCCGACCCGTCGCCCACCAACCAGGCCGTCGCCGTGGACATCGGCGCCGGCCTGCCGTTGGCGCGCCTTGACGGCGAATCCCCGGAACTCGTGGTGGTCGCAGCGCCGCCGGACGTCACCGCCGACGTCGTCGCCCGTGCCCTCACGGACTACCCCGACGCCATTGTGGTGGACATTGCCAGCGTCAAAGCCGGCATCCAGTCGGAACTGCGCGAACGCGGCGCCGACCTCGGCCGGTACGTGGGATCCCACCCGATGGCGGGACGGGAGAAGTCCGGCCCGGTCGCGGCCCGCGGTGAACTGTTCACCTCGATGCCGTGGGTGCTGTGCCCCACTGACGAAACCCGGCCCGACGCCCTCCAGGCCGCCCGCGCCCTGGCGAGTGACCTGGGCGCCGTCGTCGCCGAATTTGGCGCCGACGAACACGACGAAGCCGTGGCCCTGGTCTCGCACCTGCCGCAGGTGATGTCCTCCCTGGTCGCCAGCAGGCTGCAGGGAACGCCTCTGCATGCGTTGTCGCTGGCCGGCAACGGACTGCGTGACGTCACCAGGATCGCGGCGAGCGATCCCACGCTGTGGGTGCAGATCCTCGGCGCCAACGCCGGCAAGGTCGTGGAGATCCTGCACGGTGTCCGCGAGGACCTGAACCGGCTGATCGGCACCCTCGAGGACCCCTCAGCGCCCGGTGCGCGGCTGGACCTCGCCCAGCTCATCAGCGAAGGCAACGCCGGCCAGGCCCGGATCCCGGGCAAGCACGGCGGACCGCCGCAGGCCTACTCCTGGCTGACCGTCCTGGTGGACGACACGCCCGGCCAGATCGCCCGGCTCCTGACCGAGATCGGCGAAATCGGCGTCAACCTCGAGGACCTCAGGCTGGATCACTCCTCAGGACAGAATGTCGGCATGGTGGAACTCTCCGTGCTGCCGAACAAACACGAACTGCTCATTGAAGCCCTCAACGACCGTGGATGGCGGGTACTCCAGTAATGACCCAGGAACTCATTGAAACGGTGGACGTCGTCCGCCCCGGCAAGAGCCTGGTGGTGGCCATTGACGGCCCCTCCGGCTCCGGCAAGTCCAGCGTCAGCAAGGAGGTGGCCCGCCGGCTCCGGCTCGCGTACCTCGACACCGGAGCCATGTACCGGGCGCTGACCTGGTTCTGCCTGGACAGCGGCATGGACCTCGCGGACAGTGAAGCCATCGAAGCTGCGGCTGAAGGCTTCCAGCTCGAGATCAGCACCAGCCCGCAGGAAGAGTACGTCCGCGTCGCCGGCGTCGACATCACCGAGGCCATCCGCGAACCGGCCATCTCCTCGGCGGTCAGTGCCATCGCCACCACCCTCGGCGCCCGGACCGAACTGATCCGCCGGCAGCGCGAGCTGATCGAAAAGCACCACCGCCGCATGGTGGTGGAGGGCCGGGACATCACCACCGTCGTCGCGCCCAACGCAGAGGTCCGGATGCTGCTCACCGCCAGCGAGGAGGCCCGGCTGCGCCGCCGCGGCATCCAGCTCGGCGGAAGCCAGAACGCCGAGCAGCTCGCCGCGCAGGTCACCGCCCGCGACGCCAAGGACTCCACCGTGGTGAACTTCACCCAGGCCGCCGACGGCGTGGTGACCCTGGACTCCTCGGACCTCGACTTCGCCCAGACCGTGGACGCGGCCCTCGGGATTGTGCACCGGGTCATCAACCACACGGTCCTGGCCCGTGACTGAGGCCTCCGGCGCGGGACGGCTGCCGGGGCGGTGGTTCCTGCACGGAACCATGGCCTGGAGCCGGCCGATCGGCTGGATCCTGGACCACGTGGTGTACCGGACCGCCATCAAGGGCCGCGCCAACGTCCCGGCGGCCGGGCCGGTGATCTTCGCAGGCAACCACATCAGCTTCCTTGACGGGCCCGTGATGTTCGGGGCAGCGCCGCGACCAATGCACATCTTCGTCAAGAGGGAGATGTTCAAGGGCTTCCTCGGCCGGGTCCTTACGGTCTCCGGCCAGCTGGCCGTGGACCGGTCCGGTGACCGGGCGGCCCTGCAGCGGGCCAAGGCAGTGCTCGACGCCGGACGGTGCGTTGGGATACTTCCCGAAGGCACCCGGGGGAGCGGCGAGGCAGCCAGCATCAACAACGGGGTGGCGTGGCTCGCCCTGAACTCCGGAGCCACCGTCATCCCGGTCGCGATCCTGGGAACCCGGATCAGCGGCGAGCACCTCAACACCGTTCCCCGTCCCGGCCGCCGGCTGCACGTCAGCTTCGGCCCGGCCCTCACCGTCAGCCGCAGGCCCGGAGAGACCGGGCGTGCTTCAATGGACAGGGTGGGAACCGAGATTCGGGCCGCCCTGGCGCGGCACGTCCAGGACACGGTCCGGTGCAGCGGGCAGCGCCTGCCCGACGCGGATTCCCCGCAAGAACTTCAGACAGCAGTAGCCGGGACGCCGGCAGATCACCACCTAAGGAAAGTGCAATGAGCGATACGACTCAAACCCCCGGCCATTTTGGCGCCGGCGAAGACGAATACACGCCCACCGGCACGGACCAGGTGGCTGAGAACCTCGCCGCACTGGACGACGAGGAAGCCGAGCTCCGCGCGGCCTCCCTCCGGGCCGGCCTGGACGACTACGACCTCGACGAGGACGACGCGGCCCTCCTCAGCGGCCGCTACGAGGACGAGGACTTTGACGGTCCGGTCAGGCTCGACCCGGTCCTGGCCATCATCGGCCGCCCGAACGTTGGCAAGTCCACCCTGGTCAACCGCATTCTCGGCCGGCGCGAAGCCGTCGTCGAGGACACTCCCGGCGTCACCCGCGACCGGGTGATGTATTCGGCACACTGGAACGGCCGGAACTTCACCGTTGTGGACACCGGCGGCTGGGAGCACGACGCCCGCGGCATCCACGCCCGCGTCGCCGAGCAGGCCGAGATGGCCGTGGAACTCGCCGATGCCGTGCTGTTCGTGGTGGACTCCGCCGTTGGCGCGACCGCCACGGACGAGGGCGTTATGAAGATGCTGCGCAAGTCCAAGAAGCCGGTCATCATGGTGGCCAACAAGGTGGACGACTTCGTCCAGGAGGCCGACTCGGCCGCCCTGTGGGGCCTTGGCTTCGGCGAGCCGTACCCGGTGTCCGCCCTGCACGGCCGCGGCGTTGCCGACCTGCTGGACCACGTGATGGACACCCTGCCTGAGTTCTCCACGATTGAGGGCCTGGAGCGCACCGGCGGCCCCCGCCGGATCGCCCTGATCGGCCGCCCGAACGTCGGAAAGTCCTCACTGCTGAACAAGCTCGCTGGTTCCGAACGCGTCGTCGTCGACAACACGGCCGGGACCACCCGCGACCCGGTCGATGAGTTCATCGAACTCGGCGGACGCACCTGGCGTTTTGTGGACACGGCAGGCATCCGCCGCCGCCAGCACATGGCCCAGGGCGCGGACTTCTACGCCTCCCTGCGCACGCAGAGCGCACTTGAAAAGGCCGAGGTGGCCGTTGTGCTCCTCGCCGTGGACGAGGTCCTCAGCGAACAGGACGTCCGCATCCTGCAGCTGGCGATCGAATCCGGCCGCGCGCTGGTCCTCGCGTTCAACAAGTGGGACCTGCTCGACGACGAACGCCGCACCTACCTGGAACGCGAAATCGAACAGGACCTGGCCCACGTGGCCTGGGCTCCCCGCGTCAACATCTCCGCCAAGACCGGCTGGCACAAGGACCGCCTGGTTCCTGCCCTGGATACCGCCCTGGAGAGCTGGGACAAGCGCATCCCCACCGGCCGCCTGAACGCGTTCCTCGGCGAACTGGTCGCGGCACACCCGCACCCGGTCCGCGGCGGCAAGCAGCCCCGCATCCTCTTCGGCACCCAGGCCTCGAGCCGCCCGCCGAAGTTCGTGCTGTTCACCACCGGCTTCCTCGATCCCGGGTACCGCCGCTTCATCACCCGCCGGCTCCGGGAAACGTTCGGCTTCGAGGGCACGCCCATCGAGGTCAACATGCGGGTCCGGGAAAAGCGCGGCAAGAAGCGTTAGTTCCGGCACCCGCCGAGGGAAAAGTTCCCGTGACATGGTCAAAGTGTCACGGGCACCCTCCGGAATCGTGTAAGCTTTTGGAGGTGGTTCGGCCGGACTGCTCGGATGAATTCTTTTGGTCAAACAAGGGAAATCATGGTGAGCGGAGAACGGCGGAACCAGCGGGCTGTAGCGCAGCTTGGTAGCGCACTTGACTGGGGGTCAAGGGGTCGCAGGTTCAAATCCTGTCAGCCCGACCAACAAGAAAGTACCCCGGCATTCCGGCAACGGAGTGGCGGGGTTTTCTGTTTCGCGCAACGGACCCCGACGCCGAACCGCCGCCCGCGCGGGCAGTTCCTACTTCAGGAACCTCGACGTCCGGCGGTCCGCCAGGATCTTCCCCTTGGTCTGGCAGGTGGGGCAATATTGCAGCGCTGTGTCCGCAAACGACACTTCCCGGACGGTGTCCCCGCAGACCGGGCAGTCCTGCCCGGCCCGCCCGTGCACCCGCATGTGGCTCCGCTTCGCATCCTTCAGCTCACCCGGCGGTTTCCCCTTTGCCTCCGCCAGTGCCGCGCCGAGGACATCGTGGATGGCGTCATAAAGGCGCCGCACCACCTCGGGTTCCAGGGAGCCCGCGATCGCAAATGGCGAGATTTTGGCCGCGTGCAGGATCTCATCGCTATACGCGTTCCCGATGCCCGCCATGATGCCCTGGCTGCGCAGTACACCCTTGATCTGCTGCGAACTGGACGACAGGATCCCGGCAAGGGTGTCGACGTCGAACCCGGGACTGAAAGGACCGGGGCCGAGCGCCGCGATACCGGGCACGTCGGCGGGCTCCCGGACCACATACATGGCCAGGCTCTTTTTGGTCCCGGCCTCCGTAAGGTCCAGGTCGACCGGGCCCGTCCCTGTCGAGAACGAGAGCCGCGCCGCGAGGTGTCCGCCGCCCATCTTCAGCGCCGCGCCGGTGGGGGAGTCAGTGAAGCGGACCCAGCCCGCCCGGGCCAGGTGGAAGACCAGATGCAGCCCGTCCGCTTCCACGTCCAGGAACTTGCCGTGCCGGCGAACCCCGGTCACTGTCGTGCCTTCGAGGGCGGAGACCGGCGGATCCGCGGTCTTCAGCACGGCGAAGGAGACAATCTGGACTTTCGCCACCACAGCACCGCGCAGCCGGGTGTCGAGGAAGGCCGCCAGGGCCGCTACTTCCGGGAGCTCAGGCATGGGCAGTTCCGACCCGAACGCGTGCACGTGCTGCCATGGCCCCATCATGCCAGAGTCCTGCCGGGCCCCGGGCGGATATGCCTATACTTTCAGCGGCGGCCCGTTCGATCGGCCGCCGTCGACCCAGGTGATTGACCCGACGAAAGGCCCGTCATGAGCAACATTCCCGAAGAGCTGTCCTACACCGCGGAACACGAGTGGATTTCCGCCCCCAATGCCGACGGCGTGGTGCGGGTGGGGATCACCGACTTCGCCCAGGACGCGCTGGGTGACGTTGTCTACGCCCAGATGCCGGAAGTCGGCACCGAGGTCAAGGCCAACGACGTCGTCGGCGAAGTCGAGTCCACCAAGAGCGTCAGCGACATCTACGCCCCGGTCAGCGGCGAGGTGGTGGCCCGCAACGAGTCACTGGACACTGATTCGGCCCTGATTAACTCGGATCCGTACGGCGAGGGCTGGCTGATCGAAATCAAGCTCGCAGAGGCCGACGCCGTCGAGTCGTTGCTCAGTGCATCGGAGTACGAACAGCAGGTAGGCTAAAGGGAAGGTCTCCGGGCCGTGTTACTGGACACATCAGTTGTAGGCCACAGGAGTTGGTGGCCGCAGCGGTTGCTGGGCGCAGTACCGGCCGGGGGCTGACTACCGGATCCGCCAGGCGTTTCCGGACGGCATGCGTTGTTTGCAGGGGGGACACCTGCAACGAATGAGGAGGACTCAATGGTTGGGCACGGACAGAACGACACCGGTGGATACGGCACGGGTGGAGTGAATGCCTCGGAGACCACATCGATCCATCTCACCCCCGTCCGCGACGAGCCGACCCTCACCCCGAAGGTTTCGGTCGAGGAACGCACCGCGATTGAATCCCTGCCGGCGGGCTCCGCCCTGCTGGTGGCCCACAGCGGCCCGAACGCCGGCGCCCGGTTCCTGCTGGACTCCGACACCACGACGGCGGGCCGCCACCCGGACGCCGACATTTTCCTCGACGACGTCACGGTCTCGCGCCGGCACGTCGAATTCCGCCGCACGGCGCGCAGTTTCGAGGTCGTCGACACCGGGAGCCTCAACGGCACCTACGTCAATCACGACCGTGTCGACAGCGTGGAGCTGAAGTCCGGTAACGAGGTGCAGATCGGCAAGTTCCGGCTCACCTTCTACCTCAGCCCTGCCCGTACCGCAGGCAACGTCTGATATCGGGGTAGCTGCCTGTGGCGATGGCACAAGCCGAGCGGCGCGGACCCCAGGTCCTGAACATCGGGGAAGTCCTGGCTCAGCTAAGCGACGACTTCCCCTCCATGACCGCGTCGAAAATCAGGTTCCTGGAGGAAAAGGGACTCATTAACCCGCAGCGGACCCCCGCCGGGTACCGGCAGTATTCGGAGAGCGACGTCGAACGCCTGCGCTTTGTGCTGGCCCTGCAGCGGGACCAGTACCTGCCGCTGAAGGTCATCAAGGACTACCTCGACGCAATTGACCGCGGGGAACGGCCCGAGAACCTCCCGCCCGGGGTGACGGTGTCGCCGCGGATCGTCTCGGACCAGCTTGCCGCCGAATTGAACCACCGGGTCCGCCTGCTCACCGCCGAACAGCTGCGTGCCGAGTCCGGGGCGAGTGTGCCCCTGCTGGAATCCCTGCTTAGCTTCGGCCTGATCGGGCACGTCAACGGAAAGTTCGACGAGCACGCCCTGCAAGTTGCCCGCGCCTGCGTCCAGCTGGAGGGCCATGGCCTGGAACCGCGCCACCTCAGGCCCTTCCAGGCCGCCGCCGACCGCGAATTCGGCCTGGTGGAGCGCGCCGTGGCCACCCTGACATCGCGGAAGGACGCAGCCTCGCACGCCCGCGCTGCCGAGGCCGCCCGGGAAATCAGCGAACTCTGCCTGTCGCTGCACCGCGCCCTGGTCCAGGACCGCATCTCAAGGATGGACAGCTGATGATTGAGGTGGAGATCGTTGGCGTCCGGATCGAACTGCCCTCCAACCAGCCGCTGGTACTGCTCAAGGAGATGCACGGCGAACGGCACGTTCCGATCTGGATCGGCACCCCGGAGGCCAGCGCGATTGCCCTCGCCCAGCAGGGTGTGGTCCCGCCCCGGCCCATGACCCACGACCTCCTCGTCGATGTGGTCGAGGCCCTGGGCCACACGATCGTCAGCGTCAACATCGTCGCGGTCGAGGACAACATCTTCTACGGCCAGCTCCAGTTCGAGGACGGCACCACCGTCAGCTCCAGGGCCTCGGACGCGCTGGCCTTGGCCCTGCGGGCCAAGTGCCGGATCTGGTGTGCGGACGCCGTGATGGACGAAGCGGGCGTGCGGATCACTGAGCACGACGACGGCGAGGAAGCCCAGCCGGGTCCCGCCGTCGACGAAGAAGGGGAGCTGCGCCGCTTCCGTGAGTTCCTGGACGACGTCGAACCGGAAGATTTTGCCGGCTGACACGCCCCAAAGCTTAAAGTCGAGGTCGAAACTTTCGACACGCCCCGGCAATAGCCCCAACGTCTTTGACCTTCGGCCCCGGCAGGCCTAACGTCGGAGGTACAAGTTCCCATTGCATACAACAGCCGTGCAAGTCACACTGGAAAGTGCAGCCGGAACCGAAACTTCACGGATCATTCACGTGCGGTCTTGGTCCGTTGCCTGTCCCGGATACCGCGGCGTTGCTGCAAGTTCCCGCGGGAACTCATGACAAGGAGGATCCACGTGAGTCCGAAAGGCGAAGCAGGCGAGCTCAAGCAGGCCTCGACGGCAGGCGTTGCTGTGCCCGCAAGCGGTGCCCAAGGCCTGCTCTTCACCGAGGATCTTCCCGTCCTGGACGAGGACGCGGGCTACCGTGGCCCGACCGCGTGCAAGGCGGCCGGCATCACCTACCGCCAGCTCGACTACTGGGCCCGTACCGGGCTGGTCGAACCTGCCGTGCGCGGCGCCGCCGGCTCCGGCTCCCAGCGTCTGTACGGTTTCCGCGACATCCTGGTCCTGAAAGTCGTCAAGCGGCTCCTGGATACCGGCGTTTCGCTGCAGCAGATCCGCACGGCGGTTGAGCACCTCCGTGAACGCGGGGTCGAGGACCTCGCCCAGATCACCCTTATGAGCGACGGTGCCAGCGTCTACGAGTGCACGTCGGCGGACGAGGTCATTGACCTGGTACAGGGCGGCCAGGGTGTCTTTGGCATCGCCGTCGGCCGTGTCTGGCGCGAAGTCGAAGGAAGCCTAGCAGCCCTCCCGAGCGAGCACGCTGCGGACCAGTCCTTCCCGGACGACGAGCTCAGCAAGCGCCGGGCCGCCCGTAAGATCGGCTAGCACAGCCCAAAATTCCACCTAAAAACGCGGGGCCACACTGTGGCCCCGCGTTTTTTGTTTGCCTGTTTTTTTGTTTGCCGGTTGTATTGGCCTAATCGCCGGGGCCGGCCGGGGCTAGCGCTGGCTGCGGTTGCGGACCGTACCAGCCGCCGCCAGTTCACCGGCGGTGTTGGTGCCCATCACATTGGCGAGCAGGCTGTCGAACAGCGCGGCGGCGTTCTTGGCGGAGTCACCGGGCCAGTGGTGGACCGAGTGGGCGGCGCCCTGGATCTGCTGCCAGTTCGCCTGTTCGGGAATGTGCGGGGTGAGCAGCAGTTCGCCGAACATGGACTGCATCTCGGCCAGCCGGAAGGTGTGCTCTGCTGAGCCGGACCGCACCCGGTTGGCCACAATGCCGGCCGGTGCCAGCGCGGGCGCGAACTCCTGCCGGAAGAGCTGGATGGCGCGCATGGTGCGTTCGGTGCCGGCCACGGAGAACAGCCCCGGTTCGGCCACGAGGGCCACCTTGTCGCTGGCAGACCAGGCCATCCTGGTCAGGCCGTTCAGCGACGGCGGGCAGTCGATGAGGGCCAGGTCGTAGTGCCCCACGCTGGCAAGGACCGTGGAGAGGCGCCGCAGATCGCGCCGGCCAAGGTCCGGCCGGTCGTAGATGCCGGTGTATGCGGAGCCGATGGCCACATCGAGAACCGGCGCGGCGCCGTCGGCCGTTGCGCCGGCCAGGTGCTCCACCCATCCGCTGGGGACCACGTTCTCGGCAAGGTGGGCCTTGCGCGGCGCTTTGATCATCCGGCCGATGTCCAGCTGCCCGTCGGGGCGGACGCCGAGGGCCGTGCTGGCATCCGCATGCGGGTCCAGGTCGACCACGAGGGTGGGGATGCCGGCTGCGAGTGCTGCCGACGCCAGTCCGGTTGTCACGGATGTCTTGCCGACCCCGCCTTTGAGGCTGCTGATGCTGACTACTTGCACTTGAAAAACCAATACCTAACGCCGGTTGCCGAGACTGGGTCATGCCGGCCCGTGCGTTCCTCCGGACCGGGGCGTGCGTACGCCACCCACCAACTCATCATATGTGGACCGGGCGCCTTAACCCGTCTCATCCTCTCCGGCGGGGGCCCGAACAGGCCCCGGGAGCCCGGATCGGCGCCGATCTGCCGTCTGCCGCGGAAATGACGCATAATGCTGTGACGGGCACCACAATGATTTGTGTTTGCGCACACCAGTCCTAGAAACTGTGACCACTTACCGAACCGCCCGCAATGATGCAGGAGAAGTATGTTTTCCAAGATTCTGGTGGCTAACCGCGGCGAAATCGCGATCCGTGCTTTCCGGGCCAGCTACGAGCTGGGTGCCAAGACCGTTGCAGTGTTCCCGACCGAGGACCGTAATTCGATCCACCGCCAGAAAGCCGACGAGGCATATCTGATCGGCGAAGAGGGCCATCCCGTCCGGGCCTACCTCGACGTCGACGAGGTGGTCCGCGTGGCGAAAGAGGCCGGGGCTGACGCCATCTACCCGGGCTACGGGTTCCTCTCCGAAAACCCGAACCTCGCCCGCGCCGCGGCCGCCGCCGGCATTACCTTCGTCGGGCCGCCGGCTGAGGTCCTGGAGCTGGCCGGCAACAAGGTGGCCGCCCTGGAGGCCGCCCGCAAGGCCGGCGTCCCGGTCCTGAAGTCCAGCCAGCCGTCCAAGGACCTCGACGAACTCATCGCGGCCGCGGACGAGATCGGCTTCCCGATCTTCGCCAAAGCCGTCGCAGGCGGCGGCGGCCGCGGCATGCGCCGGGTGGACACCCGGGAGGCCCTGCCCGAGGCCCTGCAGGCCGCCATGCGCGAGGCGGATGCGGCGTTCGGCGACCCCACGATGTTCCTTGAGCAGGCTGTCCTGCGGCCGCGGCACATCGAGGTCCAGATCCTCGCTGACGCCGAGGGCAACGTCATGCACCTCTTCGAACGCGACTGCTCCATCCAGCGCCGCCACCAGAAGGTCATCGAAATCGCGCCGGCGCCGAACCTTGACGAGGGTATCCGGCAGGCCCTCTACCGGGACGCGGTGAAGTTCGCCAAGGCCCTGAACTACGTCAACGCCGGCACTGTCGAGTTCCTGGTGGACACTGTGGGTGAACGGGCCGGCCAGCACGTGTTCATCGAGATGAACCCGCGCATCCAGGTTGAGCACACGGTCACCGAGGAAGTCACCGACGTCGACCTCGTCCAGGCCCAGCTGCGCATCGCCTCGGGGGAGACCCTGGCTGACCTGGGCCTGTCCCAGGACACCGTCAAGCTCAACGGCGCCGCACTGCAGTCCCGCATCACCACAGAGGACCCGGCCAATGGCTTCCGGCCCGACGTCGGCAAGATCACCGGCTACCGCTCGGCGGGCGGCGCCGGCGTCCGGCTCGACGGCGGAACCGTGTACTCGGGCGCCGAGATCAGCCCGCATTTCGACTCGATGCTGGTCAAACTCACGTGCCGCGGACGCGACTACGCCACTGCCGTCGCCCGCGCCCGGCGCGCCCTGGCCGAGTTCCGTATCCGCGGTGTGTCCACCAACATCTCCTTCCTCCAGGCCGTCCTGGACGACCCGGACTTCGTGGCCGGCAACGTCGCCACCTCGTTCATCGACGAGCGCCCGGAACTGCTCAAGGCCCGCGTCTCCGCCGACCGCGGGACCAAGCTGCTGACCTGGCTCGCCGAGGTCACCGTCAACAAGCCCAACGGCGAGCTCACGGTGCACACCGACCCCGCGGACAAGCTGCCGGCGCTCGAGGATGCCGACGCCCCCGCAGGGTCGCGGCAGCGGCTGCTCGAACTCGGGCCGGAGGGCTTCGCGAAGGCCCTCCGCGGCCAGGAGGGCGTCGCTGTCACCGACACCACCTTCCGTGACGCGCACCAGTCCCTGCTGGCCACGCGCGTCCGTACCCGCGACCTGGTGGCCGCGGCCCCCGCTGTCTCCAAGATGCTTCCCGAACTGCTCTCCGTCGAGGCCTGGGGCGGTGCGACTTACGACGTCGCGCTGCGCTTCCTCGGCGAGGACCCCTGGGACCGCCTGGCCGCCCTCCGCAAGGCCCTGCCCAACATCTGCCTGCAGATGCTGCTCCGCGGCCGGAACACCGTCGGCTACACGCCGTACCCGGAGGAGGTGACGGTGGCCTTCGTGAATGAGGCCGCCGCGACCGGCATCGACATCTTCCGGATCTTCGACGCCCTGAACGACGTCAACCAGATGGCCCCCGCCATCCGCGCCGTCCGCGACACCGGCACGGCCGTGGCCGAGGTCGCCCTGTGCTACACCGCGGACATGCTGGACCCGGAGGAAAAGCTCTACACCCTCGACTACTACCTGGACCTGGCCCAGAAGATCGTCGACGCCGGCGCGCACATCCTCGCCATCAAGGACATGGCGGGACTGCTGCGTCCGGCAGCCGCCGCCCGGCTGGTGAGCGCCCTGCGGGAGAAGTTCGACCTCCCGGTGCACCTGCACACCCACGACACCGCCGGCGGCCAGCTGGCCACCTTGCTGGCGGCCGTGGATGCCGGAGTGGACGCCGTCGACGTCGCATCCGCGTCCCTGGCCGGCACCACCAGCCAGCCGTCCGCCTCAGCACTGGTCGCGGCGCTGGCCCACACCCCGCGCGACACCGGGCTGAGCCTGGCGAACGTGTGTGCCCTGGAGCCCTACTGGGAGGCCGTACGGCGGGTCTATGCCCCGTTCGAATCCGGACTGCCGGGCCCCACAGGCCGGGTCTACCGGCACGAAATCCCCGGCGGCCAGCTCTCCAACCTGCGGCAGCAGGCCATCGCGCTGGGACTGGGCGAACGGTTCGAGGCCATCGAGGACATGTACACCTCCGCGGACCGTATCCTGGGCCGGCTGGTCAAGGTCACCCCGTCATCGAAGGTGGTGGGCGACCTCGCCCTGCACCTGGTGGGCCTCAACGCCGACCCGGCCGATTTCAACGAGAACCCGCAGAAGTACGACATCCCGGACTCCGTGATCGGCTTCCTGTCCGGCGAACTCGGCGATCCTCCCGGCGGCTGGCCGGAGCCGTTCCGGACCAAGGCGCTGCAGGGCCGCAGCGTCAAGGTCCGCGACGTTGAGCTCAGCGCCGAAGACAGCGCCGCGCTCAAGGGCGACTCCAAAACGGTGCAGCAGACCCTCAACCGGCTGCTCTTCGCCGGTCCCACCAAGGACTACCAGAAGAGCGTGGAGGCGTACGGCAACCTCTCCGTCCTCGACACCCGCGACTACCTCTTCGGCCTGCAGCGCGGCGCCGAGCACGAGATCGAGCTGGAGAAGGGCGTCCGYCTGATCGCCTCGCTCGAGGCCGTGTCCGAACCCGACGAGAAGGGCATGCGCACGGTCATGTGCACCCTGAACGGCCAGTCCCGGCCCGTGGTGGTCCGTGACCGGTCCGTCGTGAGCAACGTCAAGGCCGCCGAGCGCGCCGACGCCTCCCAGCCGGGCCAGGTGGCCGCACCGTTCGCCGGCGCCGTCACCCTGACCGTCAAGGCCGGGGACAAGGTCAACGCCGGCGATACCGTCGCGACCATCGAAGCCATGAAGATGGAAGCTTCCATCACGACGCCGGTCGCCGGCACTGTCTCGAGGCTCGCCGTGGGCGCCGTGGAACAGGTCCAGGGCGGGGACCTGCTGCTGGTCGTGGAGTAACGCCCGGCCGGGCCTAGAAGGGCCAGGCGCAGAGCGCACAGACGAAAGGGCTCCTCCGGCTTTTGCCGGGGGAGCCCTTCTTTGCTGTGCTGTGCTGTGCGTTGCCGTGCTGTGCTGTACTGCCCTGCGACGCTCGGCCTAGGCGTGCGTGGGACGCTTCGCGGAGTACATTTCCTCGATGACGCTCTCGAAGTCCTTCATCACCTGGGCGCGCTTGACCTTCATGGAGGGCGTCAGGTGCCCGGAAGCCTCGGTGAAGTCGGAGGGCACAATCCGGAAGGACTTGATGGCCTCCGCCTGCGACACGGACTGGTTCGCGTGGTTGATGAGCTCCTGGACGGCGGCCTTGACGGCGGGGTGGGCGGTGGCCTCGGCCAGGGTGGTCGACGCCGGGAGGCCGTGGCGCTGCAGCCAGCCCGGGAGGGCCTCCTCGTCGAGAGTTACGAGGGCGCCGATGAACGGGCGGTTATCTCCCACCACGAGCACCTGCGAGACCAGCGCGTCGGCGCGGATCTGGTCCTCGAGCAGGGCCGGGACCACGTTCTTGCC
Source organism: Arthrobacter sp. 10T416 (assembly GCF_056394165.1). NCBI lineage: Bacteria > Bacillati > Actinomycetota > Actinomycetes > Micrococcales > Micrococcaceae > Arthrobacter > Arthrobacter sp. 10T416. The sequence continues at coordinate 43,735 of NZ_JBFTHI010000015.1, read as the reverse complement.
GCCGGCAGTGACGATGATTTCCTTCTTGCGCCCGGTGATGGTCAGGAAGCCCTGTTCGTCGAGCTGGCCGATGTCGCCGGTGCGGAACCAGCCGTCCACAAATGCTTCGGCGGACAGGTCCTGGCGGTTGAAGTAGCCGCGCATCACGCAGACGCCCTTGGCCAGGATTTCCCCGTCCTCGGCAATCCTGACGGCGTTCCCCGGGATCGGCGCGCCGACGGTACCGATCTTGATCAGCGACGGCGTGTTGACGGTGACGGGGGCGGTGGTTTCGGTCAGGCCGTAGCCCTCGAGGATCTGCAGCCCGATGCCCTGGAAGAAGTGGCCGAGGCGCTCCCCGAGCGGTCCGCCGCCGGATACGGCGTGGGCCACGTGGCCGCCCATCGCATCGCGGAGTTTGCCGTAAACGAGCTTGTCGAAGAGGGAGTGCTTGAGCCCCAGCACCAGGCCCACCTTGCCGGCCTGCCGGGCCTTGGACCAGGCGATGGCGGTCTCAGCTGCCCGGTGGAAGATTGCGCCCTTGCCGCCGTCCTCGGCTTTGGTCATGGCGGAGTTGTAGACCTTCTCGAAGACCCGGGGGACCGCAAGGATAAAGGTCGGTTTGTAGCTCTGCAGGTCCGGCAGCAGGTTCTTGATGTCCGGGGTGTGCGCGACCGTCACGCCGGCGGCCACCGCCAGCACCGAGATGAAGCGCGCGAAAACATGGGCCAGTGGCAGGAACATAATGGTCCTGGCCTGCTCATTGACCGTCTGGCCGAGCGAGGTGGCCAGCACGTTGTCGGAGAGTTCCACGAAGTTGCCGTGCGTCAGTTCGCAGCCCTTGGGCCGGCCGGTGGTCCCGGAGGTGTAGATAATCGTCGCGAGATCCTGCAGGGACGCCTGGCTGCGCCGGGCTTCGAGTTCCGCGTCGGTAATGGCCGAGCCGGCGGCGCGGACCTCGTCGAGGGCGTCCCCCTCAAGCTGCCAGACGTGCCGCAGCCCGGTCAGGCCCTCGGACGTGGCGGCCTGCCGGATGATGTCCTCGTGGTGGGCCGATTCGCCAAACGCGGCGACGGCACCGGAGTCACCCAGGTTCCAGGCCACCTGAGACGGGGAGGATGTTTCGTAGATCGGAACCGAGACGGCGCCGGCAAACCAGATGGCAAAGTCCACCAGGGACCACTCGTAGCGGGTGCGGGACATAATGCCCACCCGGTCGCCGGCACCCACGCCGCTGGCCATCAGGCCCTTGGCGAGCAGGGAGACATCGGCCAGGAAGTCGGTGGCCCGGATGTCCTGCCACTGGCCCGCGGCGTCGAGCCGGGAGAACAGGGCGGGGTTGGACGCCTTGGCAGCCTGGCGCAGGACCAGGTCCGTCACGTTTGTTTCCGGGGGGACGGTGACCAGGGGCGGGACACTGATTTCTCGCACGATAGCTCCTTTGATATCCATTGACCCGCTAGGGGGTACGACTAACAGTAGTATGCGGGCCCCGAGGGGTGTGTCCCACTTCACCTACTGGCGAGTAACTTTACGGTCAAGGCCTCCGGACCGCCACTCGGCGGCGTCCCCGGACCCCGGCCGTGACCGGGTGGACGGGCCCTAGAATAGGGAACGATGCATACTCCAACACCGGCCCAGCAGCCCCGACCGCAGCGCAGGACCGCCGCCTGGCGGCACAGGAACCAGCGCTTCGCCGGCACGCCGGAGGCAGGACCGTTCCGCGGGCATCTCCGGCTCGGCCGCAAGGGCCTCGCCATCGGCATCGACATCGGCGGAACCAAGGTGGCGGCCGGGGTGGTGGACGCCGAGGGACGCATCCTGAGCCAGGCCAACCGGTCCACGCCGGGCAGCGACCCGCGCGCCGTCGAACAGGTCATCGTTGATCTTGTGGCGGAGCTGGGCCAGGGGCACCGGATCGGATCGGTTGGCATCGGAGCGGCCGGCTGGATGGATCTCGACGGCGCCACCGTGCTCTTCAGCCCCCACCTGGCGTGGCGCAACGAACCCCTCCGGGAGAACCTGCAGCGGCTGCTGCGCCGTCCCGTGCTGCTGACCAACGACGCCGATGCCGCAGGCTGGGCCGAGTGGCGGTTTGGGGCCGGACGCGGCGAGAGCCGGCTGGTGTGCATCACCCTTGGCACCGGGATCGGTGGCGCCATGGTGATGGACGGCCGGCTGGAACGGGGACGCTTTGGGGTGGCCGGGGAATTCGGCCACCAGATCATCATGCCCGGCGGGCACCGGTGCGAATGCGGCAACCGGGGCTGCTGGGAACAATACGCCTCCGGCAACGCCCTGGGCCGGGAGGCCCGGGAACTGGCCGCGGCGAACTCTCCGGTGGCGCAGGAACTGCTGAAAGCCGTGGACGGCAACCCGGCACTCATCACCGGGGTCATTGTCACCGAACTGGCCAAGGCCGGGGATCCCACGGCACGGGAGCTGCTCGATGATGTGGGGGAATGGCTGGGCCTTGGCCTGGCGAACCTGGCGGCCTCCCTGGACCCGGGCACCTTCGTCGTCGGCGGCGGACTCTGCGACGCGGGCGAGCTGCTGGTGGCCCCGGCCCGGCGCGCGTTCGCGCGGAACCTGACCGGCCGCGGCTTCCGCCCCGCGGCAAGGATAGAACTGGCGGCCCTGGGCCCCAACGCCGGACTGATCGGCGCCGCGGACCTCTCCAGGGTCAGCAGCCGGATGCGCAACTAGGCGCCCTGCCGCGGACCCCACGGCATGCGGCTGTGTGCAGGACCGGCTAGACCCGCGCCCCGTCGTCGTGATCGTCCTTTTCCTGCGGCAGCTTCATGATCAGGAATACCACCGACGCCGCGAAGGTCACCACCATGCCCACCACGGCCAGCAGCGGCGCGGACCGCCAGAACATGGCGGACAGCAACAGGGCGATCGGGCCGCCCACCGCGCCGAGCCATGCGAGCACCGTCAGCGGGTCGGCTCCGGCCAGGCTCGGCGGTTCTTCCGGAACGAACGCGCCGTCGTCGTCATCCGGCTCATAGTCGCGCGGGCCGGAGAGGGACCCGCGGTCCGCCCCCGCTTCGCCGGCGCCAGCGGGGGAATCCGGCCGGCCGGACTCCGGTGCTGCCGGCGGGACGGCCAGGCCCAGCGGATCGAAGTCCCGGAAGGTCCGGGCCGCAGGAGCTCCGGGACCTTGCGGGTCCAGCGTCCCATGCGTTCCGGCACCGGAATCCGTTGCCTCCAGACGGGCCACCAGGTCGAGCCAGACGGCGTCGTCCTGGTTGGCGCTGGAGTCCTGGGAATCCGGATCGGGTCTAGTCATCTGCCGTTTCTTTCTGGCTGGCGCTGGGGGCGCCGGGGGTGTGTCCCTCCACAACGGACCGGATGAACTCGGCCGTGCCGCGGAAGATCTGGGGCGCGTCGTTGTCCATGGTAGCCACGTGGTAGCTGTTCTCCAGCGGGATGATCTCCAGCGGGGCGTTGCCCAGTCCGCGGCGCAGCGCGGCGATGCTCGCGTCGGAGACCACGTGGTCCACGGTGGAACGGTAGACCCGGACCGGGGCGGTGATGCGGGGGAGCAGCCGCACGGTGTCCTTGAACATCTTGTTCAACTCGTGCGCGGCCGCCACCGGGGTCCGCGGGTAGGCCCCCTCATCAACGCCCGCCATCAGGATGTCATTGGCGATGGCCGGGGTGCTCTTAAGGACAAACTTGAGGATTCCGGCCAGCGGAGCCCGGGGATCGTCAATGACCAACCCGGGGTTCACCAGCACGGCACCGGCAACCGGGCGCGTGGCGGCCAGCCGCAGCGCCAGGGCGCCGCCCATCGAGAGGCCAGCGACCACCACGTGGTCGCACTCCGCGGCCAGTTCCTGGTAAGCGGCGTCAATCCCGGCATGCCAGTCCTGCCAGCGGGTCCGGGCCAGTTCCTGCCAGCTGGTGCCGTGCCCGGGCAGCAACGGCATCCGGACCGCGTACCCCGCTGCGGCCAGCGACTCCGCCCACGCCCGGACGCCGTGCGGGCTGCCCGTGAAGCCGTGGGAGACCACCACGCCGGTCCGGGGGCCGGAGCCCGTGAACGGGCTGCTGAACGGCGAGTGGTCGGGGGCTGTGCTCATGGCTGCTCCGTCAGTTGGGGCTGGGTGGGTGCGGTGGGGGCGCCCGGCGCGGCGGCGTGCGCCTGGAAGAAGCTGGCAGACTGTTCAAAGATCGTGGGGGCATCGACGTCGAGGGTGGCAACGTGGCCGCTGGCCGGCAGCGGCACCACGGTCAGATCCCGGGAGCCGAGGCGCTGCCGGAGCAGCGCAAGAGAGGACGGCGGCACCACGGCATCGACGTCGGACTTGAACACCAGGGTAGGGGCGTCGACAGCGGGCAGCTCGCGCAGCGTTGCGGTGAAGAGCTTGCGTAACTGGTGGACGGCCGCCAGCGGCGTCAGGGAGTAGTCGCCATCCTGGGTGCTCGCCGCCGTCGACTCCGTTTCCTGGAGCGGGACGATGGTGCGCTGAAGGTACTTGAGCAGCCCGATGTAACGTACCCGGCGGTCGTAGAAGCTCAGTCCCGGATTGACGACGGCGGCCCCGGCGACCCGGTGCCGTGCCGCGGTGCGCAGGGCGATGGTCCCGCCCATGGACAGCCCGGCCACGAAACAGAAGCGGGTGCCGGCGGCCAGGTCAAGGTACGCGGCCTCGAAAGCGCCGTACCAGTCCTGCCAGCCGTGCCGGGCGAGGTCGCGCCAGTCGGTGCCATGTCCGGGGAGCAACGGGACAGAGACCGCGAAGCCCTGTGCGGCGAGGTGCTCGGCCCAGGGCAGCACACTCAGGGGGCTGCCCGTGAAGCCGTGGCAGATCGCCACGCCGGTGGACGCGTTGGCGCCGTGGCCGGGGTAGGTGAAAGCGGCAGGCGTCATCGGAGTGCTGCTTTCGCTCATGTGCCCATCGTGTCACTGTTCGCGACAAAACTCACTAGAGTAGGGTGTCATTGAAGTCCCGGCCGGTCCCGCAGAAGGGCCGGCCAGACGCCTGCCGGAGAGGTCCACCACGTGTTTTATTGGTTCATGAAGACGTTCGTCCTTGGGCCGGTCCTGAAGCTGTTGTTCCGGCCGTGGGTGAAGGGCCTGGACAACGTTCCGGGCCAGGGCGCCGCGATCCTGGCCTCCAACCACCTCTCCTTTTCCGACTCCATTTTTATGCCGTTGATGGTGCCCCGGCCCGTGGTGTTCCTGGCCAAGTCCGAGTACTTCACGGGCAAGGGCGTTAAAGGCAAACTGACGGCTGCGTTCTTTCGCCTGACCAACCAGCTGCCTATGGACCGGTCCGGCGGTGCGGCCTCCGCACGGTCCCTGGACGCCGGCATGGACGTGCTGAAGAACGGCTCGCTCCTGGGCATCTACCCCGAGGGAACGCGCAGCCCGGACGCCCGCCTGTACCGCGGAAAAGTCGGGGTGGCCCGGCTCGCGCTGCAGGCCCGGGTTCCGGTGATTCCGGTCGCGATGATCGGCACCGACAAGGTCCAGCCCATCGGCAAACGCGTGCCGAACATCCGGCGGATCGGGATGATCTTTGGCGAGCCCCTCGACTTCAGCCGCTACTACGGCATGGAGGACGACCGGCTGATCCAGCGGTCGGTCACGGACGAAATCATGTACGAACTCATGCGGCTCTCCGGCCAGGAATACGTGGACGAGTACGCCGCCGTCGTCAAACTGCGGCTGGCCGGAAAGACCGGCGGGGCGCCGGAAGCCGGTCCCGCGCAGGAACCTGAGGTGCCCGAATCGCCCGAGGGCCCCGGGGCGCCCGGGACTGTGTAACTGGACTGCGTAACTGGACTGCGTAACTGGACTGCGTAACTGGGCTGTGTGACGGATACCCGGCAGTCAATGACGGCGGGCAGGCCGTTCGGGGCCGGGACAACTATCCTTAGAGGGTGACTGAGCTATCTGCACCCTCGACGTCCCTGCACAACTCCCAGCCGGCTGCCAGTGCCCTTACGGGCTCGCCCTTCACCAGCACGGCTTTCACCAGCACGGCCCAGAGCGGCGCCGCCAACTATCCGGGGCTGGACAATTGGCGGGAGCTGCCCGCCTCGCAGCAGCCCACTTGGTCCGATCCTGACGTCTTTGGCGCCTCGGTCAAGGAACTCTCCGTGCTGCCGCCGCTGGTCTTCGCCGGCGAGGTGGACATTCTTCGTGAACGGCTCGCCGCGGCCGCGCAGGGCAAGGCGTTCCTGCTGCAGGGCGGTGATTGCGCGGAGACCTTCGAGGCCGCCACGGCAGACAAGATCAGTGCCCGGGTCAAGACCATCCTGCAGATGGCGGTGGTCCTGACCTACGGTGCCGCGATGCCCGTGATCAAGATGGGCCGCATGGCTGGCCAGTTCGCCAAGCCGCGGTCCTCGAACGATGAAACGCGCGACGGCGTCACACTGCCGGCGTACCGCGGCGACATCGTCAACGGCTATGACTTCACCCCGGAGTCCCGCGCCCACGACGCCAGCCGGATGCTCAAGGCGTACCACACGTCCGCGTCCACCCTGAACCTGATCCGGGCGTTCACCCAGGGCGGTTTCGCGGACCTGCGCCTGGTGCACCAGTGGAACAAGGGGTTCACCGAGAACCCGGCGCACGCCCGCTACGAGTCGCTGGCCCGCGACATTGATCGGGCCATCAAATTCATGTCCTCCTGCGGCGCGGATTTTGAGGCGCTCAAGCGGGTGGAGTTCTACGCCAGCCACGAGGCCCTGCTGCTGGACTATGAGCGTGCCCTGACCCGGATCGACTCGCGGACCGGCCTGCCGTACGACACGTCGGCGCACTTCCTCTGGATCGGGGAGCGGACCCGCGAACTGGACCACGCCCACGTCGACTTCCTCTCCCGCGTCCGCAACCCGATCGGCGTCAAACTGGGCCCGTCGACCACCGGTGATGATGCGCTCCGCCTTATCGACAAGCTTGACCCGAACCGGGAACCGGGCCGATTGACGTTCATTACCCGTATGGGCGCCGGCAATATCCGCGAGAAGCTGCCCGCCATCGTCGAGCGCGTCACCGATTCGGGCGCCCAGGTCCTCTGGGTCACGGACCCGATGCACGGCAACACGGTGACCTCGCCCAACGGTTACAAGACCCGAAACTTCGACGACGTCATCGATGAGGTCCGGGGGTTCTTCGAAGTCCACCACGGCCTGGGCACCGTGCCCGGTGGCCTGCACGTGGAAATGACCGGCGACGACGTGGCCGAGTGCCTCGGCGGTGCCGACCCGATCGACCAGGACGCGTTCCTGGACCGCTACGAGTCGGTCTGCGACCCGCGCCTGAACCACATGCAGTCCCTGGAGATGGCGTTCCTGGTGGCCGGCGCCCTGTCTAAGCGCTGATCCCGTCCAAGAGCTGAGTCCGGCTGGCACCACGCTCAGAGACAACTCCGCCCCGGCTGGTTTCAGCCGGGGCGGAGCTTTTTCTGCCGGCGAGGGCGTCCGGCGGGGCAGCCGGCCTGCCGGCTCAGACCACCGTCAGGGTGATCGTCGACCCCTCGGGCACCCGGGTGTCCACGGGGTCCTGGGCGCGGACCGTGCCGAAGAACCCGCCGAGGATGTTGTTGATCTCAACCTTGAAACCGAGCCGCTCCAACGCGTCCCGGGCTTCGGTGGCCTGCTTCCCGATAAAGCTCGGAACCTCCACCAACTTCGGGCCCTTGGAAACTGTCAGCGTCACCGAGCCGCCCTTGGTGAGGTTTCCGTTCGCCGGATCCTGGCCGGCCACGGCGCCCTTGGGCACGTCCCGGCTGAAGACCGGCTCCGGCGCGACGACGGCCTTGAGCCCCGCGGCTTCCACAGCCGCCACCGCGGCGTCCTGGTCCTTGCCCCGCACATCGGGCACCGGAATGGGGCGCGGCCCCTTGGACACCGTTAGGGCCACCGGCGTCCCGTGCTTGGCGGGCGTGCCTTTGGCGGGCTTTTGGACCAGCACCGTTCCGGCCGCTGCGGTTTCGTCGAAGCTCTCGGTCACCGGGCCAAGCGTCATCCCGGCACCATTCAGGGCCGTTTTCGCCGCGTCGAGCCGTTTGCCGGTCAGCTGCGGCAGGGGGAAGAGTTCGGGGCCTTTGGAAACGTTCAGGGAAATGGTCTGAAACTTCCTGACCACCTCTCCGGCCTGCGGTTCGGAGCCCACCACCAGCCCCGCGGACACGGTGTCGTCAAAGACATCCCGGGTGGTCGAATCGAATCCCGCGGTGCGGAGCAACTGCTGAGCCTCGGCCACGGTTTTATTGGCCAACTGGGGAATCGTTCCCGGGGATCCGGGGCCCATCCCGAAGAACCAGCCGGCGCCGGCGGCAAGGATGGCCACGAGGACCAGCACCAGGACCCAGGCAAGGCCCCGGCGGCGGGGGTTGCCCGCCCGCAGGCTGCGGCTGGGAGTGGCCGCAGCACGCTGCCGGGCCTTCTCCTCGTCGCGGTCCTGTTTGCGCTGGGCCCGCTTGCTCGCCGGCACAGCCAAGTCCCCGGCAGCCTCCGCCGCTGAGGCACCAAACTCGTGCTCCTCCGGCGTGGCCAGCGGGCCGTAGGCTCCCGGCCGCTGCCGGCCCGAGAGCACGGTGGTGGGGTTGCTGCCGCGGCCGATGACCTCGGTCGGGTGCTGGATGCCGCCCAGGAACTCGGTGTGCGACTCTCCGGCTGCCGCTGGCAGCGGCGCTGCTGCGGGCGGACGCAGGTCCAGTTCGGCGTCCTTGAGGTTGGTGCGGATATGCCGGAGCTCGAAGAGAAGCGCGTTGCCGTCCACGGGACGCTTGTCGGGGTCGTTCGCCGTACACCACTGGACCAGCTCGTCGAGTTCGTCGGCCAACCCGGGCACCAGGGCCGACGGCGGACCGACCGTCGAGTTCACGTGCTGGTAGGCCACCTGGATGGGGACCTCGCCGTCGAACGGCTGTTTGCCGGTGATCATCTCGTACAGCATGATTCCGAGGGAGTAGATGTCGCTGCGGGCGTCGGCCTGCCGCCCCATAACAAGCTCGGGGGAGAGGTAGGCGACGGTCCCGATCAGGGCGCCCGTGCTGGTGGACGTCGAGATCGCCCGGGCCAGGCCGAAGTCGCCGATCTTGATCCGGCCGTCGTCGGCAATAAGCACGTTTTCGGGCTTGACGTCGCGGTGGATCAGGCCGGCCGCGTGGGCAGCCCCGAGCCCTTCCACTACCGGGTCAATCAGCGCCAGGGCCAGGCGGGGAGTCAGTGCGCCCTTGTCCTTGAGGACGTCGCGCAGGGTGCGGCCCTTGATGTATTCCATCACCAGGTAGGCCAGCGGGCCGTCGTCGCCCTGGTCCAGCACACCCACCACGTGCGGGTGGGAGAGCCGGGCGGCGGCCTTGGCTTCGCGGCCCAGCCGGTCCAGGAACTGGGGGTCCCCGGCCATGTGCGGGTGCAGGACCTTGAGGGCCACGTCCCGCTCCAGCCGCTGGTCGGTCGCGAGGTAAACCGTCGACATTCCGCCACGGGCCAGCTTGGAGAGAATCAGGTACCGGTTGTCCACCAGGGTCCCGACGAGAGCGTCCGATGTGTATTCCTGCACCCTTTGATCCTAAGCTCTGCACGGAAACGGGTCCGGATTGACATGCAACCCGGACCCGTATCGTTACGCGCCGGGGGTCTCAGCCCCGCGCGATGCTGGCGGTTCTAGCTGAAGTTCTTCTGCAGCTTCCTAATCGAAGCCACGTAGGCCTTCGTGTCTTCGTACATGCCCTTGGTGTTGACCGAGTACTGACCCTGGTAGTAGCCGGCGATGGCGTAGTCCAGGTTCTTGCTGGTAGCCACCAGCTGGCGGATGATGGCGATGCCGGCGGTGGCGTTGTCGTACGGGTCCAGCAGGTTCAGCTTGCGGCCCACCAGCTCGGACGCCCACTGGCCGGAGGACGGGATAACCTGCATGGTGCCGATCGCATTGGCCGGGGAGATCGAGCGCTGGTTGAAGCCCGACTCCTGGTAGGCGAACGCCAGCGCGAGCGACGGGGTCACACCCATCCGGCGGGCCGTGTCGGAGACGATCTGCTGCATCTGCGCGCGGGTGGGCACCGGTGAGGCGTTGAGCAGGGCCTTGTTCTTGTTCGCTGAGCTGACCACCGCGTCCGGGTAGCTGAAGCCCAGGAACGAGCTCGGAACAAGCGGAGTCACCGTGGCCGGCGGCTGGCTCGAGGAGGGCTTTACGGCGGTGACTGTGCCGGCGCCCGGGATGACGAGTTTGTGGCCGGGGTAGATGATGCTGCTCATGGTCAACCGGTTCGCGGACAGCACGGCGGAGAGCTTCACGCCGTGCCGGGCTGCGATGCCGGAGAGGGTGTCGCCGGCTTTGATGGTGTAAGAGCCGGAAGCCGCCGGAGCCGCCGCGGGCTTGGGCGCCGCCGGGCGGGGGGCGGTGGGTGCGGCCACACCGGCGCCGATCTTGATCTTCTGGCCGGGGTAGATCACGGACCGCATGTTCAGCCCGTTCCGGCTGAGCACGTCGGAGAGCTTGACGCCGTGGCGGGCCGCGATTGCGCCCAGGGTGTCACCGGACTTGACTGTGTAGGTCGCGCCGCCGGCCTGGGCCGGTGCTGCCTTGGCGGGGGCGGCTTTCGCCGGGGCCGCCGTGGCGCCTGCTGAGCCGGAGAGCTTGATCCGCTGGCCCGGGTAGATCACGGTCTTGGGCTGCAGCTTGTTCAGCTTCAGGACAGCGTGGGTGTCCAGGCCGAACTTGTGGGCAATACCGCTGATCGTGTCTCCGCGGGCGATGGTGTACTGCGCCGGGGCGGCAACCTTCGCCGGGCGGAACGCCGTGGGAATGGTGGCCGGCACGGAACCCGCAGGGATCACGGCGGAGGGCTGGGATGCTGCAGCCACACCTTGGGCCTTCATGGCCGCTGCGAGAGTCGCCGGGATCGCGCGGGGCCGGGATTCGGCCGCGGCCGGCTGGGCGATCGCGAGGGAGGACAGCACGACGGCGGGAAGCGCCGCCGTCGTCGCCGCGATCAGCGGGAGGCCGGGCCTCGGGTTGGGCTTCGGCGAACGTGACGTCGTCATGGGAAAAAATCCTCTTTCTCAGCGGCGAACCCTGCAGCTCTGACCGGATGTTACTGGTGTTACCAGTGTGACTGGAGATACTGCAGTTACAAATGTGATCTAAGCGAATCTCTCACGAATTGCGAAATAGCACAAGAACTGTTTGACATTGTGCAACGACGGCCATTTGGTGTGTCGTCCGGCCGCGTGCCGGGCCGGGGGACGCACGGAGCAACCGGAGTCCCGGCGTCGGGCATTAAAGCGCCCGTTTTCGTAGTCTTTATTAAGGTCAACGTTAAGGGGACCCGCACAGCGCACGCGGCTGACTAGGCGCAATCCTCTCCGGCATGGCAATCTTGATCCGTGAGTACTGTAGAAAGCCTTGTGGGCGAATGGCTGCCCCTGCCCGATGTAGCCCAGCAACTGGATGTCTCTATCACCAAGGTTCATGCATTGCTGGACGAGCGTGCGCTGGCGGCCGTGCGGATCGGCGACCGCCGGATTCGCTCCGTGCCGGCAGCTTTTATCCAGGACGGCCACGCCGTGGAGAGCCTCAAGGGCACCATCGTGGTCCTTTCCGATGCGGGTTATTCGGATGAGGAACTCATTGTCTGGCTCTTTACTGCCGACGAATCCCTGCGCGGGCGTCCGATTGATGCCCTGCGTGAAGGACGAAAGACCGAAATCCGGCGCCGCGCGCAGACCATGGCCTGGTAGGCGCGGTCCCTGGCCCCATAACAAAGGCCGTGCTCAGCGTCTCGCGCTGTGCACGGCCTTTGCCGTATCCGGAGATTTGCGGGCGGACTAGGCCGTCCGGCTGACAGCGGCTTCGGCGAGCCTCCGGAGGGCCGTCTTGGGGAGTTCTTCCAGCGGCAGCAGGTCGAGGGCATCGAATGCGGCCGCGCCGAACTGTTCGATCAGGACCTCGGTGGCCTGCAGGGCACCGCACTCAATGATGATGCGGCGGATTTCCTCGACGTCGCCGGCCGTCAGGTCCGGGCTGCCCAGCTTGGCATCGATGAAGGCGGACTCTGCAGGGGCCGCCTGGTCCAGGGCGAAGGCGACCAGCACCGTCCGCTTGCCTTCGCGCAGGTCATCGCCGGCCGGCTTGCCGGTGGTGACAGGATCCCCGAAGACGCCCAGGACGTCGTCGCGAAGCTGGAACGCTTCGCCTAGGGGGAGAGCAAACGCCGAGTAGCCCCGCAGCAGCTCGTCCGATGCGCCCGCGAGGGCACCGCCCAGCGCCAGTGGGTGTTCGGTGGAATACTTCGCCGACTTGAAACGGATAATCGACTGGGCGCGGCTGACAGCGCCGGCGCGGTCCCGGTGCGGGCCGGCGACCTCCTCAAGGATGTCGAGATACTGGCCGGCCATAACCTCGGCGCGCATCAGGTCAAAGATAAGCCTGGCCCGGCTGCCGGACGCTGCCCGGTCGCCGATGGCCGTGAACGATTCCTCGCTGAAAGACAGGCACAGATCGCCGGTGAGAATAGCTGCGGCGTGGCCGAAGCGCTCCGGGTCCAGCGCCCAGCCCTGGCTCGCGTGCAGCTCGCTGAAACGGCGGTGCACACTGGGGCCGCCGCGGCGGGTGTCCGAGCGGTCGATGATGTCGTCGTGGATGAGCGCAGCTGCCTGGAACAGCTCCAGCGCCGAGCCCGCGGTGACCACCTCGCCGGCACCCGCCCCGCCGCCGGCTCCCCGCCAGCCCCAGTAGCACATGAGGGCCCGGAGGCGTTTGCCGCCGGTGACGAGGTTGGAGATCGATCCCATCAGCGGATCGATGTCCGTGGAAATGGAGGACATCAGGGTGGCACGTTCGGTCAGGAAATCGGTCAGCTTGCCGGCGACGGCCGCGACAAAGTCGGTCTGCTCAACCCGGAGTTGTTCGGCCAGGCTCACTTGACGGACTCAGCGGCGACGTTGGCGCCAATGGTGAAGGTCGAGACGCCGGCAGCCTCCACGACGGCGAGGTTCACGGTTTCGTTAGTACCGCGCAGGTAATCCCTCGACGCCACCGAACCCACCGCGCCGCCCGGTACGGCCTTGAACCCCAGGCCCGCGAGTTTCTTGCTATAGAAGGACACGACGTCGGCCGCGGGCTCGCTGATCTTGGCGACCAGTGCGACGGTCGCGGGGGCGCCGGTTTTGTCAAAGCTGCTGGATTCCACCTGGGCACCCGGCATCACCGGCAGCAGCTTCGTGGGGAAGCCGTCCACCAGCGCGCCGACGGTGGCGGAGGTGCCAGGTTCTGCGGACGGGCTGGGAGGTGCCGTCGTGGAGGATTCGGCGGTGGGTTGGGCCGCCGACGCCGACGCGGAGGAAGCCGCCGCCGTCGCTCCCGGACCCGGGGTGCACGCGGCCAGGGCCAGCAAAGCGCCCGCGGCCGCCACGGCCGCCACGGCGCGTCTGCGCTCTCCAATAACCTTCACGGGGACATTCCTCCTGGTGTTGACGCTGGATGCAGCCTCCAGTTTAGTCAGTCCCTGCGCATAGGATTGTTGCGTGGGGCCGGAGGAAGATCTACGTGGGGATAAAGGCAGTGCGGAACAAGCCGAAAGACGCAACGGCCGTCATGGCGGGCAGCCCGGCGTGAAGCCCTCTAACGAGGCGGAGCTGGGCGAGCTGCGGCGCAGCAGCATCCTGCATGTGGACATGGACGCGTTCTTCGTCTCCGTTGAACTCCGCAGCCGTCCCCAGCTGAAGGGCCGGCCCGTGATCGTCGGATACCCCGCGGAGCGCTCGGTGGTGCTCTCGGCGTCGTACGAGGCCCGGAAGTTCGGCGTCAAGTCCGCCATGCCCATGGCGGTGGCGGCCCGGATGTGCCCGGCGGCCACCATCATCGAGCCCCGCCACAAGCTGTACTACGAAGTCTCCGGCCAGATCATGGCCATTTTCGGGTCGATCACCGACCTCGTGGAACCCCTCAGCGTCGACGAGGCCTTCCTCGACGTCGGCGGCGCCATCCGGCGGCTTGGACCGCCCAGGGAGATCGGCGAACTGATCCGCCGCAGGGTCGCGGGCGAACTGGGGATCACGGCCTCGGTGGGGATCGCCGCCAGCAAATTCGTTGCCAAGATTGCCTCAACCCGCTGCAAGCCGGACGGACTGCTGCTGATCGGCCCGGATGAGACGGTCCCGTACCTGCATACCCTGCCGGTCAATGCCCTCTGGGGCGTCGGGGCCAAAACAGTCGAGGTGCTCGCACGGATGGGGATCCGGACGGTTGCCGACGTCGCTGCCACGCCCCTGCCGTCGCTGCGGAAGATCCTGGGCGCCACGGGGGAGCACGTCTACCGGCTGTCGTGGGGAATCGACCCGCGGCCCGTGACACCGGTCCGGCTGGAGAAGAGCATCGGAGCGGAAGAAACCTTCGCCGTCGACACGGCGGACGAGGCCCTGCTGCACCGCGAGCTGCTCAGGCTCTCGCACCGCACGGCGGAGCGGCTCCGCAGCGCGGGAATGCACGCGCGCACGGTAGCCCTGAAGCTGCGCTATGCGGATTTCTCCACCATCACGCGCAGCCGGACCGTCAGCACGCCGATCGACAGCGCCCAGTTGCTTTACGGTGTGGCGGTTCAGCTCCTCGAGTCCATCGGGGAGCGGCCCATGACSGTGCGSCTCGTGGGSATYMGGGCSGAGCARCTYGAAGAGGCMGCCCAGGCGCCGCTGCAACTYAGCCTGGACCGCCGGGACGACAACTGGCGAACAGCCGAACAGGTGCTGGACAGGGTCACGCGGAAGTTCGGCAACAAGGCGGTGTTGCCGGCCCGCCTGCTGGATCCCGGTCCCGACGCGGGATGAGCCGCCGGCGTCTTTCAGAACAGGGCGCAACAATCTATCCTTAGAGATACATAGATTTCGAACGACTGGATCAAATGTTCGGGTTGCCGGCCATGCCAACTAAACACCTCACAGGGAACCGCGGAACCCCGTTTCACCAATGACGGTGGACAGGGAACCAACCGGCACTCCCGGTCGTTAGGGTTTAAGGGACAAGGGCCTCGTCAGTTCTGGACGTTGGYCGACTTAAGGAGGTCGTGATGCCGCTCTCGGAGCACGAACAGAAGTTGCTTGAGCAACTTGAGAAGCAGCTGCAYGAGGACGATCCCAAGTTYGCCAGCTCGATGGGYTCKGATCCGGGTCGCTCCTGGTCCACCCGCCATCTGGTCATCGGAGTCCTCGGCGCCGTCGCGGGCATCCTGCTGCTGTTGCTGGGCGTTTCGCTGCAAAGCATCGTCGTGGGCGTGATTGGGTTCCTCGTGATGGGCGCAGGCGTCTACTTCGCGACCATGCGCAGCGCCGGCGGCAAGGCCAAGGCCGGTAACGGACGCAAGCCGGGCAAGCCGCGCAGTTCGTTTATGAGCAACCTCGAGGACCGCTGGGAGGAACGGCACCGCGGCGAGTCCTGACCCCCCGCGGCTAACCCCCTCCATTTGGCACCACCACCTCTTCCACGTGGAAAACCACGGACCCGCTTCGGCGGGTCCTTTTCCGTTTAACCCCCATCGACTGCTCCGTATCTGCCGTTTTGGGGGGCCAAAAGGGTACGTACGGAGCAATCGATCCCCGGGCGGCCTGGTTTCGGCTCCGTTGGCCGGGCTGGAGGCGGCCCCGAAGCCTAGTTGGAGGTGATATTCCCTCCACTGCGCCCCACTTTTCGCGCTTCCCTTTATTTATCAGGGGTGTTTCGCCGACAACACGCCCAAAATTGCGCTAAAAACACCGGAATGTCGTTGACGGGGGAGTGAAGTGGAGTAATGTGGAGGACGTAAGAGGGTAGTGGCAGCACAGGGGACGTTGGACTTCCTACAACAGACAGGCGGTGGGCCGTGTTTCTCGGCACTCATTCGCCACGTCTGGACGAAAAGGGTCGAATCATCCTCCCAGCGAAGTTCCGAGAGGAACTTGCCAGCGGCCTGGTTCTCACACGGGGCCAGGAACGCTGCATCTACGTCTTCAGTGAGGCGGAATTCGGCCGGGTTCACGAGCAGATGCGGGAGGCTCCAATCTCCTCCAAGCAAGCCCGTGACTACATCCGCGTTTTCCTCTCTGGAGCCTCCGACGAGGTACCTGACAAGCAGGGGCGCGTGACGATTCCGCCGGCGCTCCGGGAATACGCAGGTCTCGGCAGGGAACTGGCCGTTATTGGCGCCGGAACCCGCGCGGAGATCTGGGACGCCCAGGCCTGGAACGAGTACCTGGCCGAAAAGGAAACCGCCTTCTCGGAAACCGACGACGCCATCCCGGGAATTCTCTGAAGCCCCGGCGGCACCAGCAACACCACCGTTTCTTGCTCAAGATCTCCAGCCGCCCATCCGGCAGTTCACCTGGCTCACTTCCCCGGAGCCAGGCGGGCCGCAGGGTAGGCGCGGATGGGGATCTGGACCAAGAAGCGCAGCACCGCAGAGACCCCTCCAACGAAAGGACGCAGGCATGAGCGACGACTCCAACCAGGCGAAGCCCACGTCCGAACGCCATGTACCGGTCCTCAAGGACCGGTGCATCAATTTGTTGGCACCCGGATTCGAAGAGGCCCGCCGGCGCGGCGAAACGCCCATCGCAGTTGATGCCACGCTCGGGATGGGCGGCCACTCCGAGGCGATGCTGCAGCGCTTCCCGGACCTGCACCTGATCGGCATCGACCGTGACGAGGAAGCCCTCGCCCTGGCAGGGGAGCGGCTCAAGCCCTTCGCCGACCGGATCGACCTGGTCCACGCCGTCTACGACGAGATCCCCGAAGTCCTCGAAGACCTCGGCATCGCGGAAGCTCACGGCATCCTCATGGACCTCGGCGTCTCCTCGCTGCAGCTCGATGAACGGGACCGCGGCTTCGCCTACTCGTTCGACGCGCCGCTGGACATGCGGATGGATACCAGCCGCGGACAGACTGCGGCCGACGTCGTTAATAACTACAGCGAAGAGGAACTGGTCCGGATCATCCGAAAGTGGGGCGAGGAAAAGTTCGCCGGCCGGATCGCCAACCGGATCGTCGCCGCACGCGCCGATAAGCCGTTCAGCACCACCGGCGAACTGGTCGACACCATCCGGGCCGTCGTTCCCGCCGGCGCCGCGAAGACCGGCGGCCACCCGGCCAAACGGACCTTCCAGGCCCTCCGGATCGAGGTCAACGAGGAACTCGAGGTGCTCGAGCGGGCCATTCCGGCCGCCGTCGCCTCGATCGCCATGGGCGGCAGGGTGGTGGTCATGTCCTACCACTCGCTGGAAGACAAGATCGTCAAGGGCGTCTTCCAGGCCGGTTCCAAATCCTCCGCGCCCCTCGGCTTCCCGGTGGAGCTGGAGGAGCACAAGGCAGAACTGAAGACCCTCACCAAGGGCACCGAGGTGCCCACCGCAGCAGAAATCGCAGAAAACCCACGCGCCGCCTCCGCCAGGCTGCGGGCCGTGGAACGTATCAAAGCCAGGAGAGCCGCATGAGCACCGCCGCCGTCAACAGCTTCCCCGTTTCAACGGCTGCCACGGCCCGCGCGCTTCCGGACCTGACCCCGGGCGCGCCCGCCCGCAAGTCCCGGACGCCGCTCTCTGTCGTCCGGTCTGTCCCGCGCAAGCGCCGGGCGCCGTTCGTGGTGATGTGCTTCGGAATCCTGGCCCTCGCCCTGATGGCCGTGCTGGTCCTGAACATCTCGGTCTCCTCTGCCCAGTACCAGCTGGTGGAGCTGCGGGCCACGCAGTCCACGCTGACCAAGCAGAACCAGGACCTCACCCAGCAGGTGCAGAACTTTGACGCCCCGCAGAACCTGGCGGCCAAAGCCACCGAGCTCGGGATGGTGGCCTCCACGGTCAAGGGCCAAATCGACTTGTCGACCCTGGCCGTGTCCGGCAAGGCCAAGCCGGCCGCCAAGAGCGACGCCCCCGGCGCCGTCATCGCGGCCCCCGCCGTCGCCGGCCAGGTCAACGTGGTTCCCTCCGCCACGGAGAACGAACCGCTCCTGAACCTCAAACCCGCTGACACTGTGGCCAAGGCAGCGGCCAAGGTCGCAGCCAAGGTTCCGGCAGCCAAGATCCCCGCAGTCCAGGTCCCCGCCGTGCGGGTACCGGCCGTGGACCTCTACGGCGGCACCATTCCCGCTCCGGCCCAGAAGATCCCGGCTAAATAGCAGGCGGCACCAACCACCAGCAAGGCAAGAAGCAAGGAAACTCCCGTGGCGCAAAACACCGGCAAGGCACGACCAGGCAAGACGCCGAGCGCCACACGGCGGCTGCGGCTGGGGCTCGGCATTATGCTGACGCTGCTGCTGGTGGTGGGCGGCAAGCTGTTCCTGGTGCAGGGCCTCGACGTCGGCGGCATGGCCGAGGCAGCGCTGAAGAACCGGCTCAAGCCCATTGAACTGCCCGCAGAACGGGGCAGCATCCTCGACTCCCACGGCACCGTGCTGGCCAGCAGTGTGATCCGCTACAACGTCGTGGTGGACCAGACCGTCAACACCAACACCGAGACGTTCCCGCGGCTGGACAAAGTCGACGGCAAGGACACGGTGGTGAAGATCACGCGGGATGAGGGCATCGAGGAACTCGCCACCGTCCTGGGCATGAAGAAGGACGACCTCAAGACCGCCCTGACCGGCACCCAGCGCTACTACATCGTGGCAAAGGACATCCGGCCCGACGTCGAGGACCGGATCTCCAAACTCCAGATCCCCGGCATCGTCACCGAAGGCACCAGCAAGAGGGTCTACCCCAACGGCTCCGTGGCCGGCGGGATTGTCGGCTTCCTGAAGGACGGCACTACCGGCCAGGCGGGCCTGGAACAGACCCAGGACGACGTGCTCAAGGGCACCGCCGGCAAGCGGCTGTTCGAAATCGGCGCCGACGGGCTGCGCATCCCGGTAGGCGTGGACCAGTTCACCCCGGCCGTCAACGGCAAGGACATCAAACTCACACTCAACTCGGACCTGCAGTACTTCGCCCAGCAGGCCATCCAGAGCCAGAAGGACCAGCTCAGCGCGGAGTGGGGCGTCATCGTCGTTTCCGACGTCAAGACCGGCAACATCATCGCGATGGCGGACACCAACGCCCCGGACCCTAATGATCCCGGCAAGGTGGCCGCAGCGGACCGCGGTGTCCGGTCGGTGACCGCCGCGTACGAGCCGGGCTCGGTGGAGAAGATGATCACCGCCGCCTCGGCCATCGAGGAGGGCACGGCCAAGCCGCTGGACAAGTTCATCATCCCGCCGACCTACACGGTGGACGGGCAGACGTTCACCGACGCGTTCGAGCACGGCACCGAGAAGCGGACCCTGGCGGGCATCGTGGGTTACTCCATGAACACCGGCACGGTGATGGTCGGCCAGCGGATCAGCAAGGAAAAGCGGCACGACTGGCTGCAGAAGTTCGGCATCGGCGAGGCTCCGGACATCGGGCTCCCGGCCGAGGCCCGGGGCATCCTGACGCCGGCCGACCAGTGGGACGGCCGGCAGCAGTACACCGTACTGTTCGGCCAGGGCGTCGCCCAGTCCACTCTCCAGACCGTCCGGGCCTACCAGAGCATCGCCAACGACGGCGTGATGCTCCAGCCGCGCCTGATCGACAGCTACATCAGCCCCGACGGCACCGTGGAGAAAGTCCCGGCGAAGCCCAGCCGGCAGGTGGTTTCCAAGAGCACCGCCAAGCAGGTCCGCGACATCCTCGAAAGCGCCGTCACCGAGGGCGAGATCAAGGACGCCGCAATCGACGGCTACCGCGTGGGCGCCAAGACGGGTACGTCCGAATCCCCGTGTGATGACGGCAAGTCCGGATTCTGCGGCTACACGGCCTCCCTGATCGGGATGGCGCCAATGGACGATCCGCGGTTTATTGTTGAAGTTGTCCTGCAGCGGCCCAAGGGCAGCA
Organism: Arthrobacter sp. 10T416; assembly: GCF_056394165.1. Classification (NCBI taxonomy): domain Bacteria; kingdom Bacillati; phylum Actinomycetota; class Actinomycetes; order Micrococcales; family Micrococcaceae; genus Arthrobacter; species Arthrobacter sp. 10T416. Next base: position 23,914 of record NZ_JBFTHI010000015.1, on the reverse strand, counting down.
TCTACGGCATCACCCAGGGGCCCGTGTTCCGTTCGGTGATGAGCCAGACGCTGCGCACCTACAACGTTGAGCCGTCCACCGGTAAGCCGGTCAGGCTCCCGCAGTACGCCAAGTAGCACCCAGCTTCACGAGTCAGCAACACCCACCAGTTCCACGCAGCCGGGCCTGCGTGCGGGGCAATCCTCCGCGCGCGGCGCATGCTGCCCAGCACCGCAACGGAGATCCCCTTGTCAGAGCCCAATGCCCACGATGCGGCACCAGCGCCATCCGGCCAGGACTCCACCTCGGCGTTCCGGCCCTCGACGGTTGCCGCCGTGCCGCTTGAAACCATCGGTGAGTGGATCGGCGTCGTCGTCCCGGGTGCCTCCGCGGACGTGCCCGTCACCGGAATTTCACTGAACTCCCGGACCGTCGAAGCGGGGGACCTGTACGTCGCTCTGCCCGGCGCGGCCCGGCACGGCGCGGACTTTGTGTCGGACGCCGTCGACGCAGGTGCTGCCGCGGTCCTGACGGACGACGCCGGCGCGCGCCTGCTGGCTCTCTCCAACGACATCTCCGTGCCCGTCCTGCTCGCCGAGGAGCCGCGGAGCCTGGTGGGCCGCCTCTCCGCGCTGATCTACCGGAGCCGGCCGGCAGACGCCCCGGCGCCGGCCCTGTTCGGGGTGACTGGGACCAACGGCAAGACCACCACCACGTACTTCATCAATTCCCTGCTCCAGGCGCTCGGCAAGAAGACCGGGTTGATCGGAACCATCGAGATCCTGGCCGGCGGCGAACCGATCCCCAGCCTCCTCACCACCCCCGAGTCGACCGACGTCCACGCCCTGCTGGCGCTGATGCGTGAACGCGGGCTCGACGCCGCGTCCATGGAGGTCTCCTCGCACGCCATTGCCTTCCACCGGGTCGACGGCGTGGAGTTCGACGTGGCCGGCTTCACCAACCTCACCCAGGACCACCTGGACCTGCACGGGAGCATGGAGGAGTACTTCGGGACCAAAGCGCAGCTCTTCACCGCCGGACGCGCCCGCGCCGCCGTCGTGACCGTGGACGACGAATGGGGCCGGAAGCTTGCCGCCGGCGCCGGCATCCCCGTCAGCACCCTCGCCACGGACGCCGGCGGCACGGCGGCGGACTGGACCGTTGTCGATCCCCGGCCGCGCGGCCTGGGCACCGACTTCGGGCTGCGGCACCGCGACGGCACCGAGCTTCGGGTCCACACCGGGCTGCCGGGAAGCTTCAACGTCGCCAACGCCGCCCTCGCCACGGCCATGGTCATCGCTGGCGGTACCTCCCCGGCCGAGGTGCAGACCGCTCTGGACAGCGCCGACCCGTTCACCGTCGCCGTGCCCGGCCGGATGCAGCTCGTGGCAACGGAGCCGGCCGCCGTCGTCGACTTCGCGCACAACCCGGACGCCCTCGCCCGTGCCCTGGAAGCCGTGCGCTCCCCGGAGCCGGGTTCCAAGGTCATCATCGTCTTTGGCGCGACCGGCCAGCGCGACCAAAGCAAACGGCCGGCCATGGGCGCCATCGCCGCCCGCCTGGCCGACACCGTGATTGTCAGCGACGACGACCCACACGACGAGGACGCCGCCGCCATCCGCGCTGACGTGCTCGCCGGAGCCCTCGAGGCCCAGGCCGGCGAAGGCCTCGCCTGCACCGTCCTGGAAGTGTTCCCGCGCGACGCCGCCATCCGCAAGGCCGTGGAACTGGCGGACTCGCGCGACACCATCCTGGTTGCCGGCCGCGGCCACGAGGTCTGGCAGGAGGTCAAGGGCGTCAACCTGGCGCTCGATGACCGGGTGGAGCTCCGCTCCGCCTTGACAGCACGAGGATTCACCGTTCTCGATGACCAGCGGATAGAGTCCTAAACCGAGATGATTGCATTTACTGCGGCTGAAATCGCCGAAATTACCAACGGCCGGCTGGCCGCGGAACCGGGCATCACCCCCGGCTCCGTGGTGACCGACTCCCGCGAAGCCACGGCAGGCTCCCTCTACGTGGCCAAACCCGGAGAAACCGCAGACGGGCACGATTTCGTGGCGGCCGCCTTTGAACGCGGAGCCGTGCTGGCACTCGTCGAGCGCGACGTCGCCGCCCCGGACGGGTCCACGTACCCGGCCGTCGTCGTCGAGGACTCCGTCCTGGCCATGGGCGCCCTCGCCGCCGAAGCCGTCCGCCGGATCCGGGCGCACCGCGCCGCCGGCAATGAGGCCTTCACCGTCATCGGCATCACCGGTTCCGCCGGCAAAACGACCACCAAGGACCTGCTGGCAGGGATTCTTTCCGGTTACGGCACCACCGTGGCCCCACAGGGTTCCTACAACGGCGAGGTCGGGGTCCCGCTGACCGTCTTCAGCGCCGGCTACGAGACCCGGTTCCTGGTCATCGAGATGGGCGCCACCGGCATCGGCCACATCCGCTACCTCGCGGACATGGTCCGCCCGGAGATCGGCGTCGTCCTGGCCGTCGGAACAGCCCACGCCGGCGAGTTCGGTGGGGTCGAAAACATCGCCAAGGCCAAGGGCGAACTGGTCGAAGCACTGCCCGCGGACGGCACGGCCGTCCTGAACCTCGACGATCCGCGCGTGGCCGCCATGGCATCACGGACCTCCGCAACGGTCCTCGGCTTCTCCGCCCAGCGCACCGGCAGCGGCCAGAATGCGCTGGTCCTGGCCGACGACGTCGAGCTGAACGCCCAAGGCAACCCCGAATTCGAGCTGCAGCTGCCCGGCAGCACCGAGCGCCACCACGTGTCGGCCAAACTGATCGGTGCACACCACGTGGGCAACCTCCTGGCCGCCGCCGGCGCCGCCCACGCCGCCGGCATTCCCGGTACCGGCACCGCCGCGTCGCTCAGCGCGCAGACCGCCGCCAGCCGCTGGCGGATGGAACGCACCGAACGGGCCGACGGCGTGACCATCATCAACGACGCCTACAACGCCAACCCGGAGTCCATGCGCGCAGCGCTGCGGACCCTCGCGGACCTCGGCCGCGGCCGGCGCACCTGGGCTGTGCTCGGGGCCATGCTCGAACTCGGCGAGGACTCCATCCGCGAGCACACCGCCGTCGGCACCCAGGTGGTCAGGCTCAACATTTCCCGACTGCTCGTCATCGGACGCGAGGCCCGGGCGCTCTACGTCTCCGCGGTCAACGAAGGATCCTGGGGCGACGAGTGCCTGTTCGCCGAAAACGTCGATGAGGCCTATGACATCCTGCGCGCCGAGCTCGAGCCGGGCGACCTGGTCCTCTTCAAATCCTCCAACAGCATCGGGCTGCGCCATTTGGGCGATCGGATAGCATTACCCGGAACCGCCACTGAAGGGAGCGCACTGCTGTGATCGCACTGCTGATGGGCGCCGGACTGGCCCTGCTGCTTTCCTTCCTGGGCACCCCGCTGTTTATCCGGTTCCTGGTCCGCAAGAGTTACGGCCAGTTCATCCGCGATGACGGGCCCACCTCCCACCACACCAAGCGCGGCACGCCGACCATGGGCGGCACCGTCGTCGTGGTGGCCGTGCTGGTCAGCTACGGGCTGACGCACCTCGTGATGTGGATGATGAACCCCCGCTCGCCGGGCCCGTCCGCCTCCGCGTTGCTGCTGCTCTTCCTTATGGTCGGCATGGGCCTTGTCGGGTTCCTGGACGACTTCATCAAGATCTCCGCGCAGCGCAGCCTGGGCCTCAACGCCAAGGCCAAACTGATCCTGCAGGCCGCCGTCGGCATCATCTTCGCCGTCCTGGCCTTGAACTTCCCGGACGAGAACAAGGTCACCCCGGCGTCCTACCAGATCTCCCTGGTCCGTGACATCCCGTGGCTGAACCTCGCCTTCGGCGGCACGGTTGTGGGCGCCATCCTTTTTGTGCTGTGGTCCAACCTGATCGTCACCGCGGCCACCAACGGCGTGAACCTCACGGACGGCCTGGACGGCCTTGCCGCCGGTGCCTCCGTGATGGTCTTCGGCGCCTACACCCTCATCGGGATCTGGCAGAGCAACCAGTCCTGCGGCTCACCGCGGCAGGCCGGCGCCGGCTGTTACACAGTCCGGGACCCGCTGGACCTCGCCCTGCTTGCCGCCATCCTCAGCGCCGCCCTGGTTGGGTTCCTCTGGTGGAACACCTCGCCGGCGAAGATATTTATGGGGGACACCGGCTCGCTGGCGATCGGCGGCGCCGTGGCCGGCTTCGCGATCCTGTCCCGGACCGAACTGCTCCTTGCCTTCATCGGCGGCCTCTTCGTGATGATCACCCTGTCGGTCATCATCCAGGTCGGCTACTTCAAGGTCACCAAGGGCAAGCGCTTCTTCAAGATGGCCCCGCTGCAGCACCACTTTGAGCTCAAGGGCTGGGCGGAAGTCACCGTCGTGGTCCGGTTCTGGATTCTCTGTGGCCTGTTCGTCGCGGCCGGCCTCGGCATCTTCTACGCCGAATGGGTGGTGCTCCTGTGAGCGGTGTGATCCCTGAACCGCTGGCAACCTCGCCCCGGCTCGAGGGCCTGACCAGCTGGGACGCGGACTGGTCCGGGCTCCGTGTGGTGGTCACCGGAATCGGCATCTCCGGTTTCGCCGCCGCCGACACCCTGATCGAACTCGGTGCCCGCGTGGTGGTAGTGGACGCCGCCGACGGCGCCACAGCGCGCGCCCAGGCCGACACCCTGACGATTGTCGGCGCGGCCGGCGTGCTCCTCGGAGCCGACGCCGTCAACGCCGTACCCACCGTGGACGGCCAGAAACCCGAACTCATTGTCACCTCCCCGGGCTGGCGGCCCGACCAGGCGCTGCTCGCCGCCGCCGCGCGGGCGCACATCCCCGTATGGGGCGACGTCGAACTCGCCTGGCGCGTGCGCGAACGCGCAGGGCGCAAGACGGCCGACTGGATCACCATCACCGGCACCAACGGCAAAACCACCACCGTCGGGCTGACCGAAGCGATGCTGCAGGCCGCCGGACTCAAGGCCATCGCCGTCGGCAACGTCGGAACCCCCATCCTTGATGCCCTCCGGGATCCGGTGGAGTACGACGTCTTCGCCGTCGAACTCTCCAGCTTCCAGCTGCACTGGAGCCACTCGGTGTCCCCGGTCGCCAGCGTGTGCCTGAACATCGCCGAAGACCACGTGGACTGGCACGGATCGTACGACTCGTACCTGGCTGACAAAGCCAAGGTCTACGAGCGGACACAGAAGGCGTGTATCTACAACGCCGAGCAGATCGAAACCGAACGTATGGTCGAGAACGCCGACGTCGTGGAGGGCTGCCGCGCCGTGGGCTTCACCACCGTTACCCCCGCCATCAGCATGGTGGGGGTCGTTGAGGGACTGCTTGTGGACCGGGCGTTCATCCCGGAGCGCAAGGACAGCGCCGCCGAACTGGCCGCAGTGTCCGACCTTGGCCCGGTCGCGCCCCGGCACATGGTGGCCAACGCCCTGGCCGCGGCTGCCCTGGTGCGCGCGTACGGCGTTGAGCCCTCCGCCGTGCGCCAGGGACTGCAGGACTATCTGCCGGGGGACCACCGGATCCAGCCGGTGGCCCGCCACGAAGGCGTGCTCTGGATCAACGACTCCAAGGCCACCAACCCGCACGCCGCCGCAGCGTCTCTCGCCGCGTTCCAGAACGTGGTGTGGATCGCCGGCGGCCTGTCCAAGGGCGTGAATTACGACTCACTGGTCCGCGAGAACGCCAGCAGGCTCAAGGCCGTGGTGCTGATCGGTGCGGACTCTGCCGGACTCCTGGCCTCGCTCCAGCGACACGCGCCCGATGTCCCCGTGATCGGCCAGGCAAAGGGCGACACTGAAGACGTGCAGACTGCCGAAACGGCCCACGCCGACGCAGGCCCCTCGCCGATTTTTGGCGAGACTGTGATGGCACGGGCCGTTGCCTCGGCAGCACAGCTGGCCACCTCGGGGGACACTGTGCTCCTGGCCCCGGCGGCTGCATCCATGGATCAGTTCTCTTCCTATGCTCACCGTGGCGACGCCTTCATCGAAGCTGTCCGCGAGCTCGTGGAAGGGCAGGCTCAGACCACCGAGGAGTAGCAATGGTCAGCACGCCCACCCGTCCCGCTGCGGCGCCGCCCGCCGCAGGCGCATCAGCAGCAGGCAAAAAAGCAGCCGCTAACAAAGCCGCTAACGCAATACGCACGCCAGCAGGCCGGAGCGCCGGCCAAACGGCCGGGGGAACAGCACCCGTCGCCCGCGTCCTGGGCTGGCACCGCCGCTTCTGGGCGGCCTTGGAAGGCACCGGCACGTCCCGCAACGGGTCTACGTACTACCTCATTCTCGGGTCCACCCTCGCGCTCACCGCCATCGGCATCATGATGGTGCTCTCCGCCTCGAGCGTGGAAGCCATCGCCGCGGGGGAGTCGCCGTACTCGGCCGCCCTCAAACAGGGACTCTTCGCGGCCATCGGCGTCTTTGTGATGCTGGTGCTCTCACGGGTGAACGTGGTGTGGCTTAAGCGCGTCGCGTGGCCGGCCATGATCCTGGCCGTCATCCTGCTTGGACTCGTCCTCCTGGTCGGGCGCAGCACCCTCGGCAACCAGAACTGGATCGACGTCGGCCCCTTCACCTTCCAGCCCTCCGAGGCGGCAAAGCTCGCGCTGGCCCTCTGGATGGCCACCGTGCTCAACCGCAAGGCCCGGTACCTCAGCGAATGGCGGCACGTCCTGGTTCCGGTGGTCTTCCCCGGCGCCGCCGCCATCCTGGGCCTCATCCTCGCCGGTAACGACCTCGGCACCGCGATGATCGTCATGATCATCATGGCCGCCGGGCTGTTTTTCGCCGGGGTCCGCCTCTACCTGTTCGCCATCGCCGGAGCCGCCCTGTCGATCGGAACAGCCATCCTGGCTGTCACGAGCCCCAACCGCATGTGCCGCATCCTGTCCTGGACCGGCCAGACCTGTGCCGACGGCTCCGACCTGAACTACCAGTCCACCAACGGCCTCTACGGCCTCGCCTCCGGCGGCTGGTTCGGCGTCGGGCTGGGCCAAAGCCGGCAGAAATACAGCTGGATCCCGGAAGCCCACAACGACTTCATCTTCGCGATCATCGGCGAGGAACTCGGCCTCATCGGCACCATCGTCGTCCTGGCCCTGTTCGCCGTCCTGGGCACCGCGATCTACCGGGTCGTTGTGGCCCAGCAGGACCTCTTCCACCGCGTCCTCGCCGGAACGATCATGGTCTGGCTCCTCGGCCAGGCCACCGTCAACATGGCCGTTGTCACCGGCCTGCTGCCCGTGATCGGGGTGCCCCTGCCGTTTATCTCCTACGGCGGCTCGGCGCTGCTGATGTCCCTGTGCGCCATCGGCGTAGTGTTATCCCTGGCCCGCGCCCAGATGGCTCCCACCATGCAACCGAAAAAGCTGATCAAGTTCGGACCGGCCGGTTTCGCCACGGTCCTGCGCAAGCAGGCGGCCTCCCGACGGGCCGCCAAGCAACCGGCCCCGAAGGCCCCGGCTAAACCCCGCAGCCCGGGCCCGGCGTCCGGCACGCGAAACCCCGCCCCTAAGAACCCCGCACGAAAGCGTACCTAGCCTCCATGAAGACCGAGTCGTCCCTGTCAGTCGTCCTCGCCGGCGGCGGTACCGCCGGGCATATCAGCCCGCTGCTCGCCATCGCGGGAGCCATCCGGGAGGTCCGGCCCGAGGCTCAGCTCCTGGCCGTCGGCACCCCCGGCGGGATGGAAGCCCGGCTTGTGCCGGCCGAAGGGCTGGAACTGGCCACCATCAGCAGGGTCCCCTTCCCACGTAAACCATCGATGGAACTGCTGCGACTGCCCGGAAAACTTGCCGGTGCCGTCCGGCAGGCCGGGGTGATCCTCGACGACGCCCGCGCGGATGTCCTGGTCKGGGTGGGCGGCTACGTCTGCACCCCGATGTACCTGGCCGCCCGGCGCCGCCGCATCCCGATCGTGGTGCACGAGGCGAACACCCGGGCAGGCCTCGCGAACCGCGTCGGCGCCCGGCTCAGCCGGCACGTGGCCGTGGCCTTTGCTGCGACCAAGATCCCCGGGGCACGGCACGTCGGGATGCCGATGCGGCGGGAGATCTCCGGCCTGGACCGCACAGCCGCCCGTGAGGCCGCACGCACCGCCCTCGGACTGGACCAGCACAAGCCCACACTGATCGTCACCGGCGGGTCATCCGGCGCGCAAAGCATTAACCGCGCCCTCGCCGCGTCTGTCTCCGCCCTGGCCGAGGCCGGGATCCAGACACTGCACATCACCGGCCGCGGCAAGACCGTCCACGACGCCGAGGGCAGACCGCTGGCCGCACCCGGCTACCGCCAGGTCGAGTACGTGGACGGCATGGAACTGGTATACGCGGCCGCGGACCTGCTGCTGGCCCGCGCCGGCGCCGCCACCGTCTGCGAGGTCGCCGCGGTAGGCGTTCCCGCCGTCTTCGTCCCGCTCCCGATCGGCAACGGCGAGCAGGCGCTGAACGCCGCCGGGCTGGTGGACGCCGGCGCCGCGCTCCTGGTCGAGGACAGCGGCTTCGACGTCACGTGGATCGGCGAGCACGTCATCMCGCTCCTGGGCGACGGCGCCCGGCTCGCCGGAATGGCGGCGGCCGCAGAGAAGCTCGGTGTCCGGGACGCCGACAAGCGGATGGCGGACCTGGTCCTCGACGCGGCCCGCTCCACGCCCCGGACCTCACCGGGAACGGCCGGCACTGAACACGAACACTGAACACGAACACCAGCACCACTGAACACGAAGCAGCACTGAACAGCAGGCAGGAAGCGGTACAGCAATGACCCAGGCCCAGAACGGCACCCCGCCGACGGCGCACACCCAGGACTCGCTGGGACGCGTGCACTTCATCGGCATCGGCGGCGTCGGCATGTCCGCCGTCGCCCGCATTATGGTGGCCCGCGGTGTGCCGGTCAGCGGCTCGGATGCCAAAGACCTCCCGGTGATGGGCGAACTCGCCGCGGCCGGGGCGCGGATTGCCGTCGGCTACGACGCGGCGCACCTGGGCGACGCGCAGACGGTGGTCGCCGGCTCGGCCATCCGCCCGGACAACCCCGAACTCGCCGCGGCCCGCGACGCCGGGCTCCCGGTGCTGCACCGCTCGGAAGCGCTGGCCGCCACGATGGCGCAGGACACGGCCGTCACAGTGGCCGGCACCCACGGGAAATCGACCACGACCTCGATGATCACGGTGCTCCTGCAGGGCGCCGGACTGGATCCGTCCTTCGCCATCGGCGCCAACGTCCCGGCGCTCGGCGTCAACGCCGCGTCCGGCACGTCCCCGGTGTTCATCGCCGAGGCCGACGAATCGGACGGCTCCTTCCTCAACTACCGCCCGCAGATCGCCGTGGTCACCAACGTCGAACCGGACCACCTGGACCACTACGGCACCGCCGAGGCCGTCTATGCCTCCTTTGACCGCTTCACGGAGCTGCTGCCCGCCGACGGGCTGCTGGTGGCCTGCGCCGACGACGCCGGCGCCCGTGCCCTGGCGCTGCGCACCCGGGAGCGGGGCACCACCCGCGTGGTCCTCTACGGGACCGCGCCGGATGCGGACGTGCTCCTGCACGACGGCGGCCCGGGCGACGTCCGGATCTCCACACCAGCCGGAAGCTTCGCCGTCGACCTCCAGGTGCCTGGCCGACACAACGCGCTGAACGCCGCCGCCGCCTTCGCCGTGGCGCTTGAGCTGGGCATCGCCCCGGCGGCCGCCGCCGGCGCGCTGGCTACTTTCTCCGGCGCCTCGCGCCGCTTTGAATACAAAGGCAGCGGGCGCGGCATCCGTGTCTACGACGACTACGCCCACCATCCCACCGAGGTGCGGGCAGCCCTCGCCGCGGCACGCTCCGTGGCCGGCGAACACCGGGTGCACGTGCTCTTCCAGCCCCACCTGTTCTCCCGGACCAGGGAGTTCGCGCACGAATTCGCGGAAGCACTCAATGCCGCCGACACCGCGCTGGTCCTGGACATCTACCCCGCCCGCGAAGATCCCATTCCCGGAGTGACCAGCCAGCTGATCGCCGATCACCTCAGCGCCGGCGGCCGGCTCGTTGCCGGCACGGATGCGGTCTCCGCCGTCGTCAACGCCGCAGCGCCGGGGGACATCATCCTCACAGCCGGCGCCGGCGACGTCACCGCGTATGGCCCGCGTATTGTCGAGGCCCTCACGGCGGAGGCACCGGGTGACTAGTTCGCGGCGGCCCGGCTACCCCTCAGGCCAGCGGGGACCGGACACCGGACGGCCCCACACGGGACACGATGAGGTCATCTCCGCCTCGAAAGCAGGACCGGACGTGGCGGCCACCGGCAACGGTGGCGGGAACACTCCGGGACCGCAGCGCGGCAATGTGCTGGCGTTCCCGGAACCGAGGGCCAAGCGGCGGCGCCGGATTGTGCTCACCACCGTCGGCGTGGTGGCTGTGCTAATCGCGGCCATCGTGGCGGCGGCCCTGTATTCGCCGTGGCTCGCCGTGCGCACCGTGACTGTCGAAGGCAACCGGATGCTGACCACCCAAAAGGTCACGGCCGCCCTGGCGCCGCTGCAGGGGAAACCCCTGACACAGATCAGCGACGACGAGGTCACCGCGCTGCTGCGGCCGCTCGTGCAGGTCAAGGCCGTCACCACGCAGGCCCGGCCGCCGTCAACACTCCAGGTCCGGATTACCGAGCGAGTTCCCGTGGCGCTGGTCAAGAAGGGGGATGCCTACCAGCTGGTCGATGTTGACGGCATCCAGCTCAGCACCACCAAGGACCCCGGTACGGTGAAGCTTCCGGTCATCGACGCCGGCCGCGGCGCTTTGGCCAAGGATCTCTTCCACGCCATCACGGCCGTCCTTGGGGCCCTGCCGCCGGATGTCCTGGCCCGGCTCTCCGACGCCTCGGCGAAGTCCGCGGACGCCGTCGAGCTCAAGCTCGTGGACGGGCAGACGATTGTGTGGGGCAATGCGGGGGACAAGGAACTGAAGGCACGGGTGCTGGCGGCACTCCTCAAGGTCCCGGCAGATCCGAAAAACCCCGTGGCGATCTATGACGTCAGCGTGCCCAGGCACCCGGTAACCCGGTAGCCGGCGATTCCTTACATTCGGCCCTGCACGGGCGATAGTGCAAAGGGTGCCGGGCCGGAACACGGTCCGCCCCGCAGGGCGGCAAACAAGCACGGCAACAGAAACAGAGCGGCATTTACCGGGTATTCCCGCGACACGCGGAGCCGGTTATTGAATGTCCTCGGCATAGGAAATAGCGTCACAACAAGAGTTACTTGACATAACTCTAACCTTCAACTCGAAGGTTAAGGTTCAGGTCTCAAGCCCAACTCCATCAGTTTTCGCAATAGAACACGAACAAGGGACACGTAACGTGGCAGCTCCGCAGAATTACTTGGCCGTCATCAAGGTCGTCGGCATCGGCGGCGGTGGCGTGAACGCAGTCAACCGAATGATCGAGGTCGGTCTTCGTGGCGTCGAATTCATCGCCATCAACACCGACGCGCAGGCGCTGCTGATGAGCGATGCCGACGTCAAGCTCGACGTCGGACGTGAGCTGACCCGTGGCCTGGGAGCCGGTGCGAATCCTGAGGTTGGCCGGCAGGCTGCCGAGGACCACGCCGACGAAATCGAAGAGGTCATCCGGGGCGCAGACATGGTTTTCGTGACCGCAGGCGAAGGCGGTGGCACCGGCACCGGCGGTGCGCCCGTCGTGGCCCGCATCGCGCGCTCCCTCGGCGCCCTGACAATCGGCGTCGTCACCCGCCCGTTCACCTTCGAGGGACGCCGCCGCGCCGGCTCCGCCGAAGCCGGCATCGACGCCCTGCGCGACGAGGTCGACACCCTGATCGTCATCCCGAACGACCGGCTGCTGTCCATCAGCGACCGCAACGTATCGGTACTGGATGCCTTCCGCTCCGCCGACCAGGTCCTGCTCTCCGGCGTTCAGGGCATCACCGATCTGATCACGACCCCCGGCCTGATCAACCTCGACTTCGCCGACGTCAAGTCCGTGATGCAGGGTGCAGGTTCCGCCCTCATGGGCATCGGCTCGGCCCGCGGCGAAGACCGCGCGGTCAAAGCCGCGGAACTGGCCATCGCCTCGCCGCTGCTCGAAGCGTCCATCGATGGCGCCCACGGCGTCCTGCTCTCCATCCAAGGTGGCTCGGACCTCGGCCTGTTCGAAATCAACGAAGCCGCCCGCCTGGTGCAGGAAGTGGCACACCCGGAGGCCAACATCATCTTCGGCGCCGTGATCGACGACGCCCTCGGTGACGAGGCCCGCGTAACGGTGATCGCCGCAGGCTTCGACGACGTCAAGGCCACGTCGCCGTCCATGGACCAGTCGCAGCCGGCTCCGGCGCGTCCGGTGGCAGCTGCCCCGGCACCCGCCCAGGCCCCCGCTTCGGCACCGGCGCAGCCCATGCATGCCGGCGTCGGCGCCTCCGGACTGAGCAACTGGGGCCAGCAGCGGCCCTCCGCTGTTCCGGCGGACTCCGGGTTCGACGTCGACCTGCCTTCCGTGGTCGAGCCGGACCTCTCCGGCCGCCACTCGGACGACCTGGATGTGCCCGACTTCCTGAAGTAGTCCCGGGCCTGCATTCAGCAAGCAGCAATCAGCACCATGGCACTGCCTCCGGCAGTGCCATGGTGCTTTCTAGGGTTACGGTGTTTGGTATGGCTTTTATGATGATTCCGCCTCCCACAGGGATGGTGCACTAAGTGTTCTCATGGCAAGCGGAGGTACGGCCCGGCGTCTGGGTGGCGTTCACTGACGTGGGAGCAGGCAATCTGGCGCTCCATGTCGGGGATGGCCCCGAGGCGGTGCATCAGCGCCGCAGGGCACTTGAGCAGGCCGCGGGCCTGGGCTCCCGCACCTTCCAGTACATGAACCAGGTCCATGGCCGCGAGGTGGCGGTCCTGCCGGCCGGGCAGCCTGCACCGGAGTCCGGCAAGGGTCCGGCGCCAACCGCCGACGCCATGGTCTCCACCGGCCAGCCAATGGCCGTTATGGTGGCGGACTGCGTACCGATCGTGCTCGCGGGGGAGGGCGCTGCCGGCGCCCCGGTGCTCGGTGTTGTCCATGCTGGCAGGCCCGGCCTGGCTGCCGGGGTTGTGCCCGCGGCGGTGGCGCAGATGCAGGCGCTGGGAGCCACGGGCATCAGCGCCTGGATCGGCCCGTCCATCTGCGGCAAGTGCTACGAGGTTCCGGAGGGGATGCGCGCTGACGTCGCGGCCGTTGTCCCGGAAGCCTGGTGCACCACCTCCCAGGGCACGCCCGGCCTGGACCTGCCCGCAGGGGTGCGCAGCCAGCTGGAGGCAGCGGGAGTGAGCGTCGAATACTCCGGCGGCTGCACGCTGGAGGACGCGGACCTGTACTCCTACCGTCGCAACAACCAGACGGGCCGGTTCGCCGGGCTGGTCTGGACGGCGCCCGCGGCAACGGGAGCAACGACGTGACCGCGCCCGCCGCGAACGGCGACCCGCGGCTCGCCGAGCTGCGCGGAAAGCTTGAGGCTGTCAGGCAGAGGATCGACGCGGCGGTAGCCGGCGCCGGGCGGCCGGGCCCTGCGCCCCAACTGATTGTTGTCACCAAGTTCCACCCGGCCGACGACGTCGCCCGGCTGGCGGCGCTCGGCGTTACCGACGTGGGGGAAAACCGCGACCAGGAAGCCGCCGGGAAAGCCGCCCGCCTGCACGAGTTGCCGCTGCGCTGGCACTTCATCGGCCAGCTGCAGAGCAACAAGGCTAAGTCCGTCGTGAAGTACGCCCACGCCGTGCACTCCGTAGACCGCGCCCAGCTGGTCACCGCGCTGGATAAGGCCGTGCTCGCCGAGCAGGACCGCACCGGCCGCGCCAACCTCGACTGCTACATCCAGGTCAGCCTCGACGACGCCGCCGACGGCCACCGCGGCGGGGCGCTGCCTGCGGACGTCCCGGCGCTGGCCGGACTGGTGGCCTCGGCCGCCGGGCTGCGGCTGGCCGGCGTGATGGCCGTCGCGCCGCTGGGCGCCGCCCCGGACGCCGCATTCGAAAAACTCGCGGGGATCTCCGCCAGGCTCCGCGCCGACCATCCGCAGGCCACGGGCATTTCCGCCGGGATGAGCCAGGATCTGGAGGCGGCCATCCGTTTCGGAGCGACACACCTTCGAATTGGCTCCGATATTCTCGGTCCGCGCCCGGCGTTGGGGTAGGTTCAACGTATTGGAAGGTAATGGCGGGGATTCCAATGAAGTGATTCAGGTCAGTGACTCCAGTACTGTCAGTTCACTAAGCGGCCCGCACACGGACACGATTAGGAGTCGACCATGGCTGGCGCTCTGCGCAAGACAATGATCTATCTTGGGCTCGCTGACGGCGACGAACACTACGAGTCCGAGCATCACACACTGCACAAGGATGAGGACGATTCATTGGAGCACGACCGCGAGGAGCGCCGCGCCCCGGCCCCCGTCCGCGAAGCCCCCCGGGACGAGCCCTACGCCGCTGAAGAGGAATACCGCGCACCCGTGACACCGATCAAGCGAGCGGCCGCGAGCCGCGAAGAAACCACCGGCCTCCGGCAGATCACCACGATCCACCCCCGGTCGTACAACGATGCCAAGCTCATCGGTGAGAGCTTCCGCGACGGCATCCCCGTCATCATGAATGTCACCGACATGGGCGAAGCCGACGCCAAGCGCCTGGTCGACTTCTCCGCGGGCCTGGTATTCGGCCTGCGCGGCAGCATCGAACGGGTGACCAACAAGGTGTTCCTGCTCTCGCCGTCGTACGTCGAAGTGATTGGCGACGACAAAAAGGCCAGCGAAACGACGGCCTCCTTCTTCAACCAAAGCTAGTCCGGGATTCCGGTTCGGATGCCAGGCAGGGAAACCTGCCTGGCATCCGTGCTGACGGATCCGTGTTGGAATAGACGTGGTGGAATAGATGCGCAAACAGTCAGGCTACTGCGGTATCCGGAATGATCATGGAGATATGAGCTAACTCATGGGAATTGTTTTCGGACTCATCTATATCGCGCTGCTGCTGTTTTTCGTGGCCCTGATCATCCGGCTGATCTTCGACTGGGTTCAGATGTTCGCCCGGAGCTGGCGTCCGCGCGGTGTAGCGCTCGTCACCGCCCACACTGTCTACTCCGTCACAGACAAACCCCTCAAACTGCTCGGCCGGATCCTCCCGCCGCTGCGGCTCGGCGGAATCTCGCTGGACCTGGCGTTCCTGGTGCTCTTCCTGGCCGTGTCCGTGGCCATGGGAATCGCCAGGTACTTCACCTACGCGCAGCCGATCGCCACATGACCGGCCGGCGGACCACGACCGCCGGCCAAAAAGATAAAAACTCCGGTTTGACACTGCGGTGTTGAATTAGAGGAACCAGACCATATTAGGTACCGTAGTTTTGACGGCCGGAAGGCCTACTGACTAACTAGACCAACGAGGTGACCAGATGGCTTTGACGCCAGAAGACGTTGTCAACAAGCGCTTTCAGCCGACCAAGTTCCGCGAGGGCTACGACCAGGACGAAGTTGATGACTTCCTGGACGAGATCGTCGTCGAACTGCGACGCCTGAACCAGGAGAACGACGAGCTCCGCAAGAAGCTCGCCGAAGCCGGTTCCGGCACGGCCGCCAGCTCCGCCGCTGGCGCTCCCGTTGTGGAGAAGGTGCCTGCACCCGTCAAGGCCGAGAAGGAAGACCGCGCCAAGGCAGAAGCCGAAGCAAAGGCCGCCGAAGCCGCTGAAGCCGCAAAGAAGAAGGAAGCCGAGAAGGCTCCCGCCCCGGCAGCAGCCCCGGCTCCCGTCGCCGCCACCGCGTCCGCCGAGTCCGCCGCAGGCCTGCTGGCCATGGCGCAGCAGATGCACGACAAGCACGTCTCCGACGGCGAGCAGCAGCGCGACAAGATCATCGCCGAAGCGCAGATCGAGGCCAGCAGCCTGGTCAACGACGCGCAGGAAAAGTCCCGCAAGATCCTTGGTGCCCTCGAGCAGCAGCGCTCCGTGCTGGAACGCAAGGTCGAGCAGCTCCGCGGCTTCGAGCGCGACTACCGCTCACGCCTGAAGGCCTACATCGAAGGCCAGCTGCGCGACCTGGACGCCCGTGGTTCGGTGGCGGCCCCCGAGGTCGAAGCCAACTAGGACGTTTTACCCGTATTCTGAAAGCCGGTGGCAGAGGACTCCTCCGCCACCGGCTTTTGGCATTAACCGCCGCCTCCCGGCCTCCCTCGCGGGAAGCGCCCGCCGGTGGTACGCCTCAGCCACCACCGGCACCGGAACGAAAGCACTATGACTGACGCACCAACCCCAGACGCCGCCCAGCCCGCGGACGCCGCCCAGCCCGCTCCCGTGGAAGTCTTGCCGACGCGCAGGCCGCGGCGGGCGACGCTGCTCACCCTTTTCGCCGGGTTCGCGGTGTTCGCTTACGCGTTCGACCAGCTGACCAAGCTCTGGGTCACGGAAACCATGACCGAGGGGGAGCGGATCCCCGTTCTTCCTCCGCTGCTGCACTGGTACTACATCCGTAACTCCGGCGCCGCGTTCTCCATCGGCGAGAACGTCACCTGGGTCTTCACCATCATCATGGCCGCGGTCTCCGTCGCGATCCTGCTCCAGCTGCGCAAGCTCGGCTCTGCCTGGTGGGCCCTGGCGCTGGGCCTCCTGCTTGGCGGGGCGCTGGGCAACCTGACTGACCGCCTGTTCCGCGAGCCCTCCTTCGCGATGGGCCACGTGGTGGACTTCATCCAGCTGCCCAACTTTGCGATCTTCAACATCGCCGACTCCGCGGTTGTCTCCGCCGTCGTGATCATCTGCCTGCTCACGCTGCGCGGCATCACCCTGGACGGCTCACGGGTGACCGGCGGCCAGGACAAAAAAGCCGCCCCGCCGGCTGCCCGGGACCACAATGTCTGACGCAGTGCCGGCGCAAAACGCCGCCCGGCACTTCACCGTGCCCGAAGAACTTACCGGGGCCCGGGTGGACGCAGGCCTGGCGAAACTTATGGGCATCTCCCGGTCGCAGGCCGCCGCGCTGATCGCGGAGGGCAATGTCAGCAGCCATGGCAAGGCCGTGGGCAAGTCCCTGAAGCTGAGCGCCGGCGTCGGGCTCGACGTCGTCGTCCCGGAGCGCCGGGACCCCCTGGAAGTCGTGGAGGAAGTTGTGGAAGGCCTGAAAATCCTGCTCGATGACGACGAGTTCGTCGTCGTCGACAAGCCCGTTGGGGTCGCTGCCCACCCGTCGCCGGGCTGGGTGGGGCCGACGGTCGTCGGCGGCCTCGCCGGCGCCGGCTACCGGATCTCCACCTCCGGTTCGCCCGAACGTGCCGGCATCGTCCACCGGCTCGACGTCGGGACCTCCGGCGTTATGGTGGTCGCCAAAACCGAGAACGCCTACACGGCGCTCAAGCGGGCCTTCAAGGAGCGCACCGTGGACAAGGTGTACCACGCCGTCGTCCAGGGCCTGCCGGACCCGCTGGCCGGCACTATCGACGCCCCGATCGGACGCCACCCCGGCCACGACTGGCGCTTCGCGGTGATTGAAGACGGCCGCGACTCGGTGACCCACTATGAGGTGCTCGAAGCTTTCGGCAAGGCCTCCCTGGTGGAGGTGCACCTGGAAACGGGCCGCACCCACCAGATCCGGGTGCACTTCTCCGCCCTCCGGCACCCTTGCGCCGGCGACCTGACGTACGGGGCGGACCCTCGGCTCGCCGCCACCCTGGGCCTGACCCGGCAGTGGCTGCACGCCCGGCAGCTGTCCTTCGACCACCCCCGGACGGGGGAGCGGGTCACGGTGACCAGCGAGTACCCGCAAGACCTCAAGTACGCCCTCGAGGTACTGGAGTCAGGCCAGGCGTGACCGGCCGCCGTGCCGGGCACGGAAGTGTCCGCACCCGGCACTAGAATGAGTCGGTGACTTCCAGCAACAACTCGTTCGTCCACCTCCACAACCACACCGAGTACTCCATGTTGGACGGTGCGGCGCGCCTCGGGGAACTCTTCGATGAGACCGAACGGCTGGGCATGCCCGCCCTGGCCACCACGGACCACGGGTACCTCTTCGGGGCGTTCGACTTCTGGAAACGGGCCACGGACAAGGGCATCAAGCCGATCATCGGCGTCGAGGCTTACGTCACGCCCGGCACCGCACGCACGGATAAGACCCGGGTGCGCTGGGGCGAAGAGAACCAGCGCAAGGACGACATCTCCGGCGGTGGCGCCTACACCCACATGACCCTGCTGAGCTACAACAACGCCGGCATGCGGAACCTCTTCCGGGCCTCCTCGATTGCCTCCCTGGACTCGGTGTTCGGCAAATGGCCCCGCCTGGACCGGGAACTGCTCAACACGTACTCCGAGGGCCTGATCGCCACCACCGGCTGCCCGTCCGGCGAAGTCCAGACACGGCTCAGGCTGGGGCAGTACCGCGAGGCCGTGGAGGCCGCAGCCGAGTTCCGCGACATCTTCGGGGCCGAGAACTACTTCTGCGAACTCATGGACCACGGCCTGGACATTGAGCGCCGCGTCACGGGCGACCTGCTGCGGCTGGCCAAGGAACTGAACCTGCCCCTGGTGGCCACCAACGACCTTCACTACACCCACGAACACGACGCCAAGGCGCACGAGGCCCTGCTGGCCATCCAGTCCGGGTCCACCCTGCTGGAACCGACCTACGACAACGGCGGCTCACGGTTCGCCTTCTCCGGCAGCGGCTACTACCTGAAGTCCCCGCAGGAGATGCGCGAGCTGTTCCGCGACCACCCCGACGCCTGCGACAACACACTGCTGATCGCCGAGCGCTGCGAAGTCTCGTTCAACACCGGCGCCAACTACATGCCGCGCTTCCCCTGCCCCGAGGGTGAGGACGAGACGTCATGGCTGGTMAAGGAAGTGGACAAGGGACTCCACTACCGCTACCCGAAGGGCATTCCGGACAAGGTCCGCCAGCAGGCCGACTATGAGCTGGAAGTCATCACATCCATGGGCTTCCCCGGCTACTTCCTGGTGGTGGCCGACTTCATCAACTGGGCCAAGAACAACGGCATCCGCGTGGGCCCCGGCCGTGGTTCCGGTGCCGGCTCCATGGTGGCGTACGCGATGCGCATCACCGACCTCGACCCGCTGCACCACGGCCTGATCTTCGAGCGGTTCCTGAACCCGGACCGCGTCTCCATGCCTGACTTCGACGTCGACTTCGATGACCGGCGCCGTTCCGAGGTCATCGACTACGTGACACGCAAGTACGGTGACGAGCGTGTGGCCATGATCGTCACCTACGGCACCATCAAGACCAAGCAGGCCCTCAAGGACTCCTCCCGTGTGCTCGGCTATCCCTTCAGCATGGGCGAGACGCTGACCAAGGCGCTGCCGCCCGCCGTGATGGCCAAGGACATCCCCCTGGCGGACATCCAGAACCCGGAGGCCAAACGCTACGGCGAGGCCGGCGACTTCCGGCAGCTGATCTCCACGGACCCCGAAGCCGCGAAGGTCTTCGAGACCGCGCTCGGCATCGAGGGCCTGAAGCGGCAGTGGGGCGTCCACGCCGCCGGTGTGATCATGTCCTCGGACCCCATCATCGACGTCATCCCGATCATGCGCCGGTTCCAGGACGGCCAGGTCATCACGCAGTTCGATTACCCGACGTCCGAGGGCCTCGGCCTGATCAAGATGGACTTCCTGGGCCTGCGGAACCTGACCATCATTTCCGACGCCCTCGAAAACATCACCATGAACCGCGGGATCGAGCTGGACCTCGAATCCCTGGAGCTGGACGACGCCGCATCCTATGAGCTGCTGGCCCGAGGCGACACCCTGGGCGTGTTCCAGCTCGACGGCGGCCCCATGCGGTCACTGCTGAAGCTCATGAAGCCTGACAACTTCGAAGACATCTCCGCCGTCCTGGCCCTCTACCGGCCAGGACCCATGGGCGCCAACGCGCACACGGACTATGCGCTGCGCAAGAACGGCATCCAGGAGGTCATCCCGATCCACCCGGAGCTGAAGGAACCGCTGGCCGAAATCCTCGGCGGCACCTACGGGCTGATCGTGTACCAGGAGCAGGTGATGGCCGTGGCGCAGAAGCTCGCCGGCTACAGCCTGGGCCAGGCCGACATCCTGCGCCGCGCCATGGGCAAGAAGAAGAAGTCGGAACTGGACAAGCAGTTCGCCGGCTTCTCCCAGGGCATGCAGGACAACGGCTACTCCATGGCCGCCGTGAAGACGCTGTGGGACATCCTGCTGCCCTTCTCCGACTACGCCTTCAACAAGGCGCACTCGGCGGCCTACGGTGTGATCTCCTACTGGACCGCGTACCTGAAGGCGCACTACGCCCCGGAGTACATGGCCGCACTGCTGACCTCCGTGGGGGACGACAAGGACAAATCGGCCATTTACCTCAACGAGTGCCGCCGGATGGGCATCACGGTGCTGCCGCCGGACGTCAACGAATCGGCGCTCAACTTCACCCCGGTCGGGAACGACATCCGCTTCGGCATGGGTGCCATCCGCAACGTCGGTGCCAACGCCGTCGACGCCATGGTGGCCGCGCGCGAACGCGAAGGGGCGTACACCTCCTTCAAGGATTACCTGATGAAGGTCCCGGCGGTGGTCTGCAACAAGCGCACCATCGAATCGCTGATCAAGGCCGGCGCTTTCGACTCCCTGGGCCACCACCGCCGGGCCCTGGCCATGATCCACGAAGAAGCCATCGACTCGGTGATCACGCTCAAGCGCAACGAGGCCATCGGGCAGTTCGACCTGTTCGCGGGCATCGACGACACCGAATCAGAGTCCTCGCTGAGCATCGAGATTCCCGAGCTGCCCGAGTGGGAGAAAAAGGACAAACTCTCCTTCGAACGGGACATGCTCGGCCTCTACGTCTCGGACCACCCGCTGCAGGGCCTCGAAGGCCTCCTCAGCCAGCATGCCGACCAGTCGATCACCTCGATCATCGCCGAGGACGGACCGCACGACGGCGCCATCATTACCATCGCGGGCATGATCACCTCGCTGAGCCGGCGCATCGCCAAGGCCAGTGGCAACGCCTACGCCCGCGCCGAGATCGAGGACCTCGGCGGTTCCGTGGAGGTGATGTTCTTCGGGCAGGTCTACGGGCCGATCGCCTCCGTCCTGGCCGAGGACCTGATCGTGGTCGTCAAGGGACGGCTGCAGCGGCGCGACGACGGCGCCGTCGCCCTCAACTGCATGGAACTCTCCGTGCCGGACCTCAGCGAGGGCCTCGACGGGCCCCTGGTCATCACCATGCCGACGCACAAGGCCACCGAGGCCGTGGTCAACGAACTCGGTGACGTGCTGCGGACCCACCGCGGCAAGTCGGAGGTCCGGCTGCACCTGCACGGCGACTCCCGCGTGGAGGTTATGGGCCTGCCCGTGCACCTGCGCGTCAACCCCAGCCCGTCCCTGTTCGGGGACCTGAAGGTTCTCCTCGGCCCGACCTGCCTGGACAGCTAGGCCCGCCTACCGGCTAGATCTCGTAATCGAGCGGCACGGGCTGGCTGTAGCTGCCCCCGTGATAGAGCAGCGGGGCGCCCTCGCCGCCGATGGCGCCGTCGACCACCTCGACCACTACTACGGCGTTGTTCTCAAAGGACAGCCGCATCTGGATTTTGCCGATCAGCCAGCCGGACACGTCCTTGAGGACCGGGACCCCGTGCGGGCCGAGCTCCCAGTGGTCGCCCTCGAAGCGGTTCCGGGTCCTTGCGAAGCGGTCGGCGAGTTCCTGGTTCTCCAGCCCCAGCATATGCACGCCGATATAGCTGGAGTTGGCCACCGCGGGCCAGGAGCTGGAGGTGCGGGCCATGTTGAAGGTGAAGCGTGGCGGCCGGGCGGACAGGGAGGCTACCGAGGTTGCAGTGAAACCGTAGGGCACGCCATCCAGGTTCGCCGTAATGATGGCGACGCCCGCCGCGTGCCGGCGGAACATCTCCTTGAAAGTTCCTTCAAAGGCTTCTTCGGCTGATGCCACTGTGGTTCATCTCCCTGCGCTTGCGACTGGTACTCACTGCCAGCGTATTCCGGCAGGGCGGCCCGCGGTATTCGGCCTTCACCATTTAGTCATCCGGGCGTCACGTATCGGGCGCCGGTGTAATGTCCTGCGGCCCGGAAACCTTTGTTAAGGTTTGTTGCATGACACAACCCGCGGTGCACGTTCCCGTTGACCACCACGACGGCGCCCCGGGCTCCGCTGTGCCCGGCCCGGACTTCCACCGCGTTCCGTGGCGGGCGCTGGCCGTGATCGCTGCGGCCGGTGTTCCGGTCGGGCTGCTGTGGTGGCTGCTGGCACCCACGGGCCTGAACCTCATCACCCGGGACCCGGCGCTGGGGGCGGGAAGCAACCCCGCCGCCTGGTTGCCCCGGGACCTCGTCCTCGCCGGGCTGTTCCTGCTGGCAGGCTGCCTGTCCGGGGTCTTCCTCGCCGGCAACCGGCCCGCCCGGCTGGGGACTGCGACGGTGATCCTGGCCGTCGCAGCCGGCGCCGCCGGCGCGTTGCTGGCGTGGGGGACCGGGGTTCTGGCGGGCAGCATCTGGGGCGCGGCCGAGGACACCTCGGCCAGCGCCAGCATCGCGTTCTCGCTCCGGGCTTACGCCATGCTGGTCATTTGGCCAGCCGCCATCGCCCTCGCGATTTTCTTCTCCACGGTCTTTGCCAAGTCCGAGCCCGGACCGGGACCGGACGCCTGAACCGCGGGCGGCCCTGCGCCGCGTAGCAGCGTCCGGAGGCCAACGCAGCGGCGCGTAAAATGGACGAGTGACCCCATCTGCTGACAGCACCGTCCCTTCCGCCGCCGCGCCCACAGCCCCCACCCTAGACTTCCGCACCGTCGACGTGCGCGGCCAGCGGCTCTCCCTCGCGGGGCTGCGGGCCGCCGTTCCGCGGGCGCAGCACGGCACCGTGGCCGACGCCGAGCAAAAGGTCCAGGACATCATCACCGCGGTCCGGTCGCGGGGCTTCGCGGCGCTCAGTGAGCTCGCGCTGGCGTTCGACGGCGTGGAACAGTCCCATCCGCGGGTCCCGGCGGAGGCGCTGAAGGCAGCCCTGGACGGGCTTGATCCCGCCGTGCGCGCCGCGCTTGAGGAGTCCATCCGCCGGGCCCGGCGCTTCGCCGACGCCCAGCGCCCGGCGGACACCGACGTAGAACTCGGCGAGGGCGCCGTGGTGAGCCAGAACTGGGTTCCGGTGGCCCGCGTGGGCCTCTACGTCCCGGGCGGCCTGGCGGTCTACCCGTCCTCGGTCATCATGAACGTCGTCCCGGCGCTGGCAGCCGGCGTCGAATCCATCGCCCTGGCCTCGCCGCCACAGAAGAACTTTGGCGGGCTGCCGCACCCCACCATCCTGGCGGCCGCATGCCTGCTCGGCATCGACGAGGTCTATGCGATCGGCGGCGCCCAGGCCATCGCCGCCTTCGCCTACGGTATTCCCGGGGGAGCGGAGGACGGGCCCGGCATCGACCCGGTCGACGTCGTGACCGGGCCCGGGAACATCTTCGTGGCCACGGCCAAACGGCTGGTCAAGGGCGCCGTGGGCATCGACTCCGAGGCGGGCACCACCGAGATCGCCATCCTGGCCGACGCCACAGCACGCCCGTCGCTGGTCGCGGCCGACCTCATCAGCCAGGCCGAACACGATCCGCAGGCCGCCTCCGTGCTGTTCACCGACTCCGAGGCCCTCGCGGCCGCAGTCCGGGACGAGCTCGAGGTCCAGGCCGCCGCCACCAAGCACAGCGCCAGGGTCCGGCAGGCCCTCTCCGGACCGCAATCCGGCGTCGTCCTGGTTGAGGACCTGGAGCAGGGGATCGCTGCCTGCGACGCCTACGCTGCCGAGCACCTCGAAATCATGACCGCCGACGCCGCCGGTGTGGCGGCCCGGATCCGCAACGCCGGCGCCATCTTCGTGGGTGACTACAGTCCGGTGAGCCTGGGCGACTACTGCGCGGGGTCCAACCACGTGCTGCCCACCAGCGG
>NZ_JBFTHI010000014.1:0-89116 GCF_056394165.1 Arthrobacter sp. 10T416 | reverse complement strand
GGGCCCTTCGGGCCCTGGGTGACGTCGAACTCGACCTTCTGGTTCTCGTCCAGCGAGCGGTAGCCGCTGGAAGCGATTGCCGAGTAGTGGGCGAAAACGTCGGCCGACCCGTCATCCGGGGCAATGAAGCCAAAACCCTTTTCGGCGTTGAACCATTTAACTGTGCCTGTAGCCATGCCTTTATCCTTCTGAAACGCTGCTGATCTCCGGCGGCCACGGAGGCCAACGGCTGCGGAGACATTCGTCCGCTGTCCCCAACGTACGGGGCGCGGGGCCGAGGTGCAAGAGGCTGAGTGCGGGACTTCAGCCCGGAACCGCGCCGCAAACGGGCCGGGCCGGGCTAACCGGCGTCGGCGAAGAGGGCAATCAGGTCGCGGCTCATCTGGTGCGGCGAGGTCTCGCTGGGGCTGTGGCCGCCCCGGTAAACGGCAATCTTCGCCCCGATGGCCTGGGCGAAGCGGCGGTGCAGCGCCAGCGGCCAGAGATCGTGCTCGCCGACGGCGACCAGCTTCGGCAGTGTTGCTGCCGCCAGGTCCGGCCTGAGGTCCGGGACGTGCTGCATGAGCCGGAAAATGTCCCGCACGGCCGCCCGGCGGGTGAGCCGGAAGCGGGACCGGACAAAGCGGATCCGGTTCGGTGCCACCCGGACCACGTTGCTGCGGATGCCCCAGATCATCAGCGCCGCGCCCACCCTGGCCCCCGCCCGGCCGCTGAGGCGGCCGATCCGCTGGATCCCGCGGAAACTGTTTCCCGCTTCCGGCGGGCAACTGAGCAGGGTCAGGCTGCGGAACAGCTCGGGCCGCTGCGTGAAGGCCACTTGCGCGACGATTGCGGAGAAGGAATATCCGACGACGTGCGCGGCGCCGTGCCCGGCGTCAAGCAGGGCGATCAGGTCGTCGGTGAACAGCGGGTAGTCATAGTTTGCCCGGGGCGGGTGCAGGTGCTCGGGGCCGGCGGCGGCCGACTCGTACTGGCCGGCGATATCGCAGCTGAGCACAAAGTAGCCGGCGGCGGCGAGCTCCGGGAGCATCAAAGCAAAGTCTTCCTTGGAGCCCGTGGCCCCCGGAACCAGCAGGACCGGCGGATTGCCCGGGTCGCCCATGGACAGCGTCGCCAGCGCGCCGCTGGGAGCCAGGAATTCGCCGCGGACGGCGCCCGGCGGCGGAACGGACCAATCGCCGTCGGGCAGCGCAGCGTCAAGCCGGGCGGCCTCATCAACCAGCCCTGAGCCGAAGACCCCGGGATCGGGATCAGGTGCGCCCGGAACGCTCCGGCCAGTAGACACCATGGACTAAAGATAGCCCCCGGCGCTGGCGGTCATTGGATCCCGCGGAGGGGGACCGGCGCAGTGTTCCGCTGGGTGGCAACCCAGCTCGCGAGGACTTTCAGGGCGTCTTCGGAGGGCGTCCCGGGCTCTGCCGTGTAGACGTTGATGCGCAGCCCCGGGTCGCCGGGAAGCTCGAGCGCCTCGAAGCTGAGGTCAAGGTCCCCGACCACCGGGTGGTGGAGCCGCTTCCGGCCGGTGCGGTGGTGCTTGACGTCGTGCCGGGCCCAGCGGACGCGGAATTCCTCGCTGCGGGTGGAGAGCTCCCCGATCAGGTCGGTGAGGTCCTTGTCGTAGGGGTTCTTGCCTGCCGTGGAGCGCAGGATGGCGACGATGTCGTCCGCGGCGCGCTCCCAGTCGGTAAAGAACTCCCGCGCCTTCGGGTTCAGGAAGGTGAAGCGGCCGCTGTTCGGCGGGATGACCGTCTCGGCCATCAGGTCCTGGTACAGCGCGCTGCCGAGTTCGTTGGCGGCCAGGACGTCGCCCCGGTCGTTGCGGACCCACGCCGGAGCGGCCGTGATCGCGTCGAGGACGCGCTGCACGCTGGGACGCACAGTCTGCGGGCTGCGCTTGCGCCGCGCCCTGGGCGGGGCGGCGGCCGCCCGTGCGAGGTCGAATAGGTGCGCCGTTTCGGCGTCGTCGAGATGGAGCGCGCGGGTGAGGGCTTCCAGGACACTGTCCGAGGCGCCGGAGAGGTTTCCGCGCTCCAGCCGGATGTAGTAGTCAACGCTCACGCCGGCGAGCATCGCGACTTCCTCCCGGCGCAGGCCGGTGACACGCCGGTTCCCCCCGTAGAGGGGCAGGCCGGCTTCTTCCGGCGTGATCCGGGCCCGGCGGGAGGTCAGGAACTTCCGCACGTCGTCGCTGTGTGTCATGGCCCCAACGCTACGCCGCGGGGCGCCGCCGGGGCAGGGGCAAGAGGGGTACTGACGTTCCCTCCCGCAAACTCCTGCACCCGAATACCGTGGAAGGCATGACTATGGAACTTACCCTCAACAACGGCGTCACCATGCCTGCCCTCGGCCTGGGCGTCTTCCAGAGCCCGCCGGAGGAAACCACCGCGGCCGTCGAGGCCGCGCTCGCGGCCGGCTACCGGCACATCGACACCGCCGCGGCCTACGGGAACGAACGCGAAGTCGGTGCGGGCATCCGCCGGTCCGGCCTCAAGCGTTCGGAGGTGTTTATTGAAACCAAGGTCTGGGTCAGTGACTACGGCTACGACCAGGCGCTGCACGCCTGGCAGAAAGCCGCCGGCAAACTCGGCGTGGACTACCTTGACCTGCTGATCCTGCACCAGCCCGCCCCGGACAGGTTCGAGCGGACGATCGCCGCCTACAAGGCACTGTAGACCCTCCTCGCCGACGGCCGGGTACGCGCGATCGAGGTCAGCAACTTCATGCCGCACCACCTCGAAGAGCTCCTGGCCGCGACCGACGTTGTACCCGCCGTCAACCAGGTTGAACTGCATCCCTACTTCACCCAGCCCGATGTCCAGGCTGCGGACGCCGCCAATGGCATCCTGACCCAGGCGTGGTCGCCCATCGGCGGGATCACCTTCTACCCCGGCTGGGGTGAGGACCGCAGGAACGTTATGGAAGACCCGGCGATCGCCACCATCGCCGACAGGCACAGCAAAAGCCCGGCCCAGGTCATGCTGCGCGGGCACCTGCAGCACGGCCGGTCGGCCATCCCCAAGTCCACGAACCCGGCACGCATCGCCGAGAACTTCGACGTCTTCGACTTTGAGCTAAGTGCCGCGGAGCTCGCGGAGATCGACGCGCTCGACACCGGGGTGCGGAACGGACCGGACCCGGACGTGGCCCGTGCCGAGCGGTTCGCGATGGTCATCCCGGAGGCCTGACCGGGCGGCAGGAAAACCGTGGCTCGTGCTGCCTTCGGCCGGAGCTCAGTCCGGGAGCTCCAGGACCGTCCCGGCCGCGCCGTCCACGGTGACGCGCTGGCCGGTGTGCAGCCGGGTCGTGGCGTCCGGCACGCCCACCACGGCGGGAATCCCGTATTCCCGGGCGACGACGGCGCCGTGCGAAATGACGCCGCCCATCTCCATGACCAGGGCCCCGGCTGTCAGGAACAGCGGAGTCCAGCCCGGGTCCGTTGAGGGCGCCACGAGGATCTCGCCGGGCTCCAGCCGGGCGCCCACAGGGTCAAGGATCACCCGCACCGTCCCGGTGGCCGTGCCGGCCGAAGCCGGCGTCCCGGACAGGGCGCCAGGCGCGGGGGCCGCGGCCATCGTGGCGGCCTCCACGTCCGTCCCGTCGGAAAGCAGCACCCGGGGGATCCGGCGACGGCGCAGTTCGACGTCGTACAGCTGGCGGCGCCTGGTGACGACGTCCTGCATACGGGCGCCGCGCAGGCTCACGCGCAGTTCGTCGAAGTCGAGGAAGAACACGTCGTCGGCGGCGGCCACGACGCCGGCGCGCACCAGCGAATCGCCGAGCAGCAGGAGCTGCCGGTGCATCTCGCCGAGGACCTTCACGATGTAGAACTTGGGCAGCTCGCGCAGCCCCGACAGTTCCCGGACCCGCCGCAGGGACAGCGCCAGGACCCGTGCGCGCCACCTTCCGTGGGCCGCCGCCCGGGCAACCAGGTCCCGGATCCGGTCGTCCGCATGCCCGGCGGCCCGGCGGAACTGCCGGTCCGGTGCCTGCTCCGGGTCCTCGACGCGCAGGTAGTTGGAGATCATCCCGAGGATGTGGTCGGGCTGGTCGGACCAGCGGGGCATACCGAGGTCGATCTCCGCCACGGCCCGGTGGCCATAGCGGGACAGGAAGTTCCGCACCCCGGCCTGAGCTGCGGCGGGCAGTGAACCGGCGCGGAAGGCCTCGGCCAGGGCTACGGGCTGCCGGACCAGGAACGCCTCCCGCGACGGCGCGTCGGCGCCGAGCTCCACCGCCAGCTGCCAGAGCTCCAGGTCCATCTCGGTGGTCACGTTGTGCGGGAGACCGCGCAGGACGGCTTCCAGTTCGCGGGGTTCGGCGATGCCGCGCAGCAGCCGGCGGGCGACCGCCAGCATGATGTAGCCGACCGAGGGGCCGGGAAGTGTGGCGCGGATCAGCCCGTCGATGGTCCGGCCGGTGATCTGCTCGGCGAAGTCCAGCCGTTGCAGGGCGGTTGCGGGTTCGGCCAGCACCAGCTGCGCATCGAGGTCCTTGCCGTAAGCCTGGACCCGGCGCAGTTCGGCTCCGGGCCGGAGCGCGGCACCGACCAGCGCGGGAATTAGGCCGAGGATCATCCCCGCGCCGGGCGACGATCCGCGGGCCCGGGTGCCGCCTGCCGGCCTGGCCCGCCGGCGTGGCCGCGGCCGGCGGGGTTTGGTGGCCGCGAAGCGCGGATCGGCAAGCACCGCGGGAAGGACCGCCGCGGAGCGGCCGTCCGCCAGCGGGAGGATCCGGGCCAGGTACCGGCGGCCCCACTTGTTCTGCAGCACGGCTGTCAGGTCCACATACATCCGCAGGCCCGGGTTCACGTACCGCCATGGCCCCTCGGTTCCCCGCATCAGTCCAAGCGCCGCGAGTCCGATCGGGGTAATCGGCCGGGTGAGTCCCTGCAGGAGGGTTCCGCAGAGGTAGATCCGCGGCCCGGCCGCGGGGTCGGGGTTCAGCGCCGCCGGGTCGCCGGAGAGCGGGTCTTGCAGGGGATAGAGGGTGGTGATCGGCCGGGATTGCGTCAGCCACGCGTTGCCGGCGGCGTCGAACGCCCACTCGATATCCTGAGGCGCGCCGAAGAGTTGTTGGACAGCATCGCCAAGCCTCGTCAGCGCGGTGAGGGCGGGCCCGGCCAGGCTCCATGCCTGCTGCGGACCCGGGGTGCCGGCCACCCGCCGCAGGACCTGCGCGGTCGCGGTGGCCAGCGTGAACTGGTCCGGGTTGACCGCGCCGGAGACTACGCCTTCGCCGGTCCCGGTGCTGGCGTTGATGACCGTTTCGGTACGGGTTCCGGTCAGCGGATTCGCCGTGAACATCACGCCCGCCGTGGCGGCGTCGACCATCACCTGCACGACGACGGCGAGACGCACCCCGCGGTGGCTGATCCCGTTGGCGGACCGGTAGGCCACCGCACGGTCGCTCCACAAGGAGGCCCAGCAGCGCCGGACGGCATCGATTACTGCGTCGGGCCCCCGGACGTTCAGAAAGGAGTCCTGCTGGCCGGCGAAGCTGGCGAAAGGCAGGTCCTCCGCAGTGGCCGAGGACCGGACAGCCACTGGCGCCCAGGCGCCGAGGGCCGTGTAGGCCGTCAGCACCGCGGCGCTGATCCCGGGCGGCACGTCGGAGGCCATAATCAGCTCCCGGGCACGGGCCGCCAGCCCGTCGCGGACGGCGGGTCCGCCGGGTCCGAAGGGGCCGCCGGGCCCCTCGCCGCCGGCCGCGTCATCGAGCCGGGCGGCGAGGGAGGCAAGCTCCGGCGGCGCCGCCAGGGCGTAGGCATCGGTGGTCAGGCAGAAGCCGTCGGGCACCGGAAAACCGGCGGCGGAAAGTACCCCAAGGTTCCGGGCCTTGCCGCCCACCAGCTCCAGGGAAGCGGTCGCCGCGCGGCGGAGATCCAGGACCACCCCGCCCTCTTCCGGGCCCGCGCCCGCCGGCCCGACGCCACCAGGTTCGGGACACATACAACGCGCCTATGGGGCCGCAGCGTCGCCGGTGTCCTCCCATTGGACATCCAGGTTCCGGAACACCGGCGGGGAGTCGCATAGGGCGGCCATCTGCGCCGCGAACTCGGAGGTCTCCGGCCGGCCGGAATTCTCCATCGCGGATTCGTAGGAATCGAATTCGACGATGGTGAGGTAGGTGCCCGGCCGGTCGCGGTCCGCGGTGTTCAGGATCCGGCGGAAGGACGGGGCAATGTCGCCGCCGGTCCGGGAAGGCCGGCCGAGCGCCTCGATCTCCTCGATGCGGGACGACGTGAACTCGATAATCTGCACAAACCTGGCCATAACGGCTCCTTGACGGCTGCGGGTGCTGATGCGCTTCACGCTAGACCCGCGGCCGCGGCAGTGCAAGAGTGCCGCCCCGCTCCCGGCTACGGGGCCAGCAGGACCTTGATGGCCCGCCGTTCGTCCATCGCCCGGTAGGCCTCCGGGGCCTCCTCCAGCGGCATTACGACGTCGAAGACCCGGCCCGGGTTGATGCTGCCGTTCAGGACATCGGCGAGCAGTTCCGGGATGTAGGTGCGGGCCGGGGCCATGCCGCCGCCGATTGAAATGTTGGTGTCGAAGAGGTAGCGCACCGGGATCTCGGCGCCGCCGGTGGGCACACCCACAAAGCCCATGGCACCGCCCGGGCGGACGCTGTGCAGCGCCTGCTCCATCGATTCCTTGGTGCCCACGCATTCGAGGACCGAGTCCGCCAGGACCCCGCCGAGCAGTTCGCGGACCTTGGCCACGCCCTCGTCGCCGCGCTCGGCCACGATGTCGGTGGCGCCGAATTCCTTGGCGATGGCCTGCCGGTCGGCGTGCCGGGACATCGCGATGATCCGCTCGGCGCCCAGACGCTTGGCGGCGAGGACCCCGCACAGGCCCACGGCGCCGTCGCCGACCACCACAACGGTCCGGCCGGGGCCGGCCTTCGCGGCGAGGGCGGCGTGGTGGCCGGTGGCCATCACATCGGAGAGGGTCAGCAGGCTGGCGCGCAGCGCGTCGTCGGGCTCGGTGATGCCCGGCACCTTGACGAGGGTGGCGTCGGCCAGCGGTACCCGGACCGCCTGGCCCTGGCCGCCGTCGATCGCCAGGCCGGCGTCGTCGGTGCCGCCCCAGCCGGCGAGGTGGTCGCAGGCGACGGTGACACCGTCGAGGCACTGCGGGCACTTGCCGCAGCTGACCACAAACGGGGCGATGACGAGGTCGCCCACGGCCAGGCCGGTGACGTCATCGCCGATGCTCTCCACGAGGCCGATGAACTCGTGGCCGATCGCGGACGGCTTGTGGGTGGGCTTCACGCCGCGGTAGGGCCAGAGGTCGGAGCCGCAGACGCAGGCGGCGGTGACCTTGACGACGGCGTCGGTGGGCTGCTGGACGGTGGGGTATTCGCGGTCTTCGACCCGGATATCGCCGGGACCGTGGATGATGGTGGCGCGCATGGGTTTCCTCGCCTTGTGGTGGTGAATGGGGTGGAATCGAGTCTATCCGTGCCCGCCCCGCCGTGTCCCCGGGTGGTGTCCTACACGGCCTCGAGCACGCTGACGTAGTTGGCGATGCCCACGCCGCCCATGTTCTGCACGGCGGCGCGGCGCGGTGCGGCCAGCTGCATGTCCCCGGCCGTGCCTGTCAGCTGCATTGCGGCGATGACGTGCTGCGATACGCCGGTGGCGCCCACCGGGTGGCCCTTGGCCTTCAGTCCGCCGGAAACGTTGACGGGGAGCTTCCCGTCCTTGAAGACCCAGCCTTCCTCGATGGCGCGGGCACCATGGCCCGGTTCGGTCAGGCCCATGGCCTCGTACATCAGCAGTTCGGCAATGGTGAAGCAGTCGTGCACCTCGGCGAAGTCCAGGTCCTCCAGTCCGACGCCGGCCATCCCCAGTGCGCGCTCCCAGGAGGCGCGCGTCGCGGCGAACGCCGTCGGGTCCCGGCGGTCGGCGGGGAAGAAGTCGTTGGCCTGGCCGAAGCCGGCCAAACGGACCGGGGCGGTGGCCCCGCCGGTGGGGGCGACGGAGAGCACGACGGCGGCGGCGCCGTCGGAGACGGGGGAGCAGTCGGTGCGGCGCAGCGGATCCGCGACCATCGGGTTCTTGTCCGACACCGTCCGGCAGAACTCCTCGCCGAGGTCCTTGCGGAGCTGGGCATAGGGGTTGTCAACGCCGTTGCGGTGGTTCTTCGCGGCGATCGAGCCGAGCACGTCGGACAGGTTCCCCGTCCCGGCGCCGTAGCGCTTCTCGTAGTGCTTGGCGACCTCCGCGAACAGGCCGGTGAAGCCCGTGGTGGAGGGCTTACCGGCCATGTCGTAGTCCGCGCCCAGCAAGGCCGCGCCCACGACGTCGGCCCCGGCCTGCGTCATCTTCTCCGCACCGATCACCAGGACGGTCTTCGCGGTGCCGGCCAGCAGCGACTTGGTGCCCTGTTGGAACGCGGCCGAACCGGAGGCGCAGGCGTTCTCCACCCGCGTGGAAGGCACATTCGCCACCTGCTCGGAGACCTGCAGCGCCAGCGAGGACGGGAACGCCAGCGGCATCATGCCGGAGTTGAACTGGCCCAGGTAGATTTCGTCGATTTGGCCGGGTTCGATCCCCGCGTTGGCGATCGCCTCGGTGGAGACCTGCACAATCAGGGACTCGAGGGTCTCCTCGGTGAGCTTGCCGAACCGGCTGTGGCCCCAGCCGGTGAGCAGGACGTCCTTGCCGAACTGGTCCTTGAGGCTCATGCCCGGGCGCCTTCCAGCGCGTCCGCGGTGTCTTCCAGGGAAGGATCGACGTCGAACTCCGCCTCGGTCTTTTCGCGGATCTCCTCCACGGTGACGCCGGGGGCGAGCCGGGTCAGCACGAGCCGGCGGCTGCCGTCGGCCTTATCGAGGTCAAAGACGGCCAGGTCACTGATGATGCGGTCCACGCAGCTCAGGCCGGTCAGCGGCAGGGTGCATTCCTTGACGATCTTGGCGGTGCCGTCCTTGGCGTTGTGTTCGGTGAGGACTACAACACGCGGGGTGCCGGCGACGAGGTCCATCGCGCCGCCCATGCCCTTGACCATCTTGCCGGGGATGGTCCAGTTGGCGAGGTCCCCGGCGCCGGAGACCTGCATGGCGCCCAGGATGGCGACCTTGACGTGGCCGCCGCGGATCATGCCGAAGGAGGTGGCTGAGTCGAAGATGCTGCCGCCGGGCAGGACCGTGACGGTCTGCTTGCCGGCGTTGATCAGGTCGGCATCCTCATCGCCCTCGTAAGGGAACGGGCCCATGCCGAGCAGGCCGTTCTCGCTCTGCAGCACCACCCGCACGCCTTCGCGCAGGTTGTTGGCTACGAGCGTGGGGATGCCGATGCCGAGGTTGACGTAGTCGCCGTCGTTGAGTTCTTCGGCCGCGATGGCAGCCATTTCGTTCCGGTTCCAAGCCATGGTGATTCTCCTGAAAAGTGGTGGTTGGTGGCGCCTGGCAGGGCTAGACGGCCGCTGCCTCGGCGCGGGGCCGGACGGTGCGCTGTTCGATGTCTTTGACCCGGCCGCTGGCCTGCACCAGCCGCTGGATGAACACGCCGGGGGTGACGATGTGGTTCGGGTCCAGCTGGCCGGGCTCGACGATCACCTCGGCTTCAGTGACGGTGACGGTTCCGGCGGTGGCCACCACCGGGTTGAAGTTCTGTGCGGTGTAGCGGTAAATGAGGTTGCCGTCGGTGTCGGCCGTGTGGGCGTGGACCAGGGCGACGTCCGCCTTGATGGCGCGTTCCTGGACGTACGTCTCGCCGTCGAACTCTGCGAGCGGTTTGCCTTCGGCGACGAGGGTGCCGACGCCGGTTTTGGTGTAGAACGCCGGGATGCCGGCGCCGCCGGCACGGAGCCGCTCGGCGAGGGTACCCTGCGGCGTAAACTCCACCTCCAGCTTGCCGGCGAGGTATTGCTCGGCGAAGAGCTTGTTCTCCCCGACGTAGGAGGCGATCACCTTCCGGACCTGGCCGGCCTCTATGAGCACGCCGAGGCCCTTTCCGTCCACGCCCATGTTGTTGGAGACGACGGTGAGGTCCTTGACGCCCGAATCGCGGACGGCCTCGATCAGGTCAGCGGGGATCCCGCTGAGGCCGAATCCACCGACCGCCAGGGTCATGCCGTCCCGCAGCACGTCCTGCAGCGCGGCCGCCGGGCTGGATTTCACCTTTGACATAGCCATCTCCTCATTGAGCTCCGGGTGGGCGGCGGGGTGCGCTGCCCTAATCCACTTTGTGGACTGTTCGTCTGAAGAAGGAGCCTATGGTGTGGCGTGGAGCACTGTCAACGCCGAGAAACCCGGGCAATTGGTGCATTTTTGCTGCATTTCTACAGTGTGGACGCTACGCTGGGCAGTGTCCACAATATGGATGATTAGCCGGTGTCGCCGAACTGGAAGGCCAAAATGAACTCCGCCCCCGTGCAGGGCGCCCAGGTGGTAAGCCGGGCCGCGGCGCTGTTGAGGATCGTCGGCCGGAAACCGGAGGGCGCTCCATTGGTAGAGCTGGTCCGCGAATCGGGGCTCACCCGGCCCACCGCCCACCGGCTGCTGACCTCGCTCGCCGCCGAGGGCCTGCTGGACCAGGACCAGCACAGCGGCAACTGGGTCCTTGGCCCGGAAATCCTGCTGATGGGCTCGGTGGCCTCGGCCCGGTTCCCGCTCGAGGACATTGCCCGCCCCAGCCTGCGCCGGCTGGCGGAGGAAACGGGCGAGAGCGCGTTCTTCTCCATCCGCCGCGGCGCCGAGACCGTGTGCCTCCTCCGGGAAGAAGGCAGTTTTCCGGTGCGCTCCTTCGTACTGCACGAGGGCGTGCGCTTTCCGCTGGGCGTGGCCTCCGCCGGGACCGCCATCATGGCGTTCCTGCCGCCGGAGGAGCAGGAGGAGTTGCTGGCAGGCTGGGCCGCCCACGCCGGGAGGTTTGCCGCTGCCCACAGCCCGGCACTGGTCCGGGCCAACCTGGAATCAACGCGGCAGGCGGGTTACTCG
The DNA here is from genome assembly GCF_056394165.1 of Arthrobacter sp. 10T416. Classification (NCBI taxonomy): domain Bacteria; kingdom Bacillati; phylum Actinomycetota; class Actinomycetes; order Micrococcales; family Micrococcaceae; genus Arthrobacter; species Arthrobacter sp. 10T416. The sequence continues at coordinate 78,169 of NZ_JBFTHI010000014.1, read as the reverse complement.
GTGAACCCGGGCCTGGTGCTGGAGGGCAGCTGGGGGATGGGTGCTGCCGTGTTTGACCAGCGCGGACGTCCGGCATGGGCCCTGTCCCTGACCGGCATTGAACCGCGGTTCCGTGCGGACCGGCGCGCGCATCTGGGCCGGCTGCTGATGGAGGAGGCGCACCGGATTTCGGTGCAATTGCAGGGCTCCTGAGCGGCGCGAACCACCCGCGTCAACGCCGGGCCTCGGCGCCTCGACACGTCGTCGTTTACGGCCGTCTCGACAAACGGGCGGCTGCGGAGCACGATGGAAAATGCAGCCGTAGCTGCACACAAAGACCTCACCCATTACCCCTGTCCGGGTGGCGTGTCTGACCCAAAAAACTACTTCCCCGCCGTGGTGCTGGGGACCGGGAGCAGGAGAAGAGCGCGGCGGACGCAGTCCACGCCGGAGCGAACCGGCGCCGCAGTAGGCCGCGCCGAAGCGCCCAAAGGGCCGGATCCCCGGCCGCAAGCTCCCAGCTACCAAGGAATGAGTCCCATGGCTCTCCCAGCAAAATTGCGCCCAGAACTGCGCGGCATGCCGCGGCTGGTGCGCCTCCTTATCGCTTTCACGGCCGCCCTCGTGCTGCCGCTGGCAGTCAGCGGCGCCGCCGTGGCCGGCGACGACGATTCCCCCGAGACGTGGACGGTCCAAGTCGGGTCCGAATCCTCAAACCAGGCCATTCAGGGCATGGCTTTCCTGCCCTCAAACATCTACATCAACGCCGGCGACACGGTCACCTGGGAGGCCAACTCCGCAGAGATCCACACCGTGACCTTCCTTGCGAAGGGCCAGTCCCTGCGCTCGACCCAACCGTTCAACCCCTCGCTGCCGCAGAATATCTATCAGCGCGGCGGGAAGTCCTATGACGGGCACTCGTATTACAACTCGGGTGTGATGTCCAACGTCTCAGACAGCGGTTTCAAGGCGGTCACGGAATACAGCCTCGGCTTCCCGCGCAAAGGCAATTTCACCTATTACTGCCTGGTCCACGGGATGGCCATGAAGGGGACCGTGCATGTCCGGGCAGCCGGTACCGACTATCCGTTCGACCAGTCGGCATATGACCACCAGGCGGACAAACAGGCCCGGGCCATCCTGCGGGACGGACGCGAGGCCTGGGACGCCGCGCGGGACCAGGCGGGCAAGCACACTGTGATCGCCGGGACGGACAATGGCACGTCCATGGTGATGCGCTTCATCCAGCCCCGGATCGAAATCCGGGTGGGTGAGAAGGTGACGTTCGTGAACAACGGCATGGGCGCCCCGCATACCGTGACGTTCGGCAAGGAACCCGCGAACGTGGCCGTCCCGCGGGGCAACCCCGCCAGGTTCGGCGGCGGTGACCTGAACTCCGGGATCCTGCCGCCGCACAGTAAGTTCACCGTGACCTTCACCAAAGCCGGGGAGTTCGACTACATCTGCGGCCTGCACGACTTTATGGGCATGGTGGGCACCGTGGAGGTCCGTGACTGACGGCAGCAACCGGTCAGTGACGGCATCCGGCACTGACCGGGCGGGATGCCTGCGGACTGCCTACTGCTTCCACCACGTGTCGAAGATCGTGACCGGGACGGTGCGCTTGTGCCGGGTCCGCAGGTACTTCTGCTCGATCAGCTCCGCCGCGGCGTCCGGGATCTCGCGGCCCTCGAGGTAGTCGTCGATGGTGTCATAGCTCAGGCTAAGTTCGTCCTCGTCGGTCCGGCCGGGCTGGCCGTCGAGGAGGTCTGCCGTCGGGACTTTTTCCCAGATGCGTGCAGGGGCGCCGAGTTCGGCCAGGAGGGCCCGGTTCTGGCGCTTGTTCAGGCCGAACAGCGGCAGGATATCCGCGCCGCCGTCGCCGTATTTGGTGAAGAAGCCGGTGACGGATTCGGCGCCATGGTCGGTGCCGATCACCAGGTAGTTGTGTTCCCCGGCCAGGGCGTACTGCGCGATCATGCGGGTGCGCGCTTTGGTGTTGCCCTTGTGGAAGTCGGAAATCCCGTTGCCCACGGTCTTTTCGAATTCGTCCTCGAAGCCGTCGACGGCGGCCGAGATGTTGAACGTCCACTCCGTTTTGGCCTGGATAAAGTCCAGGGCCGCCTGGGCGTCATCCTCGTCATGCTGCACGCCGTAGGGAAGCCGCACAGCCACAAAGTTGGCCTCCATGCCCTCGGCATCGAGCTCCTCGACGGCCAGCTGGGCAAGCCGGCCAGCCAGTGAGGAATCGAGGCCGCCGGAGATGCCCAGGACAAAGCCCTTGGTGTGGCTCGCCTTGAGGTACTCCTTGAGGAAGGCCACGCGTTTGCGCACCTCCCCGGCGGGGTCGATCCGGGGCTGGACGCCCATTTCCTCGATGATTTTCGCCTGGAGTTCGCGCATGAACCTCAGCCTAGCCAGCGGTGTCAACAACGCTCAACTGTTGCAGGCCCGTACCCCTCCCGCGGGCACCGCGGCAGGCGTACCGTATGGGCATGGAGACGACGGGATGCGTGGTGGCCGGCGGCGGCCCGGCCGGAATGATGCTGGGCCTGCTCCTGGCCCGGGCCGGCGTGCAGGTAACCGTCCTGGAGAAGCACGCGGATTTCCTGCGCGACTTCCGCGGCGACACAGTGCACCCGTCAACCATCAGGCTGATCGACGAACTTGGCCTGGGCGAGGAGTTCCGGCGGCTGCCGCAGAGCCGGCTGAACAGTGTGGTGTTCCCCGTCGCCGGCGGGCGGCCGGTAACGATGGGCGACTTCGGGTCCCTGCGGGCGCCGTACAACTATGTGGCCATGATGCCGCAGTGGGATTTCCTGAACTTCCTTGCCGCGGCGGCCGCAGAGGAACCCGGGTTCACCCTGCTCATGAGCCACACGGCCACGGGCCTGATCCGTGACGGTGGCCGGGTCCGCGGCGTCCGGTTCCGCGGGCCCGACGGCACGCAGGACGAACTCCGGGCCGACCTGGTGGTTGCCACGGACGGCCGGCATTCTGTGCTGCGTGACGCCGCCGGCCTGGCCACCAAACAGTTCCCGGTGCCGTTTGATACCTGGTGGTTCCGGCTTCCGCGCTATCCCGCCGAAGAAGGCGTGGTGGCCGGCCTGGTCCCGGCGTTCGGGCCGGGTGAGGCGCTGGTGGCGCTGACCCGCAACGATTACTACCAGCTGGGCTACCTCGCGCCGAAGGCCGCGGATGCCCGGATCCGCGCCGAGGGTGTCGAGGGCTTCCGACGCCGGATCGCCAGGCTGCGTCCGGACCTCGCCGGCCGGCTAGACACCATTGCGTCCCTTGACGACCTGCACTGGCTGGACGTCCGTCTCGACCGGCTGCAATCGTGGCACATCAACGGGCTGCTTTGCATCGGCGATGCCGCCCACGCCATGTCCCCGGCCGGCGGGGTGGGCATCAACCTCGCCATCCAGGATGCCGTGGCGGCGGCGGACATCCTGGCCCCGGCCCTCCTCCGCGGCAGGGTGACTGCCGGGGAGCTGAAGAAAGTGGAGCAGAGGCGGCGGCTGCCCACCGTCGTCGTGCAGGGCGTCCAGCGCCTGCTGCACCGCGCCGTCTTCGGCCCGATCATTACCGGGAAACGGTCCACGGTCCCGGCGGCGGCGCTGTTCGTCGCCCGGCACGTGCCGGCGGTCCGCACCATCATTCCCCGGTTCATCGCGTTCGGGCCACGGCCCGAACACGCGCCGGCGTTCGCCCGGCGCGCACCGCAACGCCCGGTCGCCACGGGTACCCCGGGTCTGCAGGGCGTACGGGAAGCGCCCACGGAACCGGGGCCGTACCCGACCCAACGCCCGGGCCCGGACGCGCCGGGCCCGGCCCTGGCGACGCACGCCCCCGCCGTCGGCCGCTTCCGCCGGGGGCGGACGGGAAGCCGGTCGGCCTCCTGACCGGAGCCCGGCGACATAGAGGGTTCCGGCTGGGAATCCGCCCCCGGCCTCCTACTAAACTGTTCCCCATGACCACCAGTGACTTCGCGGCCGACGCCGCTGCCGCCCGCGCCCGCCTCCTGGAACTGATCAAGGAGCTGGCCGTCGTCCGCGGCAAGGTCACCCTCTCCAGCGGCGCCGAGGCCGATTACTACATCGACCTGCGGCGCATCACCCTGCACCACGAGGCCTCCAAGCTGGTGGGCCAGGTCATGCTGTCCCTGATGGCCGAAGCCGGCATCGACTTCGAGTGCGCCGGCGGACTCACCATGGGGGCGGACCCCGTGGGCACCGCCGTGATGCACGCCGCCGTCGACGCCGGCCGCACCGTGGACGCCTTCGTGGTCCGCAAGGCCCAGAAGTCGTACGGCATGGGCCGCCAGGTGGAGGGTCCCTCGGTCGAGGGGCGCAACGTCCTGGTCCTGGAAGACACGTCCACCACGGGCGGCTCCGCGCTGACCGCCGTCGAGGGCGTCCGCAAGGCGGGCGGCAACGTCGTCGCCGTCGCAGTGATTGTGGACCGCGACACCGGTGCCAAGGAGAAAATCGAAACCGAAGCCGGCGTCCCCTACCTCTTCGCGTTCGGCAAGGATGAGTTGGGCCTGAACTAGCAGTTCGCCTTCCGCGTACATATGTGGACGGTATTTCCGCGGTGACTTATCATTTCTTCAAAACCTCACTCGGTACATCTGTACCCTCAGCTGGAGAACTGCTCTATGCTTCCGCCCCAGGAATACCCGGGCCCCCTCTCCGTCAGCACCGCGGACCAGGTCCAGAACCTTATCCTCGACAGCACGGACTTCGAGGAGTTCCTCAACGATCTCGCACGGTTCTCGGCGCACCAGGTGGCCGGCGAAGGCGATGACGCGCTCTGCGGCATCACGTTGCTGCGCGACCGCAAAGCGGCAACCATCGGCTGGAGCAGCGAGTCCGCCCGGGAGGTAGACGAAATCCAGTACCGGCTCGCGCAGGGCCCGTGCCTGACCGCCGCGCAGGAGGAACGGGAAGTTTACGTTCCTGACCTTTTCGAGGAAGACCGCTGGGGACCGGACTACGCCACCGCCGTGGCCTCGCACGGGCTCCGCTCGGTCCTTTCGGTGCCTTTCCACCTGCAGGGCGAAGCCCAGGCCGCCCTGAACCTGTACTCGGATGTGCCGCGCAAATTCGACGGCAACGTCGCCGAGCGCGCCCGTGACTACACCCGGCAGATCTCCCAGGCGCTGCGGATGGCCGTCCGGTTCTCCCTGCACACGGACAGTGCCACCAACTTGCGGGCCACCCTCGAATCGCGGACTGTGATCGACATGGCCATCGGCATTGTTATGGCGCAGAACCGCTGCGACCAGGAGACCGCTGTCCGTATCCTCACCGACGCATCGAGCCACGGCAACGTCAAGCTTCGCGACATCGCCACCTCACTGGTGGAATCAGTGGGCGGCGTGGCCACACGGACCCATTTCCAGGAACCCGGGAAACAAGCAGCCGGCTAGCCGGGACTTGTGCCCGCTCCGGCCTGCAGTTAGTCTGAGGACGGTTGAGCCGTCGGCCATAGACACTTTATTTGGAGTACCTATGGACCAGTCTCTTAACGCCCAAGTCAAGCTCGACGTCGACTCAGACGTCATCCGGATTGATGTCCGCGGCAGCCTCAACCAGAAATCCCGCCCGGCCCTGATGCTGCTGATCCAGCGCATCCGGCGCATGGGCTTTACCTCCCACATCCGCGTTGACCTCGCCCACGCCGAGTACGTGGAATCGTCAGCCCTTGCGGGCCTGCGCATCGATCTGAACGACGTCGACCTCCACGCCATTGATGCCGGCCCCGACCGGCTCGACGTCGGTACGGCCATCGTGCCGGTCCGGACCGGCGTATCGCTCGAACTGCAACTCTTCGGCGACGACTTCAACAGGGTTTTCCAGCCGGTGGATCTTTCCGGCGACATGCTGGCCTCCATTGACCGCTCCGGTACCGGCCCGCTGACCCGCTACACCAGTGACGAACTCCTCGCCGCGAGCGACTGCGTCTTCGGGAAGCTAGACGAGCCCTGGAACGGGGGACAGGCCGCCCTGCTGGCCCGTTATGACGACATCGGCTTGGAGCTGAACCGGCGCGAAGCAGGCCGTGAGCCCGAGCCGGTCTAAGCCGGCAGCCCCGCCCCTTGATCGGTTCCGGCCGCACCGGGGCCGGTGTACTGTGCGGCGAAGTAACCGTTTTGTGGGCTGATCCCGCCGTTTTTGCTGCGCCCGAACAGTGGCTACGGTAGGAGTGTGCCGGGTGAGACGGAAGAGACCGACGGGCGGGGACTCGGCGAGGCCGAGGCCCGCGTCCTCCGGCATGCCGCCGACCTCGAGCGCTTTTCACGGCGGAACTTCCTCCTGGGCGCCGGGGCGTCGTCCGTCCTGGCCGCTGACATGCTGTTCACCCGCCGCGTGCAGACAGAACGGCGAGTCAACAAGATCCTGATGGTCCCGGACGACGAGGCCGAGCTGTACTATCCGCACGCCAGCTGGTTCCTCTTCCCGGGCTACAAGACCAGCTGGGAAGAAGCCCAGTGGATCCTGAACTCTCTGCGCGGCTCGCTGAACAAACGGGGGCAACTGGCCGCCGTCGGCTACTCCAACGTGGGCCTCGACATCGACCAGATCGTGATCGCGGTCATCGAACACATCCGCGCCCGCCACCTCGACACCGTCTACTTCTACGGCCACAGCTTCGGCGGGATGGTGGCGGTGCAGGTCGCGGCCCGGTTGCTGGAACTGCACGGCGTCCAGGTGTCCTTCATCCTGCTCGACTCGAGCCCCGCCAGCAGGTCCGACGTCCTGGACCAGAGCTGGTTCGAGGGCGTGGTCTTCCTCTACGAGAGCGGTTTCCGGTTCCCCACCGTGCTGCGCGGCAGCTACGAACTCGGGGAGCGGGTGCTGAACAAACACGAACGCAGCTGGGGCCAGATCCTTGACCAGACCCTGGAGCAGCTTTCACCGATCGCTCCGTCCAGCGTGCTGATCCAGACCGAATCCGCGTATATCTACCACTTCGACCTGAACCGCTTCGTCGGCAAACTGGGTGACGCGAAGATGGCGTTCATCGGCAACCCCAAGGACCAGACGGTCAGCTACGAGACGGCCCGCGACACGTGGATGCTGCGGTTCAAGGCCAACATGGTCTCCGATTCCCTGCGCACGGACGGGGCCATCCCGGCGCATGCCAGCCCGCAGTGGAGCCCGGCTGTCTACCGGCCGCTCATCGACAAACTCGAGGACGAGTTCCTGCCGTTGCCGTCGGGCGGCGGCAAGAAGACCGCGTTCTAGCGGGAGGCGGCGCCGGCCGCCTCCGGTTGGCGGCCCGCCGGCGCCGGCTGCTCTAGATCTGGTTCTTCAGGTCCGCGACGGAGTTAAGGACCTGGTTGGGCCGGAACGGGTAGGACGCGATGTCGTCCCGGTGCGTGATGCCGCTGAGCACCAGGACGGTGTGCAGCCCGGCTTCCATACCGGCAATGATGTCCGTGTCCATCCGGTCGCCGATCATGGCCGTGGTCTCGGAGTGCGCGTCGATCTGGTTCATGGCCGAGCGGAACATCATCGGGTTGGGCTTGCCGACAATGTAGGGTTCACGCCCGGTGGCCTTGGTGATGAGCGCCGCGATCGCCCCGGTCGCCGGCATGGGGCCGTCCTTGGACGGGCCGGTGGCGTCCGGGTTTGTGGCGATGAAGCGGGCGCCGCCCAGGATCAGCCGGATCGCGGTGGTGATGGCCTCGAAGGAATAGGTCCGGGTCTCGCCCAGCACCACGAAGTCCGGGTCCTGGTCGGTGAGGATAAAGCCGGCTTCATGCAGCGCCGTCGTAAGCCCTGCCTCGCCGATCGTGTAGGCGCGGTTACCGGATTCGGAGCCGCGCACCTGATCCTTGAGGAACTGGGCCGTCGCCAGGGCTGACGTCCAGATGTTCTCTTCCGGGATTTCCAGGCCGGAACTCTTCAGCCGTGCGGCGAGGTCCCGGGGCGTGAAGATCGAGTTGTTGGTCAGGACCAGGAAGCGCTTGGAGGTGTCCACCCAGCGCTGGATGAGCTCGGAGGCGCCGGGGATCGGCTGGTTCTCGTGGACCAGGACGCCGTCCATATCGGTCAGCCAGCACTCGATCTCCTGGCCGCTGCGGTACACCGAAGACGTGGACCGCACGTCGTCGGCGTCCGAACGCTGGTCTGTCCCGTGGTCTTCGTACTGGTCCGCCATGGTGCCCTCCGCCGATAGTGTGCCGCTTCCGGTCCCAGTCTAATGTTGAGTGGTGACTGAACCCGAGACCCCCAGCGAAGCCCCCGCCGGTACCGAGGCCGCTCCGGACGGCGATCAGGAGCCCAAAGCGGAGGTCGGCGTCGGACCCTGGCAGGGGCAGTGGCCGGAGGGCGAGCACTGGGACCCGGACCTGCTCGCCGACGGGGACCGCCGCAACGTGGTGGATAAATACCGGTACTGGAAGCACGAGGCGATCGTTGCCGAGCTCGATTCCCGCCGGCACAACTTCCACATCGCCATTGAAAACTGGCAGCACGACATGAACATCGGCACCGTGGTCCGCACCGCCAACGCGTTCCTGGCCAAGGAAGTCCACATCATCGGACGACGCCGGTGGAACCGCCGCGGTGCCATGGTCACCGACCGCTACCAGCACGTCCGTCACCACCCCACCGTGGAGGATTTCGTCGCCTGGGCGCAGGACGAGGGGCTGGCCGTGATCGGGATCGACATCTTCCCCGACTCCGTCCCGCTCGAAACTTACGAGCTTCCCCGGGACTGCGTCCTGGTGTTCGGCCAGGAGGGCCCGGGCCTGACGCCGGAAGTGCACGAGGCCGCGGTGGCGACCCTCTCGATCGAGCAGTTTGGATCCACCCGCTCCATCAACGCCGCCTCCGCTGCCGCCATCGCGATGCACGCCTGGATCCGCCGGCACGTGTTCGGCCAGATAGTTTCCTGAGGCACCTATAGTCAGAACGGGTTTTGCCGTTTAGGCTCTGGCGTGTGTGGGCGCAAAGGGCGCCCGCCTAGGGGAAGACATCTCATGAAGACGGTCTCTACTTCGCAATCCCGGCGCGCCACCCGGTTCCTGGCGCTTGGTACATCCCTTGCCTTTGCCATCGGCCTGACCGCCACGGCGGCCGTGGCCGCCCCGCCGACGCCCCCGCCGTCGAATAACTCCCCGGGGTCAGTGCCGCCCTGGGCCGGTTCCCGCACCAAGACCGGCACCCCGCTGAGCAACACCACGGTCGAGGGCGAGATCTACCTGAACCTGCCCGACGCCGGAGCGGCCAAGGCGTTCGCGACGGCCGTGTCCACGCCGGGGAACCCGCAGTACCAGCAGTACCTTTCGGCTCCGGACTGGATCGCCAAATACGGGCCGGCCAAAGCCGACGTCGCGGCGCTCGTTGACTACCTGAAGGGCCAGGGCATGGTGGTCACTTCGGTCCCCGCGAGTGGTCTCTACGTGGTTTTCCGTGGCACGGTTGCCCAGATCAATGCGGCCTTCAGCACCACCGAGCAGACCTACACCTTCCAGGGCCAGAGCCTGATCGGCCCGTCCACCGCGCCCTCCCTGCCCGCGGCGCTCTCGGCCAAGGTCCTGGGGATCTCCATCGACCAGGGCCGGCTGCTGACCCGCCCCTCGCTGGCAACGCCCGGGGCGTCGGACCAGGCCCAGGCCTCCGGCAAACCGGTCGGCGCGCCGCCGGTTGACGCGCCGTGCTCGAACTACTGGGAGCAGAACAAAGTCACGGTTCCGGCAGCGTACGGCTCCACGAGGTTCGGCACCGCCATCTGCGGCTACACGCCGGCCCAGCTGCAGGGCGCTTACGGGGTAACGTCCCCGTCCGACGCCGGCGCGGGCCAGACGGTGGCGATCATCGACGCCTACGCTTCGCCAAGCATCGAATCGGACGCGAACACGTACTCGCAGAAGAACGGGCTCCCGGCCTTCAAGGCCGGGCAGTACCGGCAAATCGTGCCGGACTCCCGTATGTTCATGGACCAGGCCCTGTGCGGACAGCCCAGCGGCTGGCAGGGCGAACAGACCCTCGACGTCGAGGCCGTCCACGGACTCGCCCCGGCCGCTAACATCCTCTACGTCGGCGGCAACAACTGCGGCGCCGGAATCGACGTGGCGATGTCCACCATCCTGGACCAGAAGCTCAGCACCATCGTCAGCAACAGCTACGGCTACGTCGGGGAGGCGGTCTCGCAAAACGCGCTGCTGGGCATGCAGAACATCCACCTCCAGGCAGCCGGGGAGGGAATCGGGCTCTACTTCTCCAGCGGCGACAACGGCGACGAGAAGGCGAGCCTGGGCTACGCTTCACCGGACTTCCCGGCCAGCTCCCCGTTCGTCACGGCGGTCGGCGGGACCAGCCTGGCGGTCGAAAAGGACAACGGCTACCTGTTCGAAACGGGCTGGGGAACCACGCGGAACAGGATCGTCCCGAACGCCGACGGCACCCTCGGCTACGCCGGCGGGTTGCCGGGAGTATTCCGCTTCGGCGCCGGCGGGGGAACCAGTGCGCAGTTCGCCCAGCCCGGCTACCAGCAGGACACGGTCCCGGCCGGCCTGGCCAACGGCTACCGGGTCTCACCGGATGTCGCCTCGCTGGCCGATCCCTATACCGGCTACCAGGTGGGCCTCAGCCCCATCACCAACGACCACGTCCTGAAGACCGGCGCCTATGAAACGACGGGATACGGCGGAACCTCGCTGGCCTGCCCGCTGACGGCGGCGCAGATGGCAATCGCGCAGGCCGCCACCGGCAGGACCGTTGGCTTCGCCAACCCGGCCATCTACGCGGCGGCGAAGACCGGCAGCTCCGGAGTGCGGGACGTGGCTCCCCAGTCAACCCCGCGGGCCATGGTCTTTTCCAGCCCGATCAGTGGCAACAGCTACCTGATCGGCACGGACCACGACACGTCGCTGGAGACCGCGCCGGGATATGACGACGTGACCGGCGTGGGCAGCATGAATGTCCGCTTCGCGATGAGCATCGCCGGAGGGTAGCCGCACGGCCCCGCGGCGAACCCCGATGGGGGGCGCCAGCACACAGTGAGGAAGCGTCTGGTGCCGGGCCCGGGAACATTTCCCGGGCCCGGCTTCACGTATTCGGCTCCGGGGCACTCGTGGCTAGGATGTAGATAGCCATGTAGCTACCACTGCTTTCGACGAGGAGTCAGCATGCCCATTGCAACCCCAGAGATCTACTCCGAGATGATCGACCGCGCAAAGACGGGTGGCTTCGCGTTCCCCGCCGTCAACGTCACCTCCTCCCAGACCCTGAACGCCGCACTGCGCGGCTTCGCCGAGGCCGAGTCCGACGGCATCGTCCAGGTCTCCACCGGCGGTGCGGCCTACTGGTCCGGCGCCACCACCAAGGACATGGTGGCCGGCTCCCTGGGCTTCGCCGCGTTCGCCCGCGAGGTTGCCAAGAACTACGGCGTGAACATCGCCCTGCACACTGACCACTGCCCCAAGGACAAGCTGGACGGCTTCGTCCTGCCGCTGCTCGCCGCCTCCGAGGCCGAGGTGAAGGCCGGACGTAACCCGCTCTTCAACTCGCACATGTGGGACGGCTCCGCCGAAACCCTGCAGGAGAACCTCCGCATCGCCCGTGAACTCCTCCAGCGCACCGCCGCCGCCAAGATGATCCTCGAGGTCGAGATCGGCACGGTCGGCGGCGAGGAAGACGGCGTCGAGAACGCCATCAACGACAAGCTCTACACCACGGTCGAGGACGCCCTGGCGACCATCGACGCCCTCGGCTCGGGCGAGAACGGCCGCTACATCACGGCCCTGACCTTCGGCAACGTGCACGGCGTGTACAAGCCGGGCGGGGTCAAGCTGCGCCCGGAGATCCTCAAGGACATCCAGGAGCAGGTGGGCGCCAAGATCGGCAAAGCCAACCCGTTCGACCTCGTCTTCCACGGCGGCTCCGGCTCCTCGGACAAGGAAATCGCGGACGCGGTGTCCTACGGCGTCATCAAGATGAACATCGACACCGACACCCAGTACGCCTACACCCGTCCGGTGGTGGACCACATGTTCCGCAACTACGACGGCGTCCTGAAGGTTGACGGCGAGGTCGGCAGCAAGAAGCTCTACGATCCCCGCGTCTGGGGCGCGTCCGCTGAGGCAGGCCTGGCCGCCCGCGTGGTCGAGGCTGCCCAGCAGCTCGGCTCCACCGGCAAGACGTTCTAGCCGTGTCTGACGAGTTCCGCAAGAACCTGATGGGCCCCGAGCCCACGCTCCTGCCGGCCGAGACCGAGGTCAACGCCGGCCTGGATGCGGGCCACGAGGCCCTGGACCTGGTGGAGCAGCACCCGACGTCGTCGCTGCTCTGGGCCGTGCTGGCCGAGGAGGCGTGGAAAGAGGGCCGGACCATCGACTCCTACGCCTACGCCCGCGTCGGCTACCACCGTGGTCTGGACGCGCTGCGCCGCAACGGCTGGCGCGGCGCCGGCCCCATCCCGTGGGAGCACGAACCCAACCGCGGGTTCCTGCGCGCCCTGTACTCGCTGGGCCGGGCCTCGGCCGCCATCGGCGAGGCGGAGGAACCCGAACGGATCGAAAAGTTCCTCAAGGACTCCGATCCCACCGCCAAAGCAGCCATCGAGGCGCAGGGCTGACGGTTTAACGAACGACGGCGGGCGTCCACCTTAGGGTGGGCGCCCGCCGTCGTTCGTGGGGTAGGCCCACGCCCGCCGGGTCCCCTGGCCGAGCTTGCGAGGCGAGGGTGCGGGTGGGGACTAGCTGGCTTTGGCCAGGCCGGTCCGGGCCATGGCGTCGGCGTAAGCCACACGCATGTCCTCGAGGTACTGTTCCTGGCGGGCCGGGGTGCCGGCGAACGCGCGGCCGCTGAGGGAACGGACCTTGTAGGTCTTTAGGCCGCGGCGCCAGATCATGGGCACCTCGGTCTTGAGCAGCAGGTTGGCCAAACGGTTGGCCTCGGTGCCGTGCGCAACGATCACGGACGCACGCGGGACCAGGGCCAGGAACTTCAGCAGCGGCTTCAGGCCGGCCGAGATCTGGTCCGGGGTGAACTTGCCGTTGGGTTCGCCGCCGACGTGCCAGGGGTGCACGTTCCAGGGCATCACGTACTCCGGGCGCAGGCCCAGCTTCCACTGGACACCCAGCATGCGGGTGCCCGCTTCCTCGTCACCGGGGGTGATGAAGCCGGACGGGTCAGCGGTGCCGATGTTCGAGTACAGGCTGATGATGCGGCACTCGTCGATGTCGTGCGCGGGATCCACGTAGGGGACGGTGGTGCCAGCTTTGGCGGTCTGCAGTGCGTCGCACAATTCGTTGACCGGCGCGACATTAGCGTCGTAGCGCCGGCTGAGGAGCTGTTCGCGGAAATTTTCAGTGGCCAGGGCTGTCATGTATTGCTGGGTCTCCTGCGGGATTGGTAAAGCCGCCACACCGGCTGCGGGCACGCCAAAGGGAGGGCGCGCGGGGCCGGTGTGGTGTGAAAATGTGGTGTGGACCGATTCCTGATCGGTCCTCACCAGTCTAGCAAGCCCCGGGTGATGCCCGGCGTGTCGCCCGCCAATCCGGCGGCCGCCGGGCACCTCCGGCGGCCGCCGGCGGGTGGGCTAGCAGGGTCGACCTACCAGAGCCGCCGGCTGGCCCGCCGTGCGCCCTCGCCCAGGGCCTCGAGCTTGGCGAAGGCGATCTGCGGATGCACGCGGCCGCCGAGTCCGCAATCCGTGGAAGCAATGACGTTTTCGCGGCCCACCAGATCGGCGAAGCGGATGATACGGTCTGCCACCAGGTCCGGGTGCTCCACGACGTTGGTGGCGTGCGAGACGACGCCGGGAATGATCGACTTCCCCTCGGGGAGCCTGGTGTCCTCCCAGACCCGCCACTCGTGTTCGTGCCGCGCATTGGCGGCCTCGAAAGAGTAGGCGCCGGCGTTGACCTGGAGGACCGATCCGACGATGTCCGCGAACGGGATGTCCGTGGTGTGCGGCCCGTGCCAGGACCCCCAGCAGACGTGCAGCCGGATCTTGTCCTGGGGAAGGTCCCGCAGCGCCCAGTTGGTGGCCTCGACCCGGAGCTGGATGAACTTCAGGTAGTCCTCGAGGCTCGGCTCCGGATTGATCTGGTCCCAGCTCTCGGCCAGGGACGGATCGTCCAGCTGGACCGTCAGCCCGGCATCGATGATGGCCTTGTATTCCTCCCGCATCGCATCCGCGCAGGCGTGCAGGAGCTCCTCGTCGCTGGTGTAGTACTCGTTGGCGACCCGGGCGCAGGAACCGGGGGAGAGGGAGGCGACGAACCCGTCGGTGAGGCCGGCCGCGGCCAGCCCGGTCTTGAGGTTGGTGATGTCCGAGGCCACGAGGGCCTGCCCGGTGTAGGTCAGCGGCCCCGCGATCTTGGGCTGCGTGACGCTCTTGCGGTGGGCCAGGATGCCCGACGACGGATCGTTGTAGGCGTCGTTGAACGCCTGCCGGTCGCGGCGGTCCGGGAAGGAAGTCAGGACGATGTGTCCCGGCGAGGACCGGTGCACCTTGGCATCGGCCCAGCGGTCCACCTCAGTCGGTTCCAGGCCGCCGAGCCGAGAGAACGAGTAGTTCCACCACGCGCCGTAGTCCACGGTGCTGGACATGGTGTGCCCGTACTCGCCGTCGTTCGGGATATCGATCCCCAGGTCCTTCTGGCGCTGCACAACATCCACCACGGAGGTCTCCAGCAGGTCCAGGAACTCGGGGGTGACACCGTCGGCCTCCTTCGCCTCATTGGCGGCGATCAGCTCCGGAGTGCGCGGCAGCGAGCCGGCATGGGTAACCCGGATGTGGTCGGTATTCGGGGTCAGTGCGTTCTGGGACACGGCAGGGAATCCTTTCCATCGGTCCTGGCGGTAGCACCGTGGCCGGGCGGGCGTCACGGCGGCGCCTCTCGGGCGCCGCACGGGCGTGCGGCCGGCAGGGTTGCTGCGGCGTCAACGGTCCAGGTCCCTCGGCCGCTCGGGATGGTCCCTCCCACTCAAATCCACGCCGCGCCCCGCCGCAAGTCGTGCCCACAATGTGTCGGTACCGCCGCGGGCGAAGGTGCCGCCCGGCTTTCCCCGCCGGTGCCCTGCCGGCCGGACGCCGCGTCCACGCAGGGAGACAAAACGGTGCCGGCCGCCGTTTTCGGCTAAACTTGGGTGGTAAGAGCCCCGGACTCTGGCGTTGATGTACAGATCGTAGTGGTACTGCGCACAGCGGTAGATTCGGGGCATTCTCATGAACGGCGCTGAGCTGCGGTGACCACCTGGTGCATCACCTGCAGAGCGGCCCGAACGAATGGGGGAGGATCCCATGCCAGCAATCGTGATCGTCGGAGCCCAGTGGGGCGACGAAGGCAAAGGTAAGGCCACTGACCTGCTCGGCGGGCGGGTCGACTACGTCGTCAAGCCCAACGGCGGCAACAACGCCGGGCACACGGTTGTCGTGGGCGGTGAGAAGTACGAGCTGAAGCTCCTTCCGGCCGGCATCCTGAGCCCGAATGCGGTCCCGGTGATCGGCAACGGCTGCGTGGTGAACCTTGAAGCCCTGTTCCAGGAGATCGACGGCCTCGAAGCCCGCGGCGCGGACACCTCCAAGCTCCGCGTCTCCGCCAACGCCCACCTGGTGGCGCCCTACCACCAGGTCCTGGACAAGGTCACCGAACGGTTCCTCGGCAGCCGCGCCATCGGCACCACCGGCCGCGGCATCGGCCCGGCCTACATGGACAAGGTGGCCCGCCTCGGCATCCGGGTCCAGGACGTTTTTGACGCGTCCATCCTGCGCCAGAAGGTCGAAGGCTCGCTCCGGCAGAAGAACGAGCTCCTGGTCAAGGTTTACAACCGCCGCGACATCGAAGTCGACGAGATCGTGGAGTACTTCCTGTCCTACGCGGACCGCCTCCGCCCCCTGGTCATCGACAGCACCTTCGTGCTGAACAAGGCGCTGGACGAGGGCAAGGTGGTCCTGATGGAGGGCGGCCAGGCCACGTTCCTCGACGTCGACCACGGCACCTACCCGTTCGTGACCTCCTCGAACCCGACCGCCGGCGGCGCCTCCGTGGGCTCCGGCATCGGCCCCACCCGGATTTCCCGCTCCATCGGCATCATCAAGGCGTACACCACCCGGGTGGGCGCCGGACCGTTCCCGACGGAGCTGTTCGACGACATGGGCGTGTACCTGCAGAAGACCGGCGGCGAATTCGGTGTCAACACCGGCCGTCCGCGCCGCTGTGGCTGGTACGACGCCGTCCTGGCCCGCCACGCCTCCCGCGTCAACGGCTTCACCGACTACTTCGTCACCAAGCTGGACGTGCTGACCGGCATCGAGCAGATCCCGGTCTGCGTGGCGTACGACGTCGACGGCGTCCGGCACGATGAGATGCCGATGACCCAGACCGAGTTCCACCACGCCAAGCCGATCTTCGAGTACTTCGAGGGCTGGACCGAGGACATCACCGGCGCCCGCACCCTGGACGACCTGCCGGAGAACGCCCGGAACTACGTGCTGGCCCTTGAGAAGCTCTCCGGCACCCGCTTCTCGGCGATCGGCGTCGGACCGGACCGCGACCAGACGATCGTGGTCAACGACCTCATCAACGACTAGCGGCTCGACAGGATCCCCGGCGCTCCGGCAGGCGGACTCCGGCGGCCAGACGACGGCGGCGGCCCACCCCACGGTGGTCCGCCGCCGTCGGCGTTTAAGCCGCGGAGCCCGGGAATTCCCGGCATTGCGGCCGTCCATAGTACGGCCCTCCGCCCCGCCCTGCGGCCGGCCGGCGGGGCCCAAAAAAGAATTTTGAATCCTGCGTAACCTTTTGGACCCTCCCGGCGATTACCTCTTTGTAAGCGCCGCCCGGAGCCCTGGTCCCCCCATCAGGTCCGGCCGGCCTTGTAGCGAAAGATCCGAGGAGCGCCTGCCCCCATCAGGCGCCCGGGACTTCGAGTGAAAGATCCGACGGGCGCCTGCCCCCATCAGGTGCCGACTGGACTTCGACTGTAAGCGCCGGCCGGCGCCTGCCCCCATCAGGTGCCGGCCGGCCTTCAACCAACCAAAGGATGTACGTTTTTCATGAAGAGTGTTAGCAAGACCACCAAGATTGCTGTCGGCGCCGCTATTCTCGCGGTCGGAGGCTTCTCCGGAATCGGGCTGGCCAACGCCGCCCAGATGTCCAGCACCCAGCAGGCTGAAGTGAACCACGCTACGCCCGCCACCCCGGCTGTTCCGGCAACCCCCGCGCTGCCGTCGGCCCCGGCCACCCCTGCTGTTCCTGCGGTTCCCGCAGTGCCGGCCACCCCGAACGCTGACGGCTCCGCCAAGGGCGACGCCGACGTCGAGGGTACCGACGGTGCCGCTGAAGGCTCTGTCTCCGCTGACAAGGACGGCGTCACCGTTGACGGTGCCGCCAACGCCAAGGGCGCTGCTGAGGCCAAGGCCCACGCCGGCGTGACCGTCGCTACCCCGGCTGTTCCCGGTGCCAAGGGCGTCCCGGCCACCCCGGCCGTGCCCGCTGTTCCGTCTGCTGAGCAGCCGAAGCTCAACAAGTAGCACGAAAGCGCCTCCTTTCGGAGGCAACGGGGTGCGGCCGCTAGACTATCGGGGGCCGCACCCCCCTTGCAGTAACGGAAGGACAGCCTCTTGGCAGACCAGCTGAGCGACGACGAACTGTCAGCCGCTTTGGCTGGCGACCCGTCAGGATTCAGCGCTGTCTACACCGTAATGTCCCCGGCCGTACTGGGGTACTTCCGGGCCAAGGGCGTCGACGACGCCGAGGCCCTCACCCAAGACGTGTTTGTGGACGTTCTGCCCAAACTCGAAAACGTCACCGGCGGCCGCGCCGGACTCCGGACCTTCATCTTCTCGGTCGCGCACGCACGGCTGGTTGACCACTACCGGCGCTCCGAACGGACCCCGCACCTGGCCGAATACGATCCGCTGAACGACGCGCGGCTCTCGGCTTCAGCGGAGGACGTGGCACTCGGATCGCTGGGCGGCCTGTCCCACATTCTTTCCCGGCTCAACGAGGAGCAACGGGAAGTTCTGGTCCTGCGGATTGTCGCGGACCTCTCCATCGAACAGGTGGCCGGCATCATGGGCAAAACCCCGGGTGCCATCAAACAGCTTCAGCGGCGCGGGCTCACTGCCCTGCGCGAACTGGTAACCGAAAAGGACCACGCAGCATCATGACCGGCACGCGCAACCCCCAGCAGGATGGCAGCATCCAGGCGATGCTCCGCGACTCCGGCCTTGAATCTGCCACCGAACTCCGCAGCACCCTCGAGCAGCTCCAGTCGCTGGCCGCTGAACCGGCTCCGGCGCCCCGGGCCGACCTCGCCGCCCTGCTGGCTGGCGGTTCGTCGGGCGCAGGTGCAACCGGCGCCGGGTCCGTTCCGGACACCGGCGCTGAGTCCCTCCCGGCGGGTGTGAGCAGCCTGGCTGCCCGGCGCCGTGTGAGCAAACGACGGATGGCGCTGATCGGCGGAGCCGTGGTGGGTGCCATGAGCCTCGGGGCCGGCGCGGTGGCCGCGTCCAGCCATGACTTCCGGGCCACCGTGGGCCACACGCTGGGCATCATCTTCCAGCCCGCCGCCCCGACCCGGACACCGGCGCCCGTAACATCCGCACCCTCCGAGGTCCCGGCCGTCCCGGCGCCGGTCCCGGCGGGCACATCCCCGGCCGCCACGGCCCCGGGAACCCCGGCCACCGAGGCCACAGCGCACGCGCCGAAGCAGCCGGGCGCGGCACCCACGGCACCTGCTGTCGGCCGCGGCGGGGTCCTGCCCACGCCCCCACACCGGCCTGTGACGCCGGGCGTTCCGGGCCACAACGGCCGCGGCCTGAATCCGGCACCGTTGCCGACACTGCCGGCCGTCCCGACTGCCTTCCCCACCACCAAGCCGTAGCCCGGCTGTAGTGCGGGGCCGCAGGGTCCGCCGGCAGGCCGGACGCTCAGCCAGGGCGGAGCGCCGGGCGGCGCGGGCGACCTTCGCCCGGGGCCTGGCGGCCTAGGCCAGGACCTGGCGCCGGGAGGAAATGACCCCGGTATCAAAGCCGGCCAGGTGCAGGCCCCCGTGGAAACGGGCATGCTCAATCTTCACGCAGCGGTCCATCACCACGTCCAGCCCGGCCGCTTCGGCCTCCTTCGCCACATCCTCATGCCACGAGCCGAGCTGCAGCCACAGGGTCTTGGCGCCTGCCGCGACGGCCTCGTCCAGCACCCCGGGAAGGTCGTCGTGTTTGCGGAAAACGTCCACAATGTCCGGGCTCTCGGGCAGGTCCGCAAGCGATGCGTACGTCGGTTCGCCCAGGATCTCCTTGACCACCGGGTTCACGAAATAGACCTTGTACCGGGTGGAGGACTGCAGGTACGTCGCCACGAAGTAGCTCGCGCGGGAGGGCTTGTCCGAGGCGCCCACTATGGCGATCGACTTCGCCTGGCGCAGCAGGGCCAGCCGTTCCGGGGCGGTCGGGCCGGTCCAGGTGCGGGTTGCTTCAGTCATCAGTTCGCTCCAATCGTGCATGCTTCGGCCGACAGTGCATCTGCACGCGGCTTAGACACACCGCCTCGTTCCTCGGCGGCGCGATGCGCCGCTTCCGCGGATACACCGTCGGCCGCCATGTCAGACGCCGCGTCCAGGGCCTGGTCCAGGTCCCACAGGATGTCCTCAATGTCCTCGAGGCCCACGGAGATCCGGACCAGGTCCTCCGGGACGCCGGCTGATTCGAGCTGTTCCGGGCTGAGCTGCTGGTGGGTGGTGGAGCCGGGGTGGATCACCAGGGTCCGCGAGTCGCCCACGTTGGCCAGGTGCGAAGCCAACTGCAGGGATTCGATGAATTTCCGGCCCGCGGCCCGGCCGCCCTTGACGCCGAAGGAGAACACTGAGCCCGGGCCCAGCGGCAGGTACTTCTTTGCGCGCTCGAAATGCGGGTGGGAGGGCAGCCCGGAGAAGTTCACATAAGCCACGCGCTCGTCGGCTTCCAGCCATTCGGCCACGGACTGGGCGTTCCGGAGGTGTTCATCCAGGCGCTGGGGGAGCGTCTCCACGCCCTGCAGCAACTGGAAGGCGGACTGCGGGGACAGGGCGGGGCCGATGTCGCGCAGCTGTTCGCAGCGCAGCTTGGTGAGGAAACCGTACTCGCCGAAGTTGCCCCACCAGGAGACGTTGCCGTAGGAGGGCACCGGCTCGGTCATGGTGGGGAACTTGCCGTTGCCCCAGTCGAAGCGGCCGCTCTCGACGATCACGCCGCCCAGGGTGGTGCCGTGGCCGCCGAGGAACTTCGTGGCGGAGTGGATCACAATGTCCGCCCCGTGCTCGATCGGCCGCACGAGGTACGGGGTGCTCAAGGTGGCGTCGACCACCAGCGGAATACCGGCGTCGTGCGCCACCTGCGCCAGCCCCGCCAGGTCCTGGACCTCCGACGACGGGTTGGCCACCACCTCCACGAAGATCGCCTTGGTGTTGTCCCGGACCGCCGCGGCGTAGTCTGCCGGGTCGGTGCCGGCCACGAATGTGGTGTCGACGCCGAAGCGGCGCAGCGTGACATCAAGCTGGGTCACGGTGCCGCCGTAGAGCTGGGAGGCCGCGACAATGTGGTCGCCGGCCTGGGTGAGCGCGGCAAAGGTGATGAACTCCGCGGCCATGCCCGACGACGTCGCGACCGCGCCAATGCCGCCCTCGAGGGAGGCGATACGTTCCTCGAACGCGGCCACCGTGGGGTTGCCGATGCGGGAGTAGATGTTCCCGTACTTCTGCAGCGCGAACAGGTTCGCGGCGTCCTGGGTGTCCTTGAACACGAAGGACGTGGTCTGGTAGATCGGCACTGCGCGGGCGCCGTGCTCGGCGTCGGGCGTCCCGCCGGCGTGCAGGGCGCGGGTGCGGAAACCAAAGGTGCGGTCGGCCATTACGCGTTCACCTCAATCTTGGTGACAGGAGTGGATGGGCCCACGCCCGCAGGGTTCCCTGGCCGAGCTTGCGAGGCTAGGGGGCGGGTGGGGACCAGTTCGGTGCCGTGCTTGCGGGCCAGGTCCGCCTCGAGCTCCCGGACGATCGGCAGGACATCCCGGCCGAACGCGGCCACCTCCTCCTGGAAGTGCAGGTAGCCGGTCAGGAACAGGTTCACGCCGATCTTCTTGTACGC
Source organism: Arthrobacter sp. 10T416 (assembly GCF_056394165.1). Classification (NCBI taxonomy): domain Bacteria; kingdom Bacillati; phylum Actinomycetota; class Actinomycetes; order Micrococcales; family Micrococcaceae; genus Arthrobacter; species Arthrobacter sp. 10T416. The sequence goes on along the minus strand of NZ_JBFTHI010000014.1, from coordinate 57,097 downwards.
CACGATCCGCTCCGCGATCTGCTCCGGCGTGCCGATCAGCTGGGTCTTGAAGCCGTCGTTGTACTGGACCAGGTCCTCGAAACTGGAGTCGGCCCACATGCCCTTGCCGTCCTTCGTGGACGCACCGGCTTCCTGGACCGCGGCGCGGAACCCCTCGACGGCGGCCTTGTGTGCCTTCGCGACGATCTCGCGGAGGGTGTCCCGGGCCTCCTTTTCCGAATTCCGGGCGATGACAAAGCCGTTCAGGCCGAACCTGGGTGCGGGCAGGGCACCGCCGGCGCCGCGGCGCGTTTCCGCGGCTGCGGCCACCACTCCGGCGATGTTGTCCTTGAACCCCTCCAGGTCCTTGCCGTTGGAGAAGTACCAGTCCGCCACGCGGCCGGCCGTGGCCTGCGCCGCTGTGGAATTGCCGCCGAAGAAAATCTCCGGGTGCGCGCGGCCGGGCACGTCCACCGGGGACGGCTGCAGGGTGAAATCGGTGATGTTGTAGTACTTTCCACTCTGGCTGTAGGCCTCTTCGGTCCAGAGTCCGCGCAGCACCCGAATGAATTCCTCGGTGCGGACGTAGCGCTCATCGTGTTCGAGCCATTCGAGGCCAAAGTTTTCGAACTCGGCCTTCAGCCAACCGGAGACGATGTTCACGGCGGCACGGCCGTTGGAGATGTGGTCCGCGGTGATGATGAACTTCGCCAGGACGCCGGGGTGCCACATGCCCGGGTGCACGGCCGAGATCACCTTGAGCCGTTCGGTCGCGGCGAGCAGGGCGAGGCTGAACGAGGTCGCCTCATGCTGCTTGTCCGCGCCGTAGGAGGCTGCGTAGCGCGTCTGGGTGAGGGCGTATTCAAAGCCGGAGTCCTCGGCGATCCGGGCGAGCTTCTTGTTGTAGTCGAAGTCCCAGCCGGTGCGTTGTTCGATGGTGGAGACCACCAGGCCGCCGGACACGTTCGGGACCCAGTAGGCGAACTTGAGCGGTTCGGAGAGACGGGCGACGCTGCTGATGTCAGTCATGAGGTTCCTAACTTCTGGGGTGTGGCGGGGATGCTGTTGCGGTCACGGAGGGCGGCCTGGATGCCGGCGATCGACGGTTCGTTCTGCAGCGACGTGGTGTCGCCGAGCTCGGTGCCCTCGAAGAGCTGCGTCAGCAGCCGGCGCATGATCTTGCCGCTGCGGGTCTTGGGGACATCGGGCACAACGACGACGTCTCGCGGCTTTGCGATCGGCCCGATCGCCTTCGCCACATGCGCCTTCAAATCGGCGGTGATTCCCTCCGTGAACGCTAAGCGGCGGGAGGGGATCGCTGCCGACTCGCGGAGGACCACGTATGCGACGATGGCGTGCCCGGTTTTGGCGTCGGCGACCGGGCAGACGCCGGCTTCCACCACGTCCGGGTGGGACACGAGGGCCGATTCGATTTCGATGGTGGAGAGCAGATGGCCGGAAACGTTCAGGGTGTCGTCCACCCGCCCGAGGATCCAGATGTCGCCGTCGTCGTCGTACTTGGCACCGTCTCCGGCGAGGAACCAGCCCTGCTGCGCGTACTGGCGCCAGTACGAGTCGTAGTAGCGGGCCGGATTGCCCCACACGGTCCGGGCGATCGCCGGGCCGGGGGAGTCCACCACAATAAAGCCCTGCACGCCCGGCGGAACCGTGGCGCCGGCGTCGTCGACGATCCGGGTGCTCACGCCGGGCAGCGGGCGGGCCGCGCAGCCGGGTTTGAACGAGGAGTCGGTCGGGGCGGGCGAGAGGATGGTGGCGCCGGTCTCGGACTGCCACCAGGTGTCCACCACGGGGGCGGTTCCGGCGCCGATGTTGGCCCGGAACCAGCGCCAAGCCTCGGGGTTTATCGCCTCGCCCACCGTGCCGAGGAGGCGGATCGAGGAGAGGTCGTACGTGTCCGGGACACCCTCGGGGAACCAGCCCATCAGGGACCGGACCAGGGTGGGCGCGGTGTAGTACTGCGTCACCCCGTAGCGTTCGATGATTTCAAAGTGCCGGCCCGGGTGCGGGGTGTTGGGGGTGCCCTCGAAGATCACCTGCGTGGCGCCGTTGGAGAGCGGGCCGTAGAGCTCGTAGGTATGCGCCGTAACCCAGGCCAGGTCCGCCGTGCACCAGTGGACATCCCGGTCGCGGAGGGCAGGGTCCGGGTTGCTGAAGAGGTGCTCGAAACTCCAGGACGCCTGGGTGAGGTAGCCCCCGGAGGTGTGGACCAGGCCCTTCGGCTTCCCGGTGGTCCCCGAGGTGTACATGATGAACAGCGGCGTCTCGGCGTCGAAGGCCTCGGCGGTGTGGGCATCCGACGCGGCGCCGACGGCGTCGTGCCACCAGACGTCGCGGCCCGCGGTCATCGGGACCGTGTCCAGCTCACCGGCCGGGGTGGTCCGGTTGACCACCAGGACGTGTTCGATCGCGTTCGTGCCGGCGACGGCGGCGTCCGCGTTGGCCTTAACCGGGACGGCAGCTCCCCGCCGGAACTGGCCGTCGGTGGTGACCAGCAGCTTGGCGCCGGTGTCCTCCACCCGGAACCTCAGGGCCTCCGCGGAGAACCCGCCGAAGACCAGGGAATGGATGGCACCGATGCGGGCCACTGCCAGGGTGATGATCACGGTCTCGGGGATCACGGGCAGGTAGATGACCACCCGGTCGCCCTTGGCGATGCCGAGGTCCAGCAGGGCATTGGCAGCCTTGGCCACCTCACGCTGCAACTCGGCGTACGTGACAGTGCGGCGGTCGCCGGGCTCGCCCTCAAAGAACAGGGCCACCTTGTCCCCGCGTCCCGCCGCTACATGGCGGTCGACGCAGTTGTAGGCGACGTTGAGCTTGCCGCCGTCGAACCAGCTGATCTCCGGGCCGTGGCCGGCCGCGGGATCGGCCGGGACCCGGCGGTAGGCGGTGTGCCAGGGTTTGGTTTCGCCGGCGGCCGGCTGAGCCCAGTCGAGACGGAGCGCCTGGGTTTCCCAGAACGCCACAGAATCCGGCTCGGGCGTGGCCGCCGCGCCCGCGCCCGGGACCCGGACGGGAGCGGGCAGGGTGGACGTGGTTTCAGGGGTCATGTGCAGCACTCCATCGGTCCTGGCAGTAGCACCCTCGCCGTGGCGGGGGTTGCTGCGGCTTCATAGGTCCAGGTCCCTCAGCCGCTCGGGATGGTCACTACCTACTAGAACCGAGATGCACGATTCTGCAAAATCCAGCCACACGTTGCTGTAATATTCACTGGCGCTCCTGATGTGGTATCAAAATCAGTCATTTATTCGACAATCGTGCGCGCCGGGCGCAGGAGTAGGGTTAATGCATGGTCCACGTTAACGATCCGGCAGTCATTGAGCGCCTTATGCGAACCAAGGGCACGTGGGCGGTGGTGGGCCTGACCACCAATGAATGGCGGTCGGCCTTTGAGGTCTCCTTGTACGTCCGCGACCGTATGGGCATGGACATCATCCCCGTCAACCTCCCGGGCGACGACGTCCACGGGGAAACTGGGTACCGGTCCCTGGCGGAGATCCCCGCCGCGAAACACCCGATCGACGTCGTGGACTGCTTCGTCAACTCCGGGAAGGTGGGCGCCGTCATTGATGAGGCCATCGCCATCGGCGCCAAGGCCGTCTGGCTGCAGCTGGGCGTCTTCGATGACGCCGCGGTTTCACGCGCCACGGCCGCCGGACTGGACGTCGTGGTCAACGAGTGCCCCGCCCGGCTGGGGTGGCGGATAGGCCTCTAGCGGCGCACCCAGCACCTGCCGCACGGCGCAACGGGAGTCGGTTACAAAATGTGACCGACTTTTTCCGTATTCGCCGCCTGCCGTGTGAGATGGACTCGTAACCATCCCGAGCGGCTGAGAGATCTGGCTCTGTGACGCCGCAGCAACCCCCTCATTGAGGACGGTGCTACCGCCAGGACCGATGGAGAAGGCGCCGTCTTCCGCTCGGATTTGCGGCCCACGCGGCTTGAATCCCGGAAGCAGCGCTTTCCCGGCATACGCCAGGAGACCGCATATGAGTACTGAAACCCGCCCGCAGAAAATGACCGGGAAGGTGGCCGTTGCCAGCTTCATCGGCACCACCATCGAGGGGTACGACTTCGTCCTGTACGGCCTGGCCGCAGCGACCGTCTTCGGCCCGCTGTTCTTCGCCCCGGCCGCCCCGCTCGTGGGCACCATCGCAGCCTTCGCCACCTACGCCGTCGGCTTCGTCGCGCGGCCGATCGGCGGCGTGCTGGGCGGGCACTACGGCGACAGGATCGGCCGGAAGAGCGTGCTCGTGGCGTCCCTGCTCCTGACCGGGCTCGCGACCACGGCCATCGGGCTCCTGCCCACCTACGCCCAGCTCGGCTGGGTGGCGCCGGCGCTCCTGCTCCTGCTGCGCGTGGTCCAGGGCATCGGCTACGGGGCCGAATGGGCCGGCGCGGCCCTTATGACCGTCGAGCACGCGGCGCCGAAGAAGCGCGGACTGACCTCCAGCGCCACCCAGCTGGGCCCCACCTCCGGGATGCTCCTGGCCACCGGCGTCCTGCTGGTCCTGGAAAACTCCCTGAGCGACGAGCAGTTCCTGGCGTGGGGCTGGCGCGTCCCGTTCGTCGCGAGCCTCCTGCTGGTGGCCGTGGGCCTGGTCATCCGGCTCTCGGTCGAGGACAGCCCGGAGTTCAAGCACGTCCAGACGGTCCAGACCGTCGCGGCCCGCCCCGTGGTGGAGAGCTTCAAAACCCACCCCCGCCAGATCCTGCTGACCACCGGCCTCCGCATCGCCCAGAACGCGTTCTACTACGTGTACACCGTGTTCATCCTGACGTACCTGACCCAGGTGCCCGGCACGGACCGGAACACCGGCCTGACCGCCGTCCTGGTCGCCTCCGCGCTGGGCCTTGTCACCGTGCCGCTATGGGGCGCCCTGTCCGACCGGTTCGGCCGCCGCTCGGTCTATCTCTTCGGCGCCGTGGCCAGTGCTGCGGCGATCATCCCGTTCTTCTGGCTCCTGGACACCGGCAACATCCTGCTGATCATCCTCGGCGTCGTCGTCGGCCTCAACATCGGCCACGACGCCATGTACGGCCCGCAGGCGGCGTTCTTCTCCGAGCTGTTCAGCACCCGCGTCCGGTTCAGCGGCGTCTCCATCGGCTACCAGATCGGTTCCGTGCTCGGCGGCGGCCTGGCGCCGCTGGTGGCGACGGCCCTGCTGGCGGCCGGCGGCGGAAACCCGGTCTGGGTAGTCGTTTACTTCCTGGCGGTCTCCGCGATCACCATCGTCGCGACCCTGAAATCCCCGGAAACGAAGGACCGCGCCCTCGGAGCGACCGAACTGCCGGCCGAGGCACCCGCCGCCGCCGTACCCGCAGACCGGGAACCCGCCGTCGTGCGCTGACGACAGCCGCCGCGAACCCACATTGCCTGATTCACTTTGCACGGAAAGGGGCCCTATGGCCACCGTCGATACCGCACACTCCGAGGGACGTCCAAGGCTGCTGCTGAGCGCCTTCGTTATGAACACCACCAGCCACATTATGGGCGGCCAATGGCGGCACCCGGCGGCGCAGCAGCACCGCTTCAACGAACTGGAGCTGTGGACCGGCCTGGCCCGGCAGCTGGAGGACGCCAAATTCGACGTGATGTTCTTCGCGGACGTGGTGGGGCTCTACGGCAACGACGACGGCGGCTGGGCCGGGCATTTGCGCCGCGGCATGCAGGTCCCGGCGAACGATCCCCTGATCCTCCTCGGCGCCCTCGCCGCGACCACACGCCACCTCGGCCTGGCCGCGACGTCGTCGGTGGTCCAGAGCCACCCGTTCCAGTTCGCCCGGCAGATCTCCACCCTGGACCACCTTTCCCAGGGCCGTGCGGCGTGGAACATCGTGACCAGCGCGGCCGAAAACGCCCACCGGAACTTCGGCGACGGCCTCGTCGCGCACGATGACCGCTACGCCTGGGCCGACGAATACGTGTCCGCCGCGTACAAACTGTGGGAAGGGTCCTGGGACGACGGCGCGCTGGTGCAGGACAAGGAAAACGGCATCCACGCCGATCCGGACAAGGTCCACAAGATCTACCACCGCGGCGACCGGTACTCGATCGACGGGCCGCACCTGTCCGCGCCGTCGCCGCAGCGCACGCCCGTGCTGTTCCAGGCCGGGAGCTCCGGCCGCGGGCAGCAGTTCTGCGCCGCCCACGCCGAAGCCACGTTTATGCTCTCCCCGAACCCGGCCGCCGCGGCCGAGTACACGGCCTCGGTCCGGCAGCAGGCCGTGGCCGCCGGCCGGCTCGCCGGGGACGTAAAGTTCTTCCAAGGGCTGCACTTCATCGTCGGCAGCACCGAGGCCGAAGCCGCGCGCAAGGCAGCGGACCTGGACGAGTACCTGGATTCCGGCGCGCTGATCGCCCACATCGGTGGCGGGGCCGGCGTGGACCTCGGCGGCCTGGACCTCGACACCCCGCTGGGTGAATTCCACACGGAAGGCACCCAGGGGCACCTGGACAGCCTGCGCAGGTCCGTTCCGGGCGGCAACCCGACGCTGCGGGACGTCGCGAATTTCCGCAGCCGGGCGCACCGGGTCCTCGGCACCCCGGAACAGATCGTGGACCGCCTCGAGGAGTGGCAGGACGCCGGGGTGGACGGGATCAACATCATCAACCAGCTGATTCCTGACTCCTACACCGACTTCATCGAACAGGTCCTGCCGGAGCTGCGCCGCCGCGGCCTCGCCCAGGAGGAGTACGCCGAGGGCACGCTCCGCGAAAAACTGTTCGGTACCGGGGGGAACGGCGCCGCCCTCAACGACCGGCACCCGGCCCGCAGCTACCGCGGTGCCTTCACGGCCAGCTCGGCAACGGCCGAGCAGGCCCAGACCCTGGAGGCCGCACGATGAGCGAGGCACTGACAACCCCCGGCACCTCGGCGGATACCTTTGCAGGCGCTTCTGCCGAGGCCGCATACGAGAAGCTGGCGCAGCGTTTCCGGCCCGTCTTCGCCCGCATCGCAGAGGGCGCCCTGGCCCGGGAGCAGGACCGTGTCCTGCCGTTTGAGCAGGTCCGCTGGCTGAACGCCGAGGGCTTCGGGCGGCTGCGGGTGCCGGTTGAACACGGCGGCGACGGGATCGGCTTTGAGCCGTTCTTCCGGTTGCTCATCGAATTGGCGGAAGCGGATTCCTCCGTGGCCCACCTGTACCGCTCCCACTTCGCGTTCGTCGAGACGGTCGGCCTGGAGTCGGCCGCGTTCCGGGAGCGCTGGTACCCGAAAGTGGTGGCCGGCCAGATCTTCGGGAACGCGGCCACGGAAAAGTCCGGAAACGCCCTGGGGACGACCGGGACCACACTGACGCCGCACGGCGGGGACTGGCTGCTCAACGGCCGGAAGTTCTACACCACGGGGACCATTTTTGCCGAGTGGATTGCCGTTATGGCCAGCACCGAAGGAGTGGAGGGCCGGCAGTACGCCGTAGTCAGCACCACCCAGCCGGGCGTCGAAATCCTGGACGACTGGGACGGGTTCGGCCAACAGCTCACCGGAACCGGCACCACCATCTTCCGGGACGCGCTCGTTCCTGACGCCAACATCATCCGGCGCTCCGAATCCACCACCCACGAGCCCGCCTTCTTCCAACTTGTCCTGCTCGCCGTCATGGCCGGCATCGGCCGGGCGGCGCTGGCGGACGCCCGGGCGCTGGTCCGGGACCGCAAACGCACGTTCAATACCGGCTCCGGAGAGCTCTTCCGCAGCGACCCGCTGATCCTGCAGCTCGTGGGACAGCTCTCCGCCAAGGTCTTCGCCGCCGAATCAGTGGTGCTGGCCGCAGCCCGGGAACTCGACGCCGGCGCCGATCCGGAGCTTGAGCTGACCCCGGACCAGCGCTACGTCCGCGGCGAAATCGCCGTCGAGAAAGCCCAGCTGCTGGTGCCCGAACTGGTCCAGTCCGCGGCCCAGCAGCTCTTCGACGTGACCGGAGCCTCCGCCACGTCGAGGTCGAAGTCGCTGGACCGGCACTGGCGCAACGCCCGGACGGTCGCCACCCACAACCCGGCCGTGTTCAAGGCCCGCACGGTGGGCGACTACGAGGTCAACGGCACCACTCCGGAGGGGCTGCACAGCATCGGCGATGCCCGCACGGCAGGGTCCGGCGGGTAAGGGCCGTACCCGGCGGATAGGCTCGGTGTATGGACGTAGCCACCCTCCGCGGGATCTGTCTGGGGTTTCCCGGCGCCTTTGAGGATTTCCCCTTCGGCCCCGAGACCTCGGTATTCAAGGTGCGGGCCGCGGTGTCCGGCGGCGCCCGGCATGAGGCAAAGATGTTCGCGGCCTCCACCATGGACCCGGACGAGTTCTCCGTGAGCCTCAAATGCGAGCCTGCCCTGGCCGAACAGCTGAGGGCCGCGCACCCGGAGATCACCGGCGCCTGGCACATGAACAAGACACACTGGAACGGGGTCCGGCTCGACGGATCGCTGCCGGATTCGATGGTCCGGGACATGGTGGAGGACTCCTACGACCTCGTGGTGGCCACCCTGAGCCGGCGCCAGCAGGAGCAGCTTGGCTGGGCCCGCCTCTCCCGCGGGGGCGGCGCGTGAGAGGCGAGTCCGCCGGCCGGATCGCGCGGGGAGCGCTGAACTATCCGGGCATAGGCCTCACCGAGCACGGCCAGGCTCCGGACGGGTTCCCGTGCCTGGTCTCCCGGGCCCACCTCGGCGACGGGCCGGACACCTTCCAGCGGGTGGCGCGGGGAATCCTCGCCTGGGAGCTGCAAAAACGGTCCGGGCTGCGCGTCCGTACCGAGACCGACGCCGTCGTGCCCGGAGCGCGGGTGGTGAGCGGATTCGGCGTCGGGCCCTTCCGGATCAACGCGCCATGCGAGGTCGTGTGGGTGCACCCGCCGCAACGCGGCGGCGGCCCGCAAAGCGCGGGGTTCGGGTACGGCACCCTGCCCGGCCATCCGGAGCGCGGCGAGGAAGCATTCGAGGTCGAAATCGATGCCGCCGGGCGGGTATCGCTGAGCATCACGGCCTTCAGCAGGCACGCCAACTGGTTCTACGCCGCCGGCGGCCTCCTGGCCCGGGCGGCGCAGCGGCACGTCACTTCCCGATACATTGAAGGGGCACGTCAACTCGCCGCAGGTGAAAGCTGATCAGGAGAACGTACATGCTGGACCAGACAACCCTTGACCAATTGTGGAACTTCGATGACCCCGCCGGCTCCGAATCCCGCTTCCGGGCCGCCGCAGCCGATGACCGCTACGACACCGACGAACGGGCCGAACTCGCCACCCAGCTGGGCCGGGCCATCGGCCTGCAGGGCCGGTTCGAGGAGGCCGATGCGCTCCTGGACGCCGTCGACGGGGACGAACCCACCGTCGCCGTGCGGGTCCTGCTGGAACGCGGCCGGGTGCTCAACTCCAGCGGCCACCCCCAGATGGCCGTCCCGCTGTTCGAGCAGGCTGCGGAACTCGCGGACCACCTGGGCGAGGAGTTCCTGGCCGTGGACGGGCTGCACATGCTCGCCATCGCGGACTCCGCCCACGCCGAGACGTGGACAAGAAGCGCCCTGGAGTACGCGTCCACGGTCCACGATGCCCGGACCAAACGCTGGATGGTGGCCCTGCACAACAACCTCGGCTGGACCCTGCACGACGCCGGCCGGTGCACGGAGGCGATGGTCGAATTCCAGCTCGCCGAGCAGTGGGCCGAACGGGTCGGCACGCCGCGGCAGCAGGAACTGGCCCGCGAAGCCATCGACGCCTGCTGACCCTTCCCCCGCAAGAACAAACCCCCGATGTACCCACACCGAAAGGCACAGCCGTGATCTTCATTGTCGTCAAATTCAAGGTCAAGCCCGACTGGTCTGAGCGCTGGCTCGGCCTCGTGGACGAGTTCACCCAGGCCACCCGGCAGGAACCCGGCAACCTGTGGTTCGACTGGTCCCGCAGCGTGGAGGACCCGAACGAATTCGTCCTGGTGGAGGCCTTCAAGGACGACGCCGCCGGCGACCACGTCAACAGCGCCCACTTCAAGCAGGCCATGGCCGACATGCCGCAGGCGCTGCAGGAAACGCCCCGGATCATCAGCCGGCAGTTCGACGGCGAGGGCTGGGACCGGATGGGCGAACTCACCATCTAACCTCCATCGACTGCTCCGTAACCGCCCTTTTAAGGGGTCAAAAGGGCAGTGGGCCCACGCCGTCCCGCGTTCCCTGGCCGAGCTTGCGAGGCGAGGGGGTCGGTGGGGAACAATCGATAGGCTGGCGGCATGTGGATCGGATGGATTGAATTCGACATCCTGCTGGGCGATGTCCACAGCCTCAAAGAGAAGCGCGCCGTCATCCGTCCGCTGCTGGCTGAGCTCAAGCGGCGCTTTGATGTTTCCGCGGCCGAGGTCGGCGACCACGACCAGTACCGGCGCACGCAGCTCGGCGCCGGCCTGGTCTCGGCTGACCGGGCGCACGCGGTCGAGGTGCTGGACGCCGTCGAACGCTTCGTCGCCGCCCGGCCCGAGCTCGACCTGCTCAGTGCCCGGCAGCGTGAACTCCGCAGCGACGACTAACCCCCATCGGTTGCTCCGTAACGGCCGTCTTGAGGGTCAAGAGGGCAGTTACGGGGGAACCGATGGTGGTGAGGCGGTGGCTAGCCGAAGTACTTCGGCAGGGTCGCCTCGTGGGCCTCGCGGAGGGCGTCCAGGCCCAGGGTGTCGACGCCGTTGATCTGCAGCTCGCGGCTCTCGGCATCCACAACGCCGATCCGGACGTGCGCGAACCCGCGGGCGGTGCACATGTCCTTGAACCGGATCTCCTCCGACCGCGGGACCGCGACAACAGCGCGGGCCTGCGACTCGGAGAACAGCGCGGTGAAGAGGTCCACGCCGTCGCGGTCCATCACGTCCTGGAGGGAGATGCGGGCGCCGACGCCGTAGCGCAACGAGGACTCCACGAGGGCCGCCGCGAGACCACCTTCGGAGAGGTCGTGGGCGGAGTCCACCATGCCGTCGCGGGAGGCGTTGATCAGGATTTCCCCGAGTTCACGCTCCGCGGCGAGGTCCACCTTGGGCGGCAGTCCGCCGAGGTGTCCGCGCAGGTTGGACCATTCGGAGCCGTCCAGTTCCGCCGCCGTCGTGCCCAGCAGGTAGATCGCCTGGCCGTCCTCGCGCCAGCCCGAGGGGGTGCGGCGCTCGACGTCGTCCAGCTTGCCCAGCACCGCAACCACGGGGGAGGGGTGGATCGGGACGGTGCCGGTCTGGTTGTAGAGCGAGACGTTGCCGCCGGTGACCGGGATGCCCAGCTCCATGCAGGCGTCGGAGAGGCCGCGGATGGCCTCGGCCAGCTGCCACATAACGTCCGGGTCCTCGGGCGAACCGAAGTTCAGGCAGTCGCTGACCGCCATCGGAATGGCGCCAGCGGTGGCCACGTTGCGGTACGCCTCGGCCAGGGCCAGCTGCGCGCCGTGGTACGGATCGAGGTAGGTGTAGCGGCCGTTGGCATCGGTGGCCAGGGCGACGCCGAGGCCGGTCTCCTCATCCACGCGGACCACACCGGCGTCGTCCGGGAACGACATGGCGGTGTTGCCGCCCACGTACCGGTCGTACTGGTTGGTGATCCAGGACTTCGAGCACATGTTGGGTGAGGCCACGAGTTCGGTGACCGCGGCAGCCAGCTCAGCCGGTGCTGCCGGCCGGCCGGAGTCCTGCACGGAGCCGCTGAACGAATCCTTCTGGACGGCGTCCTGCCAGTCGGGGCGGGCGAACGGGCGGTCGTACACCGGGCCGTCGTGGGCCACGGTGCGCGGATCGACGTCGACGATCACTTCGCCGTCCCAGGTGATGATGAGGCGGCCGGTGTCGGTCACCTCGCCCAGCCAGGAGTACTCCACGGCCCACTTGTCCATGACAGCCTCGAACGCGGCGATGTTCTCCGGGGTGACAACGGCCATCATGCGTTCCTGCGACTCGGACATCAGGATCTCGCCCGGGGTCAGCGTGGGGTCGCGGAGCAGCACCGAGGTCAACTCCACCTCCATGCCGCCGTCGCCGTTGGAGGCGAGCTCGGACGTCGCGCAGGAGATGCCCGCCGCGCCGAGGTCCTGGATGCCCTCCACGAGGGAACCCTTGAACAGCTCGAGGCAGCACTCGATGAGGACCTTCTCGGCGAACGGGTCACCCACCTGCACGGCGGGCCGCTTGGAGGGCTTGGTGTCGTCGAAGGACTCCGAGGCCAGCACCGACGCGCCGCCGATCCCGTCGCCGCCCGTGCGGGCACCGAACAGGACGACCTTGTTGCCCTTGCCGGAGGCGTTGGCGAGGCGGATGTCTTCGTGCCGCATGACGCCGACGGCGAGGGCGTTGACCAGCGGGTTGCCCTGGTAGACGGAGTCAAAGACCATTTCGCCGCCGATGTTCGGCAGGCCCAGGGAGTTGCCGTAGCCGCCGATGCCAGCCACGGCGCCGTGCATAACGCGGGCGGTGTCGGGGTGGTCGATCGCGCCGAAACGCAGCGGATCCATGACGGCCACGGGACGGGCGCCCATGGAGATGATGTCGCGGACGATGCCGCCGATGCCGGTCGCCGCGCCCTGGTAGGGCTCGACGAACGACGGCGAGTTGTGCGACTCGATCTTGAAGGTCACGGCCCAGCCGTCGCCGAGGTTGGTCACACCGGCGTTTTCACCGATGCCCACGAGCATGTCCTTTTTCATCTCCTCGGTCACCTTTTCGCCGAACTGGCGCAGGTGGTTTTTGGAGGACTTGTAGGAGCAGTGCTCGCTCCACATCACGGAGTACATGGCGAGCTCGGCGCCGGTCGGGCGGCGGCCCAGGACCTTGACGACCTCGTCGAACTCGTTCTGCTTCAGGCCGAGCTCGGCCCAGGGCAGTTCGGTGTCCGGCGTCCGGGCGGCGTGCTCCACGGTGTCGATGTTGAACTTCTTGGTGTTCTCCGCGGGGGCCATTGCGGGTGTCTCCGTCATTTGTTGTCTCCCACGATCTTGTTCAGGACAGAGGTGAAGAAGCCGAGTCCCTCGGTGCCGGTGCCGGTTTCCGGGCCGAACCCGGTTTCGACGGCGTGCTCGGGGTGCGGCATAAGTCCGACGACGTTCCCGGCGGCGTTGGAGATGCCGGCGATGTCGCGGCGGGAGCCGTTCGGGTTCCAGCCGACGTAGCGGAACACCACGCGGCCCTCGGCCTCCAGCGCGTCCAGGGTCTTCTCGTCGGCGATGTACTGACCGTCCTGGTTTTTCAGCGGGACCGTAATTTCCTGGCCCGGCGCGTAGTCGCGGGTCCAGTCGGTGGTGTTGTTCTCGACCCGCAGGACCTGGTCACGGCAGAGGAACTTCAAGTGGTCGTTCTTGATCATCGAGCCGGGCAGCAGGTGCGACTCGGTGAGGATCTGGAAGCCGTTGCAGATACCGAGGACCGGCAGCTTCGCGTCGGAGTTGGCGGCGTCGATGACCTTGGCCATCAGCGGCGCGAACCGGGAGATGGCCCCGGCGCGCAGGTAGTCGCCGTAGGAGAAGCCGCCGGGAATCACAACGGCGTCGACGTCGCCGAGGGTGGTGTCGGCGTGCCACAGCGCCACCGGGGTGGCGCCGGCCAGGCGTACGGCCCGGGCGGCGTCGCGGTCATCGAGGGTGCCGGGGAAGGTGACGACGCCGATCTTCGCGCCGGCGAGCTTGCGAACATCAGAGCCGTGGGCTGCTATGGCGACAGCCTCACCGATCAGGGGAAGTTCAGTCATCTCAGGCCTCGACGACCTCGACGTTGACGACGTCCTCGATGACCGGGTTGGAGAGGAGCGTCTCCGCGGCGTTCCGGGCCTGGGCGAGGATCTCCTCGGTCACCTCGCCGTCGACGGTCAGTTCGAAGCGCTTGCCCTGGCGGACAGAGCTGAAAGCGGTGAAGCCCAGGCGCGGCAGGGCGCCAACAATGGCCTTCCCCTGTGGGTCCAGAATCTCGGGCTTGGGCATGACGTCGACAACGATCCGGGGCATCCGGCAACTCCTGTGCGTGAGCTTGGGTAAGGGCGCAGCGGAGTGGTGCCGTCTCACGCCGATCCGACGTGGTGGGGACAACGTGGTACGGGCGCTCCGCGAGCTTGCACGCCCATTCTACCGGGCGCACCGCGTGCGGGCGCATTCGTGACCGGCAGGCCCCGGCCCAGGCGGCTATGGTCTCCGGAGGTTGCGCTCAGTAGGATGTGCGCATGGCTGAGAAATCCAAGTCCGTGCTCCTTCCCGTTATGGCCGCCGCCGTCTTCGCGGGCCTCGGCCGGATGGTGCTGCAGAAGATCAAGGCCGACCGCGCGGCCCGGGCCAGCAACGTTGCCGGGCCCCTGGATGAGAAGACCAAGGCGTGGATCAGCGAGGTGGTCCGGACGCCCCGGCGGTAGCCCGCACGGCCGCCTTCCAGTCGGCCGCCCGTAGCAGAGATCACCCGTAAAAAGCCGGGGCGGCCCCGCCGCCCCGGCTTTTCGCGCCCTCGGGGAGGAGCCGGTTGTCGTGCGGCATGACAAATTCTTAATGCACTGTTGTGTTCTATGTCATATTGGGCTCTCAGTCTGTACTGTATGAATCGGCTGGTGTCCGCCGGGGTCGAGAGTCAACTCCTGTTCCCGTTACCCGTACCAGACCGTCGTACCCGGCCATGGCGCCGGGATCGTTCCTTCTGAAAGGTTCAAATCACTCGTGAAATCACCAGGAAAGAGCTTCCTTCGAAGCGGGGGACTCCGGAGGGTCGCGGCACTGACCCTGGGCTTGCCGGTTCTCCTTTCAACAGTTGCCATTGCGCCCGCCACCGCGGCGCCGGCGCAAGGTTCCACCATCGCAGGGATCGCGCAGAAGAATCTCGACCCCGCCAGCTACCGCGACGGCCGCTACATCGTGGTCCTCGCCGAAAAGCCGGCAGCTACGTACGACGGCGGAACGCCCGGACTGGCGGCCACTAAGCCGCAGGCGGGCAAGAAGCTGGACACCAAGAAGCCCGCGGTCCGGCAGTACGAGGCCCACCTGGAGAAGAAGCAGGCCGAGGTCGCTGGCCAGCAGAACGTCTCGATGAAGCGGCAGTTCACCTCGGCGGTCAACGGCTTCAGCGCCAACCTGACCTCCGACCAGGCCATCAAGCTCGCGAAGAGCCCGGACGTCCTGGTGGTTGCGCCGGACACGGAAAACGCCCCGGACTACTCCAGCACCGACTTCCTTAAGCTCAGCGGCGCGAACGGCACCTGGAACACCAAGTTCGGCGGCCAGAGCGCAGCCGGCAAGGGCGTCGTCGTCGGTGTTATCGACACCGGCTACACCCCGGGCAGTGCCTTCTTCGCCGGCGACCAGGTCAAGCCGCTCGTCGGCGACCCCGTGGTCGGCGTCCCCTACCGGACCGATGACGGCAAGATCGCCATGCTCAAGTCCGACGGCGACACCTTCGTCGGCGAGTGCCAGAAGGGCGTCGGAACCGGCGCGGACTTCGACGGCTCCGCCTGCAACTCCAAGGTGCTCTCCGCGCACTACTTCGCCGATGACTTCCTGAACTACGTCACGCCGGAGAACAGGTCACCGCTCGAGAAGATCTCCCCGGTCGACGTCGCCAGCCACGGCACGCACACGGCCAGCACGGCCGCCGGTAACGCCAACGTCGAGACGTTCGTTGACGGCCGCAGCTTCGGCCTGACCAGCGGCATGGCCCCTGCCGCCAAGCTCTCCATCTACAAGGTGTGTTGGGAAGACACCAACCCCAACACCGGCGGTTGCTACTCCTCGGCATCCGTCGCCGCCATCGACCAGGCCATTCAGGACGGCGTTGACGTCCTGAACTACTCGATCTCCGGCTCGACGACCACCACCACCGACCCGGTGTCCATGGCCTTCCTGTCCGCCGCATCCGCCGGCATTTTCGTTGCTGCATCGGCCGGCAACTCCGGTCCGACCGCCAGCACCGTCAACCACGGCGCCCCGTGGCTGACGACGGTTGCCGCCAGCAGCTTCTCCCAGGAACTGCAGGGCACCATCGAGTTCGCCGACGGCGCCAAGTACCGCGGCGCCAGCATCATGAACCGTGAAGTGAAGGGGGCCGGCGTCGTGCTGGCTGCCAACGCTGCCGCGACTGCCGGGGACGCCAACGCGGCTCTTTGCGGTCCGGACACCCTGGATCCGGCGAAGGTCTCCGGCAAGGTTGTTGTGTGTGACCGCGGTGTCTTTGACCGTGTTGCCAAGAGTGCAGAGGTCAAGCGCGGCGGCGGCGTCGGCATGATCCTGGTCAACCTGAGCAACTCCTCCCTCGACACGGACAAGCACGCCGTCCCGACCGTGCACGTGAACCCGCCCGCCACCGAGGCCATCAAGGCCAAGGTGACGGCCAACCCGGCCATCACCGTGTCCCTGGTCAACAAGGACACCACCGGCCTGCCGCTGGAAGCCCAGCCGCAGATCGCCGGCTTCTCCTCCCGCGGCCCGCTCCTGGCCACCGGATCCGACCTGCTCAAGCCCGACGTTGCCGCTCCCGGGGTTGCCGTGCTGGCAGGCGTCTCCCCGATCGGCACCGGCGGTGACAACTTCGGCTTCATGTCCGGAACCTCCATGGCCTCCCCGCACGTTGCCGGTTTCGGCGCGCTGATCCTGGGCAAGAACCCGAAGTGGTCCCCGGCCATGGTGAAGTCCGCAATGATGACCACCGCCAGCGACGTTATGCTCGCCGACGGCCGGAAGGACATGGACGTCTTCGCTACCGGCGCCGGCCAGGTCGATCCGGCCCGTGTGCTGGATCCGGGCCTGGTGTACGACGCCAACGAAGAGGACTACCTGAAGTTCATCCAGGGCACCGGTACGGATCTCGGCATGCCGGGCCTCGGCACCACCAAGCCCCGTGACATGAACGTTCCTTCCTTCGCGCTGGGCAACCTCACCGGCAAGATCGAGGTCACCCGCACGCTGACCGCCCTGACCCCGGGAACCTACCGGGTCAAGGTCGACGTTCCCGGCGTGAAGGTCACCGTCACGCCGTCCATCCTGACGTTCGGCTCGGCCGGCACGAAGAAGACCTTCAAGGTCTCCTTCGAGAACCAGAGTGCCGCCCTCGGCAAGTTCGCCATGGGCACGCTCACCTGGCAGGGTGCCAACAAGAACGTTGCCTCCCCGGTTGCGGTCCGCCCGCAGGCGGTTGTGGCCAACAGCGACGTCGCCTTCACCGGCGGCGCGACCGGCTCCGGTGCAATCAACGTCGTCTCGGGCAGCAACAACGCGATCAACATGACCCTTGACGGGCTCTCCAAGGCCGACTCCACCGCAACCGAACTGGTGCCGGGCGATGCCATCCTGGGCGCGAACGATGCGTCCAACTTCGGCAAGTCCGTCCGGGTTCCGGCCGGCAGTCCGCTGGCCAAGTTCTCGGTCCTCTCCTCGGATCCGAACGCGGACTTCGACATGTACGTGGTGAACCCGGCGAACCAGCTGATCCAGGTTGCGACGTCGTCGGCCAGTGAGTCCCTGTCCATCCCCAACCCGGCCGCGGGAACGTACCGGATCTTCGTGAACCTCTACGCCAGCCCGAACGGCCAGGCAACGAAGGCCAGCGTGGATGCGGCCGTCCTGGGCGCCAACGTGGGCAACGCTACGCTGACGCCCAACCCGCTGCGCCTCCCCAACGGAAAGTCCGGCCAGGTCATGCTGAACTGGAAGGGCCTGGCAGTTGGCTCCTACATCGGCCGCGTGACGTTCGCCGGCGCCAGCGACCCGACGTTTGTCAGCGTGCTGGTTACCGCTGACGGCGCCGTGGTAGTTCCGCCGACGTCCGAGGACCAGGACAGCAATGACCTTCCGGGCGACAACGGCGACCAGGGCAACCACAACGGCAAGGACAAGAAGGACAAGAAGGAAAAGGGCAAGAAGGTGAAGAAGGAGAATGGCAAGATCCAGAACGCGGATCTGCTGCAGGCTCCGAACAACGCCATCTAGCCAAATAAGTACCTAGTAACAGCGATGGCCGGCGGTTCACACCGCCGGCCATCGCTGTTTAAGGTGACGGTCAAATGGCCCCGGTTGATCCCGCGGTGCCGCCGAGGAGCGGCGCCATCATGCGCCAGCGGCCGATTTCGCAGCCGTCGGTCCGGCTGAAGGTCGTGTGGACCTCGCGGCCAAGATAGCGCCCGGTCACTTGGGCCACCTGGGGGCCGCCGTATTGCTGGGTGCACATTTTGGGCGGCCCCGGCTGGGGAAAGAAGACCTCCTCGCCGTGCGCCCGCAGGGCTTCCAGGGCCGCAGCGGGATCCGGAAGGGACGACTCCACGGTGCCTCCGCCGCCGTCGGCCATCAGCCGGAAGCTGTATTCCGGCCCGCCGGGGGCTTCCGTCAGGGTGATGTTGAGGTCGACGTCGTGCCTGCTGTCGGGTCCGGTCTGATCGGTCATGGGCGTCCTTCCTGGGTTGCGGGCAGCGGACCCGCCTCCGATGCGGCCGTCAGCAGCGGGGCCAGCTCGGCAAGAAGCCGCCGGCGAAGCTCCTGGGAGGCATCGGCGAAGGTCCGTTGGTGCTCGACGTATTCAGCCTTGCCCTCCGGGACTTCGATGCGGATAGGCGGGTAGCCCCACTCGCTCAGATCATAGGGTGAGGCCTGCATGTCCATGGCGCGGATCCGCCACGAGAGCTCGAAGCAATCCATCACCAGCTCGCTGGGCAGCGCCGGCGCCAGTTTGTAGGCCCATTTGTACAGGTCCATGTTCGCGTGCAGGCAGCCGGGCTGCTCGAGGGTCCGCTGGTTCTCGCGGCTCGGTGCCAGGGTGTTCAGCGGGACCGCGTCCGGGGTATAGAAGCGGAACGCGTCAAAGTGCGAGCAGCGGATGCGGTTCTCTTCGACCACCCGGTCCGTCTGCTCCGACCCCAGCCGCAGCTGCAGGTACTCGTGCCGCAGCTCGAACTTGTCCTGCCGGTAGACCATCGCCCACTCGTGCAGCCCGAAACAGCCGAACTGGGCGGGCCGCGCGGAGGTGCCCGCGAGGATGATGCCGGCGAACTGCAGGGCGTCGCGGCGTTCGCTGAGGAACCGGCCGACGTCGACCGTCACCGCGGCCGTCCCCGGTGCCAGCCCGGCGGCTGCCAGTTCGCCGTCGTCGGGAGCGCGGTAGTACTTCCAGTCAGCGCGCTGCCTGGCCGCCGGCCCGGAGAGCACGACGCCGGCGCCCGGGTGCCAGCGCATCAGCTGTCCGGGCTTTTGCGTGTAGTAGGTGAAGAGGAAGTCCTCCACCGGGTGTTTCCGTCCGGCGGAGCGCCGGGCCAGGTAGGGCTCGGCGTAGGTCCGGACGCGCTGGTGATGGGCTGCTTCCCGCTCCAGCCACTGGTCCTGCGGAAGGTGCAGCAGTTTAGACAGCCCCTCCGGTTGACCCGAGGATCTCCTTGGCGGCATTCCAGGCCGCGATCTCGCAGCCGTCCTTGCGGCTGAAGTTCGATTCGACGGCTTTGCCGTCAACTGAACCAGTCACTGTGGCCTGCTGCGGGCCGCCGTACTGCTGGGTGCAGGCCCGGTCCGTGGGCCGGGGGGCGGTGTTCAGGAGCGCCGCGTTCTTCTTCAGCGCCGCACAGGCTGCGGCGGCGGTGGGGTGCTTGCTCTCGGCGGCGGGGACGCCGTCCTGGCAGACCAGGGTGTAATTGACGGCATTGGCGTTTGCGGAGGCCTTGATCATGATGGCCAGCTCGGCATTGCCCTGCCCGGGACCAGCGGAGGGTGCTTCGGCCGACGGGGACGGCGCGGGGACGGTGGTCTCCGTATCGGCCGAGGGTGTGCTGCCGGGGGACGTGGCGGAGGCGGAGGCCGTGCCGGTGGATGACGGGCTCGGCGCGGGCCCGCCGCCGGGGGAGCAGGCGGCCAGGGTGAGGGCGGTCATCACAACGAGCGCTGTAGGAATCAGGTTCTTGCGCATTGGCTCTTCTCCTCGGTCTCAGCCCCATTCTAGCGCCGGAGCGTGGGCCCGCATCCGGGCCGGAAGTACCCTTAGCCCCCGCCCGGGGCCCCGGCAGACCGGGTGGCCTCGATGAGCCGCATCATGGCTGCGTGCAGTTCACCGACCTGCTCCCGGTTCAGACCCAGCCGGGCCATCATGGTCCCGGGGACCGCCGTGGCCTGCTGCCGGAGCGCTGCGCCGCTGGGGGTCAGGCGGACGGCGAGGCTGCGTTCGTCGCCCTCGGCCCGCTGCCTGGTGAGGTAGCCCGCAGCTTCCAGCCGGCGCAGCAGCGGCGAGATCGTGGCGGGTTCCTGCGCGAGGGCGTCACTGATGTCCCGGACTGAGCGCGGGCTGGATTCCCAGAGGCAGAGCATTACCAAGTACTGGGGATGGGTGAGGCCCAGCTTGTCGAGCACCGGCTTATAAGCGCCCACCACACTGCGGGAGGCAACCGTCAGGGCAAAGCAGAGCTGGTGTTCCAGCAGCAGGTCTTCGTCTTCGGGTGTGGCGGTGGCGACGGTGATCGTGTCGTCAGTCATGCAGGCCTCCTTCAAATGGTTAGTGCACTAATCATTAGCGTACACTGGATGGAACATCCGGTTCGAGGAAGTAGGTAGCGATGGCCAAGGAAAACCGCGCCGAGCGGTTCATGCGGGCAACGGGCAAACTGCGGGCAATTTTCGGTCCCGCCAGCCGAACCTCGCTCGGCCACGAAATGACGGAGCAGAACCGGCTGCTGCTGGCCCAGCGCGAGGCCGAAACCCGGCAGTGGGAAACCGTCCACCGGCCCGACGGCAGCACCTACGTGGTGCCCCGCAACCCGGGCGACAAGTCCTTGCGCTGAGGCCGCACCGGGGCCGGCCACCTGAGCCCGCGCCGGAGCTGGCCTGCGCGGCCGACTGCGCGCGGTTTGCCGCCGCCACCCACGCTGCCATTTGCCGCCGTCGGGCGTAAAATAGGGGCACTGGCGCCGCCCGCGCCACCTTTGTTCCGGAAGGCCTGTCAGCAGGAATTGGCCTGACAGCAGGAAAGGGGGTGGGAAATATGGCACGTGCACTGAGGATGGCTGCACTGAGCCGGCACCTGCACCCTTCGTCCTGGGCGCGGTTCCTGTTTGGCCCCGCCTCGCGGGGGGACTACACCGCACCGATCGTGCACCGGCACGACGACTTCGAGCACGCCTCCGAAACGGACCTCGCGGGTTTTGAGGTCGAGACCGATACGCAGGGGCACCACTACGCCGTCCGCAGGGAGGACCTCCCCAAGGAGCAGGTCTGAGCCGTTGCGGGGCGAAGATACAAGAAGGGAACGGCGTTCGCCGCTCCCTTCTTGTATTGGCTCCGATGCTTTACGGCCCGGCCGGCTGCGAGTGCTAGCGGCCGGTGCCGCCGTAAACGGTGGCCTCGTCGTCGCTGTCCAGGTCGAAGGCCTTGTGGATGGCGCGCACGGCGTCGTCCAGCAGGTCGGCGTGGGTCACCACCGAGATCCGGATCTCCGACGTCGAAATCATGTTGATATTGATCCCGGCTTCGGACAGTGCCGCGAAGAACCGTGCCGAGACGCCGGGGTGGGAACGCATGCCGGCGCCGATGAGGGACAGCTTGCCGATCTTCTCGTTGTATTCGATGTTCTCGAAGCCGATCTCGGCCTGCGCGGCGCGGAGCGCGGCGAGGGCATCGGCGCCCTCGACGATCGGCAGCGTGAAGGAGATGTCCGTCCGGCCGGTGCCGTGGGTGGAGACGTTCTGGACGATCATGTCGATGTTGGAGTGCGCGTCTGCGATGACCTGGAAGATCGCCGCAGCCTTGCCGGGGATATCCGGAACACCCACCACCGTGACCTTGGCTTCGGAACGGTCGTGCGCAACACCGGAGATGATTGGCTGCTCCAAGGCAACTCCCTCTTGAATCGTGATCTTGTCATCGGCGCTGGGCAGGACCCAGGTGCCTTCGTGCTGGCTGAATGAGGAGCGGACGTGCAGCGGTACACCGAAGCGGCGCGCGTATTCCACGCAGCGCAGGTGCAGGATCTTGGCGCCGGACGCCGCCAGTTCCAGCATTTCCTCGCTGGAGATGCTGTCCACTTTCCGGGCCGTCGGAACCACCCGAGGATCGGCGGTGTAGATCCCGTCCACATCGGTGAAGATCTCACACACATCGGCGCTGAGGGCCGCCGCGAGGGCCACCGCCGTCGTGTCCGAACCGCCCCGGCCCAGGGTGGTGATCTCGTTCGTGGTGCGGCTCATGCCCTGGAATCCGGCCACAATGGCGATGTGCCCCTTGTCCAGGGCCGTGCGGATCCGGTGCGGGTCGACGTCGATGATCCGGGCCTTGCCGTGAATGCCGTCGGTGATCATGCCGGCCTGGGAACCGGTGAACGACTGGGCGGAGGCGCCGTACTTGTTGATCGCCATCGCGAGCAGGGCCATGGAAATGCGCTCCCCGGCCGAGAGGAGCATGTCCATTTCSCGGGCSGGSGCSGAGTCKGTCACCTGGSCGGCCAGGTCGAGCAGTTCGTCGGTGGTGTCGCCCATCGCGGAAACCACGACGACGACCTCGTCACCGGCGTTGTGGGCGTCCACCACCCGGCGGGCGACCCGCTTGATGCCTTCCGCGTCCGCGACCGAGGAGCCGCCGAACTTCTTCACAACGAGATGCTTGGTGACGGCAGGAACCGCGGGCAGCTCCTGCGGCTGCGGTCCGGGGTGGACTTCGGTAGTGGGCAAACTCATGCGCGCACCCTCACTGGATCATCGGGGTCTGGGCGAAGCACCACTCCGCGCGGCCAAACGGCGCGACGGCAACTTCTCAGCCCAAGTTTATCGCCGCTCGCGTCCGGGCGTGGAATTGTGACCGAAACCGCACCCGCCCCCGACGGACATGCCCATCGTTGGGTGGCGGGAGTGGGCATGTGCATCGGACCGACGGACATGCCCATCGTTCAGCGTGAGGAGTGGATATGCGCATCGGACCGACGGGCATGCTCGTCGTTCAGCGTCAGGGGTGGACATGCTCAGCGGACCGACGGACATGCCCATCCTTGAGCGTCAGGAGTGGACATATCGCCATTATGTCCATTCCTGATCCGTGCTGATGGGCATGTCCAACCGCGTCCCGGCGGGGCCGCGCCTGTCCCCGCGGGGAGTCAGCAGCGAGCGCTAGTCCAAGCGCCGGCCGGCGGTCGGGCGACCCGGGGCAACAGGTCAGTCGGGGCGGTCGAGCCGGTAGCGCCAGGAGGGGAGGCTCTTTCCGGCAGTATCCTCGGCCGCGGTGAAATGGCGGTCGGGCAGGAAACCGAGGCTTTCCAGCAGCCGCCGCGAGGGCTGGTTGGGTTCGTACACCCCGGCGAACACGGTCCGGCTGCCGCGGGAGGCGAACAGCCACTGCACCAGTGCGGCCGCGGCTTCCCGGCCCAGTCCCTGCCCGTGGTGATCCCGATGCAGGATGTAGCCCAGGCTCGCCGTGTGGGACGGAATCCGGCCGGGCAGGGGAGGGGTCTCGGAGTTCCACGTCCGGCCGTCGCCAATGATGTCGCCGGTCGCCCGGAGTTGGATAACCCAGCCGACGTTGAACCATTCGGTGGTGGACGCGTCAGTTGCCGCGACTATCTTGCGCACCCGGGCCGTGTTCTCCGCCGGGGTGAGGGCCGCGTGGGAGAGGTACCGCACGGCCTCCGGGTCGCCGCGGAAGGTCAGGACGGCGCCGTCGTCGGCCGCAGCGAGGGGCCGCAGCACCAGCCGTTCCGTGTGAAGAGGGGCCGGAATGCCGTCGGCGGTGGTCACTGGACGGTCAGCTCAGCGCGTTGCGGCGGCCTTCGAAGGCGCGGCCCAGCGTGACTTCGTCAGCGTATTCGAGGTCTCCACCCACAGGGAGCCCCGAGGCGAGCCGCGTGACCGCGATGCCGATCGACTTGAGCATCCGGGCGAGGTACGTGGCAGTGGCTTCGCCCTCGAGGTTGGGGTCGGTCGCAATGATGATTTCCTGGATGGCGCCGTCGTTAAGCCGGGTGAGCAGTTCACGGATCCGAAGCTGCTCCGGCCCGACGCCCGCAATCGGATTGATGGCCCCGCCGAGCACGTGATAGCGGCCGCGGAAGGACCGGGTGCGCTCCACGGCCAGCACGTCCTTGGATTCCTCCACGACGCAGATCACTGACGGGTCCCGGCGCGGATCCCGGCAGATGTTGCACAGTTCCTGCTCGGTGACGTTGCCGCACACAGTGCAGAACTTGACCCGTTCCTTGACCGTGGTGATGGCCTCGACCAGGCGTTTCATGTCCTGCGGGTCGGCTTCGAGGATGTGGAAGGCCAGGCGCTGCGCGGATTTGGGCCCAACGCCGGGGAGGCGGCCGAGCTCGTCGATCAGCTCCTGTACTGCACCTTCGTACACAATGTCCTCGTTCGTTGGGGGGAGTAGCGCGCCGCTCGGCCGCCGTGAAAACTAGAAACGCGGCGCCAGTGGGCTTCCGTCGAGGGACCGCTCCTCGAGCAGTTTCCCGCCCAGAATACGCTCGACGGCGGCGCGGCCGAAGACGCCGGACTCCTCGATCGTTTCGTCGTCGGCGCTGGGAATGTCCTGGACGTAGGTGGGGGCGTCGACGGCGGTTCTGGCCGGTGCCTTGGCCCGTCCGGCCTCCGCTTCCGGGCTGTTGGACAACCGCTGGTACAGACTCTGCCGGGCAGCCGCCGGAGGCGCGGCCGCCGGAGCCGTGGCCGCCACCGGGGAGGCCGCTGCCGCGATGACAGCCGGGGCGCCGCCTGCCGGCACAAGCACGGCTTCGGGTGCCGGGGCGTGCTCCGCGACCGGGTGGCCGTAGCCGGACGCGCCTTCCGGAGCCCTGGCGGGCTCAGGAATCTGGGCGGCGGCGGGTTCGTAGCGCGGCGGTTCCGGCTCGGGGTCTGGTTGCGCCGGTACGGCCACGGCGTCGGGTCCCGTGTGGCGTCCGACGTTCAGTTCCGTGCCGACGGTCCAAACGCCCGGTGACTGTTCGACGGCGTGGGCCCACGGGTCCGCCGCAGGATCCTTGGAGGGCGTCTGGTACGGCGCTGAGGCCGGCCCGCCGGTGGGGGCGCTCGCGGGCGAGGCGGAGGCGCTGCCGCCCGAGCGCCGCTGTGTAGGCGGCGGCGTCGGGGCGGACCCTGCAGGGAAAGGCCGGGTGGTTGCCGGGGCAGACGGGCTCCAGTCCAGGGGCGGTTCCTCGTCCAGGGGCGGTGCGTCCTCGTCCCGAGGGGGACCCCAGTCGTCGTCCGAGTAAGCGTAGGAACCTTCCGATTCCGCCGCCGGACCGGCGGGCTGGACGGCTTCGCGGCCAGGCTGGGCGGCAGCTGCGGGAGCCTGCGTGGCGGACTCGGCAGGGGCCTGCGGGGCTTCGTCGCGCTCCGGTGCTGCCTCGGCCGGTGCGGCGGGCGCCGGTGCGGACGCGGTGGCGCGGCTAGTTTCAACGGGGGTCGCCGGCGCAGGTCCTGCGGCGACTGTGGCGCTGGTGCCTGTAGTGGAGGGCGACCCGGACGCGGGTGCTGCAGCGGGTGCGGCGGGTGCGGCGGGTGCCAGACCCCAGGCGACATCCGCTTCCGTCGCTTCCGTGGCCGGGGTGTCCCGGCTAGCGGGTGCTTTTGGGTTTGGCTCAGAGCTCGCTGAGCTGTTGCCGCTGCCTGCCACGGCCGTGATCTGGCAGTCGATCCCGATGGTCTTGTGGATTGCCTGGCGCAGGTTCTCCGCGTGGTCCGCCCGGCCAAAGGCTCCGGCGAGCCCCGACGTCGTGAACGACAGGGTGAGGACCTGGCCCTCGAAGTGCCCTACCTGTGCGTTGGGTTCCACGAGCGCCCAGGTGCTGCGCTTGATCTTGGTCAGGGTCTGCAGGATTTCGGGCCAGGCGCGGCGGAGGACCTCGACGTCGGGCCCGGATCCGGAGCCGGCGGCCGGGGCCGGGACGCCCGCAGCCGGTCGCTCCGGCGCATCCGACCGCGCCGTCTGGGACGGACTGGCCGGTTGGGACGGAGCATCCGGTTGGGGCTGGGCTGCCGGGGCGGCCAGGGCCGGTATGGCAGTTTCAGGTGCCTGGGTACGGACGGCCGGCGCCGGCTCCCGCTCCTGGGCAGGCGCCGGGGCGGTGGCCGGGCGGCCGGCGCCGTTTGCGGCAGCAGGTTCGTCCACGGGCCAGTCGCTGGTGCTGACCCGGGGGGCCGTGAGGGGCGGCCGGTCGGGCTGAGTTTCTGGCTGTGCCTGCGGCGAGGCTGCAGGCGGGGTGGCCGGGGGTGTTGCCGCCGTCCCCGGGCCGGCGGCGGGCGCCGTCTCAGCCGGGCGGTTCGACGCGGGAGCGGCCGGAGCGGCAGCGGGCGCGCGGCCGACGGCCGGCGCGGGAGTGGCGGCGGGAGCTCCGACGTCGTTCCCGGCGTAATTCAGGCGGCGCTCCACACGGTCGATGCGGGCCGCGATGCCGCGCTCGGTCTGCTCGGAGCTGGGCAGCAGGATGCGGGCGCACAGCAGCTCAAGGTGCAGCCTGGGGGAGGTGGCACCGGTCATCTCCGTCAGCGCCGTGTTGGTCACGTCCGCGGCCCGGGAGAGCTCGGCAGCGCCAAGGTTGTGGGCTTGGTTCTGCATCCGGGCGATTTGGTCGGCGGGCATGCCGCGGAGGATCGACTGGGCGCTCTCCGGCATGGCCTGGACAATGATGAGGTCGCGGAAGCGCTCCAGCAGGTCCTCGACGAAGCGGCGGGGATCGTGCCCGGTCTGGATAACGCGGTCGACGGCGCGGAAGACGGTGGCGGCGTCGGAGGCGGCGACGGCCTCGACGACGTCGTCGAGCAGGGATGCGTGGGTGTACCCGAGCAGGGCCACAGCGAGCTCGTAGTCCAGGCCGTTGGGGCCGGCGCCGGCCATCAGCTGGTCGAGCACTGACAGGGAGTCGCGCACCGAGCCGCCGCCGGCGCGGATTACCAGCGAGAGGACGCCCGGGGCCACGGCGACGTTTTCCTGTGTGCAGAGCAGCTCCAGGTACGCCATCAGGGGCTCAGGCGGAACCAGCCGGAACGGGTAGTGGTGGGTGCGGGAGCGGATGGTGCCGATGACCTTGTCCGGCTCCGTGGTGGCGAAGATGAACTTGATGTGTTCCGGCGGCTCTTCAACGATTTTCAGGAGCGCGTTGAAGCCGGCCGAGGTGACCATGTGGGCCTCGTCGATGATGAAGATTTTGTAGCGGTCGCGGACCGGGGCGTAGGTGGCCCGTTCGCGAAGATCGCGAGCGTCATCGACACCGCCGTGGCTCGCGGCGTCAATCTCAATGACGTCGAGCGAACCGGCGCCGCCACGGGCGAGCTCAATGCAGCTGGGGCAGACGCCGCAGGGGGTGTCAGTGGGGCCTTCCGCGCAGTTCAGGCAGCGGGCCAGGATGCGGGCGGAGGTGGTTTTGCCGCAGCCTCGGGGGCCGGAAAAGAGGTAGGCGTGGTTGACGCGGTTCTTCCGCAGCGCCGTCATCAGCGGCTCGGTGACGTGTTCCTGCCCGATAACGTCCGCGAACGAATCGGGCCGGTATCTGCGGTAAAGGGCGGTAGTAACAGTCACAGCTAAACCCTACCAATCGGCTCAGACATAAAAGACCCCCCATGCACCCGCCAGAGCCCATTTACCCTTGCTACCTTCCGGTCCTGGGGGAGTTCAACAGGATGACGCCACATGAGGGGCCGTCAAGTAGTTTACCCGACGATCGGGCGTGCCCCGAATCGGGGTGGGCGGGGTGATTCTTCTCGATGGACATGCCCATTTTTCGGGGCGTGGAGTGGGCAAGCGTGGCACCGGGGGTCGGAGATGGACATGCCCAGTCGTGTGGCCGCCGGGTGGAGATGCCCGTTGCCTCCGGAGCCCAGGGATGAACATGCCCATTTTTCGGGCCGGCGGGTGGGCATATGCCAACTATGTCCATCCGCCGACTCGAGTGATGAATATGTCCATCCGTGGAGTCGGATGATGAACATGTCCGGTGCCCCGGGAGCTATGGGATGGACATGCCCATTTTTAGGGTCACCGGGTGGGCATATACCGACTATGTCCATTGGTGGAGTCGGGCGATGGGCATGTCCGTCGCGGCGGGGCCGGGGGTGGGTTGCGGAGGGGGTGCGGACTCAATTGGGCGAAGCCGCGAAGTTCAGGTAGTCTAGTATCTGCTTTTGATTCAGAAGCAACTGGAGAATTCGCCTAGCGGCCTATGGCGCACGCCTGGAACGCGTGTTGGGTTAACGCCCTCGGGGGTTCAAATCCCCCATTCTCCGCGGTTGGCCCCGGTTCATTGAACCGGGGCCTTTTTGCATCCTGGATCGGTCGGCACTCCGCCCCAACTACTCCGCGTACCCCAGCCGGCGCAGCCGCGTCCGTGCTGCCTGTTCGCTCGGCCCCATCCGGCCCAGGGCGAGATGGACGATCCTGAGCGTGGCTCGCGTTGCCAACTTCACCGGCAGCGGGAAAGGCCCCAGCCTCGCGGTCCGCAGCCCCAGCATGTCCCGGTACTTGGGCTCGAGGCTGGCCACCGCGGCCGCGAACAGCACCCGGTAGCCGGGCCGAAGGACGGGGTGCAGCGGGGGATCGCGGATGAACGCGACCGTCTCGGCGACTTTCGCCCCCGAGGTGAGATCGCCGTCGTCGTACCAGCGGTCCAGCTGCCGGCGCATCCCGGCCTCATCCAGCGGCGGCGATTCGACCCCCATGAGCGTTCCGGCCTGGGCCCACTCGCGGACGTACGCGTCCGGGCCGCCGGGAATGGGCCGGCCCCACAGCTTATGCGCGGACAGGAACGCGTCGGTGAACGCGATGTGGACCCAGCGGAGGAGCTCGGGGTCGTTGGCCGCGTAGGGCCGCTCCACGCCGTGGCCGTCAGTGTAGGTTCCGCGCACAGATTCGTGCAGCCGCAGCACCCAGCCCGAGGCGGCACGGGCGGCCTCCGTCGACCCGTAGGTGACCGTAAAGATCCAGCGGATGGTCCCGGCCAGCCGGCCAAGGGGGTCTTCGCGGAAGCGGGAGTGGTCGTGCACCCCGGCCAGTGCGCCCGGGTGCAGCGCCTGCATCAGCAGCGCGCGGATGCCGGCCACAATGGTCGGCATGTCCCCGTGCACGGCCCAGACAGCGGAACCGGGGCGGTGGAAGCCGGGGTCGCCGCCCTCCTCGAGCCGTCCCACCCAATCGGGCACGGCGTCCCGCGTCCCGGTGAACGTCTGCTTGAGTTCGGCCTGCCATTCCCTGAGGACATTGCGCATACTCCTATTCTTACCCGGCCGGCGCGGGCGGGTACGTGTTTCCTTGGCGGGCACTACTGGGGCGCCACCCCTCTTCCGCGCGGTGGTGCGGATTGGTCCCGGAAGCCCGAAAAACCGGGGTCGTGCGGAGGTTCACAGACCGGATCGATTGTGGTCACATAGGGGAGTGAGTCCGCCGAGATCGGGGTCCGGCGGAAAAACTTCGCAGGAGTCACAACGTGGGAAAACACTGGGGAAACCAAACGCGTGGACAGGCCAGGGCTTCGGGGGTGGCTGCCCGCACTCTTGCGGGAGCCGCCGGCGTCGCCTTTGTCCTGCTCCTCGTTGGGTCCCCGGCTCCCAATAACTCTTCGATGCCGGCGCCCGCCTCCTCATCGGCCGAGGCTATATCCGACGCCGCCTCTGGCACCGTGGGCCCCGGTCTCCTTGACCCCGTCGCTCCCGTGACGGGGGACCCGGGCGGCGCCGGACGGGGCACCGCCGCCCTGACCGCCGACCGGCATGCCCTGGTGTCCTTCGACCGGACCACGGTCCAGACCCGGTCCAAGGACGGCAAGGTGGAACTTCGCGTCGCGTCGGCGGGCTTGGAGCGGCCGCCCAAAGGTTTCCTGATGGCCCCCCTCGAATCCTTGACCGAATCCTCGCCCTTTGGCCTGCGCATCAGTCCGCTCACCGGAACGGCCGGGGAATTCCACTGGGGCCAGGATTTCGCGGCCGCGTGCGGAACCCGGGTGTATTCGGCCGACGCCGGTGTGGTGCGGGCCGTGGGATGGCATCCCTGGGGCGGCGGGAACCGGGTGGAAATCGACCACGGCAACGGCCTGATCACCACCTACAACCACCTTCAGGGGATCGCCGTAAAGAAGGGCGAGTCCGTGGGCGTGGATGAGGTCATCGCCAAGGTGGGGACCACGGGGTCATCCACCGGGTGCCACCTCCATTTCGAGACCATCCTCAACGGCGCGCACGTCAACCCGCTGGACTGGAAATTCCTTCCCACCCGGCAGGTTGATCCGCTCGATGACATCCAGATGACCAGTTACGCCCCGGACGCCGGCAAGCCGGCTGCCGGAAGTTCGAGCACTGACTGGGCCATCCCGGTGGCCGCTGAGCATCCCCGGGAAGTCACCGGCGGAGTCCAGGAGAAACACGTTCCCGCAGTTGAGACCACGACGACGGCGAAGCCCTCACCTACCGCTACGCCGTCCCCGGCCGCGACGACGCCGGCCGCCACCCCGAGCGCGCCGGCCACGCCCTCGGCCCCCGCGGTGACGCCGACGCCGACGCCGACAGCCGCCCCCACCCCGCCGGTCGTGACGCCCACGCCGACGCCGTCGCCGACCCTCCCGGTGGTGACACCCACGCTGCCTTCCGTCACGCCTTCCCCGACACCGGCGGCGACTACCCCGGCCACCCCGGTGGCGCCGGTTCCGACGCCCGCCCCCGGGACGCTCCTGCAGCAGACGCCGTCCACGGAGCCGCCGGCCGGGTTGGCCCCCGCCACGTCCGCCCCCGCGACGCCGGCGCCGTAGCCCAAGCCCGCACCCACCCCACCCCACCCCGTCACGGACCCATACCGGCGTAGCGTGGTGTCGAAGCACAGTTGTGACTTGTTTCTGCCCCCAACCCCGCGAGGACACCACACCATGACCACCCTGCACTCCATCCCGCTGACCCTTAACGACGGCACGGAAACCGACTTCGACCGCTTCCGGGGCCAGGTGGTGCTGGTGGTGAACGTTGCCTCCCAGTGCGGGTTCACGCCCCAGTACACCGGCCTGCAGGCCCTCCATAACAAGTTCGAGGCGGAAGGCTTCACCGTCCTCGGCATCCCCTGCAACCAGTTCGCCGGACAGGAGCCAGCCGGTGACGCGGAAATTGCCGAGTTCTGCGAACGCAACTTCGGCGTGACGTTTCCGCTGACCACCAAGGCCGACGTTCGCGGCAAGAACCAGCACCCGCTTTACGAGCAGCTGACCAAATTCAAGAAGGGCCTGCTGCCCGGGCTCGTGAAATGGAACTTCGAGAAGTTCCTGGTGAACCGCGACGGCGAAGTCGTGGCCCGTTTCGCGCCGACCGTAGAGCCGGATGCTCCGGAGATCATTGAGGCCGTGCGCCGGGCGCTCGACTGAGCCGGCGCGAGGGCGCGACGGCGAGGGCGCGACGGCGGGGACGCTCCGGGGCGCGCAAGGGCACAAGGGGCCCTACCCCTGCGCAGGCCCACGTCCTAGACTGGCCAAACCCTCCGACGTTCCGGGCATACCTGCGGTGTAAACACCCCTGCCCGCCGGCAGAGCAGCCGGCCACGGCCTGCGGAGGGTGCATCAGGAAGCTTCGTGAATCACAACTGGGCACTCAACAT
Source organism: Arthrobacter sp. 10T416 (assembly GCF_056394165.1). Taxonomy (NCBI): domain Bacteria; kingdom Bacillati; phylum Actinomycetota; class Actinomycetes; order Micrococcales; family Micrococcaceae; genus Arthrobacter; species Arthrobacter sp. 10T416. The sequence continues at coordinate 25,624 of NZ_JBFTHI010000014.1, read as the reverse complement.
TGGGGTCCGTGAAACCAGGAGGAAAGTGATGACAGGAAACAAAGCCGTTGCCTACAAGGGTCCAGGAAAAGTCGAGCTGATCGACATTGACTACCCGACTTTCGAGCTCAAGGACGGCCCGGGGGTTAACCCCGCCAACGTGGGCCGCTCCGTACGCCACGGCGTAATCCTCAAAACCGTTGCCACGAACATCTGCGGCTCGGACCAGCACATGGTCCGCGGGCGCACCACGGCCCCCGCGGACCTGGTCCTCGGCCACGAAATCACCGGTGAAGTGGTGGAAGTCGGCCCGGACGTCGAATTCATCAAGGTGGGGGACATCTGCTCGGTGCCCTTCAACATCGCCTGTGGACGGTGCCGGAACTGCAAGGAGCGGAAGACCGGCATCTGCCTGAACGTCAACCCCGACCGCCCGGGCAGCGCCTACGGGTATGTGGACATGGGCGGCTGGGTGGGCGGCCAGGCCAACTACGTCCTGGTCCCGTACGCGGACTGGAACCTGCTGAAGTTCCCGGACAAGGACCAGGCCCTGGAGAAGATCATGGACCTGACCATGCTCTCGGACATCTTCCCGACGGGCTTCCACGGTGCCGTCACGGCCGGCGTCGGTGTGGGTTCCACGGTGTACGTTGCCGGCGCCGGACCCGTCGGGCTCGCGGCGGCCACCAGCGCCCAGCTGCTGGGTGCCGCCGTCGTCATTGTCGGCGACATGAATGAGGACCGGCTCAAGCAGGCCCGCAGCTTCGGCTGCGAGACCGTTGACCTCTCCAAGGGCGGCCCGGCCGAACAGATCGAGCAGATCCTGGGGGTACCCGAGGTTGACTGCGCCGTCGACGCCGTGGGCTTCGAGGCCAAGGGGCACGGCCACGATGCCAAGGAGGCGCCGGCGACGGTCCTGAACTCCCTGATGGAGCTCACGGCGGCCGGCGGCGCGCTCGGCATTCCGGGGCTCTACGTCACGGGCGATCCGGGCGGAGTGGACGAGGCCGCCAAGAAGGGTGCCCTGTCGCTGAGCCTGGGCACCGGCTGGGCGAAGTCGCTGAGCTTCACCACCGGACAGTGCCCGGTGATGAAGTACAACCGCGGCCTGATGATGGCGATCCTGCACGATAAGGTCCACATCGCGAAGAACGTCAACGCCAAGGCGATCTCCCTGGAGGACGCCCCGAAGGGCTACGCCGAGTTCGACGCCGGAGCCGCCACGAAGTACGTGCTCAACCCGAACGGCTACCTGAACTGACGGCCGGGAACGCCGGGTAATTACCTCCGGCGGGCGCACCCGGCACATGCCGGGGCAGGTATGCGTCCGCCGGAGTACCCGAATATCGGCCAGCCGGAAACATGCCTACTGGGGTTTGCGCATCGCGGACCGAATCTCTGGTTGGATAGATGTGAGAGGGACGCTGGAGGCAACCGCTTCCACCCAACCAAGAAGGTAGCGATGGAACTCATCGAGGCCGAACACCCCCGGCCGCGTCATTTCCTACTCCACTTCAGTGACGCCCATCTGCTGGGCGGCACGGACCCGCTGCACGGCGTCGTCGATAGCGACGCCCGGCTGCGGGAACTGTTTGACGAAGTCCGTGCCTCCGGCGCGCGCCCCGAGGCTGTGGTCTTCACCGGCGACCTGGCCGACCGCGGCGAGGCGGAGGCCTACGCGAAAATCCGCAGCATCGTGGAGCCCGCGTGCGAGGCCATGGGCGCGAAAATCATCTGGGCGATGGGGAACCATGACAACCGGGCCAACTTCCGGACCGGGCTGCTGGACCAGCCGGCCGACGACGCCCCGGTGGACCGCGTTGATTTCATCAACGGGCTGCGGATCATCACCCTGGACACCTCGGTACCGGGCTTCCACCACGGCGAGCTGAGCGCCGCGCAGCTGGAATGGCTTGCCGAAGAACTGTCGACGCCGGCGCCGGACGGCACCATCCTGGCGCTGCACCACCCGCCGGTCCCCTCGGTGCTGGACCTGGCGGTGCTGGTTGAACTGCGCGGCCAGGCCGCGCTCGCGGGTGTCCTGCGGAACTCCGATGTCCGCGCCGTCCTCGGCGGCCACTTGCATTATTCGACGACGGCGACGTTCGCCGGCATCCCGGTTTCGGTCGCGTCGGCCACCTGCTACACCCAGGACCTGAACGTCCCCATGGGTGGAACGAGGGGCCGTGACAGCGGGCAGTCGTTCAACCTGGTCCACGTCTACGAGCACACAATCGTTCATTCCGTGGTCCAGTTGGGCGACACCGTGCCTCCGGTGGGCGAGTTCGTCACCGGCGAGGAGGCCCGGCGGCGGATTGCGGCCGCCGGGATCCGCATTCCGGGCCAGGCGCGGCTGGAAGAACTTTCAAGGTCCGCCGGCAGCCGCGGGGTTGGCTCCCGCAGCTAGCCCGCGCCCGGCGCCGGGGTCAGAGCTCCCAGGGCGCCTTGATCGGGAAGTACTTCTCCAGGAAATCCGTGACCAGCTCGGCGCGTTCCTCGGCCTGCACCTCGGGGAAACTGCCGTCGTTGAGGCAGAAGAAGTCCATGTTCCGCTTGGACAGCAGTTTGGGCAGGTAGTTCAGGCCCGCCCGCGCCGTGGTGTCCACATACCGCACCTTGGCCGCCGTCTGGGTGACGGCCCGGCCCGTGAGCAGCGCGTAGTAATGGTAGAACGAGTTGGTCACCGAGATGTTGTCCGCGGCCCGGAACCGGCTGGCGGCCGTTTTCGCGAACTCCGCCGGAAATTCCTGTTCCATTTTCGCGGTCACACTGCGCCGGAGCGGTGCGGCGGTGTGTTCCAGGTGCCGGGTGGTGATCCGGCCGAACCGGTCCCACAGCAGTTTCCGGTTCACCCGCGCCGCGTTCTCGAAGCCGCTGCGCTCGGCGTCGTTGTCGCCCAGGCCGATGCGCGTCTCCGCCTCAATGAACTTGGTGATCCCGCCGGGGGTGAAGAACATGTCCGGCCGGACGGCCCGGCCAAAGAACATGTCGTCATTGGAATACAGGTAGTGCTCCGACAGTCCCTCGATGTGGTGCAGCTGGCTCTCGACGGCCTGCGAATTGTGCGTCGGCAGCACGGACGGGTCGGCGAAGAACTCCTCACTGCGCACAATGGTCACGCTGGGATGGTCCGCGAGCCAGGACGGGGCGGGGGAGTCCGTGGCGATGAAGATCCGGCGGATCCACGGCGCGAACATGTAAACCGAGCGCAGGGCGTATTTGAGCTCGTCGATCTGGCGGAAGCGGGCCTCGTGGTCGTCCCCCTCGCCCACCACAACGCCGGCCATCCGTGCCCGGCGGGCCGCGATGTACTCCGGGGAGCTGCCGTCAACCCAGGAAAAGACAATGTCGACGTCGAAGCTGATGTCGCTGGCGTGGTCGGCGAACATGTTCTCGATGGTGGGCCAGGTGTGCCCGTAGCGCTCGACAGTGCCGCGGACGGCGTCCTGGGCCAGCAGGGTCCGCCGGGTCAGGGAGTTTTCGATCGGCAGGATCAGCTGGTCGCCCTCGAAGCTCCAGAGTTCGAGCTGGACGCCGGCCGACGCGCCGAACTCGAGCCCGCCTTCGGGTTCCACGTGCGGCCGGTAGAGCCGGAAAATCCGGGCCTGGCGGTTGGGGGAAAGTTCCCCGTCGGCCACGAGGACGGAGGACTTCTTCTTGGCGTCCACGGTCATGGAGTAGAAGGGCTCGTCCCGGCAGGCCTCAACCAGGGCGGCGCGCAGTTCCCGGCGGTTCTTCCAGTCCACCGCGATCACCGGACGGTCGTTGTTGCCGCGGACCAGCAGGTAGTCCAGGTTCGCTCCGGCCAGCACGGACCGGACGAACAGCAGGTCCTCCACCATGGCCTGGTAGGGGGTGCGGTTTTCATTGATCAGCGCGTACCGGCCGCGCCGGCGGACCACGTCGGGGCGCGAGCGGAACCTGGCGACGGCGGCCGGTGACGTGACCTCGGCGTGGGCGTGGTTGTCCTCGCTCGCCTGGCTGCCGTAGTAAATCTCGTCCTGGATCAATGCGTCTGTAATGTCGTGTCTCCGAGCTGTTTTGAGTGCCGTTAAAAGTGGATGAATCCCTACTTGCATGATATCGCGGGCCGCAAAACGGCCCGGGGGGAGGACCTCAGCCGGCCGCGGCATCCCGCCAGTGACGCAGGAAGGCCGCACCGGCGTCGTCGTGGATGACCCCGGCCCCAAGCCCGAGGTCGGCGGCTGTCAGGACCTCGTACGGCTTCACCGGGACGCCGTCGGCGGGCCGGACGTCCACATGCTTCACAGGGTGGTCGTTGTGGTGCAGCCAGTCCGCCATCGCGTAGTCGGTGCGGGAATCGCCCACCGTCCGCCAGGCGGCCGGGGTGATGCCCGCGGCGGCGAGCAGTTCCACCGCCCGGCTGGCGCCGAGGTCCTTGCCCAGCCGGACCGATTCGATGTCGGTGGAGATGATGGTGGGATCGACGCGGTAGTCGATCCGGTCATCGCTGTTTGGCGCATGGTGGTCCAGCCGGACCACCCCCAAACCGTGCCGGCCCATCAGCTCCATGGCCTCGGCGTCGAACAGTTCCTGTTCCGCGCGGTAGTCGTCATTGGCGACGGCGATGTGCTGCTCCACGGAAACCATGGCGCGTTTGGTCTCGTCAAAGAACATGTGGGTGGAGTAGTCCTCGGCCACCAGTCGCCGCACGTCGTTCCCGAACGCCTCCGGAATGGCGAGGTCCCGGTCCACGTGGACCGGGCCGGGGCCGGCAGCCGTGTAGCTGAACCAGACGGCGCCCTTTTCGCAGATGGCGTGGATAACGACGCCGGCCGGCATCCCGGCGGCGATCATCGGCTCCATGACCTGCTCGCGGATGAAGGCGTCCGACCGGCCGGTATTGAAGATGACCGGAATGCCGGCGGCCGCGAGGGCCACGAGGTCCGCGATGATGCCCGGCTGGACGGTGCGGGTCACCGGGCTCGCCACCGGTCCGTCCACGTCAAGCAGCAGGGCCAGCGGCGGGGCCGACGGCGGCAGGGCGGAAGTCGAGGGTGCTGTCATGCCCTCATTGTCTCAGCCGGGGCAGGACTTCACCCCAGGGCGGCCGCTTCGTGACGCCCGTGACAGATGATCACTGTTTGGCCACAACCTCGGGCGCCGTGGCCGCAGTGATTCCCCTGGCCCAGGATCTTCCCTAGGCTTGCATGGTGATCTTCAAAGCTGTGGGCGAGGGACGCCCGTACCCCGACCATGGTTTCAACACGCCCAAGGACTGGGCCGCCCTGCCGCCGCGCCCGGTCCGGCTGGACGAACTGGTGACCACCAAACGTACCCTTGACCTCGAGGCCTTGCTGGCCGAGGACTCCACCTTCTTCGGTGACCTGTTCCCGCACGTTGTGGAGTTCCGCGGCGTGCTGTACCTGGAGGACGGTCTGCACCGGGCTGTCCGCACGGCCCTGCACCAGCGCACCGCGATCCACGCCCGCGTTCTGGTCATCAGTGGCTAGGAAGCCGCAGGACCCCTCGGTCCTGCACGGGCACCACGTCATCACCGGTTCCGACCTCCGCGCCACGTTTGCGGAGCGCGACGAGCTGGAGAACCCGGTGCGGATGCGGCGGCGAATCCTGCACGGCGTGGTGCTGGTGCTCCTGCTCGGCCTGGTGGCTGGCGCCATTGTGGTGGCGTTGGCCATCATGAGCGGCCAGATCAAGATCCCTACGGCGGAGCGCAGCCAGGCTGCCGCGTCCCTGTGCCCCGATGCGACGTACAACTACACGCCGCCCGGGAAGATCAAACTGAACGTCTACAACTCCACGAGCCGGCCGGGACTGGCCCGCACGGTGGCGGACCAGTTCGCGGCCCGCAAGTTTGTGGTGGGTGCGGTGGGCAACACCGAGTCCGGCTACCGCGGCGTGGCGCTGGTGGTTTCCGGGGCGGCCGGCCAGTCCGCGGCGTTCAGCGTCCAGCGCAACCTCCCCGGCTCCGACTACGTCCAGGACGGCCGGAGCGACCCGAGCGTGGACGTGATCCTGACCGGGGACTTCAAGGACCTGGCCAAGCCCTCGCTCGTGGACCAGACGCCGGGCAAGCTCAGCTGCCCGCGCGAAACCCGCCGCGTGGTCGAGGACCCGTCCCTGCCCGTGGTGCCCTCGATTGTCCCGGCCAGCCCCAAACCCTGACCAGCCCAAGCCCTGATCGGCTGCCCCCCCGGGCTGGAATGCCGCTGAGCCACCGGCCCCGGCGTGCCGCTTAACCGCTGACGCGGAGCGGGCGGCCGTCGCCGTCGAACCTGGCACCGGCACCCAACTGGACGAACCGCACGGTCCGGGCCAGCCGGGCCTCGGCGTCGGGTTCCGCTCCGGCACCGTCACCCCGGGCGGCGCTGGAGGACAGGGTCCCGTGGATGAGCTGCGCCAGTTGGGTGATGTCCGTCTGCGGCAGGTACCCCTGGGCCATACCCTCCCGCAGGATGTCCTGCAGCAGGAGGCTGAGCTCGCCCACGTGGTCCGCGAGCTTGGCGAAGGAGGCCGGCGACAGGACGGCGCCCATGGCCGGTCCCGGCGGCAGGTGGCGCCGGCTCAGGTCCTCCACCTGGGCCCGCACGTAGAGGGCCAGCCGTTCCACCGGATTCTCCAGCGATGCCAGCGAATCGCGCAGCTCGACCAGGAAACGCTCGGTCTCGTCGAGGGCGTAGGCAATCAGGAGCTCTTCGATGTCCGCGTAGTAGTTGTAGACAGCCGTGCGGCCGATCCGGGCGTGCCGGGCGACGTCGGTCATGGTCAGCCCCGGCAGCCCGTGGGTGAAGAGCAGTTCGCCGAACGCAGTCAGGATGCGGCGCTGGGTCTCGGCTCGTTGGGCGGCGTTGCTCGCGGCCGAAATCCTGGGCATACGGACACTTTAGCGCGATGTGTCAGTAAAAGGCGTGTGTCGACCGACACCACCCGGTGCATCGATGCAATTTTGCATCGATGCAAGGAATGTGCAATTATTCTTCCCATACCGGGACCCCTGACCTGCCCCAGCGCTCCCGCTCTTGCCTTCCACCGCTCAAAAAGGAATGACGACATGACCACTCCAGCAACCCCCGCGCCGGGGCGGCCCGGGGAAAAGCAGCACATTGTCTTGCTTTTCGTCGGCCTGATGCTCTCGATGCTCCTGGCGTCGCTGAACCAGACCGTGCTCAGCACGGCGCTGCCCACCATCGTCGGCGAGCTCCACGGCGTCAACGACATGCTCTGGGTCATCACCGCCTTCATCCTCGCCTCCACGGTGACCATGCCGATCTACGGCAAGCTGGGCGACCTTATGGGCCGCAAGTCCCTGCTGATGGCCGCAATCCTGCTGTTTATGGCCGGGTCCGTCGTCGGCGGCCTGGCCAATGACATGGGCATGCTCATTGTTGCCCGCGTCATTCAGGGGCTGGGCGGCGGCGGACTGATGATCCTGTCCCAGGCGGTGATCGCGGACGTCATTCCGGCCCGCGAACGCGGCAAGTACATGGGCATGATGGGCGGCGTCTTTGCCATCGCCTCGGTCGCCGGCCCGCTGCTGGGCGGCTGGTTCACCGAAGGCCCGGGCTGGCGCTGGGTGTTCTGGATCAACATTCCGCTGGGCCTCCTTGCCCTGGCCGGAGCCGTCTTCTTCCTCAAGCTGCCCAAGCACAGCGGCCGGCCGCGGTTGGACCTCGGGGGCATGGTCCTGCTCGCCATTGCCACCACCTGCCTGGTGCTGTTCGCGACCTGGGGCGGCAGCAAGTACGACTGGACCGACCCCATCATCCTGGGCCTGATCGCCGGCGCCGTTGTCAGCGCCGCCGCGTTCGTGCTGGTCGAGAGCCGGACCGCCGAGCCGATCATCCCGCTGCATCTGTTCAAGGACCTCAACTTCAACCTCGCCACAGTGTCCGGCCTGCTGATCGGTGTGGCCATGTTCGGTGCGATCGGCTACCTACCGACCTACCTGCAGATGGCTTTCGGCGTCAACGCCACGGAGTCCGGGCTGCTGATGATTCCGATGATGGGCGCCCTGCTGGTGGCCTCCGTGGTTTCCGGCCAGCTGGTCAGCCGCACCGGCCGTTACAAGTGGATGCCGATCACCGGCGGCGTGCTGGTTGCCGGCGCCCTGGTGCTGCTCTCCACCCTGACGCCGGAGGCGCCGCTCTGGGAAATCTGCGCCTACCTCGCCGTGATGGGCCTGGGGCTGGGCCTGAGCATGCAGATCATGGTGCTGATCGTGCAGAACTCTTTCCCGCTGCGCGAAGTGGGCACCGCTACCGCGTCGAACAACTTCTTCCGCCAGATCGGCGCCACCCTGGGCTCCGCCGTCGTCGGCAGCCTGTTTGCCAGCCGGCTGGCCGGGCTGCTGGTCGAACGGCTTCCCGCCGCGGCCCGCGGTGCCACGCCGGGCGGGTCGAACTCGCTGACCCCCGCCGTCGTCGCCCATCTCCCGGCACCGCTCAAGGAGGCCATCATTTCCTCCTACAACGACGCCCTGACCCCGATCTTCATCTGGATGGTTCCGCTCGCCCTCGCCGCGGCCGTGCTGATGTGCTTCATCAAGGAGAAGCCGCTGGCCACCGCCGTCGAACACGACGTACTCGCCGAATCGATTGCCGAAGGCAGCATCCTGATCACCGCGGACGACGCCGACCCGTCGCCGGCCGCCGTGCCCGCCGGTGGCGCCCGGGGATAGTTCCAGGGGAAGCCCGGCCACGTCGCAGGAACAACATGTTCCGGAAACGCTCCCGAAACCTCGTTCGGGCATGCTGGGTCCAACGGGGCCCCGACGGCGGGGCCCGCTGGGGAGGGAACAGGATATGGACGTGAGCGAGACGCCGATCCGAACATGCGCGGAGCTGGCCGCCGGGGACGAGATCGAGGCGTGGCACAACGGCAAGCTGTTCCACAGGGGCAAGGTCACCCAGACCATCCCGCTGATGGAGCTCTTCTGGATCCTGGATGCCCGGACCGGCGCCCGGAAGCTGCTGGACCTCGAGGCACTGGAAATCCTCCGGTGCCCGTCCGGTGCGCTGCCCGGTAAATACACGACTACCGGCTCGACGGCGGCCCTGCCTCAAACTGCCTAGGGGTCCGGGGCCCGGAGGCCCCGGACTTCCGGGCGCTTATTAGACGGCGCAGCCGTCCGGGCCGCAGGCTCCGTTGTCAGCATCGGCGGCGCCGGCGTCGACCATAACCAGCGGGTGGCTTTCCTGCCACGCCTGGTCGAGGGCGGCGCTGAAGGTTTCGGCGGGCTGGGCGCCGGAGAGCCCGAATTTCCGGTCGATGACGAAGAACGGCACGCCGCTGACGCCCAGGGCGCGGGCCTCGGCGATGTCCTCCCGGACGTCGTCCGAGTACTTGTCGGACGTGAACAGTTCCTCGAGGGCCCCGGCGTCGATCCCCAGGTCGGTCCCGAGTGAGGTGAGGTACTCGCGGCTGCCGATGTCGCGGCCGTGTTCGAAGTGGTCGCTGAGCAGGCGCTCCTTGGCCGCGTCCTGCTTTCCGTGGGCCGCCGCCAGGTGGATCAGCCGGTGGGCGGTGAAACTGTTGGCCACCACGACGGTGTCGAAACGGTAGTTGAGGCCCTCGGCCCTGGCCTGGGCCGCCACGTGGTCGAACATCCCCGCGACCTGGTCCGGAGCCATCCCCTTGCGGGTGCTCAGGTAATCGAGCTCGGTGCCCTCGAAGTGTTCCGGGAGGGACGGATCCAGCTGGAAACTGCGCCACTGCACCTCCACGGATTCGCGGTGCGGGAACGCCGCGAGGGCGGTTTCAAAACGGCGCTTACCGATGTAGCACCAGGGGCAGGCCACATCGGACCAGATCTCAATCTTCATGCTGGTGACAACCGCGCCGGCGCCGCGCCCATTCCCGGCTGCCCGGGAAGCCGCGCCTCAGGGGGACAAAGCAGGCGGGCGTTCCATCACGAAGTCATGCTCCACGGTGGTCCCCAGCCTGAAGGACTTGGTGCCGACCTTCCGGAAGCCGGACTTCTCGTAGAACCTGATGGCGCGGGCGTTCTGGCTGTTCACCCCCAGCCAGAGTCCGCGGCCGTCCGGCACCGCGGCGATGCTGGCCAGCATCAGCTCCGCGGCGGCGCCCAGGCCGTGGTGGTCCGGGTGGACGTAGCACTTGCTTAGCTCTACGGCGGAACCGGTGCTGAGGGCGGTCGCTACATCGGCGTCCCGGGTGGGGCGGTCGATCAGCAGGCTGTACCCGCGGAGCTCCCCGTCCTCGTCGAGGACCAGCACCGTGACATCCGGGTCGCCGAGGTAGCCGCGGAAGCTGGTTTCGCTCAGCGTGTTGGCCAGGTGCGCGGCGATGTCTTCGGGCCGGGATTCGGGCGGGCAGGCGAGCGGGAAGGTGACGGCGGCCAGCTCGGCCAGCCGGCCGGCGTCGTCGGCGGTGGCTTGCCGGATAAGGTGCGTCATGCCCAAAACCCTAGTCCTGCCCGCCTCCGGGATGCCGTTCGTGAAGTGCAGTTCGTCATGTTCGGGACGGGTAGGCGACATACGCGAAGTGTGCCGAATCGGGCGCCCAGCTGTTGACGTTGAGGGTTCCCTGCCCGCCGAAAAGGGGCCACGTGTGCAGCGGCGCTGTCCAGTCCGCCACCGCCACCGCGACCACATCGACGGGAAGATTTTCGGGGTGGCCGAGGGTGCCGGGCGGGAACCGCACGTAGCTGGCCAGCAGGCCGTCCGGGGAAAGGTGCGGGAACCAGTCGACGCTGGGACTTGGCAGCAGGTGCTCGAGCGCCGACCCGTCGGGGCGTACCCGGGCAAGCTGGGCGTGACCGGGCCGGTCCGTGAAGGCCTCCGTGTTCAGGTAGATCCACTCGCCGTCCGGCGAATACTCCGGACCGTCGCAGTGTCCCGGGCCGGTGGGCACAGCGGTGGCGGGCCCGCCCGCCGCCGGCATGGTCATCAGCCGCCCGGGCCGGGAAAAGTCTCCGGCCTCCACCGCCACAAAAGCCAGCTTGGATCCGTCGGGGCTCACGCCGTGCAGGTAGTGCGCGAACCCGTCCTCGGCGGAGATCCGCACGGCCTCCCCACCCCGGATGCCGGCGCGGTACAGGTGGCCGTCCTCAGCGGAGAGGTAGAGGTGGGTGCCGTCCGGGGCGAGCACGTGGTCGTTGTTGACGGCAGGGACCCCCGTGACCGGGATGGCCTCGAGCGAGCGGACGGACAGCTCCAGCCGCCACAGCCTGCCGGCGCCGTTAAGGATGAGCGCCGAGCCGTCCGGAGTCCAGTTGGGGGCCTCCAGCAGCAGGCCGTCACTGGTAAAGACGAGCTCGCTGCCACCGGTGAGGGCGGAGGCGATCCAGACCTCGCAGCGTTGGCCCGGGACCAGCTCGCGGGGCACGGCCGTGCCCGGGCTACTGCTTGAAGGCGGCGTCGAAGGAGGTGCTCGACGCCGGGAAGTCGAACTTCTTGAGTGCGGCGAGAGCCTCCGGTGCGCCATGCAGGCGGTCCATGCCGGCGTCCTCCCACTCGATCGAGATGGGGCCGGTGTAGCCGATCGCGGCCAGGGCGCGGAACGAGGATTCCCAGGGCACGTCGCCCCGGCCCGCGGAGACGAAATCCCAGCCGCGGCGGGGGTCGCCCCAGGGCAGGTGCGAGCCCAGGACGGTGTTCCGGCCGGTGGGGCGCAGCTTCGTGTCCTTGCAGTCCACGTGGTAGATCCGGTCCTTGAAATCCCAGATGAAGGAGACGGGGTCGATGCCCTGCCACATAAAGTGCGAGGGATCCCAGTTGAGGCCAAATGCTTCGCGGTGTCCGATGGCCTCGAGGGTGCGGACGGTGGTCCAGTAGTCATAGGCGATTTCGCTGGGGTGCACCTCGTGGGCGAAGCGGACCCCGCAGTCGTCGAAGACGTCCAGGATGGGGTTCCACCGGTCGGCGAAGTCCTGGTAGCCGGCGTCGATCATCTTCTCCGGGACCGGCGGGAACATCGCGACATATTGCCAGATGGAGGAGCCGGTGAAACCCACCACGGTGTCCACGCCGAGCGCTTTGGCGAGCCGGGCGGTGTGTTTCATCTCCTCGGCGGCGCGCTGCCTGACGCCCTCGGGGTCACCGTCGCCCCACACTTTGGCCCCCACGATGGCCTCGTGCCGGAAATCGATCGGGTCATCGCAGACCGCCTGGCCCTTGAGATGGTTGGAGATGGCCCAGACTTTGAGGTTGTACTTCTCCAGGACCGCGAGTTTGGAGTCCACATAGCCCGGTTCGTCCCAGCGCCAGGCGTCCAGGTGGTCCCCGGAGACGGCGATTTCCAAACCGTCGTAGCCCCAGCCGGAGGCCAGACGGGCGACTTCCTCGAACGGAAGGTCGGCCCACTGGCCGGTGAACAGGGTGTACGGGCGGGGCATATCAGGCTCCTTCGGTGGAGGGGTCGGGGGAGGGGACGGCGGGCGGGGTGGTGAGTTGGATGGTGGAGCTTTTGGCGGCTGCGCTTTCCTCGACGGCGGCCAGGACGCGCTGGACGCTGAGTCCGTCCTCGAACGACGGCGACGGCGGGGTGCCGCCGTCGACGGCCACGAGGAAGTCGCGGATTTCGTTGGTGAAGGCGTGTTCCCAGCCGATCGTGTGTCCCTGCGGCCACCATGCCCTAATGTAGGGGTGCTCGGGCTCGCTGACCAGGATGCGGCGGAAACCCTGCTCCCGGACGGGAAGGGTTGCGTCCAGGAATCCGAGCTCGTTCAGGGCTTCCAGGTCGAACAGGATGGAGCCTTTACTGCCGTAAATCTCCAGCTTGAGGGCGTTCTTTTGGCCCGAGGCCACCCGGGAGACCTCCACCGAGGCGATGGCCCCGGAGGCCAGGGCCAGGGTGGCCCAGGCTGCGTCGTCGACGGTGACTTCCTCCGGGCCGTCCGGGCCCGGCCGGGAGGTGGTGAAGGTGTGCAGCCGGCCAGAGACCTCGGTGACCTGGTCGCCCAGCAGGAACAGGACCTGGTCGATGGCGTGGGAGGCGATGTCCCCGAGGGCGCCCGACCCGGCGGTCTCCTTGTTCAGCCGCCACGTCATGGGCGACTCCGGGTCCACCAGCCAGTCCTGAAGGTAGGCTGCCCGGACGTGCCGGACGGTACCGAGGCGGCCCTCGGCGATCAGCTCGCGGGCGAGGGCCAGCGCCGGGACCCGGCGGTAGTTGAAGCCGATCATGGACTGCACCCCGCGGCCGCGGGCGCTCCGGGCCGCCTCCGCCATCGCTTCGGCCTCGGCGAGGGTGTTGGCCAGCGGTTTCTCCACCAGGACGTGCTTGCCGGCCGCCAGCGCTGCGATCGCGATTTCGGCGTGCATCCAGCCCGGAGCGCAGATGTCCACGATCTGGATGTCGTCCCGCGCGATCACCTCGCGCCAGTCCGTGGCGGACTCGGCCCACCCGTACTGGGCGGCCGCGGCAGCCACCCCGGCCGGGTCCCGGCCCACCAGGACCCGGCGTTCGAAGGCCGGCACGTCGAAGTAGCTGGCAACATTCCGCCAGGCGTTCGAATGTGCTTTCCCCATAAAGGCGTAGCCGATCATCGCCACCCCGAGGGGTGTGGGGTGGCCCGGGTCCTCGGCCCCGTGGCCGGCCGGGTTTTCCTGGAAGGTCATAGCGTGTCCTAGAGGGTGGAGGCGGTGGGGTCCCAGTCCTCGGGGAGGGCTGCGGAGACGGGGGCGGTGCTGTCCACGTCGACGAAGGCCCCGGAGCCGATCGACTCGGAGATCGAGACCATCGTGTCCAGGACGTGGTAGGCGAGGTCTCCGGTGGCGCGGTGCGGGACCCCGGCGCGGATCGAGCGGGCCATGTCCAGCACGCCCATGCCGCGGCCGTTGGCGGGGCCAGTGGCGGGCACAACGGTCCAGTCCTCATCCCCGGCGCGCCAGAGCCGCACATCGCCGTCGAAGTAGTTCGGGTCCGGCAGGGAGAGGGTGGCCTCGGTGCCGGTGATCTCCACGAAGCCCATGCGCTGCCGCGGGGACTCGAAGGAAAAGACGCTGTGCGAGGAGGCTCCGCTTTCGAACTGGGCCATGGCCGACACGTGGGTGGGAACCTCGACCGTGAACTCTTCCCCGGCTTTGGCCCCGGATCCGATCACCCGGACGTCCTTGGCTTTGGAGCCAATCGCCGCAACCCGCCGGACAGAGCCGAACGTCTGAACCAGCGCGGTGAGGTAGTAGGGGCCCATGTCGAACAGGGGACCTGCGCCGTGCTGGAACAGGAAGGCCGGATTCGGGTGCCAGGATTCGGGACCGGGGGTCTGGAAGGTGGTCATGGCGGTCAGCGGGGTGCCGATGTCGCCCCGTTCGATGAGCCGGCGTGCGGTCTGCAGGCCGGCGCCGAGGAACGTGTCCGGCGCGGTGCCGAGACGGAGGCCGGCGGCGTCGGCCGCCTTCAGCAGCCCGAGCCCGGATTCGCGGTCCAGCGAGAACGGCTTCTCCGTCCAGACATGCTTGCCGGCGTTGACCGCGGCAGTGGCGACCTCCACGTGGGCGGCGGGGATGGTCAGGTTCACGATGATCTCGACGTCGGGATGGTTCAGGGCCGCATCGACGCCGCCGGACTGGGCAATGCCGTATTCCTGGGCGCGGGCGGCGGCAGCGTCCTCGAAGAGGTCCGCAATGACGTGGACCTTGAGGTCGGGGAAGACCGTCAGGTTGTCCAGATACTGCTTGCTGATGTTGCCGGCGCCGATGACGGCGACGCCGACCGGTCCGCGGCCGGTCCCGGACGCCGCGCTCATGCGTTCACGCCCTGCGCGCTCGCCGAGCCGGCCTTGAGGTAGGCCAGGGACTGGGCTATTCCGTCGAAGATGTCCCCCGAGTAGTCGTCGAATTCGACGACGCCGACCTCCAGTGACTGCGCGGCGCCGATGACGTCCCAGACGGCGATCTTGCCCTGGCCGGCCGGCAGCTGAGCCTTGGTGTCCGTGGTCAGCGGGCCGTCCTTGATGTGGATGAACTTGACCCGGTCGCCGAGCCGTTCGAGCAGCCCGGCGGGGTCCTGGCCGCCGACGGCCGCCCAGTAGGTGTCCACTTCCAGGACAACCTCGGGATCCAGCAGCCCGGCGAAGTATTCAAGTGCGGTCTGGCCCTCCACGCTGGATTCAAGTTCCCAGGCGTGGTTGTGGTAGCCCACCCGGATGCCGTACTTGGCGCCTTTTTTGGCCGCGGCGTTGAGCTTGGCTGCGGTGGACTGGATGTCCCCGGCGGTCTGCCAGTGCTCGGCGGGCAGGTACGGGTCGATGACGGTGGCGATGCCCAGGTCCTTGGCGGCGGTGAAGATCTGGTCCTGGTCCTGGCTCAGCAGCGGCGCGTGGCCGGTCGGGGCCGTCAGGCCGTTCTCGGCCAGGGCGGCGCCGAGTTCGGCCGCCGTGGCCACGAAGTTGTAGGGCTCGACCTGGGTGAAGCCGACCTCCTTGACCTTCCTGATGGTGCCGGGCAGGTCCTCGGCGACGGCGTTGCGGAGCGTGTACAGCTGGAGGGAGTACGACATGGGATTCCTTTGCGGGGTGGTGGGTGGTCTGGAGGGGCGGCTAGCGGCCTGCGAGGGAACCGCCAATGCCGCCCACACTGAAGTATTTGTTCAGGGTGGCGAAGACGATGATCGGCGGGAGCATCATGATCACGGCCAGCGCCATCACGGAGGTCCAGTCGGTGGCATTCTGCTGGAAGAACGACTGCACGCCCATGGGCAGGGTGAAGATCTCATTGGACCGCAGGAACACGATGGCCACAAGGTAGTCGTTCCAGGCCAGCAGGAAGGCGAAGATCGCGGTGGACAGGACGCCGGGCAGGCTGTTGCGGAGCACCACCTTGGTGAACGACCCGAAGACCGAGCAGCCGTCGATCCAGGAGGCTTCTTCGAGGCTGACGGGGATCGAGTCGAAGTAGGCCGCCATCATCCAGGTGGCCACGGTCATGGTGGACCCGACGTAGATGATGGTGATGCCCAGCAGGTTGTCCACCAGCCCCATCCCGGCGAAGAGGATGAAGAGCGGCACCACGGAGGTGATGATCGGCAGGGACTGCATCACGAACAACAGGAGTGAGTAGCCGGAGACGGCCCTGCTCCGGCCACGGGAGAGGACGTAGCCGGCGGGTGCTGCCACGGCCACGGAGACCACCACGGTGGACAGGGTGGTGATCAGGCTGTTCTGCAGCCAGGTTGCGGCCAGTGTTCCGGAGAAAACATTCGCGATGTTCTCGAAGGTGGGACCGGTGGCGGTGCTGTGCGCTCCCGGGGTGAAGGCCAGGATCACGGTGACCATGATGGGGACCAGCACTATGGCCGTGATGATCAGGATCAGGACGAAGCGCCACCACCGGCCGCGCTGCCCCGCCTCGGAGAGGGCCTGGCGTGGTTTGCCTGCTTCGCTGGACCCGCTGATGGCGCCGGTCTGGGGATGGGCGTGGAGAACTGCGCTCATTATTCGACGCTCGACTTTCGGATCTGGCGGTATAGGAGGACGGAGATGACCACCAGGGTCATGGTCATCAGGAAGGCGATGGCCACACCGGGTCCGGTAGCGAAGTCCTGGAAGACGGTGCGGTAGGCCAGGACCACCAGCGACGTGGTGGCGCTAACCGGTCCGCCGCCGGTCAGCAGGTAGATCGTGGGGAAATCGTTGACACAGAAGATCGTCATGAGGATCCATGAGATGTACGTGGAGCGGGCGATCAGCGGCAGCGTGATCTGGGTGAACTGCTGCCGCCGCGAGGCGCCGTCCATGCTGGCGGCCTCGTAGACGGTCGTATCGACGGAGGCCAGCGCCGCGGAGGTCATCATCATCATGAACGGGAAGCTGACCCAGACCTTGAAGACCATCACCGTCCCGGCAGCGAGCGTGGGATCCGCCAGGAATAACGGGGTGCCCATGCCAAGGTTGCGGAACATGCTCGGAAGCAGGCTGTCCGGGGTGGCGACGAGCCAGTTCCAGGCTGTGGAGGAGACCACGATCGGGACCACCCACGGCAGCAGCAGCAGGACCTTGAAAGTACCGCCGGCCGGGATCCTGGTGCGCAGGAGCAGGGCCAGGCCCAGTCCCACCAGCCACGACCCGAACACTCCGACGATGGTGAACCACAGGGTGAACTGTGCGGCTTTCCAGAAGGCGGGCGAGGACAGCACGGTGGCGAAGTTGTCCGTGCCGACGAAGTTTCCGGCCTGGAGCAGGTCCCCGTCGTGGGTGGCCTGGATGGCCGCGTAGATCAGCGGATAGCCGTGGATCAGGACCAGCAGGACCACCGAGGGGATCAGCAGCCAGAAGAAGGTCCGGGTGGTCTGCGCCGTGAGCTTGCTCTTGCGCTTTCCGGGCGAGGCTCCCGAGCCGCTGGGGGCGAGTCCCCGGCGGGCCCGGGCCAGGCCCGAGGTGGCGGTGGTGGTGGTTGTCATGGCCGGCGCCGCTACTTCTTGAGGACCGATTCGAGGCCGGACTGGAAGGTCTGCAGCGCGGTCTTGGCGTCCGACTTGCCGGTCAGGATGGTCTGGCTGAACTGGTTCAGGGCCTGGCCGCCGTCCAGGGCCGCGAGGTTGGCGTTGAGGGTGGAGCCCTGGGACGCGAAGGTCTTGGCGATGGGCTGCCAGTCCTTGACGATCTTGACGTTGTTGGGGTCATTGGCAAACTCGGGGATCTGCGTGATCGACTTGAAGACCGGCAGCGCGGACATCAGCTTCTGGCTCCAGAGTTGCTTCAGCTGGCCCAGGTAGTAGACGAGGAACGCTTCGGAGGCCTCCTGGGACGGAGTGTTCTTGTACATCATGATGTTGTTCGGGAACACGATGGTGGCCTTGTCCCCGTGCGGGCCGGTGATGGGGTCGGCCACCAGCAGGTCGCCGGAGGTATCGCCGACGCGTTGCGGCACGTTGACCTGGAACAGGCCGTAGCCGGCCTTGCCGTCCTTCCACTGGGCGGACATGTTGTCTGTGGTGTAGCTGACGGCCGCGGGATCGACGATGCCGTTGGAGACGAGTTCCAGGACGAATTCGATGGCCTCGACGTTGCGGTCGTTCAGGAGGTCCAGCTGGCCCTCCTTGTTGAACACGCCGCCGCCGTTGTTCACCATCATCATGATCATCGAGTGGTTGCCGTAGTTGTTGCCCGCACCGGCACCGGTGGTGAACCCAAACGCGCCGAGCTTCTTGAGGGCCTTTCCGGCTTCCAGCAGGGAGGGCCAGTCCGTGGGCAGTGCGACGTTGGCCTTCTCGAACAGCGACTTGCGGTACCAGAAGACGCGCATGTCCAGCTGCCAGGGGACGGCGACGTAGCCCTTGTCGGTCTTGAACGGATCCAGCACCCCGGGCAGGAAATCATCGAAGGTGCCGTTGCTCTTGAGGGTGCTGATGACCTTGTCGGCGTACGCGATCTGTCCCTGCTGCTCGAACTGGAAGGCCTGGAAGCCGCCGCCGGTGGAGACGGCCGGTCCGGTCTTGGACGCGATGGCCGAGGAGAAGGTTTGGTAGAAGTTGTTCCACTGGATGATCTGGTAGCTGGCCTTGCTGTTGGCCCCGGAGAAGCCCTCCGCGAGTTTCTTGGCGGCATCGTTGTAGGCGGGGGTTGCCCACGGCATGTCCCAGAACTTGATGGCGCCGCCGCCACCCGCGCCTTGGGAGGCGGAGCCGCCGCCGCAGGCTGCCAGGAGCGGTGCGCTGGCCGCTGCTGCGGCGAAGCCCAGGAAGCCCCGGCGGGAGAAGGCGGAGGAGGTTAGGGAGGACTTGTTCGTCACGATAATTTCCTTTCGTGACCGGGCCGCGGGGCCCGGTCTTCTCGACGGTGAGTTGATACGGAAGTTGGTGCTGGTGGTGCGGGGTGCTGCGGGCAGAACGGGTCAGCCGTGAAGGTCCCTGACGAGCGCCGCCACGGGGGCGAAGCGCTCCAGGTCATCCAGCCCGGCGCCGGTCTGGACTGCGGCGTGGAGCCGGATCCAGCTGCGGCGGTGGGCCGATTCGAAGCCGGTGGGCAGGGTCGTGGCACCGTCCGGGGTGACCGTGCGGACCTCTGCGGGCCACGCGGCCGCCGCGTCCGGCAGGGTGACGTCGGTCCGGCCGGTCCGGGTGAGGACCGACACCGTGGCGGTGTGCGGCAGCGCCGACGTCGTGGTTCCTTGCAGCGCAGCCGGGGCGCCGTCCGGGAGCCGGGCCATCACCAGGTAGCCGCGGGAGTCCATCCGGACAATCCGGTGGGCGGACAGCTCCACGCCGCAGGCGGCCAGGGCGCACAAGTGGCGGGTCAGCAGGTTCTCCGGTGCTGTTCCGGGGGCGGCGTAGGCCACGGAGTCGCACAGCACGGCGTCGGCTACGGCCCCGGAAAGGGCGCCGACGGCGGTGGCGCCCGGGCCGGCAAGCACCGGATTCGACGCCCAGCCATGATCCAGGGCGACGGCGGCGCCCCTGTCGGCGGCGGCCGCGGCCAGCGCCGCGGGGTCTTCGGGGGCTGGTTCGACGACGACGACGCCGCGGGCTCCGCCGCGGACCGCGGCCGTGGCGCGGCTGGTCCACCCGGCGTCGCCGGAAACGGCAACGACGTCGGCCGGCCCGGCGGCGGGGCCGAAGGAGACGGGAAGGGAGGCGAGGGCGGCCGCCACGGTGTCCGCGACGCCGGACTCCTGCCCGACGCTGAGCCGGGCGCTCATGCCCGCGTCTCCGCGTAGGCGGCGGCTGCGGGGGAGGCCATGCCGGCGGCCGCATCCGCGATGGCGAGCGCGAAGTCGAGATCATCGCGCAGGCTGCCCGGCTCGGGCGCCGGGGCGGTGCCGCGGGCGATGGCGGCAAGCCGGCGCCACTCGCCCTCGTAACCGTTGTGGCTGTAGGGGCCGAGCACCGTGGTCCCTGCCCGGGTGTGGATCCGGGCCGTTGCCGATCCGGCATGGACGTAGGACGGGGTGAACGTAATGCTCAGGGCGGCGTCATCGCCGATGGCCTCGAAGGTCCAGTCCGGTTCCCAGGTCTGGTTCATGGCCGCCCGCAGTTCGATGACGGTGGTGCCGGCTTGCAGGGAGATGACGTAGCCGAAGGGCGCCAGGGTCTCGGCGTGGAGGACTTTGGCGTCCGCAAAGTGAGGGCTGAAGCGTCGGACCAGGGGGAGGTCGTGGATGGCGAGGCCCATAACCCCGCCGGAGAGCATCGCTTTCGCGGCCTCGAGCGCGGCCTCGAGCGCGGCCTCGGTTGCGGCCTCTGAGGCGGACGCCGTTTCGGCGGCCGGGCGTGTGGCCGGCGGGGGAGTGCGGCCCACCACCTCGGTTGCGAAGTCCTCGAAGCGGGTGTTGGGCGGCAGGACGATGGAGGACCGGATGGTGTGTACCTGTTCCGGGAGCGAACCCCAGGCGTCTTCCGCTGCCAGCCAGGCCGGATCGAAGGTGTGCATGGCGCCAACGATCACCGGAACTCCGGTTTCGGCCGACACCGTGAGAATCGCCGCCGCCTCTTGCCCGCTCATGGCGAAGGGCTTTTCGCAGAGGACGGCCTTCTTGCCGGCCCGGCAGGCGTCGATGACCTGCTGGGCGTGAAACTGGTGCGGGCTGCAGACGGCGACGACGTCCACGGCAGGATCGGCGAGGAGCTCCGCAGTGCTGGTGCTGAAGCGGGCGCCGACCCGGGCTGCGACGGATTCGGCCACCGCGGGATCGACGTCCATCACGTGCCGGACGGCGAGGATGTCCTCCAGCCGCGCCAAGGACGGCAGATGAATGGCCTGGGTCACGGGCCCGGCCCCGATGATCCCGACGCCCAGCGGCCCTGATGCCGCCTGTGCTTGGCTCGCCACGTTCATAACCCCTTTGTCATTCCAGGCCCGGCTGCGGCATCCCGCCGCAGCTCCGGTGACCTGGCTCACACTCAAGCTAGAGGGACTTATGTCGAACGTCAAGCAAAAGTTGAAAACTTCGTTGCAGTCTTATTTCGGTGTGACATGAAGAAGGCCTTCGTGCTATCACTTACTCATGAGTACGATTACCGGCACCGACTCCGCAGCCCCGGAGGCCGGCGGAAGCCTGTCCCGCGCCGGTGACCTTTTCCAGATCCTGCGCGACGGCAAGGCCAGGACCCGCGCCGAGCTGGCCCTCACCACGGGGCTGGCGCGGTCCACCATCGCCTCCCGGATCGAGGCACTGATGCTCTCCGGACTGGTCGGCCCCGCCGGGGAGGCCAGCTCCAGCGGCGGCAGGCCGCCGTCGCGCTTTGCCTTCAACCCTGCCGCCCGCTCCGTCCTTGCGGTCGACGTCGGCGCCACCCACGTGATCATTGCCGTGACGGACCTTAACGGGACGGTGCTGGCCGAACGCCGGCTCAAGCAGGACGTCGCAGACGGTCCTGCCGTAGTCCTCGACCGGGTCATCGACGAGGGCCTCAAGCTGCTCGGCCGGGCCGGCCGGAGCAAAAAAGACCTCGCCGGCGTCGGGATCGGGCTGCCCGGACCGGTGGAACACGCCACCGGCAAGCCCGTGAAACCGCCGATCATGCCCGGCTGGGACGGGCACGACGTCGTCAGCCACGTCCAGCGCTCCCTTCCCGTCCCCGTCCTTGTCGATAACGACGTGAACATCATGGCGCTGGGCGAGCAAACGGCCCACTGGCCCGGCGATGAGAACTTCCTGTTCGTCAAGGTCGCCACCGGCATCGGCGCCGGCATCATCAGCAGCGGGGAGCTGCAGCGCGGCGCCAACGGAACGGCCGGGGACCTCGGCCACGTGCGGGTACCGCGGGGTGACCAGGTGCAGTGCCGGTGCGGCAATTACGGCTGCCTCGAAGCGCTCGCCTCCGGCCCGGCGGTGGCCCGCGCGCTCGCGGAGCAGGGCCTTGAGGCGAGCGACGGCGGCGACGTCCTGCGGCTGGTGGCCGCCGGCAACCTGCAGGCCACCCAGGCGCTGCGGCAGGCCGGACGGGACCTGGGCGACGTCCTCGCGACGGTCGTGAACCTGCTGAACCCGTCAGTGATCGTCCTGGGCGGCAGCCTCGGCCAGGCCGGGGAGCACCTCATGGCCGGCGTCCGCGAGGTGGTGTACCGGCGCTCGCTGCCCCTGGCCACCACCCACCTGCGCATCGGCCTTTCCGTCGCCGGCGACCGGGCAGCCATCCTGGGGGCCAGCCAGATGGTCACCCAGCACGTGCTCTCGCCCGCCGTTATCGAAGCGACCCTGCAGGCAACCGGCTGATCCGGCCGGTGGTTAACGGTGGTTACCGGGGCGTCGGCCGGGGGATCTGCCGAGGGCGTCACATACAGCGGCCGCGGCAGGGGCCCGGGCCGGCCGTGATAGCAATGGGACTGATGAAAACATATTTCTGCCGGGCCGCCGGGGCCGCGGGGCTAGCCCGGTGAGCGCCCTGGCGCGGATCCCGCGCGGCGGGCTCCTGATGATCGCGATCGGCCTGATCGCCCTGAACATGCGCGGCCCGTTTGTGGCCGTGGCCCCCGTGGTGGGCGACATGCAGCGGGACCTGGGGTTCTCGCCGGTCGAAATCGGCTTCCTGACCGGCATCCCGGTGCTCTGCTTCGCGCTCGCGGCGCCGCTGGCCTCGCTGACGGGCCGGAAGCTGGGCCCGGAGTTCGCCATCACACTGACCCTGCTGGGTGTGCTGGCCGGCGTCATCGTGCGCTCCTCGGGCGGCGGGGCGCCAGTGATGCTCGGCACCGTGATCCTGGGCGTCGCCATCACCATCGGCAACATCGTGGTCCCGCTGATCATCCGGCGGGACTTCAGCCCGGCCAAACAGGGCGCGGCCATGGGCACCTACACGGCGACCCTGAACATTGGTTCCTTTGCCACGTCCATGATCACCGCACCGTTGGCGGAACTGCTGGGGTGGCGTCCTGCCATCGCGGCCTGCGCCGTGTTCGCGCTAGCGGCCGCGGCTGTGTGGATCCCGGCGGCAGGCGCCGACGCCTACCGGCCCCGCGCCGTCCCGGGCTCCGACCCGACCCGCGCGGCCCGGCCGCCGGCGTCGCGCTGGATCACGGTGGCCCTGACCGCGGGCTTCGCCGGCCAGGCCTTCTCCTACTACGGCGTCACCGCGTGGCTGCCCAGCCTGCTGGCCGACGAACTGGGCCTGGCGCCCTCGGCGGCCGGGGCCGGGTCCTCGCTGTTCCAGATCCTGGCGATCGCCGGCGGCCTGGGGGTCCCCCTGGCGGCGCGCTTTGCCAGCACGACGGCGGTCGGGCTCACCCTGGGGGCGCTCTGGCTGACAGTGCCGCTGGGCCTCCTGCTGGCCCCCGGGCTCTGGTGGTTGTGGTCCTCCTTCGGCGGGGTGGCCCAGGGCGGCGGCATCACCCTGATCTTCATCGCCATCATCCGGCTGGCCCGGGACCAGGTCTCCGCGGGGCGGATGTCCGCCGTCGTCCAGGGCGCTGGCTACTGCGTCGGCGCCGTGGCACCCACCCTGCTCGGTTACGTGCACGGCCTCTCGGACTCGTGGACCGGGCCCCTGCTGATGATCCTGGGCTCGGTGACGCTGTTCATTGTTGGCTGCGGGCTCTCGCTGCGCCACGTCCCGAAGCCGCACTGACAGCCCCCCGCCGCTCGGCACAACACCTGAGGCCCATGTTTCCTGGAAAACATGGGCCTCAGGTGTCCGTTCGACGCCGTTGTCGGGTGCTCGGGAAGGTATTCCGTTGCCGGGCCGCCGCCCCGGATCTCGGGGAGCCTGTTGCGAAGGGCATGGCGGCCCGGCGGACGGAAGCCGGGGTGGGCGGACCCGGATGCCGCAACGCGGTCTCCGGGCCCGTCCGGGGTTAGACGGCCACGAGGTCCGCGCCGCTGATGGCGGTGGCGGCGCCGTCGCGGGCCTCGTGCAGGAAGCGGTCGTAAGCCGGCAGGGTCAGGAAGGCGGGGAACTCGTTGCCGAGCGTGACCTCCTCAAAGATGTCCCTGGCATCGGCGAAACGGTCGCCTTCGAAACGTTCCAGCTTCACGAACTCCTCGTCCAGCATGTCCTCCACCCACTCGCGGGTAATGACATCGCCGGCGTCCGTGATGGCGCGGGAGAAGATCCACTGCCACAGCTGCGAACGGGAGATCTCCGCGGTGGCGGCGTCCTCCATCAGGTTGTGGATGGCGACCGCACCGTTGCCCCGCAGCCACGACTCGATGTACCGGATGCCCACCTCGATGTTGTTCCGCACGCCCTGCTCGGTGATCGTTCCGGTGGTGGAGGCGATGTCGATCAGCGCACGGTCATCGGGGGTAACCTCCTCGCGGAGGCGGTCCAGCTGGTTCGGGCGGCCGCCGAGGACGCCGTCGAACACTTCCCGGCACACGGGCACCAGGTCCGGGTGCGCCACCCAGGAGCCGTCGAAGCCGTCGGCCGCCTCACGGGTCTTGTCCGCACGCACCTTCTCGAACGCAATGGCGTTGGCTTCCTCGTCCTTGCGGTTGGGGACGGCCGCGGCCATCCCGCCGATCGCCATGGCGCCGCGCTTGTGGCAGGCCCGGACCAGTTGCTCGGTGTAGGCGCGCATAAACGGCTGCGTCATGGTGACCTGGCCGCGGTCCGGAAGGACGAACCGGGGTCCCCGGGTCCGGAAGTTCTTGATCAGCGAGAAGATGTAGTCCCAGCGGCCGGCGTTCAGGCCTGCGGCGTGCTCGCGCAGTTCGTAGAGGATCTCCTCCATCTCGAACGCCGCGGTGATGGTCTCGATGAGCACCGTGGCACGGATGGTGCCCTGCGGGATGCCCAGCAGGTCCTGGGCGAGGACGAAGATGTCGTTCCAGAGCCGGGCCTCGAGGTGGTTCTCGATCTTCGGCAGGTAGAAGTACGGGCCCTTGCCCTGGGCGATCAGGCGGCGGGCGTTGTGGAAGAAGTAGAGGCCGAAGTCCACGATGCCGCCGGCCACCGGGGTGCCATCGATGAGCATGTGCTTCTCCGGCAGGTGCCAGCCGCGGGGCCGGACCACAATGGTGGGCAGCTCCTCGGCGCTGCGCAGCTTGTACTCCTTGCCCTCGGGCGAGGTGAAGTCGATGCGGCGTTCCAGCGCGTCGGACAGGTTCAGCTGACCCTGGATGACGTTGCGCCACGACGGGGTGGAGGAGTCCTCCATGTCCGCGAGCCACACCTTGGCGCCGGAGTTCAGCGCGTTGATGGTCATCTTCTTATCCACCGGGCCGGTGATTTCCACGCGGCGGTCCGTCAGCCCGGGCGCCGGGGGAGCGACGCGCCACTGCGGGTCGTTGCGGATGGCCTCGGTCTCGGGCAGGAAATGCGGGTCCTGGCCCTTGCCGATCTGCTGGCGGCGTTCCTGCCGGGCCAGCAGCAGCTCCTGCCGGCGCTCCGCCGTCGCCTTGTGAAGCTTGGCAACAAAGGCCAGGGCGTCCGGGGTCAGGACCTCGTTCTGCCGGCAGATGGGCTGCGCGGTCAACGTAACCCCGTTGATGGTGAAGTTGTCAGTGAAGCTGTTCATGGGAGTTGCTCCTTGAAAGTCCGCCGTTGCCCTATCACTTTTGGTCCCCAAAGGCGGCCGATGAGGACCAAAAGTGATAGGGCAACTGGCGGGAAAGGCTGTGGGCGGGGATTAGTGAAACTGGCCCTCTTCGGTCGATCCGACCAAGGCGAGGGTGGAAGCGTTCGGGTTGAGCGCGGTGGCGATGTCGTCGAAGTAGCCGGTGCCGACTTCGCGCTGGTGCTTGGTGGCGGTGTAGCCGCGGGCTTCGGAGGCGAATTCCTTTTCCTGCAACTCAACATAGGCGCTCATGCCTTCCCGGGCGTAACC
>NZ_JBFTHI010000013.1:0-117122 GCF_056394165.1 Arthrobacter sp. 10T416 | reverse complement strand
TTCGATGTGGTGGAGGCCGTGGCGGGGGCGGCGGATGAAGGCGCCCTGGAGTTGGCGGAGGACTTCTTCGGAGGGTTCGGTGCCGTCCTGGTCGAGGGCGTCGATCCAGCGGCGGGCGATGCGGGTGAGGAAGTCCGGGTCGTACTCGGCGGCGGTGGCGGTCAGGGCGTGTTCCATCCGGGTGCTGGTCCCGGAGTCGGTGACGGGCCGGACCCGGTCCAGGGCCTGGCTGATGATCGTGGCGGACCGGGAACCGAGGGTTCCGGCGGCGAGGGCGGCGCCGAGTTCCTCGTGCCGGGGTGCCAGGGCCTGGCCGGTGATCCCGGAGCGGGGCAGCACGTCCCCGGCGAGGGTCAGCCGGCGGTGGGCTTCGGTGGCGCTGATATGCAGGCGGGCGCGGAGGAAATCCCCGGGGAGCCGGTACCCGTCATCCAGGACCGGGTCATTGGTGGCAGCGGCTTCGGTGCGGGTGCGTTCGACCGCGGCCGCGCCGACCAGCTGCAGGTACTCCACGGTCCGGGAGATCTCCTCGACGCGGGCCGCGAACTCCGCGGCCTCACGGACCCCGAACAACGCCGCGTCCGCGACCGCCGTCGCACTCAACCCCCGCAAGCCCGCCAGCACACCACCCAACACCGCAGCGCCCGCAAGCTCACAGCCCGGCTGCGCACCGCGCAGATCACCGTCCGGCCCACCAGCCGGACGAAACGCGAGAGCTGCACCGCTTCCCATAAACCAAGTCTCCCAAGGGGGTACGACAAATTAGCCACCACCGGGATTATGAGCTCAAGCTACGCGGGCAGGCCCGTCCCGGCGCGTGCCGCCCGCAGAAATGGCAGACTGGCAGCATGACTGACCCTGCCGCACCGCACTCCTCCGGATCGTCGTCCCCTGACGGGCAGGCTCCCGGCCCTTTCTTTGGGCCGCGCCGGCCGCTGGGGCCGCGCGACCCCGGCGACGCCTGGGTGGAAGGCGAACATGGCCGCTTCTGGGGCCGGTTCGGTTCTGCCGGGTTGCTGGTTCACGACGCGGCGAAGGGTGTGCTCCTGCAGCACCGCGCCACGTGGAGCGACCAAGGCGGAACGTGGGGGCTCCCCGGCGGGGCATTGCATCAGGGTGAGGACGCCGTCAACGGCGCGCTCCGGGAGGCCCACGAGGAGGCCGCCGTTCCGCCCGGTTCGGTCCGCGTACTTTTTACCTCGGTGTTCGACGTCGGATATTGGTCCTACACGACCGTGGCCGCGCAGGTGATCGAGCCCTTCGAAGCGGAGATCAGCGACCCCGAGAGTATCGAACTGCAGTGGGTCACGCTCGACGCTGTGAGCCAGAAGGAGCTGCACCCGGGGTTTGCGGCCGCTTGGCCGGCGTTGCGCCGCGGCCTTCAGGAACCCGACGCGACGGCCACCCCGTTGCCCGGTTCCCGGTCCTAGTCACCGGCTTCCCGGCTTAGTCCACGGTTCCCGGGCCTAGTACCGCCCGGCTCTAGGACCGGCCAGGAACCTCGAAGGCCGCCAGGATCCTCACCAGATCGTGCTGCAGCGTGGTCCAGCCTTCGATGTCTTCGGGGAGGGCGTCGCGCTCGATCTGATGCGCCGTCGCCAGTGCGGTGCTGCCGGAGGCCGTCAGCGCCACCGAGAACTGTCGGCGGTCGCGCTGGTCCTTGGTCCGGCTGACCAGGCCCGACTCTTCAAGCCGCAGCAAAACCTTGCCCAGGGACTGGCTTTGCACCGCGATCCGGCGCGCCAGTTGCTCCTGATTGAGTGGCCCTCCGGCGAGGCCCTGGAGGGCGATGACTGCGGCATGGGTCAAACCCAACGCCGCCAATGCCTGGTCCTTGCGGCGTTCGACCAGCCGCGCGGCCATGGACAGCAACTGGTCCGTCCGCCATTTTTTTAGCTCCGATTCGGCGCTCATCCGCGGCGCCCCAGTCGGCTAAGAATGCTGCGCGCCGCACATGGCGTATCGCGGCGTGTACCGGCCTGACCGGATTCCCATCCTGCTCGGGGAACGGCGTTCATAATCCTCATGATGCCTCCCTGGCTCCGCTGGACCCACCTGGGTGCGCCGCTATCCGCGGCGTTGCTCCCACACTACAATAAGCATGCTTACTATGACTTTGGCAAGTTTGCTTACTAATCCGTGCACGGCCGTCATCGCGGCAAGGACCCGTCCCGGGTCGGAAGGATTGTGCTGCTGCCTGCGTCTAGGGCCGTCGCGGCGCGGGCCGCCGGCGGTACAGCCAGCTCAGACCGAGGATGGGCAGCAGCAGCGGAATGAATCCGTAGCCCCGGCCGAACAAGGACCAGACCGTTTCATGGGGGAAGTTCACCGAGTCGAACAGGCTGAGTGCGCCGACCACAAGGACGCCGACCAGCTCCACCAGCACTGCCGTCACGGAGACCTTGAACCAGGTACGTCCGGCTTTCGCGAGCGAGACAGTCGCCACGATGTAGACGACGGCGGCAAACGCCGACAGCAGGTACGCCAGCGGCGCTTCGGAGAACTTCGTCAGGATCTGGTACCCGGCCCGCGCCGTGGCCGAGAGGGCGAACACCGCATAGACCGCGATCAGCAGCCGGCCGGGGCCGGTATTGCGCGTGTCCTTCGCCGCCGCGGCTGTGCCGCCGGCCGTAGCATCTGTGCCGCCGGCGGGAGCGTCCGACGCCGGAGTCGACGCCGGAGTCGACGCCGGGGCCGTAGCCTCCGTGCCGCCTGCGGCCGCCGCCGTAGTTCCGGAGTCGCCAGTGCCTTGTTGGGGAGCTGCCATGTTCTTCTTTGCCTCTTCCACGTCAGTACCAGATCTGGTTCATTCGGGCCGCCATCACCAGCGCGGTGACGCCGACAGCCGCCAGCACAAAATTGCTCCACCGGGTGCGTTCCAGGATGGACCAGTACACCGCACCGACGGGAAGCATCAGCGCGGTGACCAGATATCCCCAGAATTCCCAGGGCTCACCGGCGATCCGCTCCCCCGAGGCGACCCGGACAATCGAACCAACCAGGTACACCAGCAGGGACAGTTCAACGGCGGCCACCGACAGGATGGTGGCATCGTTCGGGGCCTTCTTCATGATGCCGGCGCCCAGGCACAGCAGGGTGGAGAGCAAACCGACCACCAGGATGATGTACAAGTACGCGTCCACGCTCAGCCCGCCGGCTTCTCGTTGTCCGGCGCGAAAACCAGCACGGGTTTGGCGTAGCTGCCGGCGTCGGCCAGGAGGGCCACGAGGGAACCGTCGGGCGCGAAGGCAGCGGCAGGCTGTTCCGGCGTCGCGGCCCCCGGTGTCCCTGCGGCAGCACCGGCGGAGATCCGCCGCCCGAAGGACAGCTCCGTGGTCTCTTCAGCGGTGAGGTCGCGGTTGGGCATCAGCGCCCGGGCGGCCTGCGACATCTCCAGCACGTTCAGTTCCTCGGCGAGCTCTTCGAGGGTGCGCGCCTGGTCCAGCGTGTAGGGCCCCACCTGTGTCCGGCGCAGCGCGGTGAGGTGGCCGCCGACGCCCAGGGCGCCGCCGAGGTCCCGAGAGAGGGCACGGATGTACGTCCCGGATGAACACTCCACGGTGACATCGAGGTCCAGGGCCTCGCCGTCGTTGGCCCGGCGGAGCTCATGGAGCTCGAAGCGGTGGATGGTCACGGGACGCGCGGCGAGTTTGACCTCTTCACCGGAGCGGACCCGGGCATAGGCACGCTCGCCGTTGACCTTGATGGCGCTGACACTGCTGGGGACCTGCTGGATTTCCCCCGTCAGCTCTGCGATCCCGGCGCGGACGGCGTCCTCGGTCACGGCGGCGGCGCTGGCCGTGGCAGTGACCTCGCCCTCGGCGTCGTCAGTAATGGTCGACTCACCCAGACGGATGGTGGCGGTGTACGTCTTGGAGGTTCCCACGATGTAGGTCAGGAGGCGGGTCGCCTTGTTGATCCCGAGCACCAGCACCCCCGTGGCCATCGGATCAAGGGTCCCGGCGTGGCCCACCTTTCGGGTACCGGCGATCCGCCGCATCCGTCCAACCACATCGTGGCTGGTCCAGCCTTGCGGCTTGTCCACTATCACCAGTCCAGAAAGCACGCCTCCCAGTATATCCGCGCCGAAGATGCCCCCGGTCCGGACTCCGTCCGCGGCTAGGATGGCAGACATGCCCGAGCTTGCAGCCCACGTCCGCGACGTACCCGTCAACCAGATCCGCGAGATTACCGAGGCCGCCTGGCACACGCCCGGCGCGATTGTGCTCAGCATCGGCGAGCCGGGTTTCGCCCTCCCCCGCCACATCCTCGCCGCCGGGATGGCGTGCCTGGACCGGGACGAGACCAACTACACGCCCAACGCCGGCATTCCCGCGCTCAGAGAAGCGTTCGCGGCGAGGTTCCGGGAACACAATGCGACGCCGGTGGGCGCGGACCGCGTGTACGTGGTCGACGGCGCCCAGCAGGGCCTGCATTTCGCGATGACCCTGCTGCTCTCTCCCGGCGACGAGATCCTGATCCCCAACCCGGGCTATCCCACGTTCGCGATGACGAGCCGGCTGTTGCACGCCGTCCCCGTGGAGTACCCGCTGTACCCGGACCACGCGTTCCAGCCCCGGGTTGAAGACATCGAGGCCCTGATCACGCCGCGCACCAAGGTCCTGGTGCTCAACTCCCCGTCCAACCCGCTTGGTGCGGTCCTGGGCGCCGACCTCACCCGCAGCCTGGTGGAGCTGGCCGTCCGGCACGACCTCTGGATCATTTCGGACGAGTGTTACGAGGCCTTCACCTACGACGTCCCGCATGTCAGCCCGGCGCGGTTCGACAGCGACGTTCCCGGCGAGGCCCGGGTGTTCACCTCCCTGACCCTGTCCAAAACCTACGGCCTGACGGGCTTGCGGATCGGCGCGCTGGTCTGCCCGCCCGGGCTCGAACAGCAGATGAACAACGTGATGGAGGCGATCGTCTCCTGCGTGGCATCACCCTCGCAGTACGCTGCCCTCGCGGCCCTGACCGGACCGCAGGACTACGTCAGCCACGCCCACGCGCACTACCGCGCGAACCGGGACGCCGCCTCAGCAGTGCTGGAATCCAAGGGCATTCCCTTCCTCACGGCCCAGGGCGCCTTTTACCTCTGGGCGGACGTCTCGCACGTCAGCGGCGGCGACGTCCGGTCCTGGGTGCGGCGCTTCCTCGCGGACGCCGGAGTGTCCTTCGCCCCGGGTACCGCGTTCGGGTCGATCGGCGAGGGCTGGATCCGGATTGCCCTGTGCGGGGGCCAGGCGGAGCTTGTGGAGGGCGTCGGCAGGCTTCCCGCCCGCGGAGGGGCCCTCTAGTCCTACCGCGCGGCCGGGCCAGGCAGTAGCCTGACCGGACGCGGGTGCGGGCGGATTCAGGGCGGGTGCGCGGCGGCCCGGGAGGAGGACCTCATGTGGTGGCAGGACTTGTTGTGGGGTATCTGGAACGGGATCACGGCCTGGATCATCCTGATTGCGCACGTGTTCGGCGCCTGGCGCGAGTTCCCCTTCTACAACACGGGACGGGCCGGCAACTGGTATGACTTCGGCTTCCTGCTGGGCATGGGCTCACCGTTGTTAGGCGGTTTAGGCGCCCGACGGCGGCGCTGACAGTGCGGTATCGAGCCAGGTAGCCAGTGCGGCTGCCGGCGGCGCCCCGGTTTGGCGGGCCACCACTTTCCCGCCTGACACCACCAGCATCGTTGGGATGGCCTGGACGTCGAAGCGCCGGGACAGGTCCGGCGAGGTGTCGACGTCGACCTTCACCAGTTTGACCCGTCCGGCGCGTTCCCGGGCCAGTTTGTCCAGCACGGGGCTGACCATCCGGCACGGGCCGCACCAGGCGGCCCAGAAATCGACCAGGGCAGGCACCGGGGAGTGCTCGGCGACCGCGGCAAAGTCGCCGTCGCCGGCCTCAACGATCCAGGGCAGGTCCGCGTGGCATTTGCCGCAGCGCGGACGGCCGGACCCGGTAGCCGGGACACGGTTGGTGGTGCCGCACGCCGGGCACTTGGTCAGGGCCGTCGTCACGGCCGGCCGCCGCCCGCGGGTTCGCCCGCAGTCATGGTTCCACGGGACACTCCGGCCAGGCCGGGGCCTAGGGTCCAAAGTCCTCCGGGCCCAGACGGCACTGGCCGGCCCCGTTGCCGGGTCCGGCCAGTGCTGGTGATGGCGGGTGGGGACTACTTGTTGCTGTCCTCGTCGACGTCGCGGTCAACGGTGAGGTCGGTATCTTCCTCATCGAAGTCGTCTTCGTCGAGTTCAATGTCCTCGGGGACGTCGCTCTTGTACGGGTCGGCGTCGCCGGCGTGCTTGGCACCGGCCGCGAGGGCAGCTACCTCGGCGTCGCGCTTCTTGGCGGCCCGCAGGAGCTCTTCGAGGTTGGAGGCCACAACCGGGATCTGGTCGGCGACGAATTCCAGCGTCGGCGTCAGCCGCACGGTGATGTTGCGGCCCACTTCCTGGCGCAGCACCCCCTTGGCCTTCTCCAGGCCCTTCGCGGCGTCCGACTGGGCAACCTCGTCGCCGAAGACGGTGTAGTAGACCGTGGCGTGCTGCAGGTCGTTGGTCACACGTGCGTCGGTGACGGTCACGCCCTCAAGCCGGGGATCCTTCACCCGGCGCCCCAGCGCCTCGGCAACAACAACCTTAATCCGCTGCGCCAACTTGGCAGCCCGTGCGGGATCAGCCATTTCCACTCCTAAAAAATTTTGGATGTACGACGGCGCCGATGGGGCGGGGTCGCTCGTTTCAGTTTTCTGCCACGCACTATGGTGAGTCAACGACGGACCACCGTTGGAATTTCTCCGGCGGCCCGGGAGTGGCATCGGGCCTACCGAAGCTGGGCGGCAATGGATCGCAGATCCATTKCCGCCCAGCGAAGGGGCGGGGCCGCCGGAAAATTCCGACGGCCCCACCCGTGAAGCCACACCTTAGACGCGCGGCTTCTCGCGCATCTCGAAGGTCTCGATGATGTCACCTTCGTTGATGTCGTTGTACGAGCCAAGACCGATACCACACTCGAAGTCCGTGCGGACCTCGGTGGCGTCGTCCTTGAAGCGCTTGAGCGTCTCAACGGTGAGGTTGTCGCCGATGATCTTGCCGTCGCGGCTGATGCGGGCCTTGGCGTTGCGCCGGATAACACCCGAGCGGACGATCGAGCCTGCAATGTTGCCGAACTTGGAGGAACGGAACACTTCGCGGACCTCGGCGGTGCCAAGCTGGACCTCTTCGTACTCCGGCTTGAGCATGCCCTTGAGGGCTGCTTCGATGTCATCAATTGCTGCGTAGATGACGGAGTAGAAGCGCATGTCCACGCCTTCGCGGTCTGCCAGTTCGGCAACACGCTCGGCGGGCTTGACGTTGAAGCCGATGATAACGGCGGAGTCGACCGTTGCCAGGTTGACGTCGTTCTGCGTGATCGCACCGACACCGCGGTGGATAACGCGGAGCTGGACACCCTCGCCAACGTCGATCTTGAGCAGCGCGTCCTCGAGGGCTTCGACGGCACCGGACACGTCACCCTTGAGGATGAGGTTGAGGGTGTCGATCTTGCCGTCGGCGACGGCCTGGTCGAAGTCTTCCAGGCTGATGCGCTTGCGGCGCTTGGCCAGGGCGGCGTTGCGGTCGGCGGCTTCACGCTTCTCGGCGATCTGGCGGGCGGTGCGCTCGTCAGCGGTCACGAAGAAGGTGTCACCGGCGCGCGGGACGTTGGACAGACCCAGCACCTGCACGGGGCGGGACGGGCCGGCCTCGGTAAGTGCACTGCCGTCGTCGTCGAACATGGCGCGGACGCGGCCGTGGGCCGTGCCTGCCACAATCGTGTCGCCGACGTGCAACGTACCGGACTGCACCAGGACGGTGGCCACGGAACCGCGGCCCTTGTCCAGGTTGGCTTCGATCGCGATACCGCGGGCATCCTTGTTCGGGTTGGCGCGCATGTCCAGGGCAGCGTCCGCGGTGAGCAGGACGGCCTCGAGCAGCTCGTCGATGTTGAGGTTCTGGCGGGCAGAGACCTCAACGAACATGGTGTCGCCACCGTACTCTTCCGGAACCAGGCCGTACTCGGTCAGCTGGCCGCGGACCTTGTCCGGGTTGGCGCCTTCCTTGTCGATCTTGTTCACAGCCACAACGATCGGCACGTTGGCCGCCTGCGCGTGGTTGAGGGCTTCAACGGTCTGGGGCATAACGCCGTCGTCCGCTGCAACCACGAGGATGGCGATGTCGGTGACCTTCGCACCACGGGCACGCATGGCGGTGAACGCCTCGTGGCCCGGGGTATCGATGAAGGTGATCTTGCGATCTGTGCCCTCGTGGTTGTGGGTGACCTGGTACGCACCGATGTGCTGCGTAATGCCGCCGTGCTCGCCCGCCATAACGTCGGACTTGCGGATGGCATCGAGCAGTCGGGTCTTACCGTGGTCGACGTGGCCCATGACGGTGACTACCGGAGGACGTGCCTCGAGGTCGTCGTCGCCTTCGGCTTCCAGCTCGGCTTCGAAGTCGATGTCGAAGCCGGAGAGCAGCTCGCGCTCTTCGTCTTCCGGCGAGACAACCTGCAGCTTGTAGCCAAGCTCCTCGCCGAGCAGCGCGAAGGTTTCCTCGTCCAGCGACTGCGTGGCCGTGGCCATTTCACCGAGGTGGAAGAGGACCGTCACCAGTGCGGCGGGGTTTGCCTCGATCTTGTCGGCGAAGTCCGTGATGGACGAGCCGCGGCGGAGCCGGACAACGGTGTTGCCGTCGCCGCGGGGTACGCTCACGCCACCCAGCGACGGAGCACTCATCTGCTCCAGTTCCTGGCGCTTGGCACGCTTCGACTTGCGCTGCTTGCCACGGCCTGCGCCGCCCTTACCGAAGGCACCCTGGGTACCACCGCGACCGCGGCCACCCTTGCCGAAGCCACCGCCGGCCGGAGCGCCGCCGCCTGCGCCGGGTCCACCGGTGCCGGGAGCACCCGGACGGCCCGGGCCGCGGCCGCCACCGGGACGGCCTGCACCTGCGGGTGCCGGTCGTTCGGTGCGGTTAGGCATCATGCCGGGAGTCGGACGGTTTCCGCCGGCTCCGGGACGGGCGCCGGGAGCGCCGGCCGGACGCGGTGCGCCCGGACGTGCACCGGCAGCACCGGCGGGACGCGGAGCGCCCGGACGGGGGCCACCTGCGCCTGCTGCGGGACGGGGGCCGCCGGGGCGGTCGCCTTCGGTGCGGCTTCCGCCCGGACGCGGCATGCCCTGGGACGGCGCGAACGGGTTGTTACCCGGACGTGCGCCGCGTTCGTTGTCGCCACCGCGGCCGCGGGGCATGCCCTGGGACGTGGCGAACGGGTTGTTACCGGGACGGGGTCCGCCCGGACGGGGAGCCGAACCGCCCTGGCGTGCCGGGGCAGCCGGGGTTTCAGCCTTCGGGGCCGGGCGTGCGCCCGGCTTGGCGCCAGCGGCCGGAGCAGCAGCGGCGTCGGCGGCAGGAGCGGCCGGGGCCGCTGCAGGCGCTTCAGCCGGTGCCGGGGCAGCCGGTGCAGCCGGAGCTTCAGTCTTGGATTCGGCAGCCTTCGGGGCGGCGGGGGCCGGCGCGGGCGCCGGACGTGTCGCGGCCGGGCTGGCCTTGGGGGCAGACGCGGGCGCTTCGGACTTCGAAGCTGCAGGCGCGTCAGGGTAGGCGTTGCGGAGCTTCCGCACCACGGGGGCCTCAATGGTGGAAGAGGCGGAGCGAACGAATTCGCCCAGTTCCTGCAGTTTGGTTACTGCATCTTTGGAAGTAATACCGAGCTCTTTAGCAAGCTCATGTACGCGGACCTTGGCCACATTTCTCCTGTCTCGGTCCGCACCGAGCCAGGCACGAACCGTCTACTTCTTACTGCGGGCCTCCGCCGCGAGTGCAGCTGGAAGGCCCATTGCAGAGCGCAACAAAGTTGTCATCGTTGCGCACTCATGGCCGGGAACTCATCGGGTTTCCATCAGTTTTCTGACCCGCTTTCAGGTTGGACGGTTGTTGCTGCGGCCACCGGGGTGTCCACTGCTTGCGTGCCTGCCATGATCCGGCGTTCGACGTCGGCGGTTCCGGCAGCGCCGTTGAGGGCGCGTCCGAACGCTCGACGTTTGACCGCCAGTGCCAGGCACTTTTCGCTGGGGTGCAGCCATGCTCCCCTGCCAGCCATCCGGCGTCGTTCATCCACTACGACGGCGGATGATCCGCCGGCGTCGGCAACGAGCCGGAGCAGCTCCGACCGCAGCCCCTTCTTCCGGCATCCGATGCACGTGCGCTGCGGCTGATTCCCGAGGTGTTGCACTTCTGCCACTACGAGTATCTTCCTGCCAGCCACGCCATTACCGTCCTCCGTACTTCCGGTCAGAAACCGGCCGTGCCGGAGGCACACAGATACCGGCCGTGAGGCGCGGTCATGTCTATTCTAGCCCCTTCGGCCCCGGACGCCCGAAACGGAGGGCGTTCGGCGGCCGGCGGACGCTGGGCCCCGGAGTCCGTGGATGGACCCCGGGTGCGGTCTACTTGTCGCGGTTCTCCGCGGCGTCGGAGACGATGTCGATCCGCCAGCCCGTGAGCTTGGCCGCCAGGCGCGCGTTCTGGCCTTCCTTGCCGATGGCGAGGGAAAGCTGGTAGTCCGGCACCACAACGCGGGCGGACCGGGTGGCCTCGTCCGTGATGGTGACCGAATTCACGCGCGACGGCGAGAGGGCACTGGCGATGAACGCGGCGGGATCGTCGCTGAAGTCGACAATGTCGATCTTTTCATCGTTCAGTTCGTTCATCACCGCACGCACGCGCGAACCCATTTCGCCAATGCACGCACCCTTGGCGTTGATGCCGGGCGTGTTCGCCTTCACGGCGATTTTGGTGCGGTGCCCGGCCTCGCGGGCCAGTGCCACAATCTCGACCGAGCGGTCCGCGATTTCCGGGACCTCCAGCTCGAACAGCTTCCGGACGAGGCCGGGGTGGGAGCGGGAGAGCGTGATGGACGGGCCCTTGGTGCCGCGGTGCACGTCGATCACGAACGCGCGGAGCCGGTTGCCGTGGGTGTACTTCTCACCGGGAACCTGTTCGGGCGGGGGCAGGAGCGCCTCCACCGTACCGAGGTTGACCTGGATCATGTGCGGGTTGTTGCCCTGCTGGATGGTGCCGGCTACGAGTTCGCCTTCGCGGCCCTTGAACTGGCCCAGCACGTTGTCGTCCTCGGCGTCGCGGAGACGCTGCAGGATGATCTGGCGCGCGGTGCTCGCTGCGATGCGGCCGAAGCCGGCCGGGGTGTCCTCGAACTCGCCGATGGGTGCGCCGTCGTCGTCGATCTCGGTGGCCCAGATGGTCACGTGGCCGCTCTTCCGGTCAAGCTCGGCGCGGGCCTTCTCGAAGGCCCCCGGCGTCTTGTGATAGGCCACCAGCAGGGCCTGCTCGATGGTCGGAATCAGGAGGTCCAGCGGGATTTCACGCTCACGCTCCAGGAGTCTCAGTGCGCTCATGTCAATATCCATTAGGCCTCCTCGGAAGGTCCATTGTCGTTCTCCAGACCGGCCTCTTCGAGGTGGCTGAACTCTATCTCGACTTTTCCACTGCGGATCCTGTCGAAAGGAAGTTTGATGGGCTCGCCCTGTTTGGGCTTCATCCCCTTTTTGACGGCCAGTTCGGGAACCAGGGTCACCCCACCGTCGTCCACCGCCTGGATACGGCCGGTGACGTTGTCGTCCTGGATGACGTTCACGGTCACAAGCCGGCCCCGGGCGCGGTGCCAGTGCCGTTCCTCGGTCAGCGGCCGCCCGACGCCGGGTGAGGACACCTCGAGGTCGTAGGGGCGCGAGTCGGAGCCGGGATCGTTGTCCAGGGTGTCCGAGAGGGTCTTGGAGATCTCTGCGATGACGTCCAGGCTGACGCCGCCGGTCTCTTCCTGCGGAAGGTCCACCACCACGTGGACCACCCGGTTGGCGCCGGCGACATGGATGGAAACGTCTTCCAGGTACAGCCGGTTCGCCAGGACTGCGGGCTCCAGGAGCGCGTAGAGGCGCTCGGCTTCCAGATTGTGCGCGGGGGCGGCGTCAGCCTTCCCCGTCCCGGTCCGGTCTGTCGAAGTCGTGGCTTCTGCGTTGGTCATGATGCCGCCCGCCTCCCGCTAGATGATGTTGTGTCTACTAGCCTAGCGATATTCCCGGGGCCATGGTGCACTTCAGTTTCCTGCCGGCATGACAACATGGTCTGTTGTGAATGAGGACAGCAGGGAAAAACTTCGGCGGGTCAGGGTGCCCCGGCACCTGCCCAGGGTTGCCGTCCTGGTCTGCCTCGCCCTGGTGGTGGTGAGCCTGGGCCTGGTGTTTCGCCCCGGGAATCCGCCCAAACCGCCGGAAGTGTCCTTTTCCGAGCGTGCCCGCGCCGCCGCCCTTGCCGACGCCCAGCACTTGCGGACCGTCGGCCAACAACTCAATGCTCCCTCGTCCGGGCAGGGCCGCCCCGCCGCTTCCGCGACAGTCCTGCCCTCCATCACCCGCACTGTGAGTTTGCTGACAACGCAGGCCCGTGCCCTCCTGGGCTCCGGACCGGAGACCGCCGCGGTGGCTACGGGATCCCCGTCCGCTTCCACGGCGACCCAAGCACCGGCACCCGCCACCGTGCCCCGGCTGGCTGCGGAGCTGGCCCGCAGCGGTCAGCGACGGCTCGCGGACGCGGCGACCGCCGACGGCGGAATGGCCAGGCTGCTGGCCGCCGTCGGGACGGGCCAGCTGCTGCAGGCCACGTCGCTCGCCGCCGCTGCCGGCATCCCGGATCCGGCACCGGCCGGTGCGGCCCCGGAGGCCGCGGCACCGGCACCGGCCGCCTCCTGCCCCGCAGACTCGGCATCGCCGTCGGCCGCTGCCAGCGGAAACGACGGGGCCCCTGCCGGCAGCGCCGACCTGTCCGGCGCCCTCGCGGCGCTGATCCGCACCGAGCTGGAAACCGTGTACGACTACCAGGTGGCGTTGACCCGCCTTGACGGCGCCGCGGCGACGACGGCGGCCGGTTACCTGGCGCGGCACGAGGCCCTGATTTCGGGGGCCGAGTCCTGGAGCCGCGCCCATTGCGCCCCGATACCGCCCCGGGAGCCCGGCTACGCCCTGGATCCGGCGTTCCTCGCCTCCCCCGGCCCCGGGCTGGCCGCGCTGGAAACGGCGGCGCTCCCCGCGTACGGCGATCTGGTGGCCTTCAGCGACGGGACGACCCGGACCTGGGCCATCGCCGGGCTGCTCGACGCGGCGCGGCGGGCCGCGGCCTGGGGCGCCACAACGGATGCTATCCCCGGGCTGGCCGCTGATCCGGGATCGTTCCCCACCCTGCCGGCCGGCTGACACCCGGCCGCTTCGGGGCTGATCCCTCGCCGATCCGTCACCGATCGCGGGTCGATCGCCGGGCCGATCGCTGGCCGGCGGAGGCAAGGTCCGGCTTACCTTGCTTAGCCTTCCAATACTGGCCAGCCCGGGCCGCCGATGATTTGCTGTACCCATGGAACTCAGCGGCGCAGCAGCCCTTCATGACAACGAGCCCCACCACAACGACATTGCGCACCGCCTCAACTGGCTTCGCGCAGGTGTCCTGGGCGCGAATGACGGCATCGTCTCGGTCGCCGCGATCGTCGTCGGCGTCGCTGGTGTCACCACGGATTCGGGTCCCATCCTCATCGC
Source organism: Arthrobacter sp. 10T416 (assembly GCF_056394165.1). Classification (NCBI taxonomy): domain Bacteria; kingdom Bacillati; phylum Actinomycetota; class Actinomycetes; order Micrococcales; family Micrococcaceae; genus Arthrobacter; species Arthrobacter sp. 10T416. The sequence goes on along the minus strand of NZ_JBFTHI010000013.1, from coordinate 103,495 downwards.
CGGCGCCGCAGGCGTGGTCGGCGGAGCCATCTCGATGGCGCTGGGCGAGTACGTATCGGTCAGCAGCCAAAAGGACAGCCAGGAGGCGCTGATCGAAAAGGAGCGCCGCGAACTGGCCGAACAGCCCGAGGAAGAACTGGCCGAGCTGGCCGCCATCTATCAGGCTAAGGGGCTCAGCCCGGAGACCGCCCGCACGGTGGCCACCGAACTCACCGCGCACGATGCCCTGGGCGCCCACCTGTCCGCCGAACTGCACATCGATGAAACGGACATCGTCAGCCCCTGGCACGCGGCCTTCGCCTCCGCCATCGCCTTCCTGATCGGCGCGATCCTGCCCATGCTGGCCATCCTGCTGCCTCCCGAAAACATCCGCGTCCCCCTGACATTCGTGGCCGTCCTTATTGCCCTCGCGGCGACCGGAGCCCTCGGTGCATGGATCGGGGGCGGGTCGAAAATGAAGGCCGCCGTCCGGGTGGTCATCGGCGGCGCTGCGGCGCTGGTGGCGACGTTCCTGATCGGCAACTGGCTCGGGGCCAGCGGCATCGCGGCCTGACCGGCCACTACGCTGGGGCAATGACCAGTCCAGCCGCCGTTCCGATTCCGCCGGACCTCAGCCGCCGCTACGGCTCGAGCTGCGAGGGACGCGCCTGGCTGGCGTCGCTCCCCGCTCTGCTGAGCCAGTGCCTGGATCAGTGGCAGCTCGCAGCCGACCTGCCCCCGGATGCCCTTCCGTGGAACGGCCACGGCGCAATCGTCGTCCCGGTCCGGCGCTCGGACGGCGTTGCCGCTGCCCTGAAGATCGCCTACCCGCACGAGGAAGCCCTGCTGGAACGCCATGCCCTCGCACTGTGGGCCGGGCGCGGCGCTGTCCGGGTCCTCGCGGATGACCCGGACGCGGGCGCGCTCCTGCTGGAACGGCTCGACGCGGCCCGCTCGCTGCAGGATGTACCCCTGGACGCCGCCGCCGGGGTCTGGGGCGGCCTGATGCGCCAGCTGGGCCTTGTCCCGGATAGCCGGCCCGAATGGCGGGAGTTCGCCCATGTGGCGGCCCGGGCCGAGCAATGGAGCGATGAATTTCCGGAAACCTGGGAACGGCTGGGCCGGCCCTTCCCGCGCTGGCTGCTGGAAGCCGCCCTGGAGGTCTGCCAGACCCGGGGCGCGGTGGGCCGGCGGTCCGGCACGGACGTGCTGGTCCACACCGATCTGCACTTCCTGAACATCCTTGCCCGGCCCGGTTCGCCTGAGCGGTCCGTGGCTGTGGATGCCGCCGGCGGGGAGACCGGAGCCTGCGGCTTCACCGCAATCGACCCGCAGCCCATGATCGGGGAGGCGGAGTTCGCCGTGGCCCCGCTGCTCTGGAACCGGCTGGCCGAACTCCCCCGTGCAGGCGCCGGACCCGCGCTGCTGGCTCGCTGCGCCGAATTCAGCGCAGCCGGTGGCCTCGACGGCGAAACGGCGCGGCAGTGGGCCGTAGCCCGGGAGGTGGACAATGCCCTGTGGTACGCGGCCAAACGCGGCCACGGCGGCGATCTGTCCCGCTCCCTCTGGGTGGCGAGCACGCTCACCGGGAAGACCCTTGAGGGCCTGCCGGTCCCGCAAGAGCTACCCGAGCCGGGCGACGCCGTCAGCCTGCCGGGCTAACTGGTCGGCTGTTCCCGGACGGCCGCCAGTGCGTCGCGGACAGCGTCGACGGCGGTCTCCACGTCGCCGTCGCCGGTGCTCCAGTTGCTGACCGAGATCCGCAGGATGTCCCGGTCCTGCCAGTGCGAGCCGGACATCCAGACCCGCCCGTCGGCGATGATCCGGGCTGTCACGGCGCGGGTGGTGGAGTCGTCGCCGAAGGCCAGCGAAACCTGTGTGTAGTCGACGTCGTTCAGGACCTCCACCCCGTCAACCGCCGCTAGGCGCCGCGCCAGTTCCCCGGCGCGCTGCACCAGGGTCCTGACCTGGCCGGCCACCCCTGCGCGGCCCAGTGACTTCAGCGCCGCCCAGACCGGAACGCCGCGGGCCCGGCGGGAAAGTTCGGGGACGGTCTCGAGCGGATCCCCTGCCCCGTCCCCGGCCCGGATCAGGTAGCTGGTGTGCACCCCCATGGCGGAGCGCAGTGCCGTCCGGTCGCGGACCACAACGATCCCGCAGTCGTAGGGCACGTTGAGCGTCTTGTGGGCATCGGTGGCCCAGGAGTCGGCAAGGTCCATCCCGGCCGTCAGGTCCACGAGTTCGGGCACGGCGGCGGCCCACAACCCAAAAGCCCCGTCCACGTGGACCCAGGCGCCGTGGTCTTTCGCCACCCGGACCGCCTCGGCGAAGGGGTCGAACGCTCCGGAGTGCAGGTTTCCGGCCTGCAGGCAGACCAGCGCGGGGCCGGGTCCCTCCTGCCGGTCCAGTTCCCGCTCCAGTTCGGCCGGAATGATCCTGCCCTGCCGGTCGGCCGGAACCGGGGTGGGGGTGCCGAGCCCGAGGTACCGCAGGGCCAGGTCCACGGAGTCGTGCCGTTCCCTGCCTACAAGGCAGCGGATCCTGGGCGCGCCGAACAGCCCGTCGCGCTCAAGGTCCCAGCCGGCGTCGTCCATCAACCGCCAGCGGGCCGCGGCCAGGCCGGCGAAGTTCGCCATGGTGGCGCCGGTGGTGAAGCCGACGTCGGACTCCGCGGGCAGGCCCAGCAGCCCGACGATCCAGTTCCCGGCGGCCTCCTCAATCGCCGAAACGGCCGGCGCCGCATAGCGCAGCACCGCATTCTGGTCCCAGGCGCTGACCAGCCAGTCCGCGGCCAGGGCGGCCGGAAGGGTGCCGCCGATCACCCAGCCGAAGAAACGGCCGGACGGCATCGCCATCAGCCCCGGCTCCGCCCGCTCCGCGAGGAACCCGACGACGTCGGCGGCCGGGGTTCCGGTGTCCGGCAAGGGGCCGCCAAACCCGGCAGCCAGGTCGGCCGCCGTCGCCGTGGGGGCCACCCTGCGGCTCGACTGGCTGGCCAGCCAGGCGCGGGCATACCGCACGGCCGCCTCCAAGGCGTCGTCGTAGGGATCCTGGCCGTCAGCCATAGCTGCATGCTACGCCTGACCGCACGCAACCGGGAGGGCAGCCCAGGGGGCTGAGGGCTGACGGGGCTGACGGGGCTGACAGGGTCAGGCGAAGGCGTCGTGCCAGACGTCGGAGCCGAGCTTGATGATCAGCGCGCCGACCACCACAAGGAACACAATCCGGATGAATTTGCTGCCCCGGCTGACCGCCGTCCGGGCGCCAAGGTAGCCGCCGGCCATGTTGGCGGCCCCCAGCACTAGGCCAAGGCCCCACAGCAGCGACCCGTGCGGGAGGAAGAACATCAGGGCGCCGGCGTTGGTGGCCATGTTGACGATCTTGGCCTTGGCACTGGCCTCCAGGAAGGCGTAGCCCATCGCGGAGACCAGCGCGATGATCAGGAAGGATCCAGTGCCGGGTCCGATCAGGCCGTCGTAGAACCCGATCACGGCGCCGATCAGGCAGGCCACCACGTAGTGCCGGTGGCCGTTGTGCCGCAGTTGGGTCAGCTCCCCCACGTTGGGCCGGAACGCGGTGAAGAGGGCGACGGCGATCAGCGCGGCAACAATGATCGGTTTGAACACGCTGGCGGGCAGGTTGGCCGCGAGCACCGCCCCGCCGAAGCTCCCGGCCAGCGCAATCACCGCCATGGGTATGGCGGTGCGCAGGTCAGGCCGGACGCGCCGGTAGAACGTGATGGTGCTGGTGGTGGTGCCGAAGATGGAGCCCATCTTGTTGGTGGCCAGCGCCTGGACCGGGCTGATCCCGGGCACCAGCAGCATCACCGGGAGCTGGATCAGTCCGCCGCCGCCCACCACCGCGTCAACCCAGCCGGCCGCGAAGCCGGCCACAATGACCAGGATGAGCGTGGCGAGCTGGATGGATTCAAGTCCGGAGACCATTCCCTGCAACGCCGGGAGGGTCAGTTGCCGCGGACGGCGTTGACGACGAAGTCGACAGCCTTGTCCACGGCCACGTTCTCGGCTTCGCCGCTGCGGCGGTCCTTGATCTCCACCACACCGTCCACCAGTCCGCGCCCGACGGCGAGGATCGTCGGAACGCCCACGAGATCGGCGTCGCCGAACTTCACGCCCGGGGAGACCTTGGGACGGTCGTCGTAGATAACCTCGAGTCCGGCGGCCTCGAGGTCGAGTGCCAGCTGCTCCGCTGCCGCGAAGATTTCCTCGCCGCGGCCCACGGCGACAACGTGGACGTCGGCCGGCGCGACGGCGCGCGGCCAGACCAGGCCCTTGTCATCGTGGTTGGACTCGGCCAGCGCGGCCACAGCACGGGTGACGCCGACGCCGTAGGAGCCCATGGTAACCACCACCTGCTTGCCGTTCTGGTCCAGGACCTTGAGGTCCAGGGCAGCGGCATACTTGCGGCCGAGCTGGAAGATGTGGCCCATCTCGATGCCGCGCGCGGTCTCCAGGGGGCCGGAGCCGTCCGGTGCCGCATCGCCGGCGCGCACCTCAGTGGCCTCGATGACGCCGTCCCAGCCGAAGTCGCGGCCGGCGACCAGGCCGAAGACGTGCTTGCCGGCCTCGTTGGCGCCGGTCACCCAGGCGGAGCCGCGGACAACCCGTGGGTCCACGAGGTAGAGCAGCTTGGCGGCGCCCTCGGCGCCCAGCAGCGGCGCGTCCAGGGCCAGGCCGGGGCCGATGTAGCCCTTGACCAGGAGCGGTTGCTTCTTGAGGTCTTCCTCGTTGGCGGCCTCCAGCGTGATTTCGCCGGCGATCGGCAGGAAGGCCCCAATGTTGGCTTCGACGCGCTTGAGGTCGACGCCGCGGTCGCCGGGGACGCCGATGACCACCAGCTGCCGTTCGCCGGTGGGCAGCGTCACGGCGAGAACGACGTTCTTGAGGGTGTCGGCGGCGGTCCACTCGCCGCCGTCGTTCCGGGGAACCAGGGTGTTGGCGGCGTCGACCAGGGTTTCGATGGTCGGGGTGTCCGGGGTGTCCCGGACCTCGGCCGCCGGGGCGTTGCTGAAGTCGATCTCGGCGGGCACAACGGTGGTGACGGCCTCGACGTTGGCTGCGTAGCCGCCGGCGGAGCGCACAAAGGTGTCCTCGCCGATCTCGGTGGGGTGCAGGAATTCTTCACTCTTGGACCCGCCCATGGCACCAGCCGTGGCGGCAACCGGGACGACCTCCAGGCCGAGGCGCTCGAAGATCTTCAGGTAGGCGGAGCGGTGCGCGGCGTAGCTGGCGTCCAGGCCGGCGTCGTCGACGTCGAAAGAGTAGGAGTCCTTCATGATGAACTCGCGGCCGCGCAGCAGGCCCGCCCGCGGACGGGCCTCGTCGCGGTACTTGTTCTGGATCTGGTAGATGCTCAGCGGCAGGTCCTTGTACGAGGAGTACAGGTCCTTGACCAGGAGGGTGAACATTTCCTCGTGCGTCGGCGCCAGCAGGTAGTCGTTGCCCTTGCGGTCCTGGAGCCGGAAGATGCCTTCGCCGTATTCGGTCCAGCGGTTGGTCGCCTCGTAGGGTTCCTTGGGCAGCAGCGCCGGGAAGTGGACTTCCTGCGCTCCGATCGCGGTCATTTCCTCGCGGATGATCTCCTCGACCCGGCGCAGCACGCTGAGCCCCAACGGCAGCCACGTGTAGATGCCCGGAGCGGCCCGGCGGATGTAGCCGGCACGGACCAGGAGCCGGTGGCTGGCTACCTCGGCGTCGGCGGGATCTTCACGCAGGGTGCGCAGGAATAGCTTGGAAAGTCGAAGGACCACTGAAAGGTATCCGTTTCTGAGGAAGTGCGGGGGCGGACCGGTAGTTAGGAAAATGTCCAGACACTAATCTACCGCCAAGCCACCGCCGGAAATCCCGCCGGGAATGGGAAGAGCCACGCCATGACACGGAAGCCCCTGGCCGTTTCCGGCTGGTCATCCTGTGATGGCGTGGCCCCTGCGACCCCAGAGCCGCTCTGTCCACGGCTGCCGGTGTACCTGATCCTGCCCTTTCGGGCGGTCCCTGCAGCCAGTGGTTGGTTCATTCCTGAGACCGCTCGCGCCTGCTCAGCGCGGCTAGCTAGAACCTATGTGATCCACGTCGCTAAAACAAGAGTCTCCACCCACATTTTTGTCAAAAGCGGGTGTCAAGAAGGTGTCTAGAACAGGACGGTCGCGAAAGTCCCCACCTGCCGGAATCCGACCCGGGTATAGCTGGCCCGCGCACGGGCATTGAAGTCGTTTACGTACAGGCTGGTGACCGGCGCCAGCGTCTGCGCGAGGACCACGACGGCGGCCATGTAGCCAGCGCTGAGGCCCAGCCCGCGGAACGCCGGATTCATCCAGACACCCTGGACCTGCGTCACCTCCGCTGTTACCGCCCCGAGCTCGGCCTTGAACACCACCTCGCCGTCCGGGCCCAGATGCGCCAGCGAGTGGCCGGCCCGGATCAGGCCCCGGACCCGCCGGCTGTAGTAGTCGCGGCCGCCAAGATAAGGCGAATACCCCACTTCTTCCTCGAACATGGCCGCGCACGCAGGAAGGATCTGGTCAAAGTCGGCGAGCCGGCCGAACCCCAGCGCGGGATTCGGTTCCAGCAGGGGCGGCCCGGCGATGGTCATCAGGGGCTGCTCGGGACGGAGTTCCTGCGCCGTGTGGCCCAGCTGCTCCAGTGCCGCGTAAAGCGCCAGGACGGCCTCGGCCGGGCCAAAGATGGAGGCGTAGCGCCGCCCGGTCCGGTGCGCCGCCGCAGCGACCACAACGGCCAGATCAGGGTCCAGCTGCACCGGTACCAGGTTGGCCCCGGCCCAGCACGCACCCACCAGGGCATCGCCGTCGAACACACCGAAGATACTGGCGCCGCCGGCGGTGGGCGACGCCGTCCCGGCGGACTCGAGATGGGACAGGATGAAGACGTTGGCGATCGCATCCTGGCCGGCAAGCTCCTGCAGGGCGCCGGTGTCCGCGCCCTGCAGGACGCGCACGCCGATGCCCTCGGGAAGGCCCTCGATGGCGCCGGTAGCGGCGCCGTCCTTACGAGACGCTAACCACGGGGCCACCCTGGTCAGCATCTTCGCCATCGGACTCCCCCATCTCTTCAGCGAGACGCATGGCCTCTTCGATCAGTGTTTCAACAATCTGGTCCTCGGGCACGGTCTTGATGACCTCGCCCTTGACAAAGATCTGGCCCTTGCCGTTGCCGGACGCCACACCGAGGTCAGCTTCCCGGGCCTCGCCGGGGCCGTTGACCACACAACCCATCACGGCGACGCGGAGCGGAACTTCCATACCCTCCAGGCCGGCAGTGACCTGCTCGGCGAGCGTGTACACATCCACTTGGGCGCGGCCGCAGGAGGGGCAGGACACAATCTCGAGCTTGCGCGGGCGCAGGTTCAGGGACTGCAGAATCTGGTTGCCCACCTTGATTTCCTCCACCGGCGGGGCGGAGAGGGACACCCGGATGGTGTCACCGATGCCACGGGAGAGCAGGGCGCCAAAGGCGGTGGCCGATTTGATGGTGCCCTGGAAGGCGGGGCCGGCCTCGGTCACACCGAGGTGCAGCGGCCAGTCGCCTTTTTCGGCGAGCATCTCGTAGGCGGCCACCATAATGACGGGGTCGTTGTGCTTGACGGAGATCTTGAAGTCGTGGAAGCCGTGTTCCTCAAACAGGGAGGCTTCCCAGACGGCGGATTCCACCAGGGCCTCCGGGGTGGCCTTGCCGTACTTTTTCAGGATGCCCGGCTCCAGCGACCCGGCGTTGACGCCGATCCGGATGGAGGTGCCGTGGTCCTTGGCCGCCCGCGCGATTTCCTTGACCTGGTCATCGAACTTGCGGATGTTGCCGGGGTTCACGCGGACCGCGGCGCAACCGGCCTCAATCGCGGCGAAGACGTATTTGGGCTGGAAGTGGATGTCCGCGATCACGGGGATCTGCGATTTCCGGGCGATGATCGGCAGGGCCTCGGCGTCATCGGCGGACGGGCAGGCCACCCGGACGATGTCGCAGCCGGAGGCTGTCAGTTCGGCGATCTGCTGCAGGGTGGCGTTGATGTCCGTGGTCGGAGTCGTGGTCATCGACTGCACGCTGATCGGCGAATCGGATCCGACGCCCACCGAGCCCACTTTGATCTGGCGGGTCTTCCGGCGCGGGGCAAGAACGGGGGGCGGTGCCGACGGCATTCCCAGGCTGACCGAGGTCACGTGGACTCCTCTGTGAATCGAATTCTAAGTCGAAATATCGATGGCGGGTGGGCGGGAAGAGGCTAGGCGGCGTGGCCGGCCAGGAGGCCGGTCACGGGAGCCCAAGCCATCGTGCGGGTGCCGGAGACGGCACCGGTACCGGCGTAAGGGTCCTGCTTGAGGAGTTCGTTGAGGGCCTGCTCATCGTCGGCCTTGAAAAGCAGCAGGGCGCCGGCGCCATCCGTATAAGGTCCGCTGGCGAGAAGGGTTCCCTCCTGCGCGAGTGCTGCGGTCCATTCGCGGTGCGCGGGCCGGGTGGCGTCGCGGATTTCGGCGGACTCGGCATCAAAAACGTACTCAACAGCAAAAACAGTCATGTGAATACCCTATCGCCCTGCCCGCCGGGTTCCCATCCGCTCCCCCCGCATCACCCCAGGAAGAGCACCTTGACCAGCGCCGCGACACCGGCGGCCCACAGCAGGGAGGTCAGGGTGCCGATGATGAACCGCTCCGCGGCCACGGGGGTTTCCTTCAGCTCCGCGAAACGGCCGAGGCCCTTGATTGCCACCACGTAGGCGATCGCGACAGGCTGGCCGGTGAGGATGGCAAGGCAGACCGCCAACCGCTCGAGGACACCGATAATGGCCCCGCCGCGCAGGATGCGCGTCCCTGCGCCGTTGGCAGGAGTCTMACCCGATGTCACGTCCGGCGCATCGCCCGGAGGGGTGGGTTCGGCCGTGCCCGGCGCGGAGCCTGCCGGCGCGGAGGGCGTCCGGGAGGGCGTAACTGCCGCCGGCGCCGGCCGGGTGATCTCGCCGTCGACCGCCCCGTCCGTGGCGGATCGTTCAGCGGCTGTCGTGCCGTCCGCATCGCTGCGGCTGTCCGAGCGGTCATCGATGGTCCGGGCGAGCCGGAACACCAGCGCCGTGACGGGCCAGCCGGCAAACCCGGCGGCCAGCAGGGCCACCGCAATCCATAGGGCGTTCACCGGTCTCCTTCGCTCAGGGTTGGCCGGGCGGGGTTGTCCGTCCCGGCGGTCAGGCCGTCGGCCAGCGCCAGGAGCATCTCCGCGGCGGGCCGTGCGGCCCATTCTTCCTGCCAGCCGGAGCGAAGCAGGGCACGGCTCACCGACTGTTCGGTGATTCCGAGTTGGCCGGCGGCGGCTTTTTGGGTGCCGTGGACACTCCCGTGGGTCCCTCCACGGCCGTCCTGGATGCCGCGCAGGACGTCCACCACCTTCCACTGTGCCGCCGTCCGGTCCAGGACCACCCGCCCGATCAGCCGCAGCACCGCCTCGGCGTTCGCGCATTCCCTGGCGCCGGGCCCAGTGTCCGTCCCGCGGTCCGTGCCGGCCGGCCCGGGAGCCGCGGCAGTCCCCCGCCGTGGTCCCCCGGCGGCGACGGCCAGTGGCACATGGGACGAGGCCGCTTTGGCCCGTTCCACGGCGAGGCGGGCCGCCACAAAGGCCGGTCCGGCTCCTTCCCGGGGGCTGGGTGGCAGCGGCCGGTCGACGTTGCCGACGCCGATCCCGACGTACCAGCGGCCGCTGCGAAGGGCATGAAGGGCGATGTCCACCACGGTGCCGGGGTTCGTCAGGACGCCCTGGAGTTCGTCCCCGACGGAGCGCTCAAAGTGGGCACCCGGCTGGAGGTCCGCGAGTTCAGCGAGCAGGGCGGGGACGCGGTCGACGTCGGAGCTGCTGCCGCGCTGGTCGATGGTCATGACGTACATACGCCAACCATAGACAGCTGATATCCAAAGATCAACCGTTTATAACTGATTATTCATAATCAGCCGAAATAAGCTGAGAAAGAAAAGTCAGTCTGAACCGGCTGTTATGATCCCGGGGCCCGTGCCGCGGGATCAGCCGAACAGGTTGACCGGCTTGACGATGTCCGCGTAGACCAGCAGCGCCGACATGCCCATCAGCAGCACGGCCACCACGTAGGTCACCGGCAGCAGCTTGGCGATATCGAACGCGCCCGGATCGGGCCGGCCAAACAGCCTGGCAATCCGGCGTCGGGCTCCCTCGTATAGCGCCCCGGCCACATGGCCGCCGTCCAGCGGCAGCAGCGGCACCAAGTTGAACACGGCCAGCGCGAAGTTGAGCCCGGCGAGCAGCCCCACCAGGGCGGCGAAGCGGCTCTGCAGCGGGACCTGCTCCATGGCGGCGACCTCGCCGGCGACGCGGCCCACCCCGACCACGCTGATCGGGCCGTTGGGGTCTCGGGGCTCCTCGCTGAAGGCCGCCTGCGCAACCCCGGCCACGCGAGCGGGCAGGTTCAACACAACGCCGGCGATCTGCTGGATGTTCTCGCCCGCCATCGGCAGCACGGTCGACGCCGGCTGCGGGACAAGCGCAGTCTGGGCGCCGATGCCGAGGAAGCCAACGTCCTGGTAGCGCAGCTTGCCGTCGGCGTCCTTGGCCTGCCGGCCGTCGGTGCCGACCACGGGCCGGGCGGAAAGCACCGGGGTGACGGTGGTGGTGACCGGGGCGCCGTCGCGCTCCACGATGAGGCTCACCTGCTTGCCCGCCGACGCGCGGATCCAGCCGGTGAGCTCGTCCCAGCTGGTGACGGCCTTGCCATCGAACGAGGTGATGCGGTCGTTCGGCTTCAGCCCCGCCGCGGCGGCCGGAGTCAGTTTGCAGTCCCCGGAGTTGGGGTCGACCGTCTGGCCGGCCTTCACTTGGCACTTGGAGACGTCGGCGATTGTGGTGGTCGATTCCGAAACGCCGAAACCCATCAGCAGCACGGCGGTGAGCACGACGCCGATCAGCAGGTTCATCGCCGGGCCGCCGAGCATGATGATGATTTTCTTCCAGACCGGGAGGCGGTAGAAGACCCGGCCGGCGTCGTCGGGGCCGATTTCCTCGTGCGCCAGGGAGCGGGCGTCGGTGGCCAGCGACTGGAACATCCCGGTGCCGGAGGGCCGGACGCTGCCGTCGGTCTTGTTTGGCGGGTACATGCCGATCATGGACACAAAGCCGCCCAGCGGGATGGCCTTGATGCCGTATTCGGTTTCGCCGCGGCGCTTGGACCAGAGGGTGGGGCCGAAACCGATCATGTACTTCGTGACGCGCACTTTGAAGAGCTTGGCCGGCACCAGGTGCCCCACTTCATGCAGGGCGATGGACACGGCGATGCCGATCACGACGAAAACTACGCCGAGGATAAAGAGGACAACGGGGCTCATGCTTGGCTTGCTACTTCCTGGGCATCGGTCGGCTGCTTCTTAGGCACTTCCCACGGCCAAACGCTCAAGCGTCCGCGCGCGTGCCCACTTTTCAGCATCCAGTACGGATTCGACCGTTAACCCGGAGGATCCTGAATGCTCGCTGAGGACGGCTTCGATGGTATCGACAATATCGGTGAAGCGGATCCGGCCCGCGTGGAACGCCATCACGGCCTCCTCGTTGGCGGCGTTGAATACCGCCGGGAAGGTACTGCCCTGCCGGGCCGCATCCTTGGCGAGGTCCACGGCCGGGAAGGCGACGGTGTCGAGGGGTTCGAAGGTCCAGCTGGTGGCTTTGCTCCAGTCGCACGGGCTGGCGGCGCCGGCCACCCGGTCCGGCCAGCCGAGGCCCAGGGCGATGGGCAGGCGCATATCAGGGGGTGAGGCCTGGGCGATGGTGGAACCGTCCACGAACTGGACCATCGAGTGCACCACGGACTGCGGGTGCACCACAACGTCGATGCGGTCCAGCGGGATGTCGAAGAGCAGGTGGGCCTCGATGACTTCCAGGCCCTTGTTGACCAGGCTCGCTGAGTTGGTGGTGACCATCAGGCCCATGTCCCAGGTGGGGTGCGCGAGGGCGTCCCGCGGGCTGACGTCCTGCAGTTGCTCCCGGGTCATTCCGCGGAAGGGGCCGCCCGAGGCGGTGAGGACCAGCCGGTCCACCTCGGCCGCCGTTCCGGACCGGAGGCACTGGGCGATCGCCGAGTGCTCGGAATCAACGGGGACGATCTGGCCGTCGCGGGCGGCCGCCTTGACCAGGGCACCGCCCACGATCAGGGATTCCTTGTTCGCCAGGGCCAGCGTGGCGCCGGACTTCAGGGCGGCCAGGGTGGGGGCGAGCCCAATGGACCCGGTGATGCCGTTGAGCACCACGTCAGCCGGGATTTCCGCGATCCGGGTGGACGCGTCCTGGCCGGTGATGATCTCCGGCCGGTAGCCTGCGACGCCGGCCGCACGGGCGGCGTCGTCGATCAGTTGCTGGAGGGCTGTGGCGTCGCCGGTGGCGACGCCGACGGCGCGGGCCCGGGTGTGTACGGCCTGGCGCGCCAGAAGTTCAGGGTTGCCGCCGCCGGCGCTGAGCGCCACGATCTCGAAAAGGTGCGGGGCGCCGTCGACGACGTCGATGGCCTGGGTGCCGATGGAACCGGTGGAACCAAGGAGGACGATTGTGCGCGGCTGCATTTCTTAAGTATCCCGCACGGCGGCGGCACCGGATTCCCCGGGCACGCCGTCCGGACGCGGGTTGGCAGTCCGCGGCAGTGTTTGCCCAACACTGCCGCGAACTGCCAACTGGATCGGTCAGACGGACACGGACTCCTTCTCCGTGACCGCTTCCAGGGCTGCCTGCCGGCGGCGAAGCCACCAGGAGCCCAGGAAGATCAGGGCCATGGTCGCGTAGACCACCACGGCGAACGGCGTGGAGAACAGGGCCGAGGGGTCGTTCTGGGAGAGCTGCAGGGAGCGCCGCAGCTGCACTTCGAACATCGGGCCCAGGATCATCGCCACCACCATGGGCGCCACGGGGTAACCGTAGCGGCGCATGAAGTAGCCCAGGATGCCCACCACCAGGAGGACACCGACGTCGCTCGGCGAGAAGTTCACCGAGAAGGCGCCCAGCGCCGCGAACACCAGGATGCCGGCGTACAGGAACGGCCGCGGGATCTGCAGGATCTTCACCCAGAGGCCCACCAGGGGCAGGTTGAGGACCAGCAGCATCAGGTTGCCCACGTACAGCGAGGCGATCAGGGTCCAGACCAGTGCGCCCTGGTTTTCAAACAGGAGCGGCCCGGGCTGGATCTGGTAGCGCTGAAATGCGGTGAGCATCATGGCGGCGGTGGCCGTCGTCGGGATGCCCAGGGTCAGCAGCGGGACCAGGACGCCGGCGGCGGCGGCGTTGTTGGCCGCCTCCGGACCGGCGACACCCTCGATGGCGCCCTTGCCGAACTGCGCTTTGTGGGCGCCCTTGGCGAGCCGGCGTTCGGCGGCGTAGGACAGGAAGGTGGAGACGTCGGCACCGCCGGCCGGCACGGTGCCGATCGGGAAGCCGATGAACGTCCCGCGCAGCCAGGGCTTCCAGGACCGCTTCCAGTCCTCCCTGGACAGCCAGGCGTTCTTGCCCTTGCTGACGGGGATGACTTCCACGGGCCCGTGCCGGAGCTTGGAGGCCACGTACAGCGCCTCACCCAGGGCGAAGAGGCCCACGGCCACCAGCACCATGTCGATGCCGTCCACCAGGTTGGGGTTGTCGAACGTGAACCGTTGCTGGGCGGTGCTGTCGTCGATTCCGATCAGGCCGATGAACAGCCCCAGGGCCAGTGACGCCAGCCCGCGCAGTACGGAGGCGCCCAGCAGGGCGCCAACGGTCAGGAACGCCACCACCATCAGTGCGACGTAATCGACCGGGCCGAGCCCGACGGCGAGATCCGCCACCACCGGGGCCAGGAAGGACAGCAGCACGGTGGCGATGGTGCCGGCGATGAACGAGCCGATCGCCGCCGTCGCCAGCGCTGCTGCTCCCCGGCCGGCCTTGGCCATTTTGTTGCCCTCGAGGGCGGTGACAATCGAGGAGGACTCGCCCGGGGTGTTGAGCAGGATGGAGGTGGTGGAGCCGCCGTACATGCCGCCGTAGTAGATACCGGCGAACACGATCAGGGCCGCCGCCGGGTCCAGCGCATAGGTGATCGGCATCAGCAGGGCCACCGTCATGGCCGGCCCGATGCCCGGCAGCACACCGACGGCGGTACCGACGAACACGCCCCCCAGGGCGTACAGCAGGTAGACCGGCTGAAGCGCGGTCGTGAAGCCTTCGAGCAGGAGCATAAAGCTATCCATGGAAGAACGGCACCCCCTCAAGCAGCGGACCCGGCGGGAGCGAGACGCCCAGCAGGCCGCCAAAGACGTACTGCAGCACCAGGGCCATGATCACCGAGACCAGGATGGCCTTCCACAGCGGCTTGGCCTCGAGGGTCCAGGCGGATCCGCTGAACAGCACGGCTGCGGCGATTGGCCAGCCTGCCGGTTCGATCAGGAAGATGTGCAGCACAACGAAGGCGACGAGCTTGGCCAGCGCGATCCAGTCCGTTTTGGCCGTGACATCGAGGTCCTCACCCTCCTCGGCCTGGCCGACTTTGCCGCGCAGGACCTGGATGACGATGCCGAGGCCCACCAGCACCAGGACGCTGCACACGATGTACGGGAAGGCACGCGGGCCGATGCCGGTCTCCGACGGCGGGATCGGGATGGATCCCGCCGTCAGGAGTCCTGCCGCGCCCACGCTTACGAACACCAGGGCGAAAAGGATCTCCCCCGTGGGCCGTTTGGCGGGCGTGAGAACTTGCGAAGACATTGTTACTTGACCAGGCCAATCTGCGTCAGGGTGGTCTTGACCTTGCTGATGTCGTCGGTGAGGAAGGTCTTGAAGCCGTCACCGGCGAGGAAGGCGTCGTCCCAGTTGTTCTTCTTCAGGGTGGACTTCCAGGCCTCGGACTCGTGCAGCTTGGTGACCAGCTCGGTGAGCTTGGTGCGCTGGGCGTCGTCGATCGAACCGGGCGCCACTACGCCGCGCCAGTTGGTCAGGACGACGTCGATGCCCTGCTCCTTGAGGGGCTTGATGCCGGGCAGCGCCGGAACTTCGGCTTTGCCGGAGACGGCGAGCGCGCGGACCTTGCCGGCCTTGACCTGCTCCGCGTATTCCCCGATGCCGGAGATGCCGGCCTGCACCTTGTTGCCCAGCAGCGCCGCGATGGATTCGCCGCCGCCCGAGTAGCCGATGTAGTTCAGCTTCTCCGGCTCGACGCCCTGGGACTTCAGGATCTGGCCGGCCAGGATGTGGTCTGCGCCGCCGGCCGAGCCGCCGGTGATGGCGACACCCTTGCCGTTGGCCTTGATGTCCGCCACGAGGTCCTGCACGGTCTGGTACTTCGAGGAGGCCGGCACCACGAGCACCAGCGGTTCCTCGGTCAGGCGGGCGATCGGGGTGGTGTCCTCGAGCCGGGTCTTCGCCCCGTTGGTCTCCACAGCGCCGACCATCACGTAGCCCATCACCATCAGGGTGTTGGCGTCCTTTTCGGTGGCGAGCTTGGCCAGGCCGTTGGTTCCGCCGCCGCCGCCGATGTTGGTGACCTGGGCGGAGGAGACGAGCTTGTTGGACTGCAGGTCCGCCTGGATGGCGCGGCCGGTCTGGTCCCAGCCGCCGCCCGGGTTGGCGGGGACGATGATGCTGAGCTTCTTGACGGAGTCAGAGCCTGACCCGGCAGCGGCGCCTCCTCCGGCGCAGGCGGACATCGCGAGCACGAGGCCTGCGGCACCGGCCGTGAGGGCGGCCCGGCGGGTGAAGTTGAGGTGGGACGTCATTATCTCTCCTTGTACGAAATGTGATGCACATCATTGGAATCACTTCCCCGACCGTAGGGGCGGGTCCCGCCGGGGAACAGTATTCGGACGTAGAGGTAGTAGTGGTCATATTGGTCACGGCCGGACGGCGTCATCCGTCCTGCCTGGCCGGTGCCGGATGGGACACTTGTGACATGTTTCACAGGATTCCGCTGCGCTTTCAGCTGGTGGCCCTGCAGCTCGGAATCGTTCTGGCCGTCCTCACCGTCGTGGGTGCCGTGACGATCCGGATGCAGGAACAACAGCTCCGCGACGCGTACAAGAGCCGGATGATCGGCGTCGCCGACAGCGTGGCCCGGCTTCCCTCCGTGGTGGACGCCTTCAGCACCGACTCCCCCGCGCAGACCATCCAGCCGATCGCCGAGGTCATCCGGCAGGCCTCCAACGTCACCTACGTGGTGGTGACCGACCGCAACGGCGTCCGGCAGTCCCACCCGAACCCGGAGGAGATCGGCAAGCATGTCTCCACCGACCCCTCCGTGCCGCTGTCCGGCGACGTCTATGTCGGCACCCAGACAGGGACCCTGGGCGAGTCCTGGCGGGTCAAGGTTCCGATCTTTGACCGCGGGGGCACCGTCATCGGCTCCGCGTCGGTGGGGGTGCTGGAGAGCACCCTGGCGGCGGACCTGAACGAGGACCTGCCGCTGTTGTTCGGCTGGCTGCTGGGCGCCGCACTCCTGAGTTCCCTGGGCGCCATGTACGTCTCGAAGCTGGTCTGGCGGCGGATTTACAAGCTCGAGCCCGAGGACATCGCGGCGCTGCTCGAGACCCGCGACGCCATGCTCCACGGCCTCGGCGAAGGGCTCGTGGCGGTCGACGCCGACGGCAAAGTGGCGCTGGTGAACGATGAGGCGCGGCGGCTGCTGGACGTGGGCGAGGAGATCCTTGGCACCGCTGCCACCGACTCGCTCGAGCCGGGGATCCACCGCCTGCTCGCGGCCGGGTCCGCTACGGACGAGCTGGTGCTTTCCGGCGAGCGCATCCTGCTGGGCAAGGTGAATGCTGCCACCGTGGACGGGCGGGAAGTGGGGAAGGTGCTGATCCTGCGCGACCGGACGGAACTGCACACAATGCTCCGGGACCGCGACGGCGCCCTGGACGTGACGCAGGCCTTGCGGGCCCAGGCGCACGAATTCGCCAACAAGCTGCACGTCATCTCCGGCCTGCTGGAGCTCGGCCAACAGGCGAAGGCCGTTGATTACCTCGGCCGCAGCCAAAGCGATGCCGCGTTCGTGGACCGGCCCCTCGCGGCGGGGATTACCGACGACGGCGTCCGGGCCCTGCTGATCGCCAAGTCCACGGTGTGCGCGGAGCGGGGCATCGACATCGAGGTTGACCCGGCGTCGGTCTGCACCCCGGATGGCACGGACGACGCCATCACAGTGCTCGGCAACCTGATCGACAACGCCGTGGACGCCGTCGGCTATGACAGCACCATCGCCGTCGCCCTCGCCGAGGGTCCCGGCGGACGCACGCTCACGGTGGACGACGACGGGCCGGGCGTTCCGGCGGCTGACCGGGAAGCGGTGTTCGAGGCCGGAGTGACCAGCAAGGAACCGGACGGGATCAACACCCGGGGGCTCGGCCTGGCCCTGGTCCAGCGTGTGGCCCGGCGCCGGGGTGGCAGCGCAGTGGTGTCCCGTTCGGCGCTCGGCGGCGCCTGCTTTACGGTTGTTTTCAGGACAGAGGTGTCCGGGTCAGCCGGCGCCGGGACACCAGAGGCGGTACTTGGACGACCATGAGTGGCATACGCACCCTCATCATTGACGATGACGTGGCCGTGGCGGGGATCCACCATGGCTTCCTGCTGGCCCGTGGCGGGTTCGAGGTGGTGGGCACGGCGCACACCGGGCAACAGGGCCTGGATCTCGCCGCGGAACTGCTGCCCGAACTGGTTCTCCTCGATATCCACCTGCCGGACATGTCGGGGCTCGACGTCCTGCAGGCGCTCCGGAATCGGCCCCGGCAGCCCGTTGATGTCCTGGTGATCACGGCGTCGCGTGAGCTGGAAACCGTGCGCTCGGCAATGGCCGGCGGCATACTGCACTACCTCGTCAAACCGTTCACGTCGCAGGCGCTGAACGACCGGCTGGACCGTTATGTGGCACTGCGCGACGAACTCGCCGCCGGTGCCTCCGCTGGCCCCCTGGACCAGGAGCGGATCGACCGAATCGTGGCCCCGGCGCGCCCTCCGCGGTTGTCCGGCACG
Organism: Arthrobacter sp. 10T416; assembly: GCF_056394165.1. Lineage (NCBI taxonomy): Bacteria > Bacillati > Actinomycetota > Actinomycetes > Micrococcales > Micrococcaceae > Arthrobacter > Arthrobacter sp. 10T416. The sequence continues at coordinate 85,511 of NZ_JBFTHI010000013.1, read as the reverse complement.
TTGTCCGGTCGCGGCGGTCCGGGGGGTCACGGGGGTCACGGGAACCAGGGCGGCCATGGGGCTGACGGCGGGGAGCCGGCGGCTGGGCTGCCGAGGGCCGGGTTGCCAGGGGCCGTCGGATTTTCTGGGGTCGCGGAGAGTCCGGCGCGCTTACCCAAGGGACTCTCCCGGCCCACCCTGGACGCGGTCATCGAAGCCCTGCAGGACACCCCCGGCGACGAGTCCGCAGCAGGCCTGGCCCTCCGGCTTGGATTGTCACGGGTCAGCGCCCGCCGCTACCTCGAGTATCTGGTGGCTACAGGCTTCGCCCGGCTCACGCCGCGCTACGGTGCTGCCGGCCGCCCGGAGAACCGCTACCTGTGGCGGCGCTAGGGTCGGTTGGGATGTGCCGGATCTGGGCGCCGCTTGGGCCAGGGTCGCGACCGGACGAAGGGGCGCCGCTGCTACATATTGAGTGGCCCGCTCGCTTCACACGACGTCGATTTGCCACAAATGGCCGCTACGAGCCCACCAATCCGGCCATTTGTGGCGAACCGACGAGCTCCAGCAGGTAGGGCTTCTGTTCTGGCCCTGTGATCGCCCGAAGTCGACGCAGCGCAGGTGCCAACCACCCGAGACCAAGATGCAGCGCGGAAGACCGGAACGGGGCGCGAGCAGCCAGGGTTGCCGGTACCCGACGTCGATTTGCCACAAATGGGCGCTAACCGGCCCACCAATCCGGCTATTTGTGGCGAATCGACGCGTTCCTGCGGGCTCGGACCCATATCAGGGCATCGCCCCGGGACCCCGCCCCGAACCCCGGGCCTACCGGCCTGCGCGGCGGAGGGTGGCTTCGGCGTGCTTGAGAATGGGCCCGTCGATCATCTTGCCCTTGAATTGGAACACGCCGGTGCCCGCGGCCGTAGCGGCGCCCAGGAGTTCTTCGGCCGCTGCGACGTCGGCCTCGGAAGGGGCGTACGCGTCACGGACCACGGCCACCTGGTTGGGGTGGATGCAGGCTTTGGAGCCGAACCCGGAGGCGACGGCGTCGTGGGCCTCGGCCGCGAGTCCCTCGAGATCGGGGATGTTCACGTACACGGAGTCGACGGCTTCCTTGCCGGCGGCCCGGGCAGCCAGCAGGACCGTGGACCTCGCGTGCAGGGCCACGGCGCGGTAACCGCCGTCGTCGTTCCGGCTGGAGGTGCCGCCGAGCGACGCCAGCAGGTCCTCGGCGCCCCACATCAGGCCCACCACGTTCGGCTCGGCGGCGATCGCGGCCGCGTTGACGATGCCCGCCGCCGTCTCGCACAGGGCGACCACACTGTATCCCTCAAGCGCCCGCAGTTGTGCGGCGCTCTCGGCCTTGGCCAGCATGACGTGCCGGTAAGGCGTGTGCTTGAGGCAGTGCAGGTCCTTCTCGAACTCGTCGGTTCCGACCGGGTTGACGCGGACAATCGTGCGGCTCGGGTCGAGCTCGGGGCCGTCCCCGGCGGAGCCCAGCTGGGCCAGGATGGCGCCGCGGGCACGCTGCTTGTCGGCCGGCGCCACGGCGTCCTCGAGGTCAAGGATGACGGCGTCGGCGCGCCCGGCCGCCTTCTGGTAGCGCTCGGGGCGGTCGGCGGGGCAGAACAGGAGGGCCGGGCCCATCAGGAAGCTCATGCCTTTATTGTCCCCTTTTGCGCGGTTTCCGGCTCGGCCGCGGCGTGCGCCTCGCGTGTCCACATCAGGCAGCTGCGCGTCGCCAGCGCCACCACCACACCGTCCTGGTTCCGGCCCGTGTGCTGCATGGTCACGATCCCCTGCCCGGGCCGGGAGGAGGAGAGCCGCTTGCCGGTCACCACGGTCTCGGTGTAGAGCGTGTCCCCGTGGTAGAGCGGGTGCGGGAAGGACACGTCGGTCAGTCCCAGCTGGGCGATGATGGTCCCCTGCGTCAGCTGCGGGACCGACTGCCCCACCACGGTGGCGAGGGTGAACATGGAGTTCATCAGGCGCTGGCCAAAGGGCTGCCCGGCGCTCCACGCAGCGTCCAGGTGCAGTGCCTGGGTATTCATGGTCATGGTGGTGAACAGGACGTTATCCGTCTCCGTCACGGTCCGGCCGGGCCGGTGGGCGTAGACCACCCCCTCTTCGAGTTCCTCGAAGTAGAGACCGCGTTGTTCAATCACCCGGGGACCGGCACTGCCGCCGGTGCCGTGGCCGGCACTGCGGCCGGCACTGCGGCCGGCACTGCGGCCGGCACCTGAACCGGTTTCGGGCGCTGCATTCGTCGTCATACGGTAAGTTCCTGGTCTTCCTCGAATAGTTCGGCGCCGGTGGCGGCGGCCACGTCCTCCACGGTCACGTCCGGAGCCAGCTCCCGCAGCACCAGCCGGGATTTCCCGCCCTCGGTGACGACGTCGATCACGGCGAGGTCGGTGATGATCCGGTCCACGCAGCCTTTGCCGGTCAGCGGCAGGGTGCACTGCTCCACAATTTTCGGGTTGCCGTTGCGGTCCACGTGCTCCATCATGACGATGACCTTCTTGGCGCCGAACACCAGGTCCATCGCGCCGCCCATGCCCTTGACCATCTTGCCCGGGATCATCCAGTTGGCGAGGTCCCCGTTCTGCGCCACTTCCATGGCGCCGAGCACCGCGACATCCACGTGCCCGCCACGGATCATCCCGAAGGACGCCGCCGAGTCGAAAAACGCGGCGCCCTTGTTGACGGTGACTGTTTCCTTGCCGGCGTTGATCAGGTCCGGATCGATCTGATCCTCGGCCGGGTAGGGCCCGACGCCGAGGATCCCGTTCTCCGAATGCAGCACCACTTCGACCCCGGCCGGAATGTAATTGGGGATCAGCGTGGGCATCCCGATGCCGAGGTTGACGTACTGGCCGTTGTGCAGCTCCTGCGCCACCCGGGCCGCCAGTTCGTTGCGCGTCCAGCCTTTGCCCTGCACACCGGCCGGATGTTCGACGGCGGAGGGCCGGTACTCGTGCCGGACCGCTTCGGGGCGGGGCGCGGCGTCCTGGGGCTTGTTCGGTTCCATCGCTATGCTCCTGCCTGGCCTGGCGAACGTTGTGCCGCACCGGGGCCACCGGTCACGGCAACCGTGCGCTTTTCGATGCGTTTCTCCCCCTGCGGTGCGAGGACAACCCGCTGGACGAAGATTCCGGCGACGTGGACGTGTTCGGGGTCCAGCTCCCCCGGCTCCACAAGTTCCTCGACCTCGGCGATGGTGATCCTCCCGGCCATGGCGCAGAGCGGGTTGAAATTCATCGCGGTCGCGTGGAAGACCAGGTTTCCGTGCCGGTCACCCTTCCAGGCGTGGACCAGCCCGAAATCGGGCGTCAGGGCTTCTTCCAGCACATAGTCGGCGCCGTGGAAGCTCCGCACCTCCTTGGCGGCGGAGGCGACCGCGACGTTCCCGTCGGCGTCGTACCTCTGCGGCAGCCCGCCGTCGGACACCTGGGTCCCGACGCCGGCCGGCGTGTAGAAGGCGGGGATCCCGGCCCCGCCGGCGCGCAGCTTCTCTGCCAGGGTTCCTTGCGGAGTCAGGACGACTTCGAGCTCGCCGGCAAGGTATTGGCGCGCGAATTCCTTGTTCTCGCCCACGTAGGAGCTGATGGTCCGGCGGATCCGGCCGTCCTTGAGCAGGATCCCCAGCCCCCAGTCATCGACGCCGCAGTTGTTGCTGACGGTTTCCAGGTCCGTCGCGCCGCTGCCGTGCAGGGCCTCGATCAGGGCTGCCGGGATTCCGCACAGCCCGAAACCCCCGACGGCGAGGGAGGCGCCGTCGCGGATGTCCGCGACGGCCTCGGCGGCGCTGGCAACAACCTTGTTGATCATCGGAGAATCCTTCCGGCCGGCTACAGTCCCAGTTCGCGGGCGATCAGCATCAGCTGGACCTCCGTGGTGCCTTCGCCGACTTCGAGGATCTTGGAGTCGCGGTAGTGGCGCGCCACGGTGAATTCGTTGATGAAGCCATAGCCGCCGAACACCTGGGTGGCGTCCCGCGCGTTGTCCATGGCTGCCTCGCCTGCGACCATCTTAGCGATGGCGGCCTGCGTCTTGAACGGCTTTCCGGCGAGCATCCGGGCCGCTGCGTCGTAGTAGGCCAACCGGGCGGTGTGGGCGCGCGCTTCCATCCGGGCGATCTTGAACGCGATGGCCTGGTACTTGCCGATGTTCTGGCCGAAGGCGCTGCGTTCCTTGGCGTATTTCACCGACTGGTCCACACACCCCTGGGCGGCGCCGACGGCCAGCGCGGCGATCGCGATCCGGCCCTCGTCCAGGATGGAGAGGAAGTTGGCGTAGCCGCGGCCGCGGGTTCCGAGCAGGTTTTCTTCGGGAACGTGGACGTTGTCAAGGGTCAGCGGGTGGGTGTCCGAGGCGTTCCAGCCGACCTTGTTGTAGGCCTTCTCCGCGGTGAATCCGGGGGTGCTGGTGGGGACCAGGATGGTGGAGATTTCCTTTTTGATGCTGCCGTCCGGGCGTTCCTGCTGGCCGGTCACTGCCGTGACGGTGACCAGCTTGGTGATGTCGGTGCCGGAGTTGGTGATGAAGGCCTTGTTGCCGTTGATGACCCACTCCCCGCCTTCGAGCCGGGCGGTGGTTTTGGTTCCGCCAGCGTCCGAGCCGGCTTCCGGTTCGGTCAGGCCGAAGCCGGCGAGCGCCTTGCCGGAGGCAAGCAGCGGCAGCCATTCCTGCTTCTGGGCCTCATTGCCGAAACGGTGGATGGGCATGGCGCCGAGCGAGACGCCGGCTTCGAGGGTGATGGCGACGGACTGGTCCACCCGGCCGAGCTGTTCGAGGGCCAGGGCCAGGGCGAAGTAGTCCCCGCCCATGCCGCCGAACTCCTCCGGGAACGGCAGGCCGAACAGGCCCATGTCGGCCATCTGGGAGACGACTTCGTAGGGGAAGCTGTGCTCTTCGTCGTGCTTGGCGGAGACGGGGGCCACCACCTGGTCGGCGAATTCACGGACGGTGTCGCTGAGGTCCTGGTAGTCCTCGCTGAGTTCAAAATCTGGCATGGGGTGACTCCTGTGTCTGGGGGTGGCTTTGGTGGGGCTGACGCTGTGGCTGCTAGTCCGCCGCGCCGACGGCGACGACGGACTCCTCGGCCGCGTCCTCCGCGGCCAAGGGTTCGTGCGGATGGATGGTGGCGAGGACCTGGTCGGCTTTGACGAGGTCGCCGGTGGCGGCGCTGATGTGGACGGTGCCGTCGAGGGGCGCGGTGAGCTGGTGTTCCATCTTCATGGCTTCCACCGAGAGCAGGACCTGGCCGGCGGTGACGGCGTCCCCGTCACTCACGGACACGGAGACCACGGTGCCGGGCATCGGCGAGCGCACCGCCGGGTCCGCGGCGCCTTCCTCGCGTTCGACGGCGGCCAGCACCCGGGCGAGCCGGGTCTCGCGGGTCAGCGGCTCAAGACGGCAGGACCAGCCTCCGTTGCCGAGGAAGATTTCGGTTGGCATCGGGTTGCCGGGACCCGGTGGGACTGGCCCCCGGCGGACCGGCGCCAGCGCGTAACTGCGCGATTCGTCGCCCAAGGTCAACTCCGTGGCGCCTCGCTTGGTGGACCGAAATGACGCCGGACGTCGCGGGCCGCCATTGACGCTGACCATGGCTGTCCGTTGCCCTACCGAGCCGGACACCTCCACTGTGGCAATTCCGCCGTCGGGCGTTCCGAGACTGATCCGGCGCGGTGCAGCGACACCGAGCCGCCATCCGTTGCCGAGATGCCAGGGACCCGCCCCGGCATTCTGCGTTTCATGCTCGTGCATGGCAGCAGCGAAGACGGCTGCAGTGGCCAACTCAAAGTCGCCCGCCCGCCGGAAGTTGAAGTCCGGCATCTTGCGTTCGATCAGGCCGGTGTCGAGGCGGCCGGCTCGGACGTCGGCATCGTTGATCAGCAGCCGCAGGTATTCGACGTTGGTGTCGATCCCCAGCGCGGTGTAGCCGGCGAGCGCCTGGTCGAGGGTGTCCAAAGCCTCCGCCCTGTCCTCGCCCCACGCGATAACCTTGGCGATCATCGGGTCGTAGCTGCTGGAGATTTGGAGGCCCTCCAGCAGGGCTGAATCGACACGGACCCTGCCATTCGCGGGACCGGGCATCTCGTCCAACAGCACAACCTGCCCGATGGACGGCAGGAAGTTCTTCTCCGGCACCTCGGCGTAGACTCGGGCTTCCACCGAGTGCCCGGTGAGTACGACGTCCTCCTGCCGCACGGTGAGTTCCTCCCCCGCGGCGATCCGGACCTGCCATTCGACCAGGTCCACGCCGGTGACCATCTCGGTGACCGGGTGCTCCACCTGCAGCCGGGTGTTCATCTCCATAAAAAAGAACTCGTCCGGGGCGTTGTCGGAGACCAGGAACTCCACGGTCCCCGCACCCGAGTAGTTGACGCTGCGGGCCGCGTTGCACGCGGCCTCGCCCAGGCGGGCCCGGATCGCGGCGCCATCGGGCAGGGCTTGCAGCAGCGGGGACGGCGCCTCCTCGATGACCTTCTGGTGCCGGCGCTGCAGGGAGCACTCGCGCTCCCCCAGGTGGATGACGTTCCCGTGGTTGTCCGCGAGGACCTGCACCTCGATGTGCCGCGGGGTGGTGACGAGACGCTCCAGGAACAGGGTGTCGTCGCCGAAGGCGCTGGCCGCGACCCTGCGGGCCGTGGCGAGGGTGGCCGCCAGGTCTTCCGCACGTTCAACGACGTGCATGCCCTTCCCTCCGCCGCCCGCGGAAGGCTTGATCAGCAGCGGGTAGCCGACGCCGGAGGCGGCCTCGATCAGCTGTTCGTCGCTCATCCCCGGCTCGGCGATGCCCGGGACTACGGGCACGCCGTAGCCGGTGACGTGGTTTTTGGAGCGGATCTTGTCGCCCATAACATTCAGGGATTCGACGCCGGGGCCGATAAAGGTGATGCCGGCCTGTTCCAGGGCGCGGGCGAAGTCGACGTTCTCGCTCAGGAAGCCGTAGCCGGGGTGCACGGCCTCGGCGCCGGTCTCGCGGCAGGCCTGGATGATGGCCTCGATCTTGAGGTAGCTTTCGGCGGCGGCTGCCGGCCCGATCCTGACGGCGACGTCGGCCTCCTGCACGTGGCGGGCGCCGGCGTCGGCGTCGGAATAGACAGCCACCGAACGGATGCCGAGGGCGCGCAGGGTACGGATCACACGGCAGGCGATCTCGCCGCGGTTGGCGACAAGGACCGTGCCGAACAGCGGCCCGTTGGGTGTTGAAAGGGTCATTGCTGGCTCACATCCGGAACAGGCCGAAGGAGGTCTCCGGCAGCGGGGTGCGGGAAACGACGTCGAGCGCCAGTCCCAGGACGGTGCGGGTGTCCGCGGGGTCAATCACGCCGTCGTCCCACAGGCGGGCGGTGGAATAGTACGGACTGCCCTGGTCCTCGTACTGGGCCTTGATGGGCGCCTTGAACGCTTCCTCGTCCGCGGCCGACCACTCCTCGCCGCGGGCCTCGTACTGGTCCCGCTTGACGGTGGCCAGCACGCTGGAGGCCTGGTTGCCGCCCATGACGGAGATCCGCGATGCCGGCCACATCCACAGGAAGCGCGGCGAGTATGCCCGCCCGCACATCGAGTAGTTGCCGGCCCCGAAGGACCCGCCGATGACGACGGTCAGCTTGGGTACGCGGGCGGTGGCGACGGCGGTGACCATCTTGGCGCCGTTTTTGGCGATGCCGCCCTGTTCGTAGTCCTTGCCGACCATAAAGCCGGAGAGGTTCTGCAGGAAAATCAGCGGGATGCCGCGCTGGTCGCAGAGTTCGATGAAGTGCGCGCCCTTGAGCGAGGATTCGCTGAACAGCACACCGTTGTTCGCCACGATCCCTACCGGGTGGCCGTGCAGCTTCGCGAAGCCGGTCACGAGAGTGGTGCCGTAGTTCTTTTTGAACTCATGGAAGCGGCTGCCGTCCACCAGCCGGGCGATGACCTCGCGGACGTCGTACTGGGCGTTGACGTCGGTGGGGACCGCCCCGTACAGCTCGTCCGGATCGGCCAGGGGTTCGACGGCGGTGTCCACGTCCCAAACCGGTGCGGCAGGCTTCGGCAGGGTGGAGACGATATCCCGGACGATCTGCAGGGCATGCTCATCGTTCTCGGCGAGGTGGTCCGTCACGCCGGAGATCTTCGAGTGCACGTCGCCGCCGCCAAGCTCCTCGGCGGTAACGATCTCGCCGATGGCGGCCTTCACCAGAGGCGGGCCGCCGAGGAAGATGGTGCCTTGGTTGCGGACAATCACTGTCTCATCGCTCATCGCGGGAACGTAGGCCCCGCCGGCCGTGCAGGATCCCATCACAGAGGCGATCTGCGGGATCTTGGCTGCGGACATCTTGGCCTGGTTGAAGAAGATCCGGCCGAAGTGCTCCTTGTCCGGGAAGACCTCGTCCTGCTTGGGCAGGAACGCTCCGCCGGAATCCACGAGGTAGATGCAGGGCAGCCGGTTCTCCAGGGCAATTTCCTGCGCCCGGAGGTGTTTCTTCACGGTCATCGGGTAGTAGGTGCCGCCCTTGACCGTGGCGTCGTTGGAGATCACCAGGACCTGGCGGCCGTGGACCAGGCCGATGCCGGCAATCACGCCGGCACCCGGCGAGTCGCCTTCGTACATACCGTCCGCGGCGAGCGGCGCGATTTCCAGGAAGGGGCTGCCGTCGTCAAGCAGCTGGTCGATCCGTTCGCGGGGCAGCAGTTTGCCGCGGGCCACATGGCGTTCGCGGGACTTTTCCGGACCGCCGAGCGCGGCGACGGCGAGGCGTTCCTTCAGCTCCCGGGCCAGCCCGAGCTGCGCCTCGCGGTTCGCGGCGAAGTCCGGGCTGCCCGGGTCCACCTGGCTGGCGATTGTCTCCATCGACTGCTTCCGTCCCTCGGCCACGGCGCCGGCGCCCGCAGTACGGACCCTCCGGCTATTTCGGTTAGTAACGCATAACTGAGTTTTAGGTTAGTCTCTATTAACTGTGATGTCCAACACAGGACAGCTTCAACCAACACCCCTTTTATCCAGAGCAGTCGAGAGGGACGCGCCGGTGACTGAGTCCAGCCAGACAACCCAGCGAAGCCAGGCCAAGGAGAACCGCCGGAAGGCCCTCCTGACCGCGGCTGCCGCCCTGTTCGCCGCCGACGGCTTCAACCGTGTTTCGCTCGAGGACCTTGGCGCTGCAGCGGGAGTCAGCGGTCCCGCCGTCTACCGCCACTTCGCCGGCAAGCAGGCCGTCCTCGGCGCGCTCCTGCTTAGCGTCAGCCAGGACCTCTTGGACGGCGGCCGGACTGTGGTTGCTGGCTCCGGCGGACCGGCCGCGGCCTTGGCCGGCCTGGTCGAATTCCACGTCGACTTCGCCCTGAGCAACTCCGACGTCATCCGGGTCCAGGACCAGGACTTCAGCAACCTCGACGACGCCGACGAGGCCGAGGTCCGCACCCTGCAGCGCAACTACGTCGAGCTCTGGGTGGACGTCCTGGCCGGGCTGCACCCGGACACGGATCCCGCCGAACTGCGGATGCGCGCGCACGCCACGTTCGGCCTGATCAACTCCACACCGCACTCGGTCCGCAACCACGGGCGGCGGATGGCCCTCAAGCGTGCGCGGCCCCTGCTTGAGAGCATGGCGCTGGCCGCGTTGACGGCCCCACCCACGCCTCCCGCCGGCTGACGCCCCCACAAAGGCGCCCCGACATACCAAGGGCCGGGCGTCCACCCGAGGGTGGGCGCCCGGCCCTGGTCCGGAATCCCTAGACCATCGCCAAGGCCATACCGGGGTCAGCAAGGATGGCGCCGAGGTCCTGGAGGAACCGGGAACCCTGCTCGCCGTCGACCAGCCGGTGGTCGAAGGACAGGCTCAAGGTCATAACCTGCCGCAGCGCCACCTGGTCCTGGTACTCCCACGGCATCTTCCGCACCGCGCCAAGGGCCAGGATGGCTGCCTCGCCCGGGTTGAGGATGGGCGTTCCCGCGTCAATGCCGAAAACACCGATGTTCGTGATGGAGATGGTGCCGCCACCAAGGTCCGCGGGGGCGGTTTTCCCGGCCCGGGCCGTGTCGGTCAGCTCGGTCAGCGCCGTGGAGAGCTGCAGCAGCGACATCTGGTCCGCGTCCTTGATGTTCGGCACGGTCAGGCCGCGGGGCGTCGCGGCCGCAATACCGAGGTTGACGTAGTTGAACTGCACAATCTCCTGGTTGGCCTCGTCCCACCGTGCGTTGAGCGTCGGGTGGTTGCGCAGCGCGATCAGCACCGCCTTGGACACCAGGGTCAGCGGCGTCAGCTTGTAACCGGCGAACGTGCGGCTGGCCTTCAGCCGCGCCAGCAGCTCCATGGTGGGTGTGACGTCGAGGGTCAGGAATTCGGTCACGTGCGGTGCGGTGAAGGCACTGGAGACCATAGCGGCCGCGGTGAACTTCCGGACCCCCTTGATGGGCGTCCGGGTTTCGCGGGCGCCCTGGGCCGGGGCGCCGGCCTGGCTGCCGGCCAGGTCCTGGGGCGCCACCGGGAGGTCGCCTCCACCTACAAAGTTCCGCACGTCGTCGCGGGTGATCAGGCCCCGCTCTCCGGTCCCGGTGACGGCGCCGAGGTCAACGCCGAGGTCCTTGGCCAGTTTGCGCACCGGCGGGGTGGAGCGCGGACGCTCCCCGGCGGAGTCAGTGTGGGCGGCGGGCTGGGCTTCGGCCGCGGCCTCCGCCTGGGGGGTTGCGCCGGGTTCCGCAGCAGCCGGCGCCGGAGCCTCGGCCACAGCGGAGGCCGCCGGTGCCGCGGCGGCGAAGGTGCGGGCACGGCGGGCGGGGCGGCCCGAGCCCTCCAGCACGGCACCGTAGCCGACGAGGTTCGGCTCGCGCTTGGCGGGGGCCGCGCCGGCGTCGCCGTCGTCGCCCTCAATCTCGAAGGAGACAATCGGCTTGCCGACCTCCACGACGGTGCCGGGCTGCTCGTGCAGCGCGGTCACGACGCCGGCGAACGGCGAGGGCAGTTCGACGACGGCCTTGGCGGTTTCAACCTCGGCGATGATCTGGTTGAGCGTGACGGTATCCCCCACACCGACCTTCCACGCGACGATTTCTGATTCCGTCAGGCCTTCGCCGAGGTCCGGGAGCCGGAATTCCTTGATCATGGTGGCGGTCATCCTTCCAGCCCGCTAAGGGAGTTGGGGCGGCCCAGGGCCCGGTCGACGCCGTCGAGGATCCTGTCCAGGCCCGGCAGGTGGTGCATTTCGAGCTTTGAGTAGGGGTACGGCACGTCGAAGCCGGTGACCCGGACGGGGGCGGCTTCGAGGTGGTAGAAGCAGCGTTCGGTGATGCTGGCGGCCACCTCGGCGCCGAGGCCGCCGGACTGGCTGGCCTCGTGGGTAATAACGAGCCGGCCGGTCTTCCGCACGGATGCTTCCAGGGTCGCGAAGTCCAGCGGGGCCAGCGAGCGCAGGTCGATCACTTCGACGGAGACACCCTCGTCGGCGGCCGCGAGGGCAGCGTCGCGGGCGGTCTTCACCAGCGGACCGTACGCAACCAGGGTCACGTCGGTGCCTTCCGTGACCACACGTGCCTTCTCCATGGACAGGGCCGCGGAGAGGTCGAGGGACTCATCCACCTCGCCCTTGTCGTGGTAGCGGCGCTTGGGTTCGAAATAGAGCACGGGATCGTCCGAGGCGATGGCCTGCTGGATCATGGTGTGGGCGTCCTGCGGGTTGGACACGCTGACCACGCGCAGGCCGGAGGTGTGGGTGAAGTAGGCCTCGGGCGACTCGGAGTGGTGCTCGGGCGAACCGATCCCGCCGCCGAAGGGCACCCGGATGGTGATGGGCATCTTCACGGCGCCCTGGGTGCGGTAGTGCATCTTGGCGACCTGGCTGACGATCTGGTCGAAGGCCGGGTAGATGAAGCCGTCGAACTGGATCTCCACCACAGGGCGGTAGCCGCGGTACGCGAGGCCGACGGCGGTGCCGAGGATGCCGGATTCGGCCAGCGGGGTATCCACAACGCGGTGTTTGCCGAAGTCTTTTTGCAGTCCGTCGGTGATGCGGAAGACGCCGCCCAGGGCCCCGATGTCCTCACCCATGAGGATCACCTTGGGATCGTTTTCGAGGGATTTGCGCAGGCCGGAATTAATGGCGCGGGCAAAGGTCATCTGGGTCATCAGCGTGCACCTTCTTCGGAGGCGGCTTCTGCGGGATCGCCGAAGGAAGCCAGGTAACGGGTGTAGTGGTCCTGCTGGCGGTCCAGCCAGGAGTTGGGCGTGCTGTAGACGTGCTTGAAGATGTCGAGGGGCTGCGGCTCCGGCATGTTGATGGTGCCGGAGCGCAGTTCCTTGGCCACGGCGTCCGCCGTAGCGGCGACGGCGGTTTCCAGTTCCGCCGTCAGGAGTCCCTTGCGTTCGAGGAGGGCCTTGAGCCGGGCGATCGGGTCCTTGGCGGCCCAGTCCTCAAGCTCGTTGGCGTCCCGGTAGCGGGTGGGGTCGTCCGCCGTCGTGTGCGGTCCCATCCGGTAGGTGACGGCTTCGATGAAGGTGGGGCCGCCGCCGCGGCGGGCCCGGTCGATGGCGATCCGGGTGGCCGCCATCACGGCGAGGACGTCGTTGCCGTCCACCCGCATGCTCGGGATGCCGAAGCCGGAGGCGCGGTCCGCGATCTGGATGTGGGACTGGAGCATCACGGGCTCGGAAATGGCCCAGTGGTTGTTCTGGCAGAAGAACACCACGGGGGCCTGGAAACTGGCCGCGAACACCATGGCCTCGTTGACGTCGCCTTCGCTGGTGGCGCCGTCGCCGAAGTACGCTACGGCCACCGAGTCGGCGCCGTCGTTCTGGATCCCCATGGCGTATCCGGTGGCGTGCAGGGACTGGGCGCCAATGATGATTTGCTGGGTCGCCACGTTGACGGTGTACGGATCCCAGCCGGCGAGGGCGTTGCCGCGCCAGGCCTTGACGATGTCTGCCGGCTGGACGCCGCGGCAGTAGGCGACGCCGTTGTCGCGGTAGCTGGGGAAGACGAAGTCGTCGTCGCGGAGGGCACGGGCCGAGCCGATCTGCGACGCTTCCTGGCCCAGCAGCGGCGGCCAGAGGGCAAGCTCACCCTGGCGCTGCAGGGCGGTGGCCTCGGCGTCCATCCGGCGGATGGCCACCATGTCCTGGTAGAGCGAGGCGAGTTGCTCGTCGCTGACGTCCTGCACCCAGGAGTCGAACTCAGGATGGCTTACACGTTCACCCCCCGGGGTGATGAGCTGGACGAGATCGCCGCCCGAGCGCCTGTTTGATTCTGCACTGTTCCCGGGGCCGCCGGCGGCAATGCCGCCCTTGCCCGCGTCGTCGGTAAACACAGTTTGTCCGCAACCTTCTGACGTCGTCTGACCCTGCCCGCGGAACTTGTGGTTCCTACGCGCGACGGCCACCCGGGCGCCGTTGCCCCGGATAATTGTGACCCTACTCACAAGAGCCATTGGGTACAACCACCTTCGAAAAAGTTGAGCATTATGCCCTGCCGGGGGTTTCGTGACCGTGCTAACGTTGCGCATTATGCAAGCTTTGGATGGCACCGACACCCGCCTGCTTTCAGCCATGGCGTTGGATCCCCGCCGCACCGTCGTAGCACTCGCCCAGAAGCTGGGTTTGTCCCGGAATACCGTGCAGGCCCGGATGGCCCAGCTGGAGAAGAAGCACGTCTTCCTCTCCTTTGAGCGCCGGATTAATCCGGCCGCGCTGGGCTATCCCCTGATGGCGTTCATCTCCGTCCATGTCCAGCAGCAGAAGCTGGGCCAGTTGGCGGTGGAACTGGCCGGGATCCCGGAGATCCTCGAGGGGTACGGCCTGACCGGGTCGGCTGACCTGCTGCTCCGGGTGGTGGCCCTGGACGCCGAGGACCTGTTCCGGATCAACGGCAAAATCCTGGCCTGCGTGGGCGTGGACCGTACCGACACGGCCCTGGCCATGGGCGAACTGATCCCGTTCCGGATCCAGCCTCTGCTGGAACGCGGTTCCGCGGACACCTGAGCCCGCGGACACCTGAGACCGCGGCGCCCCCGCAACCGGCACCGGTTTCCGGCTACGGCTTCCGGCCCGAACACGCAAAGGCGGAGCCCCCGTGCACACTGCACGGGAGCTCCGCCTTACTGGTTCCGCTGTGTTGGTTGCGGTCCGGCCCCGGGTTAGTGGTTGCTGGCCTTTTCTGCGCCCACCCCGGTCAGGGAGCGGACTTCCATCTCGGCCTGCTTGGTGGTGTCTTCACGCCGCTTGTCCAGCACCGTGCCGAGCCAGCCCAGGAAGAACGCGAGCGGGATGGAGACGATACCGGGGTTGCTCAGCGGGAAGATCGCGAAGTTGGCACCCTGGATCATGGAGGTTTTGGCACCGGACACCACCGGGGAAAGTGCGATGAGGATGATGGCCGAGCCGAGGCCGCCGTACATGCTCCAGATCGCGCCCTGCGTGGTGAACCTGCGCCAGAACAGCGAGTAGATGATGGTGGGCAGGTTGGCCGAGGCCGCCACGGCGAACGCGAGCGCAACCAGGAACGCGACATTCTGTCCGTTGGCGAAGATACCGCCGGCGATAGCCAGGATGCCGATCACAATCACCGTGCGCCGGGCCACCCGGACCTCGGTTTCCGGATCGGCCTTGCCCTTGGCCAGGACGTTGGCGTAGATGTCGTGCGCAAACGACGCCGCGGCGGTAATGGTCAGCCCGGCCACCACGGCCAGGATCGTGGCAAAGGCCACCGCCGAGATGAAGCCGAGCAGCAGCGGGCCGCCGAGGTGGAAGGCCAGCAGCGGAGCCGCGGAGTTGACCCCGCCCGGAGCGCTCTTGATCGTGTCCGCCCCGACGAGGGCCGCGGCACCGTAGCCCAGCACCAGCGTGAACAGGTAGAACAGCCCGATCAGCCAGATGGACCAGACCACGGACTTGCGGGCTTCCTTGGCGGTCGGGACCGTGTAGAAGCGCATCAGCACGTGCGGCAGGGCGGCGGTGCCCAGCACGAGGGCCAGGCCCAGGGACATAAAGTCCAGCTTGGACGTATCCGACTTGCCGTACTGCAGGCCCGGGTTGAGGACGGCCGGGTTCTTGGCCGTTTCCGCCGCGCCGCCGAGGAGGTCGGAGAGGTTGAAGCCGTAGATCGCCAGGACCCAGAAGGTCATTACGGCCGCGCCGGCAATCAGGAGCATGGCCTTGATGATCTGGACCCAGGTGGTGCCCTTCATGCCGCCGATCAGGACGTACATGATCATCAGGGCGCCGACGACGATGATCACCAGCGCCTGTCCGCCCCAGTCGCTGATGCCCAGCAGCAGGGAGATCAGGCTGCCGGCACCGGCCATCTGGGCCAGCAGGTAGAAGAAGCACACGGCCAGGGTGGAGATGGCGGCGGCGATGCGGACCGGGCGCTGCCGGAGCCGGAAGGACAGCACATCGGCCATGGTGAACTTGCCGGTGTTGCGGAGCAGTTCGGCCACCAGCAGCAGGGCCACCAGCCAGGCAACCAGGAAGCCGATGGAGTACATAAAGCCGTCATAGCCGTTGATGGCGATGGCTCCGGTGATGCCCAGGAAGGACGCCGCCGAGAGGTAGTCGCCGGCAATTGCGGTGCCGTTCTGGGAGCCCGTGAAGGAACGGCCGGCGGCGTAGTAATCGGCCGCCGTCTTGTTGTTGCGGCTGGCGCGGAACACGATCACCATGGTGACCGCGACGAACACGGCAAAGATGCCCATGTTCAGGAGGGTGGTGTCTTTGAGCGCGGCGACGTTGACCGCGGGGACCATAAGTGTCATTGTGCCGTTCCGCTCACTGGGTTGCCGTGCTTGTCGAATTCGTGGCCCTCAATCTCATGCCGGATCTCGGAGGCGATGGGGTCCAGCTTCCGGTTGGAGTAGCTGACGTACCAGCCGGTGATGGCGAACGTCGACACGAACTGCAGCAGGCCCAGGATCAGGCCGATGTTGATGTTCCCCCAAACCTTCGTGGACATAAAGCCCACGGCGTAGTCGGCCAGCAGGACGTAGGCGAAGTACCACAGCAGGAATGCGATGGCCATCGGAAAGACAAAGCTGCGGTGACGTTTGCGCAGTTCCTGGAACCGCTCCGTCGATTGGACTTCCTTAAAGTCCACGAACGCCGGTGCGTCCGTTTCTTGGGCTTCGTGACCCATCGTTCCTCCTCATTGAGACTGGCGAGCCACAACCGGTTACCCGGGTTCCGGGAAACAGACGTCCGGCCTTGTGTGACTGCAATCACTGTGCACCGTGACGCGTGTTACATTCCAGCACCGCCGTGTTTACTGTCGCTCAACGGTCGCCACGCTGCGCCCAACGGCGCACCGTGCCCGTCCGCGCAGCCTCCGCCGCCTGTCCGCACCCGCCGCGCTACGCTGGCAGCATGCCGGACTCTCCCCTCCTCTCCGCCGCGGCGATCGCCGTGATCGCGCTGGCGATCGCCGTCGTCGTCGCCGTGGGACTCAAGGTCCTGCGTTCCTTCCGGGAGCTGGGCACCGACGCCGAGCGGGCCACCTACAAGACGCTGCACGCCGCGTCCCGGGCCGGCCAGCACCTGCGCACCGGGCTGAACCCGGCCGGCGCCGCCAAGGCGAGCCGCCAGCTCCGGAGCCTGCTTGGCTGCGACGCCCTGGCGATCACCGACACCACCGGCGTCCTGGCCTGGGACGGCGGTGGCGAAGAACTCAAGCCGGCCCTGATGGGCCTCGCCGCTAAGGTGCTGGAGGGCGGCCACACGGCGGTGATCCCGGCCGGGGAGCTGCAGTTGCTGGCCATCGGCGGGTCCCGGGCGCCGCTGGCTGCCGGGGCGGAGCGCGCGGTCGTGATCGCGCCGATCAAGGCCGGCAACCGGGTGGCGGGCGTGGTGGCCGCGTTCGCACCGGCCGCCGGGGCGGGGCTGGTCCGCGCCACCGGCGAGGTGGCGGACTGGGTGGCCACGCAGGTGGAGCTGGCGGAACTGGACGCGTCCCGGACGCTGCTGATGGAGGCCGAGGTCCGGGCGCTCCGGGCCCAGATCAGCCCGCATTTCATCTACAACTCACTGAACGCAATCGCGTCCTTTATCAATACGGACCCGGTCCGCGCCCGCGAACTGGTGGTGGAGTTCGCGGATTTCACCCGCTACTCGTTCCGGCGGCACGGTGACTTCACCACCCTGGCCGAGGAACTGCGCTGCATCGACCGGTACTTGCTCCTGGAGCGCGCCCGTTTCGGCGACCGGGTGCAGGTCAGCCTGCGGATCGCCCCGGAGGTGCTCAGTACCGTGATCCCGTTCCTGAGCCTGCAGCCGCTGGTGGAAAACGCCGTCCGCCACGGGCTCGAAGCCAAGGAAGGCCCGGGCCACATCACCATCACCGCCAACGACTCCGGCGCCTTCGCGGAGGTCACCATCGAGGACGACGGCGTCGGCATGGACCCGGAGAACCTGCGGGCCGTCCTGGCCGGACACACCGACGGCGACCACGTGGGCCTGCGCAACGTCGATGCCCGGCTGCGGCAGGTGTACGGCGAGGATACCGGCTTGGTGATTGAGACGGCGCCGGGCGAGGGCACGCTGATCACCATGCGCGTGCCCAAATCCCAGCCGCGCCACGACGCGTGAACCCGGCAGTACCCTAGAACCATGATTAACGTCCTCGTCGCCGACGACGAGCTGCCCGCCGTCGAGGAACTGGCCTTCCTGCTGGGCCGGGACGAGCGGATCGGGGCCATCCACCGGGCGTCCTCCGGCGCCGAGGCGCTGCGCGCCCTCGAATCCGAAGACGTCGACGCCGTCTTCCTGGACATCCATATGCCGGCGCTCTCCGGGCTGGACATCGCCCGGGTCATCTCCCGCTCGGCCAAGCCGCCCGCCGTCGTCTTCGTCACGGCCGACGAGGAGTGCGCGCTTGAGGCTTTCGAACTGGCAGCGGTCGATTACCTGCTCAAACCGGTCCGGGCCGAGCGGCTGGCCAAGTCGGTCGGCCGGATCAGCGAACTGCTCCGTGAAGGGGCGCCGGTTCCGGAGATGATCACCGTTGATCTGGGCGGGACCACCAAGATGATCCGCCGCGACGACGTCACCTACGTCCAGGCGCAGGGCGACTACGCCCGGCTGCACACCGCCGACGCCAGCTACCTGATCCGGGTGCCGCTGGCGGACCTGGAGCAGCAGTGGTCCGACGCCGGGTTCCTCCGGATCCACCGGTCCTACCTGATCGCCCTGAACCACGTCAGCCACATGAAGCTTGCAGCGGCCCGGCCCAGCGTCACGGTCACCGGCGCGGAGCTGCCCATCAGCCGCCGGCACCTGCCCCCGGTCCGGGAGAAGCTTGAGGCGACCCGGATCCGGCCGCAGGCATGACCCGGGTCCGTGTCACCGCACCCCGAAGCCTGAACCCGGGAAGCCTGGCCGCGGGCAGCCCCGATGCCGGCGCCGCCAGGACGGACTTCGCCGGCCGGACGGCCGCGGACACCCGGGAGGCCGCCGAGGAATCCGACGCCGGGCAGGTCTTCATCCGGTCCCTCATCCGCTCGCAGCTGCGGCTGGGCATCGTGGTGGCCGCCGGCTTCCTGCTGATCCTCGTCGCGTTCGCCCTGATGCTGGCGCTGGTGCCGGGCCTGGCGGAGCTGCGCATCGCCGGACTACCGTTCGACTGGGTCCTTTTGGGCGCGGGGATCTACCCGGTCATTGGGCTGAGCGCCTGGCTGTATGTCCGCACGGCGGCGCGGAACGAGGCACGCTACCGCGACCTGGCCGGGGACAGGTGAGCCGCCGGTGAACCCGGTCGTGGGCATTGCCGCATTTGCCGCCGTGTCGCTGGCCACCGCCATGATCGGTTTCTACGGTCTGCGGATCTCCCGGACCACCGGGGATTTCTACGTCGCCTCCCGCACCGTGCGACCGTGGTGGAACGCCTCGGCGATCGGCGGCGAATACCTTTCCGCCGCGAGCTTCCTCGGCGTCGCCGGACTCATCCTGCTCTCGGGCACGGACGCGTTATGGTTCCCGGTGGGGTACACGGCCGGCTACCTGATGCTCCTGCTGTTTGTGGCCGCCCCGCTGCGGCGTTCCGGGGCCTACACGATCCCTGATTTCACCGAGGCCCGGCTGGATTCCAGGGCGGTGCGCCGGGTCACGAGCCTGGTGGTGGTGCTGGTCGGCTGGCTCTACATCGTCCCGCAACTCCACGGCGCCGCCCTGGCCATCCGGATCACCACCGGGCTGCCCGCGTGGGTGGGTCAGGTGGCCGTCGTGGCCGTCGTCTGCGTGACGGTGGTGGCCGGCGGGATGCGGTCCATCACCTTCGTCCAGGCCTTCCAGTACTGGCTGAAACTGACCGCGCTGGCCGTCCCGGTCCTCTTTATCCTGTTCGTCCTGGCCGGCACGGGCTCACCCGCCGCCGCGGAGCCCGCCGTGAATCCGACGGCGCTGGCCGCCGCCGGGCCGTACCAGAACATCTCCCTGCTGGTGGCCCTGCTCTTCGGGACGCTGGGGCTCCCCCACGTGCTGGTGCGCTTTTACACCAATCCCGACGGGCAGTCCGCCCGCCGGACCACCCTGATTGTCCTGGGCCTGCTCTCGGTGTTTTACCTTTTCCCGACGGCCTACGGCCTGATCGGCCGGGTCTTCGCGCCGGGCCTGGCCAAGAGCGGCCAGGCCGATGCCCTGGTGCTCCTGCTCCCGGGGCGGATGATCGGGGGGCCGGCGGGGGACCTGCTGTCGGCCCTCGTCGTGGCGGGGGCCTTCGCGGCGTTCCTGTCCACCACGTCGGGGCTGGTGGTGTCCCTGGCCGGCGTCATCAGCCAGGACGTGCTCGGCGGCAGTGTGCGGGGCTTCCGGCTCGCGGCGCTGATCTCGGCCGTGGTTCCGCTCGGGATCGCCAGTATGACGGACTCCACGGCGCTGGCCGGCAGTGTGGGCCTGGTCTTCGCTTTTACGGCCTCCACCATCTGCCCGGTGTTGCTCCTAGGCATCTGGTGGCGCGGCCTGACCGACGCCGGGGCGATCGCCGGGATGCTGACGGGGGCGGCCGCCTGCGGCGGCGCCATGATCGCGGGCGCCGTGCTGGGCGCCGCGGGGACGCCGTCCTGGCTGGCCCAGCCGGCCGCCTGGACGGTCCCGACCGCCTTCGCGGTGATGGTGCTGGTGTCGCGCGCCACCCAGGGCCGGGTGCCGCGGACCATCACCCGGCTGATGACCCGGCTGCATACCCCGGAACGGCCGCTCGTCACTGAACGCTAGTCCGCCGGGCGCTTGCCGCGGGCTAGTCGGGCGCTAGTCGGCCGCTAGTCGGCCGGGCGCGTTAGCTGGCGCGCCGGCGCGGGAACGGGTCAGTCGATGGCGGCCATCAGCTCGACCACCCGGTCGAGGAACGCATCCACCTGGTTTTCCTCGTAGCCTTCGCGGCCGACGGCGGGGCGGAAGACGGCGCGGCGGATGTTGTCGACGCTCAGCGGCTGGTCCTCTTCGAGGTAGCCGATCAGTTCGTGGCAGAGATCGTCGACGTCGGTGGTGTTGTAGCTGCGCACCTTGCCCTTGGCCGGGCGGCGGAAGCGCTGGCCGTCGGGACGGTGCAGCCGGCCGCGGAGCAGTCCGGCGAGCCGGCCGATTTCGCGGAGCCAAGCGTCCTCGCCGCGCTCCCCGATCAGCTCGTCGCGTTCCCGCCGCGCCATGGCGTCCTCGAGGCGGTCCAGTGCCGCGTCGACGCCGGCCGCGGAGTAGCCGCCCTTGACGGGGTCGAATGAGACGGCGCGGACGTCAGCGCTTTTGATGGAGCGTCCGGCGGCGTGCGGCGATTCGAACGAAACCCGGGCGCGCTGCAGGAACTGGTCCACCTGCTTGGCGTTGTAGCCGTACTGGTTCCGCTGCACGCGGTCAAAGGAGGCCGGGATCTGCCGTTGAATGTCCACTGTAATGTTGTTTCCTTCGATGCCGTTCGGCTCTGGTTGCGCCACGTTCAGGCGTGATTGCTCGGCACCATTCTAGGCACCGGGAGCGGGGAGGGGTGTGTTAGCCGCCGGCTCCGGCGGAGAAGATCATAAAGGCCACCGGTGAAGCGAACACGATGGAGTCCAGCCGGTCCATGACTCCCCCGTGGCCCGGCAGGATGTTGCCCATGTCCTTGATGCCCAGCTCGCGTTTGACCATGGACTCGGCGAGGTCACCCGCCGTTGCGGCGGCAACCATTCCCACGGCCAGGGCCGCACCGAACCACCAGGGCTCACCGAGGACGTAGATGCTGGCGAGGATGCCGACCACCACGGCGCCGGCAATGGATCCGCCGAAACCCTCCCAGGATTTCTTCGGGCTGATCTTCGGGGCCATCGGGTGTTTGCCGAGGGAGGCGCCCACGAGGTAGCCGAAGGTGTCGTTGGAGACCACCAGCAGCAGCAGTGTCCCGATCTCCCAGGCTCCGATCGGGACCACGCCGCCGGGCCAGGGCCCGATCGGGGTGACTCCGCCGGAGGCATGCAGCGGCAGCACGGCGAAGCTGATCAGGAACGGCACCCAGGCCATGGTGAAGACGCCGGCGAAGATGCTGCGGGCGGATCCGGCGGCACCTTCCAGGGAGCGCCACAGGAGCACCGCCACGCTGCTAAGCAGCATGGCGAACATCAGGCTTTCAGGGCCGCCAAAGTAGGCCGCGAGCGGCATGGCGATGGTGCCTGTCATGGCCGGGATGATCGGCAGCCGGGTGCCGGAGGCTTCGAGGGCCCGGAAGACTTCCCAGACACCGAACACGGCGAAGGCCGTGACGATCATGACAAAGGCCAGGGGCAGGAAGAGCAGGCCCCCCAGGACGGCAAAGAGCATGGCGAGGCCCACCGCCGTGGCGGCCGGAAGGTTCCGGCCGGCCTTGGGCGTGGGATTTTTCCGCTCTTTCCCCCGTACCCGGACGCGCGGTCCGGGGGCCTGTTCCTCGTCCGCCATCAGACTTCGAGCAGCTCGGCTTCCTTGCGTTTGAGCAGCTCATCGATGCCGTCGACGTGGGACTTGGTCAGGGCGTCCAGTTCCTTCTCGCCGCGGGTGCCCTCGTCCTCGCCTGCCTCGCCGTCCTTGACCAGCTTGTCCAGGGTTTCCTTGGCCTTGCGGCGGATGTTGCGGATGGAGACCTTGGCGTCCTCGCCCTTGGCTTTGACGATCTTGACGTATTCCTTGCGGCGTTCCTTCGTCAGTTCCGGGATGGTGATCCGGATGACGTTGCCGTCGTTAGAGGGGTTGGCGCCGACCTCGGAGTCGCTCAGGGCGCGTTCGATGTCCCGCAGTGCGGTCTTGTCGAACGGGGTGATGAGGATGGTGCGCGCATCCGGGACGGCAAACGACGCCAGCTGCTGCAGCGGCGTGGGCGAACCGTAGTACTCCACCATGACCTTGTTGTACAGGCCCGGGGTGGCACGGCCGGTGCGGATCGAGGCGAAGTCTTCCTTGGCTACCTCAACCGCCTTGTCCATCTTGTCCCCGGCTTCGAGCAAGGTTTCTTCGATCACGGTCTCTCCTCAGAAAATAGTGCGCGCCCCATTGCCCGGGGTGCGGAACTGTCCTAAAAAACATCCTAGCCGCAGCTAGGGGGTGACTACGGTGCCCAGGTCCTCGCCGCGGATGGCCCGGGTCACGTTGCCCTCGCCCTCCATGCCGAACACCACCATGGTCAGGTTGTTGTCCTTGCACATGGTCATCGCCGTCTGGTCCATCACGCGGATATCGCGGCGGAGGGCCTCGTCGTAGCTGAGGCTGTGCAGCTTCTCGGCGGTGGGGTCCTTTTTCGGGTCGGCGGTGTAGACGCCGTCGACCCCGCTCTTGGCCATCAGGACGACGTCGGCGTGCACCTCCATGGCGCGCTGCGCGGCGACGGTGTCGGTGGAGAAGTACGGGAGTCCGGCGCCGGCGCCGAAGATCACAACGCGACCCTTCTCCATGTGGCGGATGGCGCGGCGCGGGATGTAGGCCTCCGCAACCTGTCCCATGGTGATGGCGCTCTGGACGCGGGTCTCCACGCCCGCCTGCTCCAGGAAGTCCTGCAGGGCCAGGCAGTTCATGACGGTGCCGAGCATGCCCATGTAGTCGGCGCGGGAGCGGTCCATGCCGCTCTGCGAGAGTTCGGCGCCGCGGAAGAAGTTYCCGCCGCCGACGACGATCGCGACCTCGACGTCGGGCACAGCGGCCGCGATCTGCTTGGCGACCCCGCGGACAGTGTCCGGGTCAACGCCCAGTTTGCCGCCGCCGAAAACCTCGCCGGACAGCTTCAGGAGCACGCGGCGCCTGGTCTTCTTTGGCTGGGCTGAATTGTTGACGGTTTCCATGGTGCCTTCCCGTTGGTGAGCTTTGAAAAGATTATCGTGCCGGGGACCAAAGGCTGCATTCCGCCCCGGGCCAGCGTTCCCGGGTGCATGCAAAAGGGGTGGCCACCGCAGTGACCACCCCCTCAGCGTGTCCTACTTAGGAACCGACGCGGAAACGCGTGAAACCGGTTGCCTTGACGCCGGCCTCTTCGAGGACCTGGGCGACAGACTTCTTGGCATCCTTGGCGAATGCCTGGTCAACGAGGACCTCGCCCTTGTAGAAGCCCGTCACGCGGCCTTCCACAATCTTGGTCATCGCAGCCTCGGGCTTGCCCTCGGCCTTGGCGGTTTCCTCGGCGATGCGGCGCTCGGACTCGACCAGCTCGGACGGAACGTCCTCGCGGGTCAGGTAGTTCGGAGCCATGGCAGCGACGTGCACGGCGACGTCGTGGGCGGCGGTGGCAGCAGCTTCGCCTTCGCCGTCAACAGCGAACAGCACGCCGACCTGGGCCGGGAGGTCCTTGGAGGTCTTGTGCAGGTACGCGTCGACCGTCGGGGCTTCGATGCGGGCGATGCGGCGGACGACAACCTTCTCGCCCAGCACTGCGCCCTCTTCGATAACAACCTCGGACAGCGGCTTGCCGTCGACCTCGGTGGCGAGCAGGGTGTCGAGGTCGGCAGCGCCGGACTCAACAGCAACGGCAAGCACCTTGTCGGCGAGCTGGATGAACTTGTCAGCCTTGGCGACGAAGTCGGTCTCGCAGTTGACCTCGATCATCACGCCGACGCCGCCGTTGACCTTGGCAGCAACCAGGCCTTCAGCGGTGGAGCGGCCTTCGCGCTTGGTGGCGCCCTTGAGGCCCTTGATGCGGATGATTTCGATGGCCTTCTCGGCGTCACCGTTGGCTTCGTCAAGAGCCTTCTTGACATCCATCATGCCGGCGCCGGTGCGCTCGCGCAGAGCCTTGATATCAGCGGCAGTGTAGTTCGCCATGTGAACCCCTCTGTCTAGAAATTTATGTGGTGTACGGACCAACAGGACGGCTGCTCACCCAGTGAGCAGCCATCCTGTCGGTACCCCTTGCGCTGCAGGCAACTGCCTGAAGCGGGCGGGGAGATCCAGATTTATTTGTCTGACTACTTGGCTTCGTCGGCGGCCGGAGCAGCTTCGGCGGCCGGGGCAGCCTCGGTTGCTTCCGGAGCGGCAGCTTCAGCGGCGGCCGGAGCGGCAGCCTCTTCAGCCTTGCTGCCTTCGAGGAGCTCGCGCTCCCACTCGGCCAGCGGCTCTTCCGGGGCTTCCGTGGTGCCGGTGGCGCGCTGGTTGCGGGCGATGAGGCCCTCAGCAACGGCGTCGGCGACAACGCGGGTCAGCAGGTTGACGGAGCGGATGGCGTCGTCGTTGCCCGGGATCGGGAAATCGACTTCGTCCGGATCGCAGTTGGTGTCCAGGATGGCAACAACCGGGATGTTCAGCTTCTTGGCCTCGTCAACGGCGAGGTGTTCCTTCTTGGTGTCGACAACCCAGAGGAGCGAAGGCGCCTTGGTCAGGTTGCGGATACCACCGAGGTTGGTTTCCAGCTTGGTCAGCTCGCGGCGGAGAAGCAGCAGTTCCTTCTTGGTGTAAGCGGAACCGGCGACGTCGTCGAAGTCGATCTCTTCGAGTTCCTTCATGCGCTGGATGCGCTTGGAAACCGTCTGGAAGTTGGTCAGCATACCGCCGAGCCAACGCTGGTTGACGTACGGCTGGCCGACGCGGGTGGCCTGCTCGGCAATAGCTTCCTGTGCCTGCTTCTTGGTGCCGACGAAGAGAACGGTGCCGCCGTGTGCAACGGTGGCCTTTACGAACTCGTAGGCACGGTCGATGTAGGACAGCGACTGCTGGAGGTCAATGATGTAGATGCCGTTGCGCTCCGTGAAGATGAAACGCTTCATCTTCGGGTTCCAACGACGGGTCTGGTGTCCAAAGTGGACGCCGCTGTCAAGCAGCTGGCGCATAGTTACGACGGGCATGCCGACGCTCCTTCCGGCAGGTCATTCATGAGAGAGCCCATGGACCCTCTTACCCTGCCAATAGTTGACGGTTGATTAGCAACACCCAGGCGGGTGTTCCTCCTGGCATCCACCGCACCCCTCATCCAGGCCTAGGCCGGACCGTAAGAGGCGCAGTCCTCCACACCCGGAAGCCGGGCTTCGGATAGGGAGGGCTGGATACGCGTAGTCAGCCACTGCTCCCGCACTCCTGAATGAGACGTGCTGCCCGGCCACGCACACGGATCATCGGAATGAACCATCGGAGTGGCATAAGGCATGAGGGCACAGCAAACTGCTCCACCAAGTGTACTACAGCGCACCCGCACTCAGGGACCGTTTAGGGGCCCTCCCGGGGCTGCGGGAAGGAGGCTCGAGGGGAATCCACATAGCGGCGTCGCGGGCTTCTCGGCCGGCGGGGACCGCGGCAGGCTGGCGGCATGAGGATACCCGCACTTCCGGCAGCGCTGCTGCTCGTTTTGGCCCTGGCGACGCCGGCCGCGGCGCCCGCACGGGCAGCGGCGCCCGCACGGGCAGCGGCGCCCGCACTGGCAGGCACCGCGGTTCCCGCCGGGGGATGGACCTGGCCCCTCTCCCCCAGGCCGGCGGTGCTGCGGGCGTTCGATCCGCCGGACCGGCCCTGGCTGAGCGGGCACCGGGGCGTGGATCTGCAGGCGGCGTCCGACGGCGCCGCGGTCACCGCACCGGCCTCGGGCACGGTCAGCTTCGTCGGTTTTGTGGTGGACCGGCCGGTGGTCACGATCGACCACGGCGGCGGGCTGCGGAGCAGTTTCGAACCCGTTTCCAGCAACCTTCACCCCGGCGAGGCCGTGGTCCGCGGGGCTGTGGTGGGACGTTCACTGCCCGGCCATTGTGGCGGTACACCGTGCATCCACTGGGGCGTGCGGCGCGGGGAGGACTACGTCAACCCGCTGGCCTTCGTGATGGACCTGCGGCCCTCCATCCTGCTGCCGCCCGTACGACCCGGTGACGGGCTGGGGGGCTCGGGATGAAGGGCCGCAGTGGTGCCGCGTCAGGCCGGGGCATCGCCGCCGGCCGGCGGGGCCTAGACGATGGCCGAAATGCCCGTGATGGCCCGGCCGGTGACGAGGGTGTTGATCTCGTGGGTGCCCTCGTAGGAGTAGATCGCCTCGGCGTCGGAGAAGACCTTGGCCATCTCGTAGTCCGTGACGATCCCGTTGCCGCCAAGCAGGCTTCGGCCGATGGCGACGCTTTCGCGCATTCGGGCCGTGGTGAACGCCTTGGCGAGGGCGGACTGTTCGTCCTTGGCCTCGCCGGCGTCCTCGAGCTGGGAGAGGCGGACCATCATGCCCATCGAGCTGACGGCGTTGCCCAGTATCTGCACCAGCTGGTGCTGGACCAGCTGGAAGGAAGCGATCGGACGGCCGAACTGGCTGCGCTCGACGGCGTAGCGGCGGGCGACGTCGAAAGCGGCGAGCTGCTGGCCCACGGCCTGCCACGCAACGGCCAGCCGGGTGACCTTGAGGACCTTGTTGGTGTCGCGGAAGCTGTTGGCGTTGGCCAGTTTGAAGAAGTCCGGGACCACAACGTTGCTGAGGGTGATGTCAGCGTTCTGGACGGTGCGCAGCGAGATCTTGTTTTCGATCTTCGTGGCGCTGAAGCCCTCGGTCTTGGTGTCCACGAGGAAGCCCTTGACCTGGTTGTCGGCCAGGTCCCGGGCGTAGATGACTACCCAGTCGGAGAAGGTGGCGTTCCCGATCCAGCGCTTGGCGCCGTTGAGGATCCAGCTGTCGCCCTCCCGCCGGGCGGTGGTGCGGGTGCCGCCGGCGACGTCGGAGCCACCCAGAGGCTCGGTCAGGCCGAACGCGCCGATCTTCTTCAGGGAGTAGATATCCGGCAGCCAGGCCTCCTGCTGCTCCTGGGAGGCGAGGGCCTCGATGGAACCGGTGAACAGCCCGTCATGCACGCCCATGAAGGTCGCGATCGAGGTGTCGGCGCGGGTGGCCTCGGCGTGGAGGATGCCGGCGAAGAGGTTGGAGTAGCCCTGGCGGCGGACCGGGCTGACCAGGTCGATCTCTGCCAGCTTAGGGATCAGCTCCATGGGGAATTCCCCGCGGTTCCAGCAGTCCACGGCGATCGGCTTCACCTCGCGGGCCATGAACTCCCGCACCTCCGCCAGCCGGTCCTGCTCCTTGCCGCTGAGCAGCTGCTCGAAAGCGAAGAAGTCGCCGTCCGCGTAGGGGAGGTTGTTGATGTCGATTGCAGCTTTGGACATGTTGTTCCTTCACTCGTGATCAGCAGTGATCAAAAGGGTACGGCGTCACGCCGCATTAAGTTACTCACCAGTAACATATCGCAGGTTCGGACCTGCTGGCAAGTATCTGGCTGCCTGTTTCGGGGCACAAAAAAGGGCCGCAGCCTGCGCATGCGCGCCTGCTGCGGCCCCGCCGGCCGGGGTGGGTCCGGTGCATCCGGATTGTTGTAGGGCTACTCGGACTTGAACCGAGGACCTTAGGATTATGAGTCCCGCGCTCTAACCAGCTGAGCTATAGCCCCGTGGGCCCGGCGACCCCGGACCCGTGGCGGGCCGGAGTGATCCGGGCAAAAACACTCTAGCAATAGTAGACGGCCCGGCCCGGGCACTAGCGCCGGGATGCGTCGGGCCGCCCCGCCGTTCGCCTAGACGACGAGGTCGTCGTAGCTGGCCCCGCGGTAGATGTCTTCGAAGGTCTGCAGCGTGCGCCCGAGGCTGTGGCTTTCCACCATGCTGCGGCTCGCCTTGCCCATGGCCGCCTGTTCGTCCGCCGGCAGCGACAGCACGCTTTCGATCTTCGCGGCGAGGTCGCTGCTGTCGTTCGGCGTGAAGAGGTAGCCGTTCTCGCCGTCGCGCACCAGGTGCGGAAGCGCCATGGCATCGGCCAGCACCACGGGGGTGGACGCGGACATCGCCTCGAGGGTGACAAGGGACTGCAGTTCAGCTGTGCCGGGCATGCAGAACAGGTCCGCGCTGAGGTAGGCCCGGCGGAGCTCTTCATCGCTGGCCAGTCCGAGGAACTTCACCCGGTCCTTGAGGCCGAGCCGGTCAACCTGCGCTTCGAGCGCGGGCCGCACCTCGCCGCCGCCGACAATCTCCAGGTGGACGTCCAGGCTGGCCGGCGTTTTGGATACGGCATCGATCAGGACGTCGATGTGCTTCTCTTCGGCGAGGCGGCCGACGAACAGGACAGTGGGGCTGGAGTGCCTGGTTGCCTCCTCGCCGGGCAGCAGCTCGTACGCCGCGGCATCGATTCCGTTGGACAGCGGCAGGACCTTGCGGAGGAAGGCGTGCTGGTGCATGGCTTTGGCGGCGAGCGGCGTCGGGGTCGTCACGACGTCGGCCTGGCCCATCACCTTGCCCATGTCCCGCCAGGAGACGCGGCCCACGATGTCCTTGAACCACTGCGGGAAGGGCAGGAACGGGTTCAGGTTCTCCGGCATAAAGTGGTTGGTCGCAACAATGCGGATGCCGCGCCGGACAGCCTCGTACAGGACGTGCTCGCCAATCATGTAGTGGCTCTGGATGTGCACTACGTCCGGCTGGATCCGGTCAAACAGCAGCCCGATTTCCTTCTTGATCTCCCATGGGAACGTGATCCGGAAGTATTCGTGGGTCGGCACGGAGTGGGAGCGCAGGCGGTGCACGGTGGCCTCGTCGCGGAACTCGCTGTAGCTCTTTCCCTTGCTGGCGCGGCAGGCGAGGACATGGACGTCGTGCCCGCGGCCGGTCATGCCCTTGGCCAGCCGGTAGCCGAACTGCGCGGCACCGTTGACGTCCGGCGGATACGTGTCGGCCGCAATCAGGATGGTCAGCGGTTTGTCGGGGTGGTCGTTCACGGGCATGGTCACGGGGAGGGCTCCTGGTGGTCACGGGGCGGTCAGCGGGGCTGGTGAGGCCCGCTGGCCGTCGGTGCAGGCGCCGGGCCTGCGCCTGAAGTCTGTGGCGCCGCCCCTAGGACAGCCGACCCGCGGCCTTGCGCGCGTCCTTCTTGCGCTTGGTGACCTCGGGGTGGTGCCGGGAAAGGGCGATCACTCCCACGATAGCAAGGAGAGCGGCCGCGCCCATGGCAATCGCCGTCACGGCGTGGACGTCGGAGCGCAGTTCGCCCAGGATCACGATGCCGATCGCGATGCCGATGATCGGGTCGATGACGGTCAGGCCGGCAATCACCAGGTCCGGCGGCCCGCCGGAGTAGGCACTCTGCACAAACCAGGATCCCAGGCCGCCGGCCGCGAGGATGGCCACCAGGGTGTACCACTGGACGTTGAGCAGGAACTGCCCGTTGGGGTCGAGCAGGTGCTTGCCTATGATGCGCGTCAGGACGGCCACGAAGCCGAACAGCACACCTGCTCCGAGGATGTAGACGAAGGCGCTCATCCGGTGTTTGAAGAGCACGGCCAGTGTTCCGAAAAGGCCCACAGCCAATGCGAGCAGGAGCACGATGGTGAGTTCATCCGTGGCGCTGACGTGGTGGTTTTCCTGCGTGACATTGACGGCCAGCACCACAAAGAGGGCGGAGCCGGTCACACAGGCGCTGATGGCCACCACTGTGGCCCGGTTCATGCTGAGTCCCTGGTCCTTGGCGTTGATGACGGTGGTGATGACCAGGGCTATCGCCCCGATCGGCTGGACCACAGTCAGCGGTGCCGACACCAGTGCGACGGCGTTCATCGCCGTTCCGGTGCACAGAAGCAACAAGCCCAGGACCCAGCGCGGGTTACGGAGCAGGCGGAGAAAACCGTGGGAGCTGAGGGCGAGACCGCCGGTGTCCGCTTTGACGGCGCTGCCCTGGCGCTGGGCACCAAATGCCAGGAAAAAGGCGCCAAGTACCGCCAGCACAACCGCAAGCCAGACCATCAGCGCAAACCGCCGTCGTCGGTCCCGCCGGCAGCGTTACCGGAGGAATCCCCCGCGGCGACTCCGGCTTTGCGGCTCCGGCCCTTGCGGATGATCGCCCAAAAGTAGTTGTACGCCGCAATCCAGTGCCCCACCAGGCCGAGGCCAAGGCAGATCCACGCCGCCAGGAAATAGGCGCCGGTCCCGGGGATGGGCAGCTTGGACAGCACCAGCAGCGGCGTGCCGAGCAGCAGCAGGCCCGTCCGCATTTTGCCGATCCGGCTCACGGGCAGGTCCGGGTGGCTGTGGAAGTAGAAGAGGGAGATCACGAGCAGCACCATGTCCGGGACCAGGAGAGCGGTCAGGTACCACCATTCGACGACGCCGGCGATCACCAGCGTGACCGCCACAGCGATCAGGGACAACCGGTCCGCGATGGGGTCCATGATGCGCCCGAGCTTGGACATCTGGTTGAAGCGACGGGCGATGTACCCGTCCACCCAGTCGGTGCTGCCCATCACGGCCAGGACCAATGCTGCGATGCCGTACTCCTGTTTGGCCAGCACCAGCCAGATGAACAGCGGCACGCCGAGGAAGCGCACCACTGTCAGCAGGTTGGGAAGGGTGAAGACCGCGTCGTGGTGGATCTCGGGCTGCCCGGGGCGTGCGCCAGCGCCGATGAACTTCATCTGTTCCCCCTTCCCACAGCCGGCAACGAGTTAGTGTCGGAGTTCAGGGCAGCGCCTAGCCCTTGAGGAGTCGGCGAAGCAGGAACACAAGGGCTGCCGACGACGCCGCGAGGGCGGCCAGCGGCTTCCAGCGCTTGCTGAGTTCGGCCGCGGGTCCGGTCTCCGCGGCCGGGGTGCCTGCGGTGTCGCGTGCCTTCGCCTGGGTGGCCTTGACCTGGGCGCGGAAGCCGGAGACCTTGTCATCGACGAGCTCTTTACCTTCTCCGAGCCGGTGCTGGGTGGCGGCAAGGAGTGCCTGGGCCTGCGTCTTCACGTCCAGTTCCTGGCCCAGCTCGTCGCGGACCCCGGTGAGGTGCTGGCGGCGCTGGTCGAGGCGGCGGCGCAGATCGGCTTCGGTCGGGGCCGGACCAAGATCGGGCTGCTCGGCTGCCTTCTTGGCTTCCTTTTCGGCCTTGGCCTTGGCTGCGGCCGCTTCCTTTTCAGCCTTCGCGGCCTTGGCCTGCGGAGACTTGGGGTCCAGGAGGGCGGCGTCGAACGAGGAGCCTTCCTTGGCGATGCCGAGATCGTACTTCAGGCCGCGGATGGTCTCCTCCGGGAGCAGCGGCATGGCCTTCTTGAACCGGGAGTAGCCGATGAGGCCCACAATCAGGGCGATCACCAGGAAAGCGGCGCAGACCAACAGGGCGGCGAGCCAGGCGGGCATGATCGTGGCGAGGCCCATGATGGCGGCCACGATGAGCCCGATGACCAGGAACGCGACAAAGATGAGGGCGACGGCGAAGAAGGCCGCGGCGACGCCCACCTGGATGCCTTTGCGTTTGAGCTCGGCCTTGGCGAAGGCAATCTCGTCATTGAGCTGCCGTGGCGCCAGCTTGAAGATCAGTTTCAGGGTCTTGGGCAGCGCGGAGAGACGCAGCCCGCCGCCTGTAGTGCCGGTGTGCCGTCCGCTCATCGGTTCCGCCTAACTGGTTCCATCAGTGATTCCGCTTCCGCTGGATTGCGGGGTCTGCGCAGCTTCACGCACTCCCAGGTGTCAAAACTACCATTCAGGCTCCCGACGGCGCCCCGCAGGCGGCCGGGCGGGCCGCCGTGGCGCGCGGGAAGCGGTGGGGTGGCGAGCGTTGGGGCGGCGGCGGGACGCGATGCGGCTACGCCGGGCCCGGCCTCGGCGCAGACGGAGCGCGGCCTTCGGCGTGGCTTGCCCGGAGCGGCCCTAGGATTGACCACTGTGCATACACCCACCAATCCGGGCGATTCCCTGAGCCGCCGTCGCAAGCTCCTGTACATCCTGATGCTTGGCGCCCTCACCGCCCTTGGTCCGTTCACGGTGGACCTCTACCTGCCGGCGTTTCCCGCCCTGGAGGCGAGCCTCGGAGTCACCGAGGCCGCGGTGCAGCTGACCCTGACGGGCACCACCGTCGGCTTCGCCCTCGGCCAACTGGTGGTGGGTCCGCTCAGCGACAAGTTCGGCCGCCGGCTGCCGCTGATTCTGGCCACCGCGGTGCACATCGGAGCTTCCCTCGGCGCCGCGCTGTCCACTGATATCGCCACCCTCGGCCTGTTCCGAGTCCTCATGGGCATCGGAGCCGCCGGCGGCGGCGTGGTGGCCATGGCAATGGTCCGGGACCTCTTCAGCGGCTACGCCATGGTCCGGATGTTTTCGCGCATGGCGCTGGTCAACGGACTGGCCCCCATCCTCGCGCCGGTCATTGGCTCCCAACTGTTGCTGCTGATGCCGTGGCCCGGGATCTTCTTCTTCCTTGCCGGCTACGGGACCTGCGTGATCATCGCGGCGCTGTTTGTGGTCCGTGAAACCCTTCCGCGCGAACTTCGGGGCACCACCGGAATGACTGCCCGCCAGCGATACGGCGTCCTGTTCGCCGACCGGATCTTCGTGGGCCTGCTGTTGCTGGGCGGGTTGAACTTCGGCGGCCTCTTTACGTACCTGTCGGCGTCGCCGTTCCTGTTCCAGGGGCTGTTCCGGTTCTCCCCGCAGCAGTACGGCCTGCTGTTCGGGATAAATTCGCTTGGCATCGTTGCCGGTGTGCAGACCAGCTCACGCCTGATCAAGCGCGTCCCGCCGCAGTGGATCCTGGCCTGCTCGACGGCCTGGATGTTCACGATGGCGGTACTGATCCTGGTCTTCGACCGGCTCGGCTTCGGCCTGTGGGGGGTCATGGTCCCGCTCTGGCTGTACATCCTGGGGACCGGGTTCACGTTCCCCTGCGTGCAGGTCCTGGCACTGGCCAAGCACGGCGCACAGGCCGGCACGGCGGCATCCCTCCTGGGGGCCGCGACCTTCCTCATGGCCGGCATCATCTCTCCGGTGGTCGGCTGGCTGGGCCTCGGCTCGGCGACCCCGATGGGAGCCGTCCAGGCGTGCTGCATCCTGCTGGCCGCCGGATCCCTCTGGTTCATCGTCCGGCCCCGGACAGTGCCCTCAATCCACTAGCCCGAGCCCGTCCGGCACTCCCACCTGCCGACCCCAGGGATGGACATGCCCATCGGTGGCCGCGGAGGCAGGACATGCGCCGCGGGCTGCGTGGAATCCGGATGGACATGCCCATCGGTGGTCTCCACGAACCAACATGTCCATCCCTAACCGCGGCCACACGACATGCCCACTCCCGCGAATGGACATGCCCATCGGCCGCCCTTCTCCGACGCACATGTCCATCCTTGAACTTGGAGACAGGACATGCTCCCTCAGCCGGATGGACATGCTCACCCCCGGCTCCCAGCACTGGACATAATCCGAATATGTCCAACCGCTAGCCCCGCGAACGGACATGTCCATCCGGGGCCTCGGAAACGGGGCATGTCCATCCGTGGCCTCGGAAACAGGACATGTCCACACTCCGGGTGGGTCGGGCTACCCTGTTCCCGGCCTGCGGCTGGCGATAAAGTTGTTGTGTGCCTGACTGGCAGGACCCGCCTCCCCTTCCGGCCACGTGGCAGCGGTGCGACGACGGTATTCTGCCTCTGTGGTGGGACCGGCTGTGCTCGCAGACCAGTCCCCAGTCGGCGGCCCTCTACGCGGCCGGGTTGTTCACCGACGACCGGCGTCGGCCCATTGCACAGTGGTACAACCCGGCGTACGACTCGGCCCTCCTGGTGGCGCCCGAGACATCCCGGGAATGGCCGGTTCAGCGCTTTGGCATTTTCTACGCGCCGCCACGGGGTGGCTTCACCCGGGTGCACTCCTCGGCCCATGAATGGCATCCGCGTGAACCCCGTCAGTCCCCCACCGAGGCCGAAGCCTTCCAGGCGGCTGTAGCCGAGGCGGAGCGCTTCCTGCAGGTCGAAATGTATTTCGTCTGAGGCTCGGCGCCACCAGCGTTCACGGTGCCGCAGCAGGTTCCGGGCAGGCGGCTCAGCGGCAGCCCGGCCAAAGTCCAAGCCAAGAAAAAAGGCCCCGCAGCCGGTTATTCACCGGCCGCGGAGCCTGTCCGCTCCTCCTGCTGGACTTGAACCAGCAACCCTTCGATTAACAGTCGAATGCTCTGCCAATTGAGCTAAGGAGGAATGAAGCAGGTATGACATTAGCAAAGGTTTCACCGCGAGGGAAATCGGCGGGGCCGGACGTCCTGACCACACTGCCCGGCTGCCACAGATACCCCCTCCGGGTATACAAAAAGTCCCCGTTCCGGTGACCCGGAACGGGGACTGTGCGCTCCTCCTGCTGGACTTGAACCAGCAACCCTTCGATTAACAGTCGAATGCTCTGCCAATTGAGCTAAGGAGGAATGAAGCGGATATAAGCCTAGCAAACACCCTGCCGGGAAGCGAAATTGACCCCGCCCGATCCCCACCGGACTGCCCCGCCGCCCACCGGCATCGGCCCCAAACCGGCACGGGCAAGCACCAGCGTCAACGCGGCGGGCTCACCCGTCCATCCGAAGCGAGCGCCGCTGCATCTCCAGTTCCATGAGTTCACGGTTCAGTCGCTGGAACGCCTCTGGGTCCGCCGAGGCGTCCAGGCGCTGGAGCTGGCCCATCTTGTCCGCCTTGACGCGGGTGATCTGGAGCTCGAACAGCCGGGCAAGAATATCGCGGCAGTACCGCTGGACAGCCTCGGCCGTACTTGCCGGCAGGGGCACGACGGCGAGTTCAGACACGAGGGGCCGCAACGGCTCCGGCACTTCCTGCAGCAGCAGCTCCACCCACCGGGCGGGGTCGCCGATGGCTCCCGGGCCGGTGGCGCGGATGGCCTCGTGGATGGCCAGGTAGGCCGGCGTGGAGAACCGGGCCTCCGAGAAGCGCTCCCACGTTGCACCCTCAAGGATGGCAGGCTCCTGCAGGACGACCTCAAGGGCCTGGCGTTCCATCGCGGCCACGGGGTCCCGCGGGTCCGGCCGGTTGAAGGCAGGAAGCGCGGCCAACGGCGGCAGCGGCGCCAGGCCGGGCGCCGAACCGGGGCCCGTGCCGCCAGGGCGGCCCGCGTACTGGCCGGAGTTCGGACCAGGGTTCTGGCCGTACGCCTGCCCCGAGCCTCCGGACGGGCCCTGGGCCTGGCGTTTGGCTGCAGCGCCCACGGCGCGGCTGACTTCCTCGACCGGCATACCCAGCCAGCCGGCCAGTTCGCGGGCGTAGGCGGGGCGGATGCCGGCGTCGCGGATCTGCGCGACCACGGGGGCGGATTCACGCAGCGCGGCGATCCTGCCCTCGACGGTGTCCAGGTTGTGCCGCTTGAGCGCTGCGCGGATCGCGAATTCGAACAATGGACGGCGGGTGTTGATCAGGTCCCGGACGGCGGAGTCGCCCTTGGCCTGGCGCAGCTCGCAGGGGTCCGAACCGCCGGGTTCCACCGCGACGTAGGTCTGGGCCACAAAGCGCTGGTCCTCTTCGAACGCGCGCAGGGCAGCCTTCTGGCCGGCGGCGTCGCCGTCGAACGTGAAGATGACCTCTCCCCCGCTGCCGTCGTCGGACAGCAGCCGGCGGGCGATCTTGATGTGTTCGGTGCCGAACGCGGTGCCGCAGGTGGCCACCGCCGTCGTGACTCCGGCCAGGTGGCAGGCCATCACGTCGGTGTAACCCTCCACCACCACGAGCTGGCGGTCCTTGGCAATATTCCGTTTGGCGAGGTCGATGCCGTAGAGGACCTGAGATTTCTTATAGAGCGCGGTTTCCGGTGTGTTGAGGTACTTGGGGCCCTGGTCGTCCTCGTACAGCTTGCGTGCGCCGAACCCGATGGTGTCTCCGGCAATGTCGCGGATGGGCCAGATCAGCCGGCCGCGGAAACGGTCGTAGATGCCCCGGCCGCCCTCGGAGAACATGCCGGTGAGTTTGAGTTCCGCGTCGGTATAGCCGCGGCCGCGGAGGTGCTTGAGCAGCGAGTCCCAGCCCTGCGGGGCGTAGCCGACACCGAACTGTTCGGCGGCGGCGCGGTCGAAGCCGCGACCGTAGAGGAAGTTCCGGCCCTCCGTGGCGCCGGGGGTCAGCAGTTGGGCGCGGAAGAATTCGTCCGCAATTTTGTGCGCGTCGAGCAGGCGCTGGCGGCGGCCGATTTCCTCACGGTTGGGCCCGGACCCGCCGTCCTCGTAACGCAGCTCGTAGCCGATCCTGGCGGCGAGCTTTTCCACGGCTTCGTGGAAGGATGTGTGGTCCAGTTTTTGCACGAACGAGATGACGTCGCCGTCTTCGCCGCAACCGAAGCAGTGGTAGCGGCCCACCTGCGGACGCACGGTGAACGAGGGCGACCTCTCGTCGTGGAAGGGACACAGCCCCTTGAAGGAACCCAGCCCGGCGCCCTTGAGGGTCACATAGCCGTCGACGACTTCCTTGATGTCTGTACGCTGGCGTACCTCGTCGATATCTTCACGTTTGATCAGGCCGGCCACAGTGCCATCCTAGTACCCGGGTGCGACGCCGGTGGGCCGCCTATGAGCGCCGTCACCGGTGCCCGTCACCACAGCGACGGGAGGCTGCCGACAAGCCGTTCGTACATGGCCAGCGCGGAGCCGTCGGTAAGTGAGGCGACCTGGTCGATCACGACCCGCAGCCGCGCGCCGTCGTCTTCCGCGGCCCTCCAGTCGGCGGCGAACATCGGTTCCAGGTGCCGGTCGCCGCTGGCGTTCAGGGCGGTCACGAGCGCGTGCAGCACTTCGCGTTGCCGTTCGTAGATGGGCTGCCGGTGCTCGGTGGTCATCACGAAGGTGGTGGCCAGGCCCTTCATCACGGCGATTTCCATCACGGTCTCGTCCGGGACGATGAGTTCGGCGTTGTAGCGGGTCAGGTTCTCGGGACCGTAGACGGCACGGGTGGTCTCCAGCGCGCTTTGGCAGAACCGGCCAATCAGCTGGCTGGTCATGTCCTTCAGGGCCGCCATGGACTTGCGGCTACCGTCGGCCTCCCGCACCCAGACACTGGTGGATTCCAGCCGCGCCAGGGCGGCGTCGATGGCCGCGGGGTCGTTGTGCGGCAGGTACCACTGCTTGGCGTAGCCCACCACCCGTGCCCGGTGGTCCGGGTTGTCCATCCAGCGCAGCTGGAAATGCCCGGCGACGATCGCGTCCTCGACGTCGTGCACGGAGTAGGAGATGTCGTCGGCGAGGTCCATGACCTGGGCCTCAAGGCAGGAGCGGCGTTCCGGAGCGCCCTCGCGGATCCATTCGAAGATCGGCAGGTCGTCCTCATAGGCGCCGAACTTGCTGGTGCGCTGGCCGTGGATGACCGGGGCGTCCTCGGCGGACCACGGGTACTTGGCTGCGGCGTCCAGGCTGGCCCTGGTCAGGTTCAGGCCGGCGGGCCGGCCGTCCGGGGCGAGGACCTTGGGTTCGAGCCTGGTCAGCAGGCGCAGCGTCTGGGCGTTGCCTTCGAAGCCGCCGATGGCGTGCGCGACCTCGTTCAGGGCCGACTCCCCGTTGTGCCCGAAGGGCGGGTGGCCGAGGTCGTGGCTCAGGCAGGCGGTGTCCACAACGTCCGGGTCGCAGCCCAGGGCACGGCCGAGCTCGCGACCCACCTGGGCCACCTCGAGGCTGTGGGTGAGCCGGGTGCGGACGAAGTCGTCAGTGTCCGGGGCGACCACCTGGGTTTTGGCCCCGAGCCGGCGCAGCGCCGAGGAGTGCAGCACCCGGGCGCGGTCGCGTTCGAAGTCGGAGCGGTAGGTGCTCTTGGGCGGTTCCTCGACCCAGCGGGCGCAGTCGCGGTCCACGTAGCCATCGAGTACGGGCGCGGTTGTCCGGGTCTCAGCCACCGGAGACGTCCAGTTCGGCGAAGGAGATCTCGTGGGACTGCTCGGCATCGAGGCTCCGGTTGAGCAGCCAGTCCTTGGGCAGGGCCGGTTTCTTGGGCGAGCCGGCGCGGCCGCGCGGGCCCTCGGCGTCGGCGCCCGGGTACGGCGAGT
Organism: Arthrobacter sp. 10T416; assembly: GCF_056394165.1. Lineage (NCBI taxonomy): Bacteria > Bacillati > Actinomycetota > Actinomycetes > Micrococcales > Micrococcaceae > Arthrobacter > Arthrobacter sp. 10T416. The sequence goes on along the minus strand of NZ_JBFTHI010000013.1, from coordinate 47,403 downwards.
CGAGGTCGAGTTCGTCGAGGGTGCTGCGGAGGACCTCGAGGCTGGTCACGAGTGCCAGCCGGTTCCGCAGCTCGCTGCCCACCACGTAGCCCTTGAGGTACCAGGCCATGTGCTTGCGGATCTCGCGGAGGGCCTTGCCCTCGTCGCCGAAGGTCTCGACCATCAGCTCGGCGTGCCGGTAGATGCTTTCGGCCACTTGGCGGAGGGCCGGGGTGTGGCGGACGTCGCTCCCCTCGAAGGCTGCCATCAGGTCGCCGAACAGCCACGGGCGGCCCTGGCAGCCGCGGCCCACGACGACGCCGTCCACCCCGGTCTCGCGCACCATCCGGACCGCGTCCTCCGCGGACCAGATGTCGCCGTTGCCGAGGACCGGAATGTCCGGGAGGGCTTCGCGCAGGCGGGCAATGGCGGACCAGTCGGCCTTGCCGGAGTAGAACTGCGCGGCGGTGCGGCCGTGCAGGGCGACGGCGGCCACGCCGGCGTCGCGGGCGATGCGGCCGGCGTCGAGGTAGGTGAGGTGGTCATCGTCAATGCCTTTACGCATCTTGATGGTCAGCGGGATGTTGCCCTTGGACGCTTCCTTCACCGCGGTCTGCACGATCGAGGTGAAGAGGTCCGTCTTCCAGGGCAGCGCGGAACCGCCGCCGCGCCGGGTCACCTTGGGCACCGGGCAGCCAAAGTTCAGGTCAATGTGGTCCGCGCGGTCCTCCTCCACCAGCATCCGGACGGCCTGGCCGACCGTCACGGGATCCACGCCGTAGAGCTGGACGGAACGGACTTTCTCGTCCTCGTCGTGCGAAATAATGCGCAGCGACTCCGGGGTGCGCTCCACGAGGGCGCGGGAGGTCACCATTTCAGCCACGTACAAACCGCCGCCGTATTCCCGGCAGAGCCTGCGGAAGGCGGAGTTGGTAATGCCCGCCATCGGGGCCAGGATCACGGGGGTGTCCACCGTGATGGGGCCCAGCTTCAGGGGCGGCAATTCCAGCTTGGGGGCGGGAGGGGTTGCTACAACAGTCACCCGACCATTGTCTCAAAGACGGGCAAATCGACGGGATCCGGCCAGGCTATGTGGAAATCGCGGCCCGTCAGGCCGCCGTCGGTCCTCAGCCGGGCAAGGCCGCACGCCGGCCACGACGGCGGCTCTCAGCACCGCTGTCCGCCACACCGACCGGCTCACGCTCCGCACCCTGGTCCCCGAGCGCGTCCCTGAGCGGCTCAGCCTCGTGCTCCCTGCCCAGACCGGCGGCGGCGGGAGCCGCTCGGCCGGCGTCGACCGCCGTTCCGCCCTTCAGTCCGGTGGCCTTGACCACGAGGACGGCGATCAGTGTGGTGACCGGGATGGCCAGGACCAGCCCGATGGATCCGACGAGCGTGCGGATGACTTCCTCGGAAAGTTCGGCGCTGGTCAGGGCGTCGCCGAGCGGGCGCTCGTAGAGCATCACGATGATCAGGATCGGCAGGGCTGCGCCCGCGTAGGCGAAGGCGATGGTGTAGACCGTGGAGGCGATGTGGTCCCGGCCGATGCGCATGGCCGCGGCGAACAGTTTCCGGGCCGAGGTTCCGGGCGCGATCTCCCACAGCTCCCACACCGCGGAGGACTGGGTGATGGTGACGTCGTTGAGCACGCCCAGGCCCGAGATGATCAGGCCGCACAGGATGATCCCGGAGATCGAGATGTGGTCGGAGACGTTGGCGAGGGTGGCGGCGTCGTGGTTGCCGACGCCGGCCAGGTTTGCCGCGTCCGTGGCCCAGGCCGCGAGCGCCGCGGTGATGCCCAGGCCGAACATGGTGCCCAGCAGCGCCGTCGAGGTCCGGGCGGTGAATCCGTGGGCGAAATACAGCACCCCGATCATAATCACTGTCGATCCGACCAGGGCCAGCAGCAGGGGCGGTTTGCCTTCCACCAGGCCGGGAAGGATAAACGCGACCAGTACGGCGTAGGCCCCGGCCAAGCCGATCAGGGCGCGCAGCCCGCGCCAGCGTGCCACTGCGATGACGACGACGGCGTAGAGGACGGCGAGCAGGATGATCGGCAGCGTCCGGACGAAGTCAACGAATACATAGGCGGGCGACCCTCCGGCTGCGGCGCCCTGGGCCTTCGAGAGGTTGAGGTAGCGGATGTTGTCGCCGACCTTAACGCCGTGCGACTTGGCGACGTCGGGGTTGATCACCACTTTGACCTGGTTGCCGCCCTTGTCCGGCTCGGTGTAGGCAAAGGTGCACTGGGAGGCCGGCGCCGGCGCGGTGCCGGCGGCCGCGCCGGGCTGTGCGGCGTTGTCCATACAGTCGCCGACGACGACGCTCCGGATGACCCCGGTGTCGAAGCTGACGCCGGGGGCCGCCGCGTAGGGGCTCGACAGCTTCAGGCCCTCCTTGCCGCCCGAGGGCCAGAGCAGGACCATGGCGACGGCGGTCAGCAGGGTCAGCGGGACCAGGACGGCCGCCAGGATCCAGTTGGCTTTCCTCCGGGCAGCGAGTTCGCGGGGCGTGGGGTCGGGGTGCCCCTGGACGGTGTGGGAGTGTCCGGTGTGGGAGTGTCCGACGCCCATCAGCAGTTCAACCTCATGCCGAAAACTTTACGGTGTCGGCACCCCCCGGCTATGCCGGCACGATGTTCCGCCCCCGGCTATGCCGGCACGATGTTCTGGTTGACGTGGAAAAGGTTCTGCGGATCGTAGGTGGCCTTGACCTCGCGCAGCCTCTGGTAGTTCGGGCCGTAGTTGTCCGCGACCCGGCCCGCGTCGTCGCCGTCCATGAAGTTGATGTAGCCGGCGGTTTCGGAGAAGGGCTGCAGTGCGGCCGCGTAGTCCCGTACCCAGGCGACGTTCGCCGCCGTGTCCGCAGGGTTCTCCCAGTGGCAGGCGATGACCGGGGAGAACTTGGCGTTCCGGTTGGGAAAGGCCGTGTCCGTGACCCCCACCCGGTGCACCGCCCCGTCGATGGGGTAGATGTGCACGGCGGTCTGCACGGTGGGGACCCGGGGCGCGAACTCGAGGTGGGCGTTGATGGCCCCGTCGTTGAGTTCGGTCAGGAAGGCCGCTTTCCAGTAGGCGAGCAGGCCCTTGGGATACATGGCGTCGAAGGCCGAGTTCAGGGCCGGATACGGCATGGGCCCCACCATGGATCCGGCCACCGGCGCGGCGTCCAGGAACGGCTGCCACCGGGCCGGGCCTTCCGCCGGGTCGCCGGTCCACATGCCGACCACAATGCAGACGGGCTTCCCGTGCCATTCCTCCGGCAGGAACGGGACCGGCGGCCCCCGGTGGAAGGCCAGGAACGCGCCGAGCTCTTCGGGCGCGGCGGCAATGTGCTCGCGGTAAAACTTCGCCACGGTCTCGGCGTGCTCCGCCGGGTAGATGACAATGCCGGCATGGACCATGTCCACGGGGTGCAGCCGGAATTCAAGCGAGGTCACGACGCCGAAGTTCCCGCCGCCGCCGCGCAGCGCCCAAAACAGGTCCGTGTTCTCCTTATCGCTGGCCGTCAGGAACTTGCCCTCGGCGGTGACGACGTCGGCGGAGAGCAGGTTGTCGCAGCTCAGACCGAATTTCCGGTCAAGATAGCCAATACCCCCGCCGAGCGTCAGCCCGGATACGCCGGTGGAGCCCACGACGCCGCCGGTGGTCGCCAGCCCGAAGGCATGGGTGGCGTGGTTGAAGTCCGCCCAGGTGGCGCCCGCCTCCGCCCTCGCGGTGCGGCCGGCCGGGTCCACCCGCACCCCGCGGGTGTTGGTGAAGTCGATGACCAGCGCGTCATCGGCGGTGCCGAACCCGGGGCCGCTGTGGCCGCCGCCCCGGACCGCCACGGCCAGCCCGTTGTCCCGGGCGAAATTCACGCCCGCCATCACGTCGGCCACCTGGGACACGCGGACGACGGCGGCGGGCCGCTTGTCGATCATGCCGTTGTGCACCGCCCGCGCGGCGTCGTAGTCCGCATCGCCGGACGTGATGACCTGCCCGCGGACCTGCCCGCGCAGGGCCTCGAAGTCGGTTCCGTTCATTTTTTCTACCGTCGATTTCGTCGTGGTTTCCGACCCGGACGGTGTTCTTGTGCTCCCAGCCGGCATGGCGTCCGGAGGCTTACGAGCACAGGCCTACTCTTCCCCCGGATGGGAGTCAAGAGGTCCGGCCACGCTGCGCGGCGCCGGCGTCGAAGCCGGCCGTCCCATCCCCCGCGCCCGCTGCACCGAATGCCTCTTGGAATGAGGCCCGCGGTGGAGTCGCCGGCGGTTAAGCGGCCGGGAACTTCGGCGGGCAACTTATTGTTGATCATTGCAGGGACAAACGACGGGGAGGCACCAGCGTGGCCAGACGCAAGACAGATGACCGGGAGCACGGCACGGCCGGGACCGGTCGCGCGGCCAAGGCCGAACTGAGCATCGCGGACGCGTCCGGGCAGACGCGCGGCGTCGTCCTGGTCCTCCACGGCGGACGGGCGGACAGCTTCGAAGCCGTCAGGGCCCGGCACCTGAGCCCGGCCCGCATGCTCCCCTTCGCCCAGGCGCTCCGGAATGAGGGCGGCCCGCACGGACTGGCCGTCTGGACCCTCCGCAACCGCTACCGGGGCTGGAACGGACAAGACATGTCACCGGTCCAGGATGCCCGCTGGGCCCTGGCCCAGATCAGCCTGGAGCACGCCGGGGTGCCGGTGTACCTGCTGGGGCACTCGATGGGCGGCCTCACTGCGCTCTGCGTCGCCGACGACGCCCAAGTGGAGGCCGTCGTCGCCCTGGCGCCGTGGCTTGATGCGGCCACCCCCGTGGAACCCCTCGCCGGGCGCCGCGTCCTGATCGTCCACGGCAGCGAGGACCGCTGGACCAGCCCCCGGAACTCATTGGCCTACGCCCGCCGTGCCGAGGGTGTCGCGGGCTCCATCGAGTACGTCTCGCTCAAGGGCGCCGGCCACTTTATGTTCCGCCGGGTCCGGCTCTGGAACTCCCTGGCCAACGGCTTCATCCTTGACGCCTTCGGCAGCAGCGCCGGCACCGAACTCCGGGGCACGGACGCGTTCCGCCAGGTCCTGCCTGCTGCTGCGAGCCTCCCGGTGGTGCTGTGATGGCCGCCTTCCCGCTGGACGCGTTCCTGGCCAGCCTGCCCTGGGTGGCACTGGCGCTCGCTGCCCTCCTGGCGGTGACATTCGCCATCGCGGTGCGCCAAAGCCGGCATTCGGTCATCGACACCGTCTGGGGCCTGGGCTTTGTGGTGGCGGCCGCCGTCTCCTGGCTGCTCTCCGCCGGACACGGCGACGACGGCCGGCGCCTCCTGCTGCTGGCGCTGGTGGCAGTATGGGGCGTCCGGCTGGCCCTGCACATCGGGGTCCGCGCCCGGGGCGGCCACGAGGATCCCCGCTACGTGGACATGCTCGCCGCGGCCCCCGGGTCCCGCAACACCTACGCCCTGCGCCGGGTGTACCTGCCGCAGGGCATCGTGATGTTCTTCGTCTCGCTCACCATCCAGGTGGGTATGTTCAGCACCGGCACCCTCGGCTGGGTGGCCCTGCTGGGTGTGCTCCTGTGGATCATCGGCTTCGTCTTCGAAACCGTCGGCGACTGGCAACTCGCTCAGTTCAAGGCCGATCCGGCCCGGCGCGGCACCGTCCTGGACACCGGGCTGTGGCGCTACACCCGCCATCCGAACTACTTTGGCGACGCCGCCGTATGGGCCGGCCTGTTCCTGGTCGCCGCCGACTCCTGGCCCGGCGTGCTGACCATCCTCTCCCCCGCCCTGATGATCTGGACCCTCGCCGGCAAGACCGGGAAACCGCTGACCGAGAAGGCCATGTCCGCCCGGCCCGGCTACAAGGAATACATCGAGTCCACGTCCGGGTTCTTCCCGTTGCCCCCGCGCCGCACACGGAAACCGGGCGGGCGCTGAGATGCCGGGCGTCCGACGCGTCTGGCGTCCCCGCCCTAACGACCGGTTCTACCGGGTGATCGTCCGTACCGGGCAGGCGCTCCGCTGGCTGTTCCGCGTGCAGGTGACCGTCACCGGTTCCGAGCACCTTCCGGCCGTTTCGCGTGACGGGTCGCCTTTCGGTCCCGCACGGCAGGGCGCTTCCCGGCGGGTTGCACCGGGCACCGGCGCGGTGGTGGCCATCACCCACTTCGGCTACCTGGATTTCGCCTTTGCGGAGCTGCTCCTGTGGTGGCACAACAAAGCCCAGATGCGTTTCCTGATCACACAGGGCGCCGCCGACCACTGGTTCGCCGGCCCGGCGGTCAGCGCTGCGGGGCACGTCGTCGTCGGGTACGACACCGGAGCCCACGCCTACGACGCCGCCGTGCGCAAGCTCCGGGACGGCGAGTACATCGCGATCCTTCCGGAGGCCGGCGTGAGCCGCAGCTTCCGGGTCCGCGAATGCAAGACCGGCGCCGTCCGGATGGCCGCCGACGCGGGGGTACCGATCATTCCGGTCTCCGTTTGGGGCGCGCACCGGATCATGACCCGGCACCACGGATTCTCCCCGCTCCGTGCCTGGCGGGCGCCGGTCCGGGTCCACGTGGGTGAACCCCTCACCCCGGCTCCCGGCCTGGATGTCGCGGCCGCGACCGCCGGGCTCCGGGAGGCGCTCCAGCACGGGATTGACCTCTGCATCGCCGATTTCCCGCTCACACCGCGGCCCGGTGCCTGGTGGATGCCGGCCGTTCTCGGCGGCGGTGCACCCACCGAGGAGGAACGGCAGCGGCTGGACGACGCCGAAGGTCCGCGGCGCGCGCGCAGCCGCCGCTAACCCCTTCCCGGGTGACCGCGGGCGGCTCCGCCTAGGCGGGGTCGGAGACGATCAGCGTTTCCGCACCGGTTTGGTGTGCCTTGCCGCTCTCCAGCAGGGGCTCGACGACGGCCCGCAGAGCCGTCATCGCGTCGTCCAGTTCCAGGAGGACCGGGTACTGGTAGGCGATGAGGGCCAGCAGGTCCCGGACTGCGGCGCGGGCGTCGTCGTCGGAGAGTTCCGGGTCGTGGCCCAGGAACACGTCCGAGGGCTCACCGCCGGGGTCTGCCCCTGCTGCCGCGTCCGGTGCGCCGCCGGTTTCGGGTCCGCCCTGGGCGTAGCTGACGGCGAAAGCCTGAAGCCTCCCTTTTTTGCTCGCCGGGACTCCCGCACCGAAGGCACTGGCCTTGGCCCCGCGAAGGACGATCGCCCCATGGGCTCCGCTGAGGTCATCCAGGAAGAGCCGCTGGACGGTGGCGATGCTGAGTTCCCCGGGGCTGTCCCAGTGGTGCACGGCCGTGTAGTACCGTCCCACGACGTCGCTCAGTTCCACGGACCCGGTGGCCAGGTCCTCCACCTGTTCGGACGCTGCAGCCTCGGAGCCGTCGCCGAACACGGGCAGCTTCAGTGACCCTGGCTCCACCACTACCAGGCGGGACCGCTGGATCGGGGCCAGGCCGGCCGCCTCGGCGAAAGCGGCCCCGGGCGTGCCGGGCTCCACCTTGGTCCGGAGCCGGGTGACGCCCGACGGCGAGCCGCCGGCCTCGTGCCGGAGCATGGCCAGCAGCGTGGAGCCGATGCCGGAGCGGCGGTGGTCGCGGGCCACCTCCACGTAGGCCCAGAGGCGTTCCGGGTGCAGGGAGGCCTCGTGGACCACGCCTGCCGCGACCGGAATGGCGACGCCGTCAACGACGTCCTCGGCCACAATGCAGCGCCGCCACGGGGCGTTGCCCGAGGGTGCCAGGGCGCCGCGGAACTGCCGCGCCTGGTCGGTCTCCGGGCCGCCCCACATCTCCAGGAGCGCGAGGTCGTCGCCCTCGCGCCACTCGCGGTATGCGATCGCCATGGTCAGGCGCCGATCAGCCGTGCGGCGAGATAGCCCTCCACCTTGTCCAGGGAAACCCGTTCCTGGCTCATGGTGTCGCGCTCGCGGATGGTGACGGCCTGGTCCTCGAGGGTGTCGAAGTCCACGGTGATGCAGAACGGGGTGCCGATCTCGTCCTGGCGGCGGTAGCGGCGGCCGATCGCGCCGGCGTCGTCGAATTCGATGTTCCAGTTCCGGCGCAGCTGTGCGGCGAGGTCCTTGGCCTTCGGGGACAGGTCCTCGTTGCGGCTCAGCGGGAGCACCGCGGCCTTGACCGGGGCCAGGCGCGGGTCCAGCTTGAGGACCGTGCGGACGTCGACGCCGCCCTTGGCGTTGGGTGCCTCGTCCTCGGTGTAGGCGTCGATCATAAACGCCATAAAGGAGCGGGTGAGGCCGGCGGCGGGCTCGATCACGTACGGGGTGTAGCGCTCATTGGTGGCCTGGTTGAAGTAGCTCAGGTCCTGGCCGGAGGCCTTGGAGTGCGTGGAGAGGTCGAAATCGGTGCGGTTGGCGATGCCCTCGAGCTCGCCCCATTCCGAACCGCTGAAGCCGAAGCGGTATTCGATGTCGGTGGTGCCCTTGGAGTAGTGGCTAAGCTTTTCCAGCGGGTGCTCGAAGAAGCGCAGGTTGTCCTCCCGGATACCCAGGCCCGTATACCAGGCCATCCGCTCCTTCATCCAGTACTGGTGCCACTGCTCGTCGGTGCCGGGCTCAACGAAGAACTCCATCTCCATCTGCTCGAACTCGCGGGTGCGGAAGATGAAGTTGCCGGGCGTGATCTCGTTGCGGAACGACTTGCCGATCTGGCCGATGCCGAACGGCGGCTTCCGGCGGGAGGTGGTCAGCACGTTGTTGAAGTTCACAAAGATGCCCTGCGCGGTTTCGGGGCGCAGGTAGTGCAGGCCCTCTTCGCTGGCCACGGGGCCCAGGTAGGTCTTGAGCAGGCCGGAGAATTCCTGCGGCTCGGTCCACTGGCCGCGGGTGCCGCAGTTGGCGCACGCGATGTCCTTGAGGCCGTTCTCGGCGGGGCGGCCCTTCTTCTCCTCGTACTCTTCCTCGAGGTGGTCCGCGCGGTAGCGCTTGTGGCAGGAGAGGCACTCCACCAGCGGATCGGAAAAGACGTCCACGTGGCCGGAGGCCTCCCAGACCTGGCGGGGCAGGATCACCGAGGAGTCGAGGCCCACGACGTCCTCGCGGCCGCGCACCACGGACTGCCACCACTGGCGCTTGATGTTTTCCTTCAGCTCGGCACCGAGGGGTCCGTAGTCCCAGGCAGAACGGGAGCCACCGTAGATTTCACCGGCCTGGAAGACGAAACCCCGGCGCTTGGCGAGGGAAATGATCTGGTCAAGAACGGATTTTGCTGCCATGGGAACTCCAATTTCTACAGGGCCGCTGGGTGCGGTCCGTGCTGTCAGCCCCGGGTCACCGGCTGGTTGCCGGGCGGGGTGGTGCGAATGGTGTGATGCAGTGTCCTAGCCTACCGGGCTACCGGCGCTTGAGGGCTCCCCGTGACCAGGGGAGGCTGGCCAGGACAATGGCCGCCAGCGTCAGGATGGTGCCGAGCACCGTGGGAAGGGCGACGACGGTGCCCGGTGCGGGTAGGGCCAGATCGAGGGCGAGCGAGCCGAGCAGCTGGCCTGCGATCATCCCGAGCCCGGTGACCAGGACGCCGAGGCCGCGGACCAGGAAGGCCGCGACGGCGATGAAGACGCAGCCCATGGGGCCACCGAGGTAATACCACCACTCGGAGGGAAGGGCGTTGCCGGGCCCCGCGGCGGCCAGCTTGATCAGCCAGACAAGCCACAGCAGGATGCCGCCGGCGATGAAGTTCACCAGGGTGGCCGTGATGGGGGTGCCGTAGTGCACCGTGGCCGTGCCGTTCATCGCCTGCTGGAAACTCATCAGGAACCCGGCGACTACCGGCAGCAGTACGGGGATGAGCAACTGGAGCGGACCGGACCCGCCGGCCGCGGAATCGAAGCGCGGCGACACGGCCCAGGCCACGGCGGCCACAGTCAGTACGCTGCCGAGCACCCGGATCCCGGTGACGGGCTTCTTGCCGGCCGGGCCGATGCCCATCCGGTCGACCAGCAGTCCGCTGAGGGTTTGGCCGGTGACGGCGGCGACGGTGAAGAGCGCGACGCCGAGCAGGCCCACCGTGAAGGACTGGGCGAAGACGAACAACGCGCCGATCCCGCCGGCCAGGGCGTAGTAGCGCGGGAACCGCCGCTCGCGCAGCGCCGGCAGGACGGTGGCCAGCCCCGCCCGCCCCTTCGGCAGGCTTAGGGAAATCACGATCATCAGGACCAGGCCGGTGCTGAAGCTGACCACCGCCGCCGCCAGGCCGTCGGCCAGGACAGTCCCCAGGGCGCCGTTGATGCGGCCCTGAACAGGAACGAGGAGTCCGGCCGAAACGGCAAGGAGCAGTCCCACGGGGAGGGGAAGCCGTGGTGCGTGGGTCATTGGTGCCACCTTTGGTCAGGCATTATTGCTTGTATGAGCAACCCGGAAATCGAAGACATCTCCATCCGCGACGACATGATCCGGCTGGGCCAGCTGTTGAAGCTGGCCAACCTGGTCGAGGACGGCGTGGAGGCTGCTGAGCTGGTCAAGAACGGACTGGTGAAAGTCAACGGCGAAATTGACGACCGCCGCGGCCGCCAGCTGCACCACGGCGACACCGTCACCGTGAACGGCCAGACCGTGCGGATCGTCGCCCTCCACGGAGCCTAGCAGCGGCCGGCCCCGCCGGAGGGCAACCGGAAGGGCTCCGTCCCGCTTCGGCGACCGTCGCCGCCGTCGGCCGTTATTTGTTCAGGACCTCATGGGTCAGGAACTCGCCCACGTGGCCGACCTCCTGCTGGTTGATGCCGTGCCACATGCCGGTGTACAGCACCTTGGTGAGCTTCACGTGTTTGCGCACCCAGCCCATGGTGAACTCGATCTTGTCGGGGGTGATGACGGGGTCCTGCTGGTCGCGGCCCCAGAACATCGGCACGGTGCCGTCGAGTTCCGCGTCGCGGAAGCTCGGATCCGCGCCGGCATCGACGGCAAACCCGGACAGCCCGACGACGGCGGCATAGCCGTCCGGGCGCTGCCGCAGCAGCGTGGTGGCCATGGCCATGCCCATGGAGAAGCCCAGCAGCGTGACCGAGGGGTGGTTGGCCCGCACGGAGTCGATCCAGTCCTGGGTGTAGGCCGCGGCATCCTTGACGGCCTCGAGCGAGTACTCGATAGACGCCGTCAGCGGGAACCAGGTGAAGCCCGGACCAGAGACCAGGGGCGCTCTTAGCGAGGCCACCACGAACTCGGCCGGCAGCATGTCCGCCAGGCTGAACAGGTCCTGTTCGTTGGCGCCGTAGCCGTGCAGCAGGACCAGCAGGGGCCGGCCTGCGCGGGCCTCTTCGGGTGCGGACCACAGGACGACAGGGTCGGGGAAAGCAGAGCGGGCGGAGGCGGCGTCAGTCATGGCTCCATTCTTGCAGTTGCCGCCCGGTGGCCGGTCCGGTGGCGCAGCTTTGCCGGAAGGGGGCAGGATATGAAGGTGAGCGAAACAGAAGCGATGGAGAATTACCCGGACCGGACTGTCAACCACCCCTGGACGCGCTACGTCGCCATGGGCGATTCCTTTACCGAGGGCATCGGCGACCCTGAGGCGGCCAGCCCGGGCGGCCACCGTGGCTGGGCGGACCGTGTGGCCGAGGAACTGAGCCGCGGCCACGAGGATTTCGCGTACGCCAACCTCGCGGTCCGGGGACGGCTGCTGCAGCAGATCGTGGACCAGCAACTGGCCGACTGCCTGGCGCTGAAACCTGATCTGGTGACCCTCTCTGCTGGCGGGAACGACCTCATCCGGCCCGGCGGCGACCCCGACGTCCTCGCCGAACGGCTGGACTCGGTGGTTCAGATCCTCAGCCTGGGCGGCGCCACCGTGGTCCTGTTCAACGGCCCGGACACCGGGTCCAGCGTCCTCGGCCGGATCCGCAGCAAGGTAGCGATCTACAACGAGAACCTCCGCACCGTGGCGGCCCGGCACGACGCCGTGATCGCCGACATGTGGTCCCTGCGGCAGCTCAACGACCCGCAGATGTGGGACGCGGACCGGCTGCATTTCTCGCCCCTGGGCCACCACACCATTGCCGCCATGGTGCTGGATTCGCTGAACGTGCAGCACACCCTGGAGCCGCTCTCCCCCAAGCCGCTGCCCCCACGCACCTGGCGGGAGGCCCGGGCCGGTGACCTCATCTGGGCCCGCGAGCACTTTGTCCCATGGGTGGTCCGCCGGCTCCGGCACCGCTCGTCCGGGGACGGCATCACGGCCAAACGGCCGCTGGCCGGGCCCGTCTTCGGCCCGGGAGTTCCGCTCGGTTCGGGCGAGGGACCTCCCGGCGCCGAGGAGGCCCTCCGGTCCTGATCCGGCCGGACGCCAAGGTGCCGCCGGTCCCGCGGGCACCGGCGGCACCCTCTGCGCGTTAAGCTGAAGGACCACCCCTGAAAGGAACGGTGCCGTGTTCACCCTCATCTGGATCGCCATCCTGGCGACGGTCATCATGTTCGCGCTGCGCCGGTACCGGGCGTCCGGGCGCGGGCAGAACGGCAGCGCACCGGGCGGGCTCCCGGGCCAGCCTTTTGGCGGCTTCCCGGGAAGTCAACCCGGCCAGCAGAGCAACCAGCCCCGGGACGGTTTCACCCAGCGCGACTACTACGGCGGATTCGGCCAGCTCGGCGCCCCGCAGCCGCCGTCGAACCAGCCGCCCGCGAACCAGCAGTACCCCGTCCCGTACGAGGACAGCCCGGAGTACCTGAATAACCCGCCGCAGCCTGCGCCGCCGCAGTGGCAGCCTCCGGCCCAGCAGTGGCAGCCCCCTGCACCGGAACAGCACCAGCGCCCGGCCGCGCCGGAGGCTCCCCCGGTACCCGAGGTGCCGTCCGGGCAGCAGGGTTTCCGCGCCCGCAAGCTCGCCGAGCTGGACCAGAAGTACAGCAACGGCGAGCTCGCGATGGAGGACTACATGGCCCAGCGCGCGGAGATCATGAAGGGCTGACCTGCCTAGTCGACCTGCGGGAAGCCGAGGTCGATCACGGAGGTCGAGGGATCCGGCCACCGGGTGGTGACCACCTTGCCGCGGGTGTAGAACCGGATGCTCTCCGGGCCGTACATGTGGGTGTCGCCGAACAGCGAGCTCTTCCAGCCGCCGAAGGAGAAGGTGCCCACCGGGACCGGGATCGGCACATTGACGCCCACCATGCCGGCCTCGACGTCGAACTCGAACTGCCGGGCGGCACCGCCGTCGCGCGTGAAGATCGCCACGCCGTTGCCGAATTCGTTGTCGTTGACCAGCTTGACGGCGTCGGCGTACGTCTCAACGCGGACCACCGAGAGCACGGGACCGAAGATCTCGTCGTCGTAGACCTTCATGCCGGGCTTGACGTGGTCGATCAGGCTGACGCCGATGAAGAACCCGTTGGAGTCGAACTCCTGGGCGCGGCCGTCCACCACCACGGAGGCACCCTCGTCGGCGGCGCCGGCCACGTAGGAGGCCACCTTGTCGCGGTGCTCGGCCGTGATGAGCGGACCCATCTGCGAGGCGGGGTCCGTGCCCGGACCGATCTTCAGCGTGGCCATCCGGGTCTTGATCGCCTCCACGAGATCGTCCGCGATGTTCCCGACGGCAACCAGGACGCTGACGGCCATGCAGCGTTCCCCGGCCGATCCGTACGCGGCGGAGACGGCGGCGTCGGCGGTCATGTCCAGGTCCGCGTCGGGAAGCACCACCATGTGGTTCTTAGCCCCACCGAGGGCCTGGACCCGCTTGCCGTGGTCGGCGGCGCGCTTGTAGATCGACTGGGCGATCGGTGTTGAGCCGACAAAGCTGACGGCCTTCACGTCCGGGTGTTCCAGGAGCACATCCACTGCTTCTTTGTCCCCGTGCACCACGTTGAGCACACCGGCCGGCAGCCCGGCCTCGGCGAAGACCTGGGCGATGAAGATCGCCGAGGACGGATCCTTTTCGCTCGGCTTAAGCAGTACGGTGTTCCCGCAGGCCAGTGCGCTGCCGATCATCCACAGCGGCACCATGGCCGGGAAGTTGAACGGCGTGATGCAGGCGACGACGCCGACGGGCTGGCGGACGGAGTGGACGTCCACCCCGCTGGAGACCTGCTCGGAACGTTCGCCCTTGAGCATGTGGGACAGGCCGGTGGCGAACTCGATGTTTTCCAGGCCGCGGGTGATCTCGCCCTCGGCGTCGGAGAGGACCTTGCCGTGCTCGCTGGTCAGCAGCGCCGCCAGTTCCGGCCGGCGCTGCATCAGCAGCTCACGGACCTTGAAGAAGATGGTGGTGCGCTTGGCCAGACTTGTGGCGCGCCAGCCGGGCAGCGCGGCGCGGGCGGCGGCGATGGCCTCTTCGACGCGCGCTGCCGAGGCCAGGGCCACTTCCTTTTCCTGCTCGCCGGTGGCCGGATTGAACACGGGGCCGAAGCGATCGGCGTCGGAGACGAGGTTGCCGTTGATGAAGTGTGGAATGCGTTCCATGGGGATCTCTTTCTGGAAGTTCTTGGGGCTACTTGGCGGACTCGAACGAGCCGTCGACGAGCTTGACGATGGCGGAGCAGTCCGTGCCGGACTGGCCGGAGTCGATGAGCCGCTGGAAGAGCTGCTGGACGTGTTCGCCGATTTCCAGCGGGGTACCGGTGTCCTTGGCTGCGCTGATGGCCAATCCGATGTCCTTGTTGGCAAGCTCAGCCGTGAACGTCGGGGCGAAGTCGTTGTTGGAGGCCGCCGTGGGCACGACGCCGGCTACCGGGTACCAGGTGCGCAGCGCCCAGCTGTCGCCCGAGGAGACCGAGGCGATGTCCCAGAAGACCTGTTTGTCCAGGCCCAGCCGGTCCGCGAGCACAGCCCCCTCGGCCGTGGAGGCGAGGTTGATGAACAGCATCAGGTTGTTGCAGATCTTGGCGGCCTGGCCGGTGGTGGCTCCGCCGGTGGGGATGATGTTGGCGGCCATCGGCCGGATGTATTCGGTGGCGTCGGCGACGGCGCCGGCCTCGCCGCCGATCATAAACGTCAGGGTGGCGGCCTTTGCCCCGCTCATGCCGCCGGAGACGGGGGCGTCGACAAAGCGGAAGCCGGCAGCTGCGGCGGCGTCGTGCAGGGCCTGGGCGGACGCGATATCGATCGTGGAAGAGTCCACCAGCAGGGTGCGGGTGTCCGCGTGGGCCAGCACGCCGTCCTCGCCGAGGTACACGGCCCGGGCGTGCTCGCCCTTGGGCAGCATGGTGAAGACGACGTCGGCGCCCTGCACCGCGTCGGCGATGCTGCCGGCGGCCTTGACTCCCCCGGCCTCAGCGGCTGCCACGGCCTCGGGATTCAGGTCGAACCCGCGGACCTCGTTTCCGGCCTTGGCGAGGTTCACAGACATGAACCCGCCCATGTTTCCCAGTCCGATCCAGGCGACAACTGCCATGGCATAAGCTCCTTTGCTTTTGATGCGTCGTGTGGTGGGCCGCGTGCAGGTGCGGCACCGCGTCCGGCGTAACGGCGGACGTTCTGTGTCAACCATCACACCCTGCTACAGTGCAAACAAGGGGAAAAAGTGAAGATGGCATGTGCATTGATGCACATCGACGAAAGGCGCCAGGTGGACTTGAAGCGGCTCCCGAGCCCGGATGACCTGCTGATCCTGCTGACTGTGGCCCGGCTGGGCCGGTTCAATGCCGTGGCGGAGACCCTCGGCACCACACACACCACCATTTCGCGCAGGATCCTCGCCCTGGACAAACAACTGGGCGGCCGGACCCTGGAGCGCAGCCCGCACGGCTGGGAGCTGACAGAACTGGGGTCGCAGGCGGTGGCTGCGGCCGAAGCCATCGAGGGGACGCTCGGGGCGCTGTCCGGCCGGATTGCCCGGACCGGGGACACGCTGTCCGGGCTGGTCAGGATCAGCACGCCCGACGGCTTCGGCGCCGAGTTCGTCACCCCCGCCCTGGTCCGGCTGCAGCAAGAGCATCCGCTGCTGAACGTGGAGATGCTCAGCGCCACCCGGAAGGTCAGCCAGAACCGGTCCGGGGTGGACCTGGAAGTGGTGGTGGGCAACCTGGACGTCAGCAACGCTCAGACCATTTTCCTGGGAAACTACTTCCTCCGGCTGTACGCGAGCCCGCAGTACGAGCAGGAGCACGGGCTGCCGGCGACCCTCGACGACGTCCGGCAGCACGGCTTCGTCTCCTACGTCGAGTCCGCCTTGCAGGTCGCCGAGCTGGGCCACCGGTCCACGCAGCTGCCGATGCCACGCTCGAGCTTCCAGGCCACCAGCATCTTCGCCCAGATGGAGGCCGTGCGGCGTGCTGCCGGGATTGGGCTGCTGCCCAATTTCCTCGTCGTGGGCAAACCCGGGTTCGTGCCGGTCCTGCCCGACGACTTCCAGCGGCAGCTGCCAATCTGGGCGGTGGCGCGGGCGGAGTCGCTGCGTTCGGCCGCAGTACAGGGGGTGCTGTCCGCCGTCCGGGCCGAGATCGCGGAACGCCAGGACGTGTTGGCGGGCTGAGGCGGGCGCGATGGAAGCCCGCGGGGGTCAGCTACCCAGACGCAGGACGACCACCAGGCTGATCAGCGCCACAACCCCGGCCAGCAGCATCGCCGCCCTGGGATTGCCAAAGTTCAGGGTCCATCCCAGGCCGAACCGGCGCGGGACCAGCAGTTTCTGGTCGTCACGGTTGACGTAGACCAATCCGCCGCGCCAGTACCGGTCGTCGTCGACGTGGGTCAGCCCGGTGCTTTCCCCGACTCCGCCCCGCTCCCGGTTGTTCCTGGCCAACACCACGATGGTGGCGGCAACGGCGGCCAGGATCGGCACGGCCACTACCAGCGGCGCCCAGGGTGTGATGATCCCGGTCCACATCAGCAGCGATGATCCCAGCAGCGCGAGGTCGATCATCGCCACCAGCCCGAGCAGCGACTTGGCGCCCAGCGACATGTAACGCCGGGACCAGCGCGCGGAGCCTTGAGGCTGCGCCGGATCGAGGTCCGGCCGGCTGTGCACGATGGCCGCCGCCATTCCCCCGAGCAGCGCGGTCAGGCCGGCCTGCACAAACACGAGGGAGAACGCTGCGCCGACCGACTTGACCACCACCCGGTTGGGCGCACCGTTGGGGCCGTAGTGCACCGCGAGCACCTCCGGCATCGACGGGTAGCTGGCCACCCCGATGACCACCGTAGCGACGGTGATGATCGCCGCGGGGGCCAGCCAGAGCCAGGGGAACCGGGGCGGATCGGTCAGCAGCCCGGTGTCCACCGCGATGCCCTGATGCAGGCCCTGGTACCAGCCGCCGGCAGCCTTCGCGGCCCGGATCTGCTGGTTGGCCAGGAAGAAGCACCCGTACCAGGCCCCGACGAGCACCAGCACAGACAAGGGCAGCAGCAACGCGTCACCGCTCGCGGCGTAGATGCCGGCGCCGGCTCCGGCGACGACCAACCCGCTGATGAGCACCCGCCACCGGTAAAGGCGGGCCTGCCTGGTTACTATCCTGTCCCCCGCGTGCTGGGCCGGCACACGGACCCCGAACGGCACGATCGGGCTCGTAACGGAGGGCAGCACCAGGGCCAGGAGGAGCACCAGCCCAAGCAACACTAAGCTCAGAATTATGGCGGCACTCATGGCGTGTCCTCTCGCGGTGTTGCAAATGACCCGAGCACGGACCGGCAGGCCTGGAGGACCTCGTCGGCCGGTAAACCTCTCACCACGGCCTCGGCCAATAGGGTGCGGGCCCTCGCCGTCCACTCTGCCGGGAAGGGTGGGGCCGCAACCGCCGTCGTCACTACCGCGCCCGTCTTGCGGTTCAGGCGGATCAGACCCTCCTGGCGCAGGAGGTCGTAGGCCTTGTTCACAGTGTGAAAGTTGATCCCGAAATCCGCGGCGAGCGTCCGGGTGGCCGGCAACGAACTGCCCTCGGTCAACACTCCATCGGCGATCGCTTCCACGATCTGGTTCCGCAACTGCTGGTAGATCGGCACGTCGCCGGACAGGTCCACGTTGAGGATCATGCGCCGCACCCCCCCGCCTTGTTATACACGTTATAGAACAAAGAGCGGGTGGTGACAATACCGCCCCGGCGCCGGGCTATAGGAGCTCTGTTCCGCACTGCCGGTAAGGCGCGGAGGGCGCTAGATTGTGGACATGGGACAAAATTCCGCACGCCGCGAAGGTGTGCTCGCTGATCGGCTCCTCGGGCTCGCGGAGCTCCACAACGGGCGCTGCGGCCACGGTGTACCTGCTCCGGTCCGTCAATCCGAAACTGTTCTTCAGCCCGCGTCCGCTCAGCGAAATGCGCCGCAAGCCTCTGCTGCGGCGCTGGTACAGGGTCAATGCCCTCAGGCTCGCCGCCAGCGGCGTTGCCCTGGCCGCCGTCCATCAGGCACGAGTCATCCGAATCACCAGCCGGCCCGAGTAGGCTCGCCCCTATGACTATCAACTCTTCTTCGCACAGTGTCCGGCGGCCGGGCGGCTGGTTGCCCGAGCATCAGGACGAACTCGAGGACTGGATCGCGGGCCATCGGGAAAGAGTGGAAGTGAGGGGTGAGGACATTCCCCTGCACCCCGTAATCGTCGAGTTCCAAGAGCTCATAGCCAGCGATCCGGTTGTTCGTCTCTACATGACCGAGATGATCGAGCAGGTTCCAAAGTCCAAGCCCTACCGGAAACGGCACCTCACAAGCGTTGACCAGATGCTCCGGCTGATCAATGAGGTCCTGACGATGGCTCCCGAGTTCAGCGAGGGCGGCATGGTCACCACTCCGTTGACCGCAATCCTGGACTGGACCATGGGAACCGAGGCCGGATTCGCGGCCCACCGCGATCCCCGGATCGTGGCCATGTTCCGCAAAGTCCTGGACGCCTGGTGTGAGTTCCTGACCAGCGAGGACTCGCTGTACGTGTTGAATACCTCGCCGTCCGGGTGGATGTCGGAGAAGGCACGGCAGGTTGTCGGTATGGACGACTACCAGCACGATGCCCTCGCCGAGCACTGGGGCTTCACGTCGTGGAACGACTTCTTTGCGCGCCGTCTCACTGCGACCTCCCGGCCGGTCGCAGCACCGGAGGACGACAAGGTGATTGTCAGCGCATGCGAGTCGACGCCCTACAAGATCAGCTCCGATGTCCAGCGCCAAAGCCGGTTCTGGGTCAAGAACCAGCCCTACTCACTCGATGACCTGCTCGCCCGTGACGAATCGGTGGACCAGTTTGTCGGCGGGACGGTGTACCAGGCGTTCCTTAGCGCGCTGAACTATCACCGCTGGCACTCCCCCGTCGCTGGAACGATTGTGCGGGGGTACCTCAAGGACGGCACGTACTTCTCCGAAGCGGAATCCGAGGGGGCCGACGCCGTCGACCCGACCGTCTCACAGTCCTACCTGGCCCATGTCGCAGCCCGTGCGATCATCCTGATCCAGGCTGACGACCCCGTCATTGGTCTCATGGCGGTGATTCCCGTGGGCATGATTGAGGTCTCGTCCTGCGTCATCGATCCGGAGATCGTCCCTGGCCACCATGTGGAGAAGGGCGACGAGCTGGGGTACTTCCAGTTCGGCGGTTCCACGGAGTGCCTCGTTTTCCGGCCCGGGGTAATCGACCAGTTTGCCCTGGCCGCCGTCCCCCAGCCGCAGGATCCGAAAGCACCCCTGGTTCGGGTCCGCTCGAAGCTTGCAACCGCCAGGTCCTAAGGGCAACACGACGGCAGCCCCCGATTCCCGCGCTGCGGGGTCGGGGGCTGCCGTGTTTTTGTTAGTGCGGGCAGGTGCCTGCCAGTTACCGCTTGCCTGCAGCGAGCAGGTCGGCGGTGCCCTGGGCGTCAGCGGCGTCGACGTCGTGCAGGGAGATGCCGCGGGTTTCCTTCAGGAAGAAGACCGCGACGGCGGTGACGGCGCAGGCGATGAGCAGGTAGATGGCCACCGGGACGGAGGACTTGTACTGGCTCAGGAGTGCGACGGCGATGATCGGAGCCAGCGAACCGGCCACGATCGAGGTCACCTGGTAGCCGAGCGAGACGCCGGAGTAGCGCATGCGCGTCGGGAACATCTCGGCCATGATGGCGGGCTGCCCGGCGTACATCAGGGCGTGGAAGAGCAGGCCGATGATGACGGCGGCGAGGATCATGAAGTCGTTGCCGGTGTCCATCATCGGGAAGGAGAAGAAGCCCCAGGTCGCGCCGAGGACGGCGCCGGCCATGTAGACCGGCTTGCGGCCGAAGCGGTCGGAGAGCCGGCCCACCACAGGAACCACGGCGAAGTGGATGGCGTGCGCCACCAGCAGCAGCAGCAGGATCCGTGCCGTGTCGGCGTGGACCACGGTCTTCAGGTACGTGATGGAGAAGGTGACCACCAGGTAGTAGAGAATGTTTTCCGCGAAGCGCAGGCCCATGGCGGTGAACACGCCGCGGGGGTAGCGGCGGAAGACTTCGGCGACGCCGTAGCCCTTGTTTTCCGCGAGGACTTCCTTGCGTGCCTCGACGAAGATCGGGGCGTCCTGGACCTTGGTGCGGATGTAGTAGCCGATGACGACGATCACGGCGGAGAGCCAGAAGGCGACGCGCCAGCCCCAGCCCAGGAAGTCGGCGGAGGAGAGCGTGGAGGACAGGATGAACAGCACGGCGGTGGCCAGCAGGTTGCCCATGGGAACGGCCGACTGCGGCCAGCTGGCCCAGAAGCCGCGGGACTTGCTCGGGCTGTGCTCGGCCACGAGGAGGACGGCGCCGCCCCATTCGCCGCCGACGGCGAAGCCCTGGGCGAAGCGCAGGAAGACCAGGAGGGCCGGTGCCCAGTAGCCGATCTGCGCGAAGCTGGGCAGGCAGCCCATGAGGAAGGTCGAGACGCCGACCAGGACGATGCTCAGCTGCAGCAGCTGCTTGCGGCCGAACTTGTCACCGAAGTGGCCAAAGACGATGCCACCGATGGGGCGGGCCACGAAGCCCACCGCGTAGGTCAGGAAGGCGGCGAGAATGCCGTCCAGATCCGACCCGGAGTTGGGGAAGAACATCTTGCCGAACACCAGGGTGGCGGCGGAGGCGTAGAGGAAGAACTCATACCACTCCACCACCGTCCCTGCCATTGAGGCGGTGACGACCTTCTTTAGCCCGGACGTCTTGACGTCCGGTTCCTCTGCGCGCCGTGCGGCGGCGTTTTCCGTACTCATGCGAACTCCTTCGGCGTCATCTTCGACACCCTGTGGACCATTAAGTTGACAACGCGTGTGTGAGTTGGGACACACGGCGTCATTCTCCACGAGTATGGTCCCGGAACGCGGCAGGCTCAACAACTAATCGCGCAGAGGGCGTCTGCAAAAATGCACACGCTGAAGGGTGGGCTACGCGAAGAAGTCGCTCCGGAGCCGGTCCCCGAGCTGGCCGATCTCGGTCAGGAAGCCGTCGTGGCCGATCGGGGCCTCGATGACATGCAGCGGCACGTCCCCGGGCAGGGCCTCGGCGAGTTCCCGGGACTGCGCGGGGAAGTACAGCCGGTCCGAGTCCACGGCGGCCACGAAGAAGGCTGCCGTGGCGCGGGAAACGGCCTGCTCCAGGCTTCCCCGGCCGCGGGTGACGTCGTGGCTCATCAGCGCCTCGGTGATGGCAATGTAGCTGTTGGCGTCGAAGCGGCGCACCAGCTTGTTGCCTTGGTGGTCCAGGTAGCTCTCAACCTGGTAGCGGCCGCGGCCAGCCAGCGACCCTGCGCCGAGCGGGGCCTCGGCGGCCTGGGCGTTGCGCCCGAAGCGCCCGTCGAGCTCGGCCGCGGAGCGGTAGGTGATGTGCGCGATCCGCCGGGCCAGCGCCAGGCCGGCGTCGGGCTCCGGACCGCCGTAGTAGTCCCCGCCCTTGAAGTTGGGGTCCTGCCGGATGGCCAGGGTCTGGGCCTGGGCGAAAGCGATCTGCTCGGCCGTGCTGCTGGCACCGACGGAAATCACGGCGCACCGACGCACCCGTTCCGGGTAGCTGACCGCCCATTCGAGTGCCCTGGCACCGCCGAGCGAACCGCCCAGCACGGCGTACCAGCTGTCGATCCCGAGAGCGTCGGCGAGCCGGGCCTCGGCCGCTGTGCTGTCCCGGAGGGTGACCAGCGGAAACCGCGAGCCCCAGGGCCGCCCGTCCGGCGCGGCGGTGGAGGGCCCGGTGGAGCCGTAGCAGCCGCCGAGGATGTTGATGGAGACGACGAAGTACTTGTCCGTGTCCACCGGCGCCCCGGGGCCGGCCAGCTGCTCCCACCACCCCGGTTCGGCCCCGGCGCCGCGGGTGACATGGGTGTCGCCGGTGAGGGCGTGCTGGATCAGCACCGCATTGGATGCGTCCGCGTTGAGTGTCCCCCACGATTCGTAGGCGAGGGTGACGTCGGGAAGGGTGGCGCCGGATTCAAGGACCAGCGACCCCACCTGCACGAGCTGCACAGTGCCATCCGGGACAGTGCCATCCGGGTCAGCGCCGGCCGGTACAGCGCTGGCCGGTACAGCGCTGGCGGAGGATTGGTTTTCGGGTACACCCGTGCGGGTGACGGCAATCGTCATGTGAGGACCTAACTTCGCGCTTGCCCGCCGTCAGCTGACCGGCAGGCCAGGTCTTCACCCGGGGCACCCCGCCGCAGAAGGAGGGTTGCCGGCCAGCAAGCCGGGGCTGTCACTGGCACTCATGACCTGCCTTGATTCTACGAAAGCCGGCGGCGCCAGCGCGAAGATTGTGACGGCTGTGTGACAGCCAGACCCCGGCGCCGCCGCCCCTCAGGCGTCCTTCGCGGCCCGGAAACCGGCGTCGAGGTCGGCGAGGATGTCGTCGATGTGCTCGAGGCCCACCGAGAGCCGGACCAGCCCGGGATTGACGCCTGCCACCGCCTGCTGCTCCGGCGAGAGCTGGCTGTGGGTGGTCGACGCCGGGTGGATGACCAGGGAGCGCACGTCGCCGATGTTCGCCACGTGGGAGTGCAGTTCCAGGGCATCGACGAACCGCTTGCCGGCCTCCGCTCCCCCGGCGAGGTTGAAGGCGACGACGGCGCCGGTTCCCTTCGGCCCGTACTTGCGGCCGCGCTCGAACCAGGGGCTGGACGGCAGCCCGGCGTAGGCGACGGATTCGACGTCGTCCCTGGCTTCCAGCCATTCGGCCACGCGGGTGGCGTTCGCGACATGCCGCTCCACGCGCAGGCTCAGGGTTTCGATGCCCTGGGCGATCAGGAAGGCGTTGAACGGCGAGACGGCGGAGCCGAGGTCGCGCAGCAGCTGGACGCGGGCCTTGAGGATATAGGACAGGTTCGCGCCCAGTGCCCCGTCCGCCCCCAGGTCCCGGGCGTAGACGAGGCCGTTGTAGGTAGGATCCGGGGTGTTGAAGCCCGGATAGCGGTCCGGTTCCTTGCCGAAGTCGAAGTTGCCGGAGTCGACGATCACGCCGGCGATCGCCGCACCGTGACCGCCGAGGTACTTGGTGGCCGAGTGGACCACAATGTCGGCACCCCATTCGATCGGACGGATCAGGTACGGGGTGGAGAGTGTGTTATCCACGATCAGCGGGACGCCGGCCTGGTGGGCCACGTCCGCGATACCCTCGATGTCCAGCACGTCCTGGCGGGGGTTGGAGACCACCTCGCCGAAGAACAGTTTGGTATTCGGCCGCACGGCGTCCCGCCACTGGTCCAGATTGTCGGGGTCCTCGACGAAGGTTACTTCGATGCCGAACTTCTTCAGCGAGTGGGCCAGCAGGTTGTAAGTTCCGCCGTACAGGCTGGGACTGGCCACCACGTGGTCGCCGGCCTCGGCGATGTTGAGGATCGCGAAGGTCTCGGCGGCCTGGCCGGAACTGAGCAGGAGCGCCCCAAGGCCGCCTTCCAGGCTGGCTACGCGCTGTTCGACGGCGTCCTGGGTGGGGTTTCCGATCCGGGTGTAGATGGGCGCGAGTTCGGCGAGCGCGAAGCGGTTGGCGGCGCTTTCGGCGCTGGGGAAGACGAACGACGTCGTCTGGTAGATAGGCAGTGACCGGGCGCCGGTGGCAGCGTCCGGCTCCTGGCCGGCGTGGATCTGGCGGGTTTCAAAGGACCAGGCGTTGGACATCGGAGTGCTCCTTGTTACTGGGCGCAGCCCGACTCCGGCCTCGGGGCCGGGACGGCGCTGGCAGCCGCGCTTGCCCGCCGGCGGGCGCCGGTGGGCCAGGTCTTCACCCGGGGCACCCCGCCGCGTTTGGAGGGTTGCCGGCCAGCAAGCCGGGGCTTGATGCTGGCGCTCATGACCTGGATTCAGTCTAGGAAGCGGTCCCGGCGGCAGGATAGGTTTGTGACGAAAATGAAGAACGACGGCGTGCGCAGGGCTCGGAAAAGGACATCCCATCTGAGTTAGGACACCCTAAGCTGAGAGCTCCATCACAAAGTGCCAAGATGATGGCATGCGCATGGATCACGTCTCTTACGCCTGTGAACAGGATGGCCTGGCTGCCACCACCGAACGTATCGCCTCGGCCCTTGGGGTCGAGGCCGTCAAGGGCGGAGTCCACCCCCGGTTCGGGACCCGCAACATGATCATTCCGCTCGCCGGGCACAAGTACCTTGAGGTCGTGGAGGTCCTGGACCACCCGGCGTCGGACAAGGCACCCTTCGGCCAGGCCGTCCGGGCACGCTCGGCGGCCGGCGGGGGCTGGATGGGCTGGTGCGTCGAGGTCGACGACCTCGGCCCGTTCGAGGAACGCCTGGGCCGCGCGGCCGTCAACGGCAACCGCAAGTTCCCTGACGGACGGGAACTTGTCTGGAAGCAGATCGGCATCCTCGGCCTGATCGCCGACCCGCAGGTGCCCTACATGCTCAAGTGGGAAGGCGATCCGGCGCTGCACCCGTCCAACGCCTACGAGAGCAGCGTCAAGATGTCTGCGCTCACCATCGCCGGTTCCGCCGAGCGGGTCACCGAGTGGCTGGGTGAACCGGTGGGCAAGCCGCTGGAGGACGTGGACGTCAACTGGCTCGCCCCGCACGGGACGCCGGGGATCCTCTCCGTCACGTTCGAAACGGATTCCGGCGCCGTCACTATCTGACGGTTTCCCCTACACTTCGGCCGCCAGCAGCGGGTGCCAATGATGCCACCCACCGCTGGCGGCCGAATTCCTTTAAGCCGCTGGTCCCGGTGCTGGTCCCGGCTCAGGCCTTCAGCAGGTCCGGGTGGTGCACTTCCACCACGTTGGGGTGTGCCCGCAGCCGGTAGCGGAGGGCGTTGTCGCCGTAGGTCTCCAGGATCGGACTGTTGGTGGGGTCCACGGACAGTCCGCGGGCCTGGGCCTGGAATTCCGGGCTGACGGCCAGCCGGGGCATGGTGGCGTCCAGGGCCGGGTTATAGAAGAACGGCAGGGAGATCCGGTCGGTGCCGCGCAGGGGCGAAATCACCCGGTGCAGCGTGGCCTTGAGGTACCCGTTGGTGGCCAGCTCGAGCATCTCGCCGATGTTGACGACGAACGTGCCGGGCACCTGGGGCGCGTCGATCCATTTGCCCTGGTATTCGACCTGCAGGCCGCCCTTCCCGGGCTCGACCAGGAGCAGGGTCAGGACCCCGCCGTCGCGGTGGGATCCCACACCCTGCTTGGGCTCCGGATCGGACTCCCCCGGGTACCGCACGATCTTCAGCAGCGGGAAGGCCCGCGCGGCAAATGCGGCGTCGAAGGTGTCCTCGGGCGCTCCGAGCGAGACGGCGAGGGCCCGGAGCAGGGAAAGCGAAATTTCACTCAGGCGATCGGTCCATTCGGTCACGACCTCCTGCATGTCGGGCAGTCCGTCGGGCCACAGGTTGGGTCCCTCGAGCCGCCAGTAGTCGGCGACGCCGGGCCCGGGCTCCACGGCGTCGCGCTCAACGCCGATGTCGATCTGCTCGCGCCAGTCGACGGCGCCGTCGGTGATCTCGCCGCCCACGCGGGTGTAGCCGCGGAACTGCGGGCTGTGGACGTTCTCGATGGCGAGCTTCTGGTCCTCGGGGAGGGCAAAGAAGCGCCGGGAGACGTCCAGCATGGCATCGGTGAGTTCCTGGGGGACGCCGTGGCCGGAGAGGTAGATGAAGCCGACCTCCCGCATGGCATCGCGCAAATCGTTCCGGAACCGTGCGGCCTCTTCGGGGCCCGCAGCCAGAAGCGAGAAATCCAAGATGGGCAATGATTCAAGCGACAAGATGACCTAGTCCTTTGCAGCGTATTTAGCAAGCCGAAGCCTGGAATAGCTCCAATGTTACGGACTGGGACCCTGTCCTGATGAGTCCTGTGTCGAAATAAGACATTTTCCGCCCACAGGCCGGAACCCCGGCGGGGTGACCCTGCTGACTCAGCCCAGGCCGATGGCTTTCCCGAAGAGGCTGAACCCGACGAATGCGACGATGTCGAGCAGCGCGTGGGCGATCACGAGCGGCATTACCCGCCGTGTCCGCGTGTAGATGAGGGCGAATATGACGCCCATGACCGCGTTGCCAATGAAGGGGCCGAAGCCCTGGTACAAGTGGTAGCTGCCGCGGAGCATGGAGCTGGCGAAGATGGCCAGCGGCATACTCCAGCCGAACTTTCCGAACCGGTCCAGCAGGTACCCCACCACAATCACTTCCTCCACGATGCCGTGCCGGATCGCGGAGAGGATCAGGACCGGCACGGTCCACCAGTAGGAGTCGAGCGCGCTGGGGATGATCGCCGTCGTAATGCCCAAAGCCCGGCCGGCGGCGTAGAGCCCCAGCGACGGGACGCCGATGAGGGCGAAGAGCCCGATGCCGTGCAGCAGGTCCTTGCCCGGGCGGGCGAAATTGAAGCCCAGCTTCCGGAACGCCGACGTGCCGGTGCTCCCGGCCCCGGCGGCCGCGCCCGTTGGCCGGAGCTCGGTCAGGAAATAGATCACCAGGGCAACCGGCACCAGGGCGAAGATGATGTCCAGGAGCTGATACGTGAGGTCGAAGTATTCGCGGCTGCTCTGCGACCGGTTCAGCGTGGATGTGCCCTGGGCCAGCGGCGCCCGGGTCAGCTTGTCCAGCAGCTGCACCACCGAATACACCGCCGACTGCCCCAGGGACAGGCCCAGGACAATCCAGACTTCGAGCCGCAGCCGGCGGCGGGAGGGAACCAACATGCTCCTATCTTGCCTGCCGTTGCCGGGAGTTGGCTGCACGCGCCTATGCTAGGCCTGTGAGTGCGCCCGGGAAAATCATCATGATCCGGCACGGCCAGTCTGCCGCCAACGCCGACACCTCGATCTATAACCGGGTGCCCGATTACCGGATCCCGCTGACCGAGCTCGGCGTGGAGCAGGCAGTGGCTGCGGGCGGGCAGCTGCGGCACCAACTGGACGGGCAGAAGGTCTGCGTCTACGTCTCCCCCTACCTGCGGGCCTACCAGACCCTGGAGGCGCTGCGCCTCGGTTCCCTGGTGGAACGCGTGATCGAGGAGCCCCGGCTGCGGGAGCAGGACTGGGCCAACTTCCAGATCGCCGGCGACATCGAGGACCAAAAAGAGCTCCGCAACGCGTACGGGCACTTTTTCTACCGGTTCCGGGAGGGTGAATCCGGCTCGGACGTCTACGACCGGATCTCCTCGTTCATGGAGACGCTGTACCGGCACTGGTCCAAGCCCACGTACGCGCCGAACGCCCTGTTCGTCACCCACGGCCTGACCATGCGGCTGTTCTGCATGCGCTGGTTCCACTGGTCAGTGGAGTACTTCGAGTCCTTGAACAACCCGGACAACGCCGAGATCAGGACCCTGCTGCGCACCGGGGCGGGCAAGTACGAGCTCGACAAGCCGTTCAGCCAGTGGGAGGACCGCCGGGTGGATGAGACCGTGCTGGACGCTCCCCCGATGGTCTTTTAGGCACCGCTCCCCTACCCGGGCGGCCGCTTCAGCCCGATGACCTGGTGGAACTTTCCGCTAGGCCCGTGCTGCTCCGGCGGCTCGTCCGCCTGGACCAGCGCCACGTCGGGCAGGCCCTGGCCAGCCAGGAACGCGGCAAGCTTCGCCGTGACATCCTGCCACACCGGCTCCGGCGCGGCACCCGGTTCGAGCAGCAGCCGCACCCGGAGGGACTCCGGACCGGTCTGCACCAGCTGGCAGCGGTGCACACCCGGGGCATCGTCGATAGGGGTGGTGATGGCCAGCGGCAGGACGCTGACCGTGCGGCCGCCGGCATCCGCGAAGTGCAGGACGTCGTCGCGCCGGCCGGCCACCCGGATGGCGGGCAGCGGGTTGCCGCAGCTGCAGGGGCCGGGCCTGGCGACCACCGAGTCGCCGAGGTCGTAGCGGATCAGCGGCTGGACGCGGTTGGCGAGGTTGGTCAGCAGCACCGTGTGGGAGGCCTCCCCCGGCGGCGTGGGCCGGTAGTCTCTGTCCACCGGTTCCAGGATCACCCAGTCGCTGTTGACATGCAGCCAGCCGGCGGGACAGTCCAGCGCGATGGGGCTGAATTCGGAGGCGGCATAGACGTTGTGGACCCGGGCACCCAGCGACGCGGCCAGCCGCTCCGGCTCCCCGGCGGACTCCCCGCTGGACTCCACGAGGACCGGATGAATGCGCAGCCGGCCGGCGTCCTGTTCCGCAGCGAGCAGTTCCAGGGCACTGGGGTAGCCCACCAGGAGGGCGGGGTTGAAGTCGTTGAGCGATTGCACCAGCCGCTCCAGCGGCTGCTGGACCGGGAACAGGCGGAAGGCCCGGCCCCGGCCCCGGCTGCGGCGGCGTTCGGCCTCCAGCCAGACGGCGCCGGCGAAATGGCCGCCGGTACCCACTACGACGGCGGTGCGGACGCCGCGGCGCAGCACCTGGAGCAGCAGCGGGAGGAGGCCGCGAATGCCCGCGGTGCTCGCCAGCGCGCGGGCGCCCTGCGCCCGGTAGCATGCCACGGCCGCTGGGTCGTGCACAAAGAGCCCAGGGTGTCCGGTGGTTCCCGAGCTGGTGCAGGCCAGGTACTGACCGCAGTAGAGGCTGCCCACCAGGGCCGGATCGGCGACGAAGGCTTCCAGGCCGGCCCGGGTGATGGCGGGGTCGGTCACCCAGTCGTCGAAACGGGACATCAGCTGCTGCTTGGTGACCGGTGGCAGGTCACCAAGTGCGGCGTCCCCGGCCGGGAGGCCGCGGTACAGCTCCCGGTAGTACGGCGAGCAGGTCCTGGCGTGCCGGACCAGGGCGTTGAGCCGGGTGTCGCGGCGCCGGGCCAGCGCTTGCGGTCCGCCGCGGGTGGCCCGCAGCAGATCGAGCATGATGCCCAGCTCCCTCGCGAACCCGGCCATGGGGTGCCTCCTGTGTGCTGGTGCGTCAGCGGGCGCGGACTCCGGCTCGCCAGACCGCGTGGGTGAGCGGCATGCCCGGCCGGTAGGCCAGGTGGGTGGCGGAGGGGGCGTTGAGCAGGTGCAGGTCTGCCCGGTGCCCGACCGCGAGGGAACCGACCGCACGCTGGCCGTCGGCGTCGTTTCCGGACTCCCGGCCCAGGGCCAGCGCCCCGCCGTAGGTGGCCGCCCGGACGGCCTCGTGCACGCTGAGCCGCATCTGCAACACGGCGGTGGTCACGCAAAATGCCATTGAGCTCGTGTATGACGTTCCGGGGTTGCAGTTGGAGGCGAGGGCCAGCTGGACCCCGGCGTCGAGCAGTTCCCGTCCGGGGGCCAGCGGCTGCCGGGTGGACAGGTCGCAGGCCGGCAGGCAGGTTGCGACGGTGCCGCGGCGGCCGGCGCCGGCAGCCGGGTCCCAGCCGGACCAGCTGCCGGCCAGGGCGTCGATGTCCGTTCCGGAGAGGTAGTTCACGTGGTCCACACTCGAGGCCCCGAACTCGACCGCCAGGCGCACCCCCGGGCCCTCGCCGAGCTGGTTGCCGTGTACCCGCAGGCCGAGCCCGGCTTCCCGGGCGGCCTGGAGGACCCGACGGGACTGCTCCTCGGTGAAGGCACCCTGCTCGCAAAAGACATCGGCCCAGCGCACGTACGGCCGGACCGCGGCAAGCATGGGACCGCAGACCAGGTCCGTGTACTCGTCCGCGTCCATCCCGTGCGGGACCAGGTGCGCGCCCAGGTACGTCACCTCGTCCGCGACGGTCGAGGCGATCCGGGCGCTGCGGGCCTCGTTGTCCACGTCCAGGCCATACCCGGTTTTGGTCTCGAGGTAGGTGGTGCCCTGGGCGACGGCTTCGGCGACGCGGCCCAGCGCCAGCCGGGTGAGGTCGAAGTCGCCGGTGCTCCGGGTGGCGCCGGTGGTGACGGCAATGCCGCCGGCGCTGTAGCTTTCCCCCGCCATCCGCGCCTCGAACTCCGCCGTCCGGTCGCCGGCAAACACCAGGTGGGTGTGCGAATCCACCCAGCCGGGCAGCAGGGCACGGCCACCGGCGTCGACGGCGTCGTCGGCCGCCGGGGCGTCGGCGGCGGCGCCGAGCCAGGCGATCCGTTCGCCGTCGATGACGAGGGCTGCGTCCGCCAGGACCCTGTGCTCCGCGTCCTGGGTCATCAGTTCGGCGATGTTGGTGATGAGGGTGCTCATGGGTCCATTCTTCAGGCCCGGATGGACATCCGCGTCGCGGCCAGCGCCGCGGCCGTCCGGGATGCCGGACTGTCGGCCGGAAGCGGCTGTGCCGAGCCCTGCCCGGCGAGGATCAGGGCAGCCGCCACCTCGGCGATGCCGGAGGAGGTCTGGAAACCGTAGCCGCCCTGGCCGGCGAGCCAGAAGAAACCGGCGGCCTCGGCGTCGAACCCCACAACGGGCACGCCGTCGGAGGCCTCGGTCCGCAGCCCGGTCCAGGCCCGGCTCACTGCCCCGATCCCCATGGTGGTGAGGGCGTTGAGCCTGGTGATAAGGGCCTCGACGTCGCCGGGATAGGGCCGGGCGTCCTCGGGGCCGCTGGGTACAGTCTCGGACGGGGAGATCAGCACCTGCCGCCGGCCGTCGGGCCGGAAGTAGAAGCTGCCCGCAGAGGCGACCATGGGGCATCCCGGCGGGAGGGGGTGTTCGACGTCGACAATGGCCGCGGTGCGCCGGTACGGCTGGAGTCCAAGCTTCTCGACGCCGCTGAGCACGGCGAGTTCATCCGCCCACGCACCGGCGGCGTTGACCACGACGGCGGCCTCCAGGCCTTCCTGTCCGGCCCCAAGCTCCCAGCCGGTCCCCAGCCGCTGCGCCGAGTGGACGCGCGCGCCGGTGATGATGTCCACGCCGCCCTCCACCGCGCGCTCCCGGTGGTCTTCCAGGAGCAGGGACGCGTTGCAGGCGAAGGATCCAGAATCCAGTCCCGCTGCCTCGAAGGTGTCGGGCTTGAGGGCCGGGCAGATCTCGAGGGCCTCGTCATGGCTGATCCGGTGCATGAAGCCGCTGGCCTGCTGCTGCACGGACGCCTCGTCGCCAATCAGCATGAACCGGCGCGGCGAGAGCACCGGTTCGGGCCGGGTGCCTTCCTTGGTGCCGATGAGCTCCAGCGTGCGCATGGTGAGCTCCTGCACTACGGGCGGACCGTAGCTGGGGATCAGCTGCCGGGCCGAGCGCGCCGAGGTGTGGTACCCCAGCGACTGCTCGGCCTCGACCAGGGCCACGGTGCACTGGCCGGCGAGGGCGGAGGCCAGGGACAGGCCGGCGATGCCGCCGCCCACGATCACAACATCGTATGTAGCTGACATGCCTCCATCCTTGCACCCGTCCGGAGGTCACGTCAGTACTTTTTTACCGGCCCTAGGAGGCCGCGGCCACCGTTTCGCGGCTGCGGACGAACGCCTGGACGCAGCGTTCGACGTCGTCGGTGCTGTGCGCGGCGGAAAGCTGCACGCGGATGCGGGCTGCTCCCTTGGGCACCACGGGGTAGCTGAAGGCAGTGACGAAGACGCCGTTGGCGAGCATCGCGTCGGCCACCTTGGCTGCCATAACGGCGTCGCCGAACATCACGGGGACGATCGCGTGCTCGCCGTCGAGCAGGTCGAAGCCTTCCTCGGCCATGCGGCGGCGGAAGAGTTCGGCGTTGGCGAACAGCTTGCCGCGCAGTTCTCCGGAGTTCTCCACGAGGTCCAGTGCCTTCAGGGTGGCGGCGACAATCGCCGGGGCCAGGGAGTTGGAGAACAGGTAGGGGCGGGCCTTCTGGCGGAGCATGGCGATGACTTCGGCGCGGCCGGAGACGTAGCCGCCGGAGGCACCGCCAAGGGCCTTGCCGAACGTGCCGGTGTAGATGTCCACGCGGTCCGACACACCGGCGTGTTCCGGGGTGCCTGCACCGGTGGGGCCCATAAAGCCAACAGCGTGGGAATCATCCACCATCACCAGGGCGTCGTACTTTTCGGCGAGGTCGCAGATCGCTTCGAGCGGGGCCAGGAAGCCGTCCATCGAGAAGACCCCGTCGGTGACGATGATCTTGCGTCGTGCGGGGTTCTCCTGCGTGGTGGCTTCGATCAGCCGGGCTTCCAGGTCCGCCATGTCCTGGTTGGCGTAGCGGAAGCGCTGGGCCTTGCACAGCCGGATGCCGTCGATGATGGAGGCGTGGTTCAGCGCGTCGGAGATGATGGCGTCCTCCGGGCCGAAGAGCGACTCGAAGACGCCGCCGTTGGCGTCGAAGCAGCTGGAGAAGAGGATGGTGTCCTCGGTACCCAGGAACGCCGACACCCGCTGTTCGAGGGCCAGGTGCAGGTCCTGGGTGCCGCAGATGAAGCGGACGCTGGCCATGCCGAAGCCACGCTCGTCCATGGCGTCCTTGGCGGCGGCGATGATCTCGGGGTGGTCCGCGAGGCCAAGGTAGTTGTTGGCGCAGAAGTTCAGCACGTCGGCGCTGCCCTGGCCGAGCTGGCCGGCTTTGATGTGGCTGGCCTGCGGCGAGTCGATGTGCCGTTCGGTCTTGAACAGGCCGGCGCCGCGGATCTCGTCGAGTTCGTGCCGCAGCTGGTCCTTGATGGCTGAATACATTGGTTGGGCTCCTCAGCAGGGGTGAAGTTTTTGTACGGTACCGGAAACGGACAGGACCTAGAAGCCGGTCCAGTCGAGGACGACTTTTCCGCCGACGCCGGCGCGGGCGATCTCGAAGCCCTTTTCCCAGTCGGCGGCGGGCAGGGTGTCCGTGACCACCGCGGAGATGTTGGCGTGCAGGACCGGGTTGGAGGAGAGCATGGCGCTCATGGCGTACCAGGTCTCGAACATCTCGCGGCCATAGATGCCCTTCATGGTCAGCATGTGGGTGACCACCTTGCCCCAGTCGATGTCGATGGACTGGCTGGGCAGCCCCAGCATCGCGATCCGGCCGCCGTGGTTCATGTTGTCGATCATCTCAGGCAGGGCCGTGGGGTGGCCGGACATTTCCATGCCGATGTCGAAGCCCTCGCGCATGCCCAGTTCGCGCTGGGCCTCCTTGACCCGCATCTTCGAGACGTCGATGGCGAGGTCGACGCCGAGCCGGCGGGCCAGCTCCAGGCGCGGGGCGGAGACGTCCGTAATGGCGATCTTCCGGGCCCCGGCGTGGCGGGCGACGGCGATTGCCATCAGGCCGATGGGGCCGGCGCCGGTGATGAGCACGTCCTCGCCCACCAGCGGGAAGCTCAGGGCGGTGTGGACGGCGTTGCCGAACGGGTCGAAGATCGCGCCCAGCTCGGGGGTCACGGAGGGGTCGTGGTGGACCCAGACGTTGGTCTCCGGGATGACGACGTACTCGGCAAACGCGCCGTCGCGCTGCACGCCGACGCTGACGGTGTTGATGCACATCTGCTTGCGGCCGGCGCGACAGTTACGGCAGATGCCGCAGACGATGTGGCCCTCGCCGGAGACCCGGTCGCCGACCTTGACGTCCATCACGTCCTCGCCGACCTCAACCACCTCGCCGTAGAACTCGTGGCCGGCGATCAGCGGCGCGTTGATGATGCCCTGCGCCCAGGCGTCCCAGGACTGGATGTGCAGGTCCGTGCCGCAGATGCCGGTGGTCATGACCCGGATCTTGACGTCACCGGCGCCGGTTTCCGGTTCCGGGCGGTCAACCAGTTCGAATCCCGCGTGGGCGCCGGACTTGTAGAGAGCCTTCATGGGCCTGCCTTACTGTGAATGGCCGGCCTGGGCGGCGGCGCGTGTGGGACAACTCACCTCATTAGACCCGCCCCAAAGCGTTAGCACAACCAGAATTTTCTCAATCGACGATTTAGTTTTACCTTGCGCATAGGATGGTGGGATGGAAATCCACCAGCTTGAAATGCTGCGCGAACTCGGCGCCCTGGGCAGCGTCAAAGCCGTCGCCGAGACCCTGCTGGTCACCCCGTCGGCGGTGTCGCAGCAGCTGGCCGCGCTGCAAAGGTCCGTTGAGGTCCCGCTGACCCGGAAGGAGGGCCGGAACCTCGTCCTGACCGAGGCCGGGCAGGTGCTCGCGGACGCCGGTGCGGCCGTGGTGAGCGCGATGGCTGATGCGCGGACGGCGATCGGCGCCTACCACGGCTCCCCGGTGGGGCCGGTCACGCTCAGCGGGTTCCACAGTGCCGGCCAGGCCCTGTTCGCGCCGCTGGCCAGGCTCCTGGCCGGTCCGGACCAGCCCAGGCTCCTGCTCTCCGACGAGGACGTCGCGCAGCAGGACTTCCCGGCCCTGACAGCACGTTATGACCTGGTCCTCGCGCACCGGATGGACCACAGCCCGCGCTGGCCGGAGGAACGGGTCGCGGTGATTCCGCTGGCTCACGAACCGCTGGACGTGGCCCTGCCCGCCGGGCACCGGCTGGCCCGGCAGCGGGCGGTGACCGCGGACGACGTCGTCGGCGAACCGTGGGTGACCAGCCACACCGGCTACTCCCCCGCGGACGTGCTCTCCGCGGTGGCCGCGGTTTCCAGCCGCGAGCTGAACATCGTGCACCGGATCAACGACTACTCCACGGTCGCGGCGCTGGTGGCCGCCGGCAGCGTGATCGGGTTGCTGCCGCGGCACACCGCCCGGCCGGTGCTGAACCCGGAGATTGTGCTCAAGCCGCTCGAGGGGATCAGCACCAGGCGCCGGATCGACATCCTGGCACGGCCGGAGAACCTTAAACGCGCATCGGTCATGATGGTCTGCGATGCACTGCAGACCATCATGACCGAGCTTGTTGCCTGACGTCCCGTTCCGGGGCGGCGGGGTGCTTAGCCTTCGACGCCCAGGCGCTCCAGGATCAGTTCCTTCACGCGGCCGGCGTCAGCCTGGCCGCGGGTGGCCTTCATAACGCCGCCAACGATTGCGCCGATGGCCTGCAGCTTGCCGCCGCGGATCTTGTCCGCGACGCCGGGCTGCGCGGCGAGGGTAGCGTCGATGGCCTCGAGCAGCGGGCCGTCGTCGGAGACCACGGCCAGGCCGCGCTTTTCGACGATTTCCGCCGGGGTTCCCTCGCCGGCGAGCACGCCGTCCAGGACCTCGGAGGCCATTTTGTTGTTGATCTTGCCGTCTTCGACCATCGCGTTCAGTTCCACGATGGTGGCCGGGGCGACGCCGAGCTGGCCGGGGTCGACGTCGGCGTTCTTGGCACGGCCGACGATCTCGCCCATCCACCACTTACGCGCCACGGTGGCGGTGGCACCGGCGGCGATGGTCTCCTCGATTTCGTCGAGGACACCGGCGTTGACGACGTCGCGGAATTCAAGGTCCGAGTAGCCCCAGTCGGCCTGCAGGCGCTTGCGGCGGGCGGCCGGCGGCTCGGGCAGGGTGGCCCGGAGCTCCTCGACCCATTCGCGCGAAGCGACAACCGGCACCAGGTCCGGTTCCGGGAAGTAACGGTAATCGTCAGCGTCGGACTTCGGCCGGCCCGAGGTGGTGGAGCGGGTGTCCTCGTGCCAGTGCCGGGTCTCCTGGACCACCGGCGCGCCGGATTCCAGGACGGCCGCGTGGCGCTGGATCTCGTAGCGGACGGCGTGTTCGACGGCGCGCAGCGAGTTGACGTTTTTGGTCTCCGAGCGGATGCCGAAGCGTTCGCGGCCGTGCGGGCGCAGGGAGACGTTGGCGTCGCAGCGGACGTTGCCGCGCTCCATCTTCGCGTCCGAGACGCCCAGGTTCTTCACGATCTCGCGGACCGCGGCGACGTAGGCCTTGGCGAGCTCGGGCGCGCGGCTGCCGGCGCCCTCGATCGGCTTGGTGACGATCTCGACCAGCGGCACACCGGAACGGTTGTAGTCCACCAGGGAGTAGTCCGCGCCCTGGATGCGGCCGGCGGCGCCACCCATGTGGGTGAGCTTGCCGGCGTCCTCCTCCATGTGGGCGCGTTCGATCTCGACGCGGAACACGGTGCCGTCGGCGAGCTCGATGTCGAGGTAGCCGTCGTACGCGATGGGCTCGTCGTACTGCGAGGTCTGGAAGTTCTTCGGGGTGTCCGGGTAGAAGTAGTTCTTCCGGGCGAAGCGGCAGGTCTCGGCGATTTTGCAGTTCAGCGCCAGGCCGATCTTGATCGAGGACTCGATCGCGGTCTTGTTCACCACCGGCAGGACGCCGGGCATCCCGAGGTCCACCTCGTTGACGTTCGTGTTCGGCTCGTCGCCGAAGACGTTCGGGGCGGAGGAGAACATCTTGGTCTTGGTGTTGAGCTCCACGTGGACCTCGAAGCCCAGGACGGGATCGTACTTCTCCATCGCCTCTTCGAAGCTGAGGGTTGCATCAGTCATTAGTGTGAACCTCCGTGGCTCAGGGCCGTGGCAGCGGTGGAAGAATCGGCGTCGGCGTCAGTCAGTGAGGGGGCCTTCTCCAGCAGCGGTCCGCCCCACTGCGCCTCGAGCAGCGACTCGAGGACGGCACCGACGCGGTACAACCGGGCATCCTGCCGTGCCGGGGCGAGCAGCTGCACACCCACGGGGAGCCCGTCCTCGTCGGCGAGGCCGCCGGGCAGGGACAGCCCCGGAACCCCGGCCATGTTGGCGGGGATCGTGGCGACGTCGTTGAGGTACATGGCCAGGGGGTCGTTGAGCTTCTCGCCGAGCTTGAACGCCGTCGTCGGCGCCGTCGGGGAGATCAGCACGTCGGCCTGGGCGAACGCGGCGTCGAAGTCGCGCTGGATCAGGGTGCGGACCTTCTGGGCCGAGCCGTAGTAGGCGTCGTAATAGCCGGCGCTCAGGGCGTAGGTGCCGAGGATGATGCGGCGCTTGACCTCGTCACCGAAGCCGGCGGCGCGGGTGGCCCCCATAACGCGTTCAATGGTCATCGGGCCCTCTTCGGGCAGCGCGCGCAGGCCGAACCGGACGCCGTCGAACTTGGCCAGGTTGGAGGAGGCCTCCGAGGGCATGATCAGGTAGTAGGCGCCCAGGGCGTACTTGAAGTTGGGGCAGGAGACCTCGACGATCTCGGCGCCGGCGCCCTTGAGCAGCTCCAGCGCCTCGTTGAAGCGGTTCTCGACGCCGGCCTGGTAGCCCTCGCCGTGGAGTTCCTTGATGATGCCGATCTTCATGCCCTCGACGTTGCCGGTCCGGGCCGCGGCCACGAGGTCCTCGAGCGGGTCCGGCAGGGAGGTGGAGTCGCGCGGGTCGTGGCCGCCGATTACCTGGTGCAGCAGGGCCGAGTCCAGCACAGTGCGGGAGACCGGGCCGATCTGGTCCAGGGAGGAGGCCATGGCGATGGCGCCGTAGCGGGAGACGCCGCCGTAGGTGGGCTTGACGCCGACGGTGCCGGTGACGGCGCCGGGCTGGCGGATGGACCCGCCGGTGTCGGTACCGAGGGCAAGCGGTGCTTCGAAGGCGGCGACGGCGGCCGCGGAGCCACCGCCGGAACCGCCGGGGATCCGGTCCAGGTCCCAGGGGTTGCGGGTGGGCCCGTATGCGGAGTGCTCGGTGGAGGAGCCCATGGCGAACTCGTCCAGGTTGGTCTTGCCGAGGATCGGCATCTTGGCGGCGCGGAGGCGCTCCACCACGGTGGCGTCGTACGGGCTGTGCCAGCCCTCGAGGATCTTGGAGCCGGCGGTGGTGGGCTGGCCGACGGTGACGATCAGGTCCTTGACGGCGATCGGCACGCCGGCGAGCACGTGCAGTTCCTCGGCGGCGGGGCCGCCGGCGGCGCGGATCGCGTCCACCTCGGCGGCGACGGCGAGGGCTTCCTCGGCGTTGACGTGCAGGAAGGCGTGGACCTGGCCGTCGACGGCGGCGATGCGGTCCAGGTGCGCCTGGGTGACCTCGACGGCGGTGATCTCGCGGGCGGCGAGCTTCTCGGCGAGCGCCGCCGCGGAGAGGCGGAACAGCTCGGGGGTGGTTTCAGTCATGGTCTTAGTCCTCATCCAGGATTGCCGGGACCTTGAAGCGGCCCTCATACGCGTCGGGGGCTCCGGAAAGCGCCTGCTCGGCCGTGAAGGTGTGGCCCACAACGTCCTCGCGGAACACGTTGGTCAGCGGGATCGGGTGGGACGTGGCCGGGACGTCATCACCGGCGGCTTCACTGACGGACTTAACCGACTCCACGATGACGGCGAGTTCGCCGGCCATCCTGTCCAGCTCTTCAGCACTCATCTCGATGTGCGCGAGACGCGCGAGATGCGCGACGTCGTCGCGGTTGATCGCAGCCATGGATCTCCCCTGCAAGTTCGGATTATTTTCCGTCCCAGTCTACGTGTCCCTGCGTGTGGTTACCGTCCGGCTTATCGCCGGACGTGGTCGCCTTTCGGCGGCGGGCCGGACGATCCTCCGCGTGCTCGCTCGTACCTCGCTTAGACGCACGCTTCCGGATGTCCGTCCCGTCGCCGATGTGCCGCTCTCACCTTCAGCGATGTCGGACTCACCCCACATGCAGAAGGAGGCAGGGTGGGGAAAATCTTCCGCACCCTGCCTCCTTCTGTTTTATTGGTTTGGTTAGCCGATGCCGATCGCTCCGGTGGCTACTCCTACCCCGAGCATGACCAGGGAGATCACGGCCGTGCGCCAGAGAACCTTCTTGTGGTGGTCACCCAGCTCCACCTTGGCCAGCGAGACCAGCAGCAGGATGGCCGGGACCAGGGGGCTCTGCAGGTGGAACGGCTGGCCGGTGATGGAGGCCCGGGCCATGTCCGCGGCGCCGACGCCGTAGTGGGCCGCCGTTTCGCTGAGGACGGGCAGGACGCCGAAGTAGAACGCGTCGTTGCTCATAAAGAACGTCATCGGGATGCTGAGCACGCCGGTGATGACGGCCATCAGCGGGCCC
Organism: Arthrobacter sp. 10T416; assembly: GCF_056394165.1. Lineage (NCBI taxonomy): Bacteria > Bacillati > Actinomycetota > Actinomycetes > Micrococcales > Micrococcaceae > Arthrobacter > Arthrobacter sp. 10T416. Next base: position 8,560 of record NZ_JBFTHI010000013.1, on the reverse strand, counting down.
ATGTCCGCCGGGATGATCTGGACGAGCCACTCGGACATGGCCTTGACCATGCCGGTGCCGTTGAGGACGCCGGTCAGGACCGCGGCGGCCATGACCATACTGACGACGGCGACGATCGAGGGGGCGTGGGCGATCAGCTGGGCGCCCTGGTCCTTGACGTTGGGGAAGTTGACCAGCAGGGCGATCGCGGCGCCGACCATAAAGACGAACGGCAGCGGAACGATGTTGGCAACCAGGGTCACCATCACGGCGACGGTGAGGCCGAGGTTGAACCAGAACAGCTTGGGGCGCAGGGTCTTGCGGTTGGGATCCAGGGCGGTGTCCGCCATGGCCGAATCGCGCTCGTCCACAAGGTCCTCGGTGCGTTCCAGGACCGCGACGCCGGTGCCGCCCGCGGCGGGGGCTCCGCCGGCGGGGGTGGCGGACTTGCGTCCGAAACCAAGACGTCCCGAGCCGCTAACGCCGGCGCCGGTGCCGCCGGCAGGGGTGCCGCCGTCGAACTCCGCGCCCTCGGCCCAGATTTCCGGGGCCACGGCGCGGAGGCGGTTGCGTTCCTGCAGGCCCAGCAGCCAGGCGAAGACGAACACCACGACGAGGCCGGCGATCAGCGACGGGATCATCGGGACAAAGACGTCGGAAACGCTGATCTTCAGCGCGGACGCGGCGCGGGCGGTGGGGCCGCCCCAGGGCAGGATGTTCATGGTGCCGTTGGCCAGGCCGGCCACACAGGTCAGGACCACCGGGCTCATCTTCAGCCGCAGGTAGACCGGCAGCATGGCGGCGGTGGTGAGGATAAAGGTGGTGGAGCCGTCACCGTCGAGCGAGACGGCGGCGGCGAGGATCGCGGTGCCCAGGACCACCTTGGCGGGGTCGTTACCGAGCTTGCGCAGGATGAACCGGACCAGGGGGTCGAAGAGTCCTACGTCGATCATCAGGCCGAAGTAGATGATGGCGAACATCAACAGCGCGGCCGTTGACGTCATGGACTTCATGGAATCCATGACCATGGGCCCGATGCCGAGGCCTGCGCCGGCGAACAGCCCGAAAATAGTGGGGACGATGATCAGCGCCAGCACCGGCGTCAGCTTCTTCGTCATGATCAGCACCATGAAGACTGCAATCATGGCGAATCCGAGTAATACCAGCACAGCCGGCTCCTTCTTCTGTGTTCCGCACCACTCCGCTGTGATGCGCACTACAGACGTTAGGGTGGTCTGCGTCACGGAGGTGCCTTTGGCTCAATTGATTGGCATACTGCTTGTTGGACGCATTTTGCTCATTTTGCTCACAGGCCGCTGACGCCGCCACACCATTGAAGGAGGGCCGCCGTGGGAGCCCTCACACGCCGCAGGCACCTGCGGTTCACCACGCAGACCCTGCTGCTCCAGCTGGGCGTTGTGGTCCTGGTGGTGCTGCTCAGCAGCGCCGTGCACGCATGGCTGACCTACGAGCGCCTGGGCCGCGAGGCGGAGAACCAGGCGCTGACCCTGGCCCGAACCGTGGCCTCGGACCCGGCGGTGCGGGCCGAAGTCCGGCAGATCAGCGCCCGGACCGGCACTCCCCCGCCTGCTGAACTGCTCGCGGGGCCGCTGATGGCCGCCGCCGAGGGCGCCCGGGCACGCACGGGTGCCCTGTTTGTTGTGATCACCGACGAAACCGGCCTCCGGCTGGCCCACCCCGACGCCGACCGGCTGGGCGAACGCGTCAGCACTGACCCCTCCGAGGCACTCTCCGGCAAGGAAGTGACCACCCGGAACACCGGAACCTTGGGCCCCTCCGCCGGCGCCAAAGTCCCCGTCTACGCGCCCGGCTCCGGCACCGTGGTGGGCGAAGTCAGCGTGGGCTACTCCACCGAGTCCATCGGCCAGAGCCTGACCCGGGACATTGTGCCGATCGCCCTCACCGCAGCGGGCGCCCTGCTGGCCGGCGGCGTGGTCTCCTTCCTGCTGCGGCACCGGCTCCGTCGGCTGACGCTGGGACTGGAACCGGAGGAGATCAGCACCCTGGTCCACGATCAGGTCGCGGTGCTGCAGGGCGTGGACGACGGCGTGATCGGCGTCGCCGCCGACGGCAGGATCAGCGTCTTTAACGCCGCGGCCCGGCGGATGCTGGACCAGCCCGATCTTGCCGGGACGCCGTGGGCCGGAGCCCCGGTGCCGGCCGCGCTGCAGGCCCTGACCCGGCCGGACGCCGGCGAGGGCGACGCCGTCGAACTCCTGGCCGGGGACCGCGTGCTGGTGGCCAGCGCCCGCAAGGCCCTGCACGGCCGGGAGGACCTGGGCTGGGTGGTCACCCTGCGCGACCGCACTGAACTGCAGCAGCTCACCCGCCAGCTGGACGCCGTGGGCACCATGTCCACCGCCCTGCGCGCCCAGCGCCACGAGTTCGCCAACCAGCTGCACACCATCGCCGGCTTTATGAGCATCGGGCAGCACCAGCAGGCCCAGGACTACCTTGCCCGGCTCGCGGCGACCGGGCCGTTGAAGTTCCCGGTGGACCAGGCCGAGCTGCTGCAGGACACCTACCTCCAGGCGTTCCTCGGCGCGAAGGGCGTGGAAGCCGACGAGCGTGGGGTCAGCCTGCGGCTTGGCCCGGAGACCCTGGTCCGCGGCCACGTGGTGGAGCCCCAGGAGGTGACCACCGTGCTGGGCAACCTGATCGACAACGCAGTGAACGCCGCCGTCGCCGGCGCCGCGGCCGACCGCTGGGTGGAAGTGGAAGTGTTGGACGAACCCGCCGACGGCGGTGCGGCAGGCACGCTGCACATCATTGTGGGCGATTCCGGTGACGGACTCCCGGCAGCCGCGGGCCAGCCGGATGCCGATGCCGATGCCGATGACAGGGTCTTCGCCGAGGGTTTTACCACCGCGCAGCGACCCGCCCGGGCCGGGGCCGGCCAAGGGCTGGGACTTGCACTGGCCCGGCAGCTGGCCCGGCGCCGCGGCGGGGATGTGGTGGTGCTGGAACGGGGTTCGCGGGGCGGCCCCGGCGCGGTGTTTATGGCGGTCCTCCCCGGGACGGTCGCCGGAGCCGCATCCGTTGATACAGAAGTAGGCGACAGTACAGAAGGAGACAACGTTGTCTGAAGATTTCCGGGTCCTGATTGTGGACGATGACTTCCACGTCGCCAAGCTGCACGCGGCTTACGTGGACTCGGTGGCCGGGTTCCTGGCGTTGCCGCCGGCCGGCTCGGCGTCGCAGGCCCTGCAGTCCATCCACAGCCTCCGGCCCGACCTGGTGCTACTGGACGTTTACCTGCCGGACGCCTCGGGCCTGGACCTGCTGCACCAGCTGGACGTTGACACGATGATCCTCAGTGCCGCCTCGGACGCTGCCTCGATCCGGGTCGCGTTCCGGCGTGGCGCCCTTGGCTACCTGCTCAAGCCGTTCACGTCCGAGTCCTTGTCCCAGCAGCTGCGCTCCTACGCCCGCTACCGCCGGATCCTGGCCCAGCCCGGCAACCTGTCACAGGAGACCGTGGAGCGGGCCAAACGTGCCCTCATTCCGGGCGACGTCGCACCTTCGGCCCGGCCGCGCTCCGCCACGGAGGCGGCGGTCCTGGAGTCCCTGGAGCCCGGGGAACAGTATTCGGCGGCGGAGGTGGCGTCCCGCGTAGGGGTCTCCCGGGCGACGGCCCAGCGGTACCTGTCGGCGCTGGCGGACGACGGCGCCGTCGACATCCAGTTGCGCTACGGCACCACCGGGCGGCCCGAGCACCGCTACGGGGTGCCGGCCGGGGCGGCCGGATAGCGGACGCAGGCTAGCCTGCCGACGGCGGCGGTGCGGGTTCCAGCCGTCAGCCGGTGACGTCGTGGCCCTTGCGGAACGCCTGGCTGCGGGCGTGGTCGTGGACGCGGTCCAGGGTGGCGATCTGGGCCCGGCCTTCGGCGGTGAGGTTGGCGAAGGTGGCGGCCTCAAGCCCGAGTTCCGGGGCCAGCTCCTCCAGTGTCTGCCAGCCGCCGATCTTGGCCAGCACCGCGGCCCGCATCAGTTCGGACTCCAGGACCAGCGTCATGGGCGACCGGCTCAGCAGGCGTCCGTTGAGTTTCAGCCGTCCGGCGTGTTCGGCCAGCCAGGCCGCGGCCTGCCGGTGCGGCCGCTGGCGGATGCCCAGGTCATGGATCAGGCCACGGAGCATGTCGCGTTCACGCCGGATTTCGGCGGCAAGAGCCGTGAGCTCGGCGCGGAACGGGGTGTCCGTGAAGTCCCCGGCCATCCGTTCGATCCGGCCCAGCCCGGCGGTGGCGCCGGTCAGGTGGTCGGAGAGATACAGGCCAAGCAGTTTCTTGTCCAGGGTTTCGGGGATGTGCGGGGCCATGGATCCTCCAGCTGTACTCGGCGCTTGCGGGCGTGCGTCAGGGGATGATGCTCTGACTGCACACCCTACCGGGTCGGGCGCGGGTGGTTAGAGGTCCAGGCGGTAGACGAGAAGTTTGATGTCCGTGTTCGGCACGAACCAGTCGCGCTCCGGGACGCGGCGGAAACCCGATGAGCGGTAGAGGCCGTGGGCGCTTTCCCAGGTCTGGCCGGTGGTCAGGGCCACCCCGGTGACGCCGGGCAGCGAACGGGCGTGTTCGATGATGGCCTGCACCATGGCCTTGCCGGCGCCGCTGCGCTGTACTGCCGGGTCCACCACGAGCATCCGGAATTCCAGTTCGTCCGGGCGGGCGATGTCGGCGTAGGGCTCCCCCGCGACGGCGAGGGTCACCGACCCGACGATCCGGCCGGCGCGTTCCGCCACCCAAATGGTCGCGTTCTCGTGCCGCTGGGCGACCTTTTGGATTTCCTGCATGTACGGGTGGTCGCCGTCTTCAAAGTGGCCTGCCGCCAGGTAGGCGTCCCGGGTGATGCGGGCAACGGCGTCGTAGTCGGCCGGGACGGCGGGACGAATGAGGATCTGCGAATGCACCAGTCCATGGTACGGGCGGCGGACACCCGCGGCCCGCCAACCGGGGGTTTCCGTGACCGAACTATCAGGCGGACACCGGTCAGAGCGGGAACGTGCCGGACAGTTCAAGGGGTCCGGCGCAGGTCCAGGCGGCGAGCCGTTCGTCGTCGGACGGGCCGCCGTCGAGGACGCTGGTCAGCCGCGGGCGGCGTACCCAGCAGCCGGCCTCCTCCGCGATGAGCGCACCGGCGGCGAAGTCGTGTTCGTTGAGGCCGCGCTCACCGTAGGCATCGTGGGTGCCGTCCGCCACCAGGCACAGATCCAGGGCCGCGGACCCGAGCCGCCGGACGTCGGCGAAGCCGTCCATGAGCCCGCCGAGTGCGGCGGACTGTTCGGCCCGGACCGCCGGATCGTAGCTGAATCCGGTCGCCAGGATCTGGCCGGAGCGGCCCGGCACGGGTCCGTTGAGGGCGGTCCGCTGGCCGCCTTGTTCCAGCCAGGCGCCCTGGCCGCGGGAGGCGTAATAGATCCGGCCCAGCGCGGGGGCGTGGACGACGCCGGCCAGCCAAGTGCCGTCGGGGCCGGCCACCGCCACGGAGGTTCCGTAGTAGACGATGTTGCGGATGAAGTTGGTGGTGCCGTCCAGGGGGTCGACGGACCAGCGGAACCCGCTCGGATCCGCGGGGCGGACGGTGCCGCCTTCCTCGCCGGTGATCGCATCCCCCGGCCTGGCCCGGGTGATGACGTCGCGGACGGCGGCCTCGGCGGCGAGGTCGAAGGACGTCACCCAGTCCCCCGAGTCACCCTTGTTGCTCACGCCCAGCGCCTCGGCGCTCCGCCCGGCCAGCACCGCGGCACCGGCGGCGGCAGCCTCCCGCGCCAGGGCCAGGAAGGCGCCGGACGCGGGGAAGTGCTCCGTGCCGGCGGTCATTCGGCGGCGTCCCCGTCGGCTCCGTCCGCGTCCGCCGCGTCGGCTGTCCCGGCGTCGGCGTCTGCGTCGGCGTCGCCGCCGAGGGCGGCCGGGCCGCCGGCGAGCAGGGCGCGGAAGCCGTCCTCGTCAAGGACGGGAAGGCCCAGCTGCTCTGCCTTGTCCAGCTTGGTCCCGGCGTTCTCCCCGGCTACGACGTAGCTGGTGTTCTTGGAGACGGAACCGGCCGCCTTGCCGCCGCGGATGAGGATCGCTTCCTTGGCCTCATCCCTGCTGAACCCTTCGAGGCTGCCGGTGACCACCACGGTCAGGCCTTCGAGGGTCCGCGGGGTGGACTCGTCGCGGTCGTCTTCCATCCGGACGCCGTCGGCGGCCCAGGTGTCGACGATTTCGCGGTGCCAGTCCTCGGCGAACCACTCCTTGAGCGCCACGGCGATGACCGGGCCCACGCCGTCGACGTTGGCCAGTTCCTCCTCGGACGCCTGCCGGATGGCGTCCATGGTGCCGAACGCGGTGGCCAGGGCCCGGGACGCCCGGGGTCCGACGTGCCGGATGGACAGCGCCACCAGGACCCGCCAGAGCGGCTGGGTTTTGGCCTTCTCGAGCTCACTGAACAGCTTTTCGGTGGTGGCCGTCGGCTTGGACGGCGCCTTGGCCGTGCCCTTGGTGTAGAAGTAGGGCACCAGCTCGAATTCGCCGGTGGGCACGCCCTTGGAGCGCTTTTCGCGGCGGATCCGGACCCCGGCGAGGTCTTCGGGTTTGAGCCGGAACAGATTCGCCTCTGTGCTCAGCGGCGGAACCTCAGGTTCGGTGGGCTGGGTCAGGGCGATCGCGGCCTCCCAGCCGAGCGCCTCGATGTCGAAGGCTCCGCGGCTGGCCACGTGGAACACGCGCTCGCGCAGCTGCGACGGGCAGGAACGGGCGTTGGGGCAGCGGATGTCCACGTCGCCCTCCTTGCCGGGTGCCAGCGGTGTGCCGCAGGAGGGGCATTCGGTGGGCATAACAAAGTCCCGGACCGGCGGGTCCTGCTGGTCCCGGAGCGCAAGCACCGGCCCGACAATCTCCGGGATGACGTCCCCTGCCTTTCGGAGCACAACAATGTCTCCGATCTTGACGCCCTTGGCCCTGACCACGTCCTGGTTGTGGAGGGTGGCCATGCTGACGGTGGAGCCGGCGACCTTGACCGGCTCCATAATGCCGAAGGGCGTGACCCGGCCGGTCCGGCCGACATTGACGGCGATGTCCAGCAGCTTGGTGTTGACCTCTTCGGGCGGGTACTTGTACGCCACAGCCCAGCGCGGGACCCGCGAGGTGTAGCCCAGAGCACGCTGGGTGGCGAGGTCGTCCACCTTGACCACAATGCCGTCGATCTCGTGGCTGAGGCTGTGCCGTTTGTCCCCGTAGCGCCGGATGAAGTCCAGCACTTCCTTCAGGCCGGGCAGCACCTCAAAGTAGGGGCTGGTGGGCAGGCCCCAGTCGGCAAGCTGACGGTAGGTGTCCGACTGGCTGACCGTCTCCAGGCCGTCGCGGGCCCCGATTCCGTGGACGTACATCTTGAGCGGCCGCTTGGCGGTCTCCGCCGGGTCCTTCTGCCGCAGTGAGCCGGCGGCGGCGTTGCGCGGGTTGGCCAGCGGCGCCTTGCCGGCCTCGATCAGGGCCTCGTTGAATTCCGCGAACGCCTTGGACGGGATGAAGACCTCGCCGCGGATTTCCATCTCGGCCGGGAAGTTCGTGCCCGTGAGCTGCTGCGGGATTTCCTTGATGGTCAGGACGTTGTGGGTGATGTCCTCGCCGGTGAAGCCGTCGCCGCGGGTGGCCGCCCGGACCAGTACTCCGTCGCGGTACAGCAGGTTAACGGCCAGGCCGTCGATCTTGAGTTCAGTGAGCCACGACGGCGGGTTGCCACCGTTGCCGAGTTTGGCGACCCCGGCCTCGGCCTTGGCGATCCAGGCCTCCAGCTCCTCGAGCGAGAACACATCCTCGAGGCTGTACATCCGGGTCAGGTGTTCGACGGCGGCGAAGGCGGCGGAGACTTCGCCGCCGACCTCCTGGGTGGGGGAATCGTTGGCCACGAGTTCGGGGTGCATGGCCTCGATGGTCTCCAGCCGCCGGAAGAGCTCGTCGAATTCGGCGTCGGAGATGGTCGGGGCGTCCTCCTGGTAGTACGCGAAGCGGTGCTTCCGGACTGCCTCGACCAGGTCCTCGTACTCCGCCCGGACGGCTTCGGAGGGGACCAGTTCCCCGTCAGCGCTGCGGGTTTCGGTCTCTGCTGCTGTCTTCCCTGTGCTCACAGACCTATCCTGCCCTACATCACCGACGTTGTCCGTTCACCGGCCGGACCCGCCGGAACCCGGGAACGCGAAAGGCCCGGACGCGGTGCGTCCGGGCCTTTCGTTGAAGCGTGCTTAGCGGAGGGAAGCGCTTTCCTGGTCGCTGGCGTTGCGGGTAGCCATCTGGCTGGCCTGCTGCAGGGCCTGCGACACCCGGTTCAGGTTGGCCGTGTGCTCACCGGACCAGTCGTTACGGAACTTGTCGGCGTCCGGACCCTTCCAGTCGGTGGCCGCCAGGGCCTTGGTCAGCAGCGACCGCTGGTTGTCGATCTCCTGCGCGCCGGCCTGCAACTTGGTTCCCAGTGCCTTGAGCTGAGTAACATCTGCGCCCCACATAGCCATGTGACAATCTCCTTAGTTCACCGGACCCGATCACTGTCGGCATCCCCAACGGCCTCCGGCTGATCCGGAAGA